>NZ_JCAFRP010000009.1:0-161018 GCF_059368315.1 Stenotrophomonas sp. YJH_SMC_119 | reverse complement strand
CGCGCCAAGGTCCATGGGGTTGCCGGCCAGCGGCCGGCACTACCGGGATGCGCTCCAAGGTCCATGGGGTTGCCGGCCAGCGGCCGGCACTACCGGGATGCGTGCCAAGGTCCATGGGGCTGCCGGCCAGCGGCCGGCACGACCGGAGGCGGTCAGAAGCGGTTGTCGCCGTCCAGCATCCGGCCCAGGCCGCCCAATACCGAACCCTCGCCGCGGTTCTGGCCACCGCCCTGCGGCGCGGCCATCCACATGCGGCCAGCCAGGCGCGAGAACGGCAGCGACTGCAGCCAGACCTTGCCTGGGCCGGTCAGCGTGGCCAGGAACACGCCCTCGCCGCCGAACAGCATGCTCTTGATGCCCGCAACACGGCGCACGTCCATGTCCACGGTCGGGTGGTAGGCCACCACGCAGCCGGTATCCACGTCCAGGCGCTCGCCGGCAGCCAGCTCGCGTTCCACCACACAGCCGCCGGCGTGGATGAACACCCAGCCGTCGCCTTCCAGCTTCTGCATGATGAAACCCTCACCACCGAACAGGCCGGTCATGATCTTGCGCTGGAACTGCACGCCGATCTGCACGCCGCGCGCACCGGCCAGGAAGCTGTCCTTCTGGCAGATCAGGCGGCCGCCGTGCTGGTCCAGTTTCATCGCCAGCACCGTGCCCGGGTAGGGCGCGGCGAAGGCGACCTTGCCCTTGCCGTGCCCGCTCTGCGTGTAGACGGTGGCGAACAGGCTCTCGCCGGTCAGCACGCGCTTGCCGGCGGCCATCACCTTGCCCATGAAGCCGCCGCCCTGGTCGCCGTTGGCGGCGCCGAACACCGTGTCCATCTGTACCGTGGCGTCCTTGAACATCAATGCGCCGGCCTCGGCGATGGCGCTCTCGCCGGGGTCGAGCTCGATCTCCACGAACTGCATTTCATGGCCGACGATGCGGAACTCGATGTCGTCGGCGCGGCCGCTGGCGCCGACGGGGACCGGCGGTGGGGTGTTGGGCATGCCCGGGGCCACCGCCTGCAGCTCGGCCACCTCGGCGATCGGTGTCCACCCGCTCATGCCCTGGCACCAGGCCAGCGCGCGCGGATTGGCCTGCGCGTAGCGGCGCGCGGCCTCGTCATCAAGCGGGCCGATGCGCTCGGCCTGGGCGGAGGCATGGAAGTACCACTGGGTCATGGCGGCGGGTCCGTCGCGTTGGAAACCCCGAGTCT
Organism: Stenotrophomonas sp. YJH_SMC_119; assembly: GCF_059368315.1. Taxonomy (NCBI): domain Bacteria; kingdom Pseudomonadati; phylum Pseudomonadota; class Gammaproteobacteria; order Lysobacterales; family Lysobacteraceae; genus Stenotrophomonas; species Stenotrophomonas sp. YJH_SMC_119. The sequence continues at coordinate 159,814 of NZ_JCAFRP010000009.1, read as the reverse complement.
AGCGAGCGCCCGGGGCGCCGGCGACGGGGCCATGAACGGCGGGCATTTGCGGCGTAGGTGCTGTATTGCAACAATTATCTGGTAGCGCCGTTTTACCACCCCTCCAAACACAGCCTACCGCCATGTCCCCGACCCGTACTTCCCGTGGCCGCCTTCCGGTCGCGCGCCCCCTCGTTGCCGCTCTTTCCGCCCTGCTGCCGCTGGTAGCAGCCGCTCAGGAAACCCCCGCCGCCAAGGATCCGGTTGCCCTCGATGCCCTGCAGGTGACCGCGCAGCGCCGCGTCGAGAACGCCAAGGACGTACCGGTCGCACTGAGCGCGATCCAGGGCGAGAAGCTGGATGTGCTCGGCTCGGCCGGCGATGACATCCGCTTCCTGGCCGCGCGCGTGCCCAGCCTCAACATCGAGTCGTCCTACGGCCGTGCCTTCCCGCGCTTCTACATCCGCGGCCTGGGCAACACCGATTTCGACCTCAATGCTTCGCAGCCGGTGTCGCTGGTGTATGACGACGTGGTGCAGGAAAGCCCGCTGCTGAAGGGCTTCCCGCTGTTCGACCTGGCCAACGTGGAAGTGCTGCGTGGCCCGCAGGGCACGCTGTTCGGCCGCAACACCCCGGCCGGCGTGGTCAAGTTCGATTCGGCGCGACCGTCGCAGGATGCCGACGGCTACGTGCGCGTGGGCTACGGCAGCTACAACAGCTGGAACGTGCAGGGCGCCTACGGCGGCCCGCTGACCGACCGCTGGTCGGCACGTGTCTCGGCGATCTACCAGCGCCGCGATGACTGGGTCGACAACACCCGCGCCGGTGCCCCCAACAGTGGTTTCGAAGGCTATGACGAAGCCGCCGGCCGCGTGCAGTTCCTGTACGAAGGCGACGACTTCGAAGCGCTGTTCAACCTGCACAAGCGCAAGCTCAACGGCACCGCCCGCCTGTTCCGCGCCAACATCATCCAGAAGGGTGGCAATTCGCTGGTCGAGAACTTCGACCGCGACAAGGTGGCCAACGACGGCGTCAACTTCTCCGACCTGGAAACCTGGGGCGGCAGCGCGCGCCTGCAGTGGAACCTCGGCTCGGTGACGTTGCATTCGATCACCGGCTACGAGACCGCCGAATCGCTCAACCGTGGCGACATCGACGGCGGCTACGGTGCGGCCTTCCTCGGTGCCGGCAACTACGGCCCGGGCCTGATTCCATTCTCGTCGGAGTCGGCCGACGGCCTGCCGCACCACCGCCAGTGGACGCAGGAAGTGCGGATCGAGTCCAACGAGTGGGGCCGCTTCGACTGGCAGGCCGGCGTCTTCTACTTCGATGAAGACGTGACCATCAACAACTTCAACTACGACTCGCTGACCCCGGGCAATCCACAGACCGGCCACGTGGTGCAGAACCAGCGCAACAAGGCGTGGGCGGTGTTCGCTTCGGGCGACTTCGATGTCACCGATCGCTTCAAGCTGCGCGCCGGCGTGCGCTACACCCAGGACAAGAAGGACTTCAGCGCCAGCGTGCTGCAGGCCGTTCCGTTCGGCACCCCGGTCAGCGGCCCGTACCTGGCCAACACCGACGTCAACGACGTCAGCTGGGATGTCAGCGGCGTCTACAAGCTGACCGACGACATCAACGCCTACGCCCGCGTGGCCAAGGGTTTCCGCGCACCGTCGATCCAGGGCCGCCTAGCCTTCGCGCCGGGCCTGTCGCAGGCCGACTCGGAGAAGGTCCTCTCGTATGAAGCCGGCATCAAGGCCGACCTGTTCGAGCGCCGCGCGCGCCTGGGCCTGAGCGTGTTCCGCTACAACGTCGATGGCCAGCAGCTGATCGCGGTGGGTGGCAGCAACAACACCGCCACCCTGCTCAACGCCGACAAGACCATCGGCCAGGGCGTGGAACTGGACCTGGAAGCCTACCTGGCCGACAACGTCCTGCTGACCTTCGGCAGCAGCTACAACGACACCGAGATCAAGGACAAGGATCTGGCGGTGGCGATCTGCGGCGGTGGCTGCACCATCAACGACCCGACCACGGTGATCAACGGCCAGACCTATGCGCTGGTGAACGGCAACCCGCTGCCGCAGGCGCCGAAGTGGATCCACAACGCGACCCTGCGCGTGGGCTTCCCGCTCAGCGATGGCAGCGAGCTGTACGCCTACACCGATTGGGCCTACCGCAGTGCGGTGAACTTCTTCATCTACGAGTCGCCGGAATTCCGCGGCCGTAGTTCGCTGGAAGGCGGCCTGCGCCTGGGCTACAACTGGGATTACGGCCAGTACGACGTGGCCGTGTTCGGCCGCAACCTGACCAACCAGACCCGCGTGGTCGGCGCGATCGACTTCAACAACCTGACCGGCTTCCTCAACGAGCCGCGTACCTGGGGCGTGGAGTTCACCGCGAAGTTCTGATGCGGTGGCTGCGTTGATGCAATGAAAAAGGGCCGGCGCAATGCCGGCCCTTTTTCCTTACGCCCATTGTAGTGCCGGCCGCTGGCCGGCAACGAGTGATCCGGCGCGCGCTTACAGCGCGCTCTGCGGGCGCACCTTCAGCACCGCGTTCTCGGTAGTGCAATCGCGGCTGGAGTGCAGGCCGGCCTTGCGTGCGGCCGCGATTTCCTTGCGTGCGGCCAGCAGGTCCTTGTTGAATGCAGCGTTGTCGTGCAGGCGGGCCACCGCGGCGGCGCCCATGAAGCGGCCTTCGAGGATGTCGCTCTGCCAGTGCACGTTGCAGACCAGGCGGCTCTCGCCGTAGTTGCGGCCACGGGCCTGGATGGCATCGGCGCGGTCCGGCGCGATCTCGGACAGGATCAGTGCCCAGGCCCAACCGATCGAGGTGTGGCCGGACGGGTAGGAACCGTTCTTGCGCAGGCCTTCCTCGTCCTTCGGCGAGCAGGTCGGTTCACCATTGACCATGAACGGGCGCGGGCGCTGGTAGTGGTTCTTGGCCGCCTTGGTCGCCGCACTGGCGTCGATCCGGCTGCGCTCCAGCAGGCGATACAGCGCCGGGGTCTTCACCGCATCGACGTCGATGTCGGCGGCGCAGGAGAAGTGGTTGGCGCCTTCGGGGAAACCGAGTTCCGCATCGACACCGGCCTGGGCGAAGCGCGGGCTGCCACGCAGCGCGCGGGCTTCACGGCTGACCTGCTCGTCCAGGGCGAGCGCGGCCGAACCGGCCACCGGTGGTGCCGGTACCAGGTCGAGGCTGGCCGGAACCGCGCTCTTGTCCAGATAGCCCACCGCCTTGGTGGTGATGTTGGCTTCGACGGCGGTCGGCTTGGTGGCGGTGGCGGCACAACCGGCCAGGGCCGCGACGACGGCAAGGCCGAGCAGCGGGCGGGCAGGGTGGGAAATCAGCGACATGGACAGGCTCCGGGAGAGAAAACAACGCGCCATGATCGCAGCCCCCATACGACACTGCAGTGGCCATCGGTCATACGGCCAGACCCGGCATGGTCATTGTCGCGATATGAAAAGCGTCATCGTTTGACGTCAGTCTCCTGATTCCGGGCGCAGCGCACGGACTTTCACGCCGCTGCACCGCGAGCATCGGCACAACGGCAAGCGCCAGGGCCGTCCAGTTCCAGCCGGGTCGGGGGGGATCCGAAGACAGAGGGAGAGAAGCGATGCGCAGCACCGCAACAGGAAGTACCGTCCTGGCCCTGCTCCTCGGGCTTGCAACAGCGCCGGCGCAGGCCGCCGACGTGGTCGGCGTGGCCTTCGTGCATGGCACCGGCGCGCAGACCAACGCCACCCAGGACTACTGGCAGCCGGCGATCATCGACACCGTGCGCCAGGGCCTGCCGAACAGCAGCAACTACGTGGTCATCAACTGTGACTTCACCCAGTACATGTGGAAGCCCGAAGCTGCCGGTTGCCTGGCCAACCAGCTGACCAGCTTCATCGACAGCCGTGGCATCACCCAGCTGGTGGTGATCACCCATTCCAACGGCGGCAATGTGGTGCGCTGGATCCTGTCCAACCCGACCTACGACAGCCGCTATCCGAAGATCATCCGCACGGTGCGCAAGGTCACCGCGCTGGCACCTTCCTCGGCGGGTACGCCGTTGGCCGATGCGGTACTCAACGGCAACACCTTTGAAACCTCGCTGGGCTGGCTGCTGGGCTACAAGAACGACGCGGTGCGCCAGCAGCAGGTGGCGAGCATGGCCACCTACAACGCGCAGAACCTGTATGGCACGGCCGGTCGCCCAGCGCTGCCCAAGCCGTTCCGCGCGGTGGTCGGTAGCGACGTGGAATCGGCGGTGTGGGACAGCAACAGTTACTGCGGCGGCTATGCCGCCAACGTCGGCCTGGAGTTCACCCAGAACTGGCTGTCGTCCTGCTCCGATGGCTTCCTGGAGTGCAGCAGCCAGAAGGCCGCCGGCACCACCTGGTTCACCGACAAGGCGCGTACCCAGGGCGCAGAACCGCTCAGCCACAACCAGAGCCGCCGCGAGTGCTTCGGCCTCGGCACCCTGCTGCGCAACGACCTGACCCAGTGAGGGAGACGACCATGACGATTCAATCCACCCTGCTGGCCGGCGCCGTGCTGGCAGCACTGTCCCTTTCCGCAGCGCAGGCCGCGCAGCCGCTGCAGGCCGCCCGCGCAGGCGACCAGGTGCCCGCGGCGCTGGTTGCCGCGCCGTTGCCGGCCGATGACAGCGAACGCGCACCGCTGTCCTTCGCCTGGGCCTTGGACCCGGCGCAATCGTTGCAGGCGGCGACTCCGTATGCCTCGGTCAGCCGCAGCTACTGGCAGCAGGTCGATGGCACGCAACTGCAGCGCGGCCTCGATCTACCGCTGACGGCCGCCGATGCGGTGATCCAGCTGAGCCCGGCAGAAGGCGCGCGTGCAGTGCCGGCCAACTCGCTGCAGGTGCGCGACCCGGCAGGCCGCAGCAGCGTGGCCCGCAGTGTCGACGCGCGCGCGCTGCAGGAGGCCGGTATGCCGGTGAGTGATGGCAGCAGCATGCTGCGTACCGGCGCGACCAGTGCGGCCGGTGCGTACACGCTGCAGAGCGCGCAGGCACAGGGCCGCTACGTGGTGCAGGTACTGGAGCCGAACAGTCCGCTGCGGCTGGAGGTGCAGGCCAACCAAGGGCAGGTGCTGGCCGGTGGCAACCTGCAGCTGCAGGCGCGCCTGCTGGAAGACGGCGCTACTCCCGCAACGCTGGCCTCACGCCGCAGCAGCCTGGGCGGTGAAGCGTTGCTGGTTGCGCCGGACGGCCGCAGCTGGCCGCAGCGCCTGCTGCGCACCACCGATGGTGCCCTGCGTGCGCAGGTGCGGATTCCGGCTGATGTCGGCAACGCGCAGGGGTTGTGGGAGCTGCAGGTGTTCGCCCAGGCCGATGGTGTGTTGCGCGATGGCAAGGTCGCCTTCGCGGTGGCGCGTCCGACCGCGCGCTTCAGTGGCCAGGCGGCGCCGGACCCGGCCAGTCGACAGGTCGCACTGCCATTGCAGGTAGCCGCCGCTGGCCGCTACGAGGCGCGTGGCACGCTGTATGCCACCGGCCGCGATGGCCAGCTGAAGCCGGTCGCGCAGGCGCATGCGGCCGCGTGGTTCGATGGTCCGGGGCGTGGCCAGCTGGTGCTGCCGTTCGACCAGGCCGCATTGCCGGCCGGTTTCGGTGCGCCGTATGAGCTGCGCGACCTGCAGCTGCAGGATCAGAGCCGGATGGCACCGATCGAGTCACGCGCGCTGGCGTTGAGGTTCTGAGCAAGGCGGTGGCGGGCCGGAACATCCGGCCCGCTGCACCGGCATGGCGACGGAATGGCATCGCGACGGGAATGGCGTGACGGCGGGAATGACATCACGACGGGAATGACACCACGACGGGGTAGAGTCGGTCTCCCAGGCCTGTCGGTTTCCAGGCTCCTTGTTTCCCCCGAGGGCTCCGCCTCACCCCGCGTACGCGGTCAGCCGGCCTTCCTGCTCGCACACGGTGATCGGGCCACCGAACACCGCCGACAGCGGCGCGCTGCGCAGCAGTTCGGCGCGGGTGCCATCAGCCAGCACACGGCCGTCGCGCAGCAGCACCACGCGTTCGATCTCGGGAATGATCTCTTCGATGTGGTGGGTCACCAGCACCAGGGTGATGCCCTGTTGGGCGAGCACCCGCATGGTCGCCACCAGCTGCTCGCGGGCGACCAGGTCCAGCCCGGTGGAGGGTTCGTCCAGCAGCAGTGCCTGCGGCCGATTGACCAGCGCGCGGGCGATCAGCACGCGGCGGGTCTCGCCGGCCGACAGCTCGGCATAGGCGCGTTCGCGCAGGGACAGGGCGCCGGTCATCGCCAGTGTCTCGCCGACGCGCGTGCGCATGTCGGCGGTCACTTCGCGGAAGGCCGGCACCACGTAGCTGGCGAAGAAGCCGGACAGCACCGCCTGTTCCACGGTCAGCCCGGGCATGTCGGCCAGGTTGCTGCTGAGGTCGCCGGTGACGATGCCCAGCTGCGAACGCAGCCGGTCCACCTGCCAGCGGTTCTGGCCCAGCACCTTCACCGCCACCGAGCCGTCTCCCTGTGCAAGGGGATACAGTTCGCGGGTGATCAGCTTGATGAAGGTCGACTTGCCGCAGCCGTTGGGGCCGAGCAGGGCGGTGTGCTGGCCCTGCGCAATGCGCAGGCTGAGCCCGTGCAGCACCTTCACCTGGCCGCGCACCACGGTGGCGCGGTCCAGTTCGATCAAGGGGGGCAGCTCCGCTAGGGGCGGGGCGGCGGTCATGGTGCTGGCGCGTGGATCAAGGCTCGACAACTCAGGTCCCCAACTGTGAACGGTGCCACGGATGACGGTGGCAATCACCGCCGCAGGGATGCAGTTTGCAACGCAAGCGCCCATGATGTCTGCCATCCCCGCGTCGATACGGAGAGCCGCCATGCCCGATGCCCTGATGTCCCTGTTGACCGGTGGTGTGCTCGGCCTCGGCTGGTGGGCCATGCTGGGCGTGCTGCTGGTCTTCACCCAGATCACCATCTTCTCGGTGACCCTGTACCTGCACCGCAGCCAGGCCCATCGCGGCGTCGATTTCCACCCGGCGCTGGCCCACGTGTTCCGTTTCTGGCTGTGGCTGACCACCTCGATGATCACCCGCGAGTGGGTGGCCATCCACCGCAAGCACCACGCCAAGGTGGAGACCGAGGACGACCCGCACAGCCCGGTCACCCGCGGCATCGGCACGGTGTTCTGGCATGGCGTGGAGCTGTACCGGGAGGCACGCGGCATGCGCGCGGACATCGAGCAGTACGGGCGCGGCACCCCGGATGATGCGATCGAGCGCCACCTGTATACCCCGCACGCCACGCTGGGCCCGGTGCTGCTGCTGGCGATCAACAGCGTGCTGTTCGGCCTGCCCGGCGTGGCCCTGTGGGCGATCCAGATGGCGTGGATCCCGTTCTGGGCCGCGGGCGTGGTCAATGGCCTGGGCCACTGGTGGGGCTACCGCAACTACGAATCGGCCGATACCTCCACGAACCTGACGCCGTGGGGGTTCTGGATCGGTGGTGAGGAGCTGCACAACAACCATCATGCCTTCCCCAGTTCGGCGCGCTTTGCGATGCGGCGCTGGGAATTCGACATCGGCTGGAGTGCGATCCGCCTGCTGCAGGCGCTGCGCCTGGCCAAGGTGCTTCGCGTTGCACCGGCCATGGACGTACGCCCGAACATCGCCGTGCCCGATGCCGAGACCCTGAAGGCGCTGCTCTCGCACCGCTTCCAGGCGATGACCGACTACCAGCGCAACGTGTTCATGCCGGCCCTGCGCGAGGAAGCCGCCCACGCTGGGGCCAAGCTGCGGCGCCTGCTGCCGCGCCGGCTGCGCCGTGGCCTGGTCAACGATGGCCGCTGGCTGAAGCCGGACAGTCGTGCCCAGCTCAGCGCATGGGTGGCACAGCGCCCGCGCATCCGCACCCTGGTCGAGTACCGCGCGCGATTGGCCGCGTTGCTGGAAGCCCGAGGCCACGACGCCGCCGAGCGCCTGCACCAGCTGCAGGCCTGGTGCCGCGAGGCTGAGGAAAGCGGAATCGCGGCGCTGCAGGCCTACGCTGCGCGATTGAAGGGCTACAGCCTGGTGGGCGCGTGAGGGCAGGGTACGGCGTTCTGCTGGCGGTGCTGCTGCCGGGTGCGGCGCTGGCCCAGGTCACCGATACCACCAGCTACCTGCAGCGGATGGACAGCGATGGCGACGGCAAGGTCAGCGAGGCCGAGTACGTGCAGTGGATGCTGTATGCCTTCGACCGCATGGACCGCAATGGCGATGGCGTGCTGAGCGCCGAGGAGCTGCCCGGTGGCAAGGGCAGGGCGATCCGCCGCGAGCAGCAGCGGCAGGTGATCGTGCAGCGCTTCCACAAGCAGGATGCCAACGGTGATGGCGTCCTGGATGCCCGTGAACTGGCGGCGCCGCCACGCTGAGCGGGCGTAGAATCGGTTCATGCCTGAACTGCCCGAAGTCGAAACCACCCGCCGCGGCCTGGCGCCGCACCTGCAGGGCCGCCGCGTGCATGGCGTGATCCTGCGCCGCGCCGACCTGCGCTGGCCGATTCCGCCGGAAGTGGCCGAGCTGCTGCCGGGGCAGCGCATCGAGGACATCCGCCGTCGCGCCAAGTACCTGCTGCTGGACACCGCCATCGGCAGCGCCGTGCTGCACCTGGGCATGTCCGGCAGCCTGCGCGTGCTGCCCGGCGACACCCCGCTGCGCGCGCACGACCATGTGGATATCAGCCTGGACAACGGCCGCCTGCTGCGCTTCAACGACCCGCGCCGCTTCGGCAGCCTGCTGTGGCAGCCGGCCGGCGAAGTCCACCCGCTGCTGCAGGGGCTGGGCCCGGAGCCGCTGGACGATGCCTTCGAGGGGGACTACCTGTTCGCCCGCAGCCGTGGCCGCAGCGCGCCGGTGAAGACCTTCCTGATGGACCAGGCGGTGGTGGTGGGCGTGGGCAACATCTACGCCGCCGAGAGCCTGTTCAAGGCCGGCATCAGCCCGCTGCGCGAGGCCGGGAAGATCTCGCGCGAGCGCTACCAGCGGCTGGCCGATGCGGTGAAGGAGATCCTCGGCTACGCCATCACCCGTGGTGGCACCACCCTGCGTGACTTCATCAGCCCCGATGGCGCGCCGGGCTACTTCGAGCAGGAACTGCTGGTGTACGGCCGTGACGGGCTGCCCTGCCCGAACTGTGGCCGCGCGTTGAAGCACGCCACCATCGGCCAGCGCGCCAGCGTCTGGTGCAGCCACTGCCAGCGCTGAGGCAGGTGGCCAGCGGCAGCTGAACGGGCAGGGCACGTCTCCGCTGCCCGTTAACGTTTGTCTGCCTATGATGGCCGACCTTCCCCTCTGTGCCTGACGCGCCTGCATGCAACGACGCGACTTCATCCGCAATGCCTCCCTCGCCCTGGCTGCATTCGGCCTGCCGTCCCTGCCCGCGTGCGCGGCCAGCAGGAGCGGCCAGATGGGCCTGCGCCGCCTCGGCCAACCGCAGCCGTTCGACTTCGCCACCCTGAAGGGCCAGGCGCGCGCGCTGGCACAGGCGCCCTACAAGAGCCACAAGCGGGTGCTGCCGGGCCGCCTGGAAGGGCTGGACTGGGACCAGTACCAGTCGATCGGTTACCGCCAGGACCATGCGCTGTGGGCCGACCAGCCGGGCAAGTTCCAGGCCAAGTTCTTCCACCTGGGCCTGTACTTCCATTCGCCGGTGCGCATGTTCGACGTGGTCGACGGCAAGGCGCAGGAGCTGGCCTATGACGGCGCGGCCTTCAACTACGGCAAGAGCGGCATCAAGGACGGCGAGCTGCCGGCCGATCTCGGCTTCGCCGGTTTCCGCCTGAACACCCGCAAGGACACCGATCGCGATTTCGCCGCCTTCCTCGGCGCCAGCTACTTCCGCGCGGTCGGCAAGGAAGGCCAGTACGGCCAGTCCGCGCGTGGCCTGGCAATCGATACCGGCATGGGCAAGCCGGAGGAATTCCCGGACTTCATCGCCTATTACCTGGAACAACCCTCGGCTGATTCGGACACGATCGTGGTCTACGGCCTGCTGGATTCGCCCAGCGTGGCCGGCGCCTATCGCTTCGCGATCACCAATGGCGACGTGCTGCTGATGGACATCGACAGCGCGCTGTACCCGCGCAAGGCGATCGAGCGGTTGGGCATCGCCCCGTGCACCAGCATGTACCAGGTGGGCGAGAACGACCGCCGCATGGCCTGGGACTGGCGCCCGGAGATCCACGACACCGACGGCCTGTCGCTGTGGACCGGTGCCGGCGAATGGATCTGGAGGCCGCTGCTGAACCCGCGCAACCTGCGCTTCAACATGTTCGTGGACCGCAACCCCCGCGGCTTCGGCCTGCTGCAGCGCGACCGCAACTTCGACCATTACCAGGACGACGGCGTGTTCTACGAGAAGCGCCCGTGCCTGTGGGTGGAGCCGAAGGGCGAATGGGGCGAGGGCTCGGTGCAGCTGGTGGAGATCCCCACCGTGGATGAAACCTTCGACAACATCGTGGCGTTCTGGAACCCGAAGGAAAAACCGCAGCCGGGCCAGGAACTGCTGGTCGGCTACCGCCTGTACTGGGGTGCCGAACCGCCGGCACGGCCGCCGCTGGCGCACTGCGTGGCCAGCCGCACCGGCCTGGGTGGCGTGGTCGGCAAGAAGCGCGAGTACTTCAGCTGGCGCTTCGCGGTGGACTTCGAAGGTGGCGAGCTGGCCAGGCTGATCGACAAGGGCGAGGTCGAGGCGGTGGTGGAAGCCAGCCGCGGCCGGGTCGAGATCGTGTCGGCGCGTCCGCTGCGCGAGATCAACGGCTACCGCGCGATGTTCGACCTGGTGCCGCCGGAGGGCAGTACCGAGCAGATCGACATCCGCCTGTTCCTGCGCAGTGGCGGCAAGACCCTGACCGAGACCTGGCTGTACCAGTACACCCCGCCGCCGGCGGGTGCGCCGGAGCGCACGCTGTACTGAGTGGTTTGGGATTGCAGGGCTTGCAGCCCTGCACCTGCAGAGGCCAGAGCCGAAGCAACGGCAGAAGCTGGTTTCCTGTGGGGAGGCGGGGTGGGTCCGGTGGCGGGAGACGCCGTAAACCCGTCCATGGGGGCTTGGCCGCGGCATCCATGCCGCGGACACTCCCGCCACCGGACCCACCCCGCCTTCGACAGACCTCCGCGATCTGTCGGAGCACGGGGTCGGATCCCGTTGCTGCGCAACGGGCTCTGACCCCAGATGAATTTCGATAGATGAATTTCGATATCTGACAGATGTGCCGACCAACGGTCGGCACCCACCAACAGCTGCGGGATTCTGTCAGAGGTGGGGCGGTGTCGGAGTGCGGGGTGTCAGCCGCATGGATGCGGCTGCCAAGCTTACAAGGACGTACTTGCAGCGTCCCCGCAGTCCGACACCGCCCCGCCATCACACGCAATGCCAGCTCTTGCTGTTGCTGTTGCTGTTGCCGGCCAGCGGCCGGCACTACCGCGGGTGCAGGGCTGCAAGCCCTGCACAAGACCCCCCCCTTACAGCGGCAGGGGCGCCTGCGCCGGATCGATCCGCCCCTCACCGCGGGTGATCTTCTTGAACTCGGCACGGCTGACCGACACGTAGCGGTCGTTGCCACCGATCTCCACCTGCGGGCCATCCTTCACCGCATGGCCATGCTCGTCCACGCGCACGGTCATCGTCGCCTTCTTCCCGCTGTGGCAGATGGTCTTGATCTCCTGCATCTCGTCGGCCCAGGCCAGCAGGTACTGGCTGCCCTCGAACAGCTCGCCGCGGAAATCGGTGCGCAGGCCGTAGCACAGCACCGGAATGCGCAGCTGGTCGACCACCTCGCTGAGCTGCCAGACCTGGGCGCGCGTGAGGAACTGCGCTTCATCCACCAGCACGCAGCCCATCGGGCCGTTGGCGGCCAGGTCCTGTTCGACCCAGTGCTGCAGGTCGGTGTCACGGTCGAAGGCCATGCCGTCCGCACGCAGGCCGATACGCGAGGCCACCACGCCGGCGCCGGCACGATCATCCAGGCGCGGGGTCAGGATCGCCACCCGCATGCCGCGTTCGCGGTAGTTGTGCGCGCTCTGCAGCAGGGTCGTGGTCTTGCCGGCGTTCATCGCCGAATAGTAGAAATAGAGCTTGGCCATCGGCCAATTCTAGTCGTCCACCGCCTTGTCGTCGCGGACCGCGTCCGGCCGTCCTATCTCGACGCTGGGGGTCAGCGCGGGGCGCCAGTAGTTGTCCTGCAGGCACCAGTAGTCGGCGGCGCGCCAGTAGTCGTTGTCGTAGACGATGCTGCCCGGCGTCACGATGCTGCGCCAGAACAGGTCCGGATGGGCATCGAAGAAGCCTCCGGTCAGGACGGTAGGCGGGATCTGCCGCGGGGCCTCCACCGGGCATTCCCTGGCGGTCACGGCAGCGGCCATCGACAGGCCCAGCAGCAGGCAGAAGCGTGGAGCGTGCTTCGCTTTCATACTTGATCGCCCTCCTGGCAATGACCATGGAATACGAACGTCAGCGCCCCGCGCCTCCCACGGGGCTGAGTGGGCCGACCTCGACGCTGCGGCCGCGGAACTCCTGTTCCCAGATGCGGTCCTGCATGCACCAGTACGCTGCAGGGTCCCAGTACGCATCCCGATAATAGTCATCGCCGCGGGTCGGCCAGCCGGCTTCGGGGCCGTCGGACAGCTCCACCTGCAGCATCGAGCTGACCCAGCCGGTACGGCTGCCGGTCATGCGGCTGCGGTCCACGCGCATGGCAGCCTCCATGCGCGGCTTGGCCGTGGCATCGCCGTAGGCCGCATACAGCGCCGTTCCTTCGGCGAGCACCCGTTGCCGCTGCGCGGCATCCAGGCGGTTCCAGTAGCGCTCGCGCTCCAGCAGCAGGTCGCGGTAGCCGCGTTCGGCGGCCAGGTCCATCCAGATGTAGGCCAGCACCGGATCAGGGGCGGTACCCGTGCCTTCCTGGTACATGCGCGCGACCAGCGACTGCGACAGCTTGTCGGCGTGCGCGGCCGCCCGCTTGAAACGCACCAGCGCATGATCGGGCCGGCCCTGGCGCCACGACTGCAGGCCCAGCTCGCGCCAGTGCAGGTCAGGATGAGCCTGCAGGAAGCCCGGGGTCATCAGCGCCGACCGCAACGATGCGCCAGCATCGGGCGCGCAGTCCGCACTGCGGGCAGCCAACGGCGCCAGCAGCAACAGCAGGGTGCCCAGCAGGGCGGCAAAGGCGGTCGGGCGCATGCACCTGGCTCCAGTGCTCCGGTGGCGAATCAATAGCTTAGGAACGGTGTGCATGCAAGTCAGGTCCGCCCGCTGCGGCCCCGCTACAATCCCATTCCCATGCACGGTCTCAATCCCCCTCAAGCCGCCGCCGTCCTGCACATCGAAGGTCCGTTGCTGGTGCTCGCCGGCGCGGGCAGCGGCAAGACGCGCGTGATCGTGGAAAAGATCGCCCACCTGATCGGCAGCGGCCGCTATCCGGCGCGCCGCATCGCAGCGATCACCTTCACCAACAAGTCGGCCAAGGAAATGCGCGAGCGTGTGGCCAAGCGCCTGCGCGAGCAGGACGCCGACGAGGTGACCATCTGCACTTTCCATGCGCTGGGCCTGAAGTTCCTGCAGATCGAACACGCGGCCGTGGGCCTGAAGCGTGGCTTCTCGATCTTCGATGCCGATGATGCCGCTGCGCAGATCAAGGACCTGATGTACGGGGCCAAGCCCGACGACATCGAGGACATGAAGAACCTGGTGTCGCGCGCCAAGAACGCCGGCCTGTCGCCCGAGCAGGCGATGGCCGCCGCGCGCAGCAACCGCGAGAAGGAAGCGGCCAGCGTCTACGAGCGCTACCAGCTGCGCCTGACGGCTTTCAATGCGGTCGACTTCGATGACCTGATCCGTTTGCCGGTGCAGATCCTGGAGGAAAATCCGGAGATCGCGCTGGCCTGGCGCGAGCGCATCGGCTACCTGCTGGTGGACGAATGCCAGGATACCAACGACGCGCAGTACCGCCTGCTCAAGCAGCTGGCCGGTGACAAGGGCAACTTCACCTGCGTGGGTGACGATGACCAGTCGATCTACGCCTGGCGCGGTGCCAACCCGGAAAACCTGCAGCAGATGGGGCGCGACTACCCTGCGCTGGAAATCATCAAGCTGGAGCAGAACTACCGCTGCTCCAACCGCGTGCTGCGCGCGGCCAACGCGCTGATCGCCAACAACCCGCATGAGCACCTGAAGAAGCTGTGGAGCGACCAGGCCGACGGTGAACGCATCCGCGTATGGGAATGCCGCAACAGCGAGCACGAAGCGGAAAAGGTCGCGGCCGAGATCGCCTTCGTGGCGCAGTCGCGCAACGTGCCGTGGAGTGATTTCTGCATCCTGTTCCGCGGCAACTTCCAGTCACGGCCGCTGGAAAAGGCGATGCAGCTGCTGCGCATCCCTTACCACCTGACCGGCGGCACCATGTTCCTGGAGCGCCAGGAAGTGAAGGACACGCTGGCATGGCTGCGGCTGCTGGTGAACCCGGACGACGACACCGCGTTCATGCGGGCGGTGCAGTCGCCCAAGCGTGACGTCGGTGCCGGCACGCTGGCCAGGCTGGCCGAACTGGCGCAGGAAAAGGACATGCCGATGGCGCAGGCCGCCGAGGCGATCGGCGCCCTGCAGCAGCTGCCGCCGCGCGCCGCCAACAGCCTGGCGCGCTTCACCGACATCCTGCGCGACCTGCGCGCGCAGATGCGTCAGGTCACCTCGGGCGACATGATCCGCAAGGTCGCCAAGGAATCCGGCCTGCTCAGCGAACTGCGCCAGCAGGCCAAGGAAGAGGCCAGCTACCAGCGCCGCGCCAACAACATCGAGGAACTGGCGCAGTGGTTCGAGGGCGGCCCGCGCGGCGCCACTGCCGCTGACCTGGCCGGCCAGCTGGCGCTGCTGTCACGCAGCGACAAGGACGAGGGTGGCAATCAGGTGCGCATGATGACCATGCACGCCTCCAAGGGCCTGGAGTTCCCGTATGTGTTCATCGTTGGCTGCGAGGACGGCGTGCTGCCGCACCAGGTGAGCCTGGACGAGGGCAACCTGCAGGAAGAGCGGCGGCTGCTGTACGTGGGCATCACCCGCGCCAAGATCCAGCTGTGGATGAGCTACAGCAAGCTGACGCGCAAGTTCGGCGAGCATGTGCGGCTGAAGCCGAGCCGGTTCTTCGAGGAGATTCCGGCCGAGGAGATCCAGCGCGATGGCGCTGATCCGGTGGCCGATGCGGCGCGCAAGAAGGAACGGGCGAGTGCGGGGTTGGCGGCGATCGAGGCGTTGTTCGACTAGGGCGCTCCAACGGCGCCGCCCCTCCGTGGTGGAGCACGCGTTGGTTCCGCAGTGTGGCTGATCGGGGTGGGTTCGCGGGGGACGCCGTGAACCCGTCCCTGGGGGCTTAGCCGCGCCATCCATGGCGCAGATACCCCCGCGAACCCACCCCGATCGGCCTCTGACAGATGCCGGGCGCTTCCTTCCACGGCAATGCAAAGAAAATCAAAAGCAGCAGCCGGGGTTGAGGCAGAATCGGGGTTTCGGCTGGAGGTCCACCTGTGCAACCGATCGAGAGTGAACGCCTGCGCCTGCGTGCCATCGAGCCTGATCGCGATGCGGCGCCGATGCTGGCGCTGTTGAATGATCCGGGCTTCGTGCGCTTCATTGGCGACCGCAATGTGCGCAGTGAGGAGCAGGCGCGGGACTACATCGCGCTGCGTGTGCTGCACAGCTATGCGTTGAATGGCTTTGGCATGTATGCCATCGAGCGGTTGTCCGACGGTGCCTGGCTGGGCAATGCCGGGCTGGTACGGCGTGATGGGCTGCCGGGTCCGGACATCGGCTATGCGGTGCTGTCGGAATTCGCCGGGCAGGGCTATGCCGGTGAGGCGGCGCGGGCAGTGTTCGCGCATGCGCGCGCTGGGCTGGGCCTGCAGGATCTGTATGGCATCACCGATCTGGACAACGTGGTGTCCGGGAAGATCCTGCTGGGGTTGGGCATGCAGGAGCGGGGGGTGATCCAGCTGCCGGGCGTGGACAGCCCGAGCCGGTTGTATGCGACGCCGGGTGCGGCGCAGGTCTGACCCCTGATGTTGGTAGGTGCCGACCGTTGGTCGGCACGATTCAGATGCAGTGCCGACCAACGGTCGGCACCCACCCCCTCAGCCGCGCAGTTCGGCCAGCTGCGCCTGCAGCTCGGCCACGGCCGCTTCCAGCTGGGCCACGCGCTCGGCCAGGCCCGGGTCGGCTGCATCGCTGTTGCCACCGCCGCTGCTGGCGTACCTGGCCGCCAGCGCCGCACCGTCCACTTCACCGCACAGCAGGTGCATGTAGCGGTCTTCGCGCTGCCCACTGGCGCGCGGCAGCACCACCAGCAGCGCGCGCTGCTGCAGGCGTTCGATGGCGTGGCGGGCGTCATCGGCGTCGGCGAAGCGGTGCAGGCGCTCGCTGCGCGTGATCAGTTCGCCCAGCGTCTGCGGCCCACGCAGCAGCAGCAGCGCCAGCAGCACGGTCTGCTGCCGGGTCAGGTCCAGCGCGGCCTGCAGGCGGTGCTCGTAGCGGTCCGCGCGCGAGGAGAAGTGCTGGCGGGCCAGGCCCAACGCCTCCAGCTGGCGCAGCGCGTGCTGCACGCTGCCGGCATCGATGTTCATCACCGGCTCGCGGGCAGTCTTCTGGTTGGCAGCCGACTGGGCGGCATTGACCGTCAGTGGATAGGTGTCCGGCGTGGTCGCCTCCTTTTCCACCAGGCAGCCCAGCAGGCGGGCCTGCACGGCGTCGAGCAGGGGGACGTCGGGGGTCTGGACGGAATCGGTCATGGCGGCCTCCGGAAGGGCAACGGGTCAACCGCCAAGCATAGCCGTCCCGGGGCCGCCTTTGCCGGTAAAATGCGCCGGTATATCTGATTGCCGGTGAATCCATGCGTCGTCCCGTTTCCCTGTCCCTGACCCTGCTCGCCACTGCGGCGCTGGGCCTGTCCGCCTGCAAGCGCGTGGATGCGCCTGCTGCCGAAGCCGCTGCCCCGGAGGCCCCGGCCGCCGCTGCCAAGGCTGATGGCGCGCTTGATGCGACCGCCAACGACAATCTCAACGCCGTGCTGTGGATGCAGCGCGCGCAGGAGTACAAGGCAATCACCGAGCAGACCTACCGCGCCGCCGCCGACCACCTGGACGCCGCGCTGAAGGAAGCGCACTGGGATGCGCTGGTGCCGGAGGAACGCGGCAACGAGGCCAAGGGCCTGAAGCCGGCCGTGGTGCTGGACGTGGATGAGACCGTGCTGGACAACTCGCCCTACCAGGCGCGCCTGGTGCGCGACGGCAAGGAATACGACGAGCTGAGCTGGGACCAGTGGGTGGCCGAAAAGAAGGCCAAGGCCATTCCGGGCGTGGTCGATTTCGCCAAGGCCGCCAACGCCAAGGGCGTAACCCTGCTGTACATCTCCAACCGCGCCGTGCACCTGAAGGACGCGACCCTGGCCAACCTGCGCGAGCAGGGCCTGCCGGTGGCCGATGACAGCGTGTTCCTGGGCCTGGGCACCGTGGTCGAAGGCTGCGAGCAGGCCGGCAGCGAGAAGAACTGCCGCCGCCGCCTGGCCGGGCAGAAGTACCGCGTGCTGATGCAGTTCGGCGACCAGCTGGGCGACTTCGTGGAAGTGACCGCCAACACCAACGAAGGCCGTGACGCCCTGCTGCAGCAGTACCACGACTGGTTCGGCGAGCGCTGGTGGATGCTGCCGAACCCGACCTACGGCGGTTTCGAGCCGGCGCAGTTCAACAATGACTACAGCCAGTCGCGCCAGGCCCGCCACGACGCCAAGCGCGCTGCCCTGGACTACGCGCCGTGAGCCGCGCGCCGCTGCCGCTGCGCGATGACGAGCGCCTGATCTTCGCGCTGGACGTGCCTGATCGCGCGCAGGCGCTGGAGTGGGTCGACCGCCTCGGCGACAGCGTGGCGTTCTACAAGATCGGCATGGAACTGCTGGCGTCGGGCGAGTACTTCCAGGTGCTGGACGAGCTGGCCCGCCGCGACAAGCGCGTGTTCGTCGACCTGAAGTTCTTCGATATCCCGGCCACTGCCGCGGCGGTGATCAAGCGCCTGTCGCAGTGGCCGGTCAGCTACGCCACCATCCACGGCTGGCACCCGGCGATGATGGAAGCCTGCGCCGCCGCCAACAGCAGCGACATGCGCCTGCTGGCGGTGACCGTGCTGACCTCGATGGGCCGCCCGGACCTGGCGCAGATGGGCATCGACCGTGAACCGGTGGACGTAGTGGTCGAACGCGCGCTGGCCGCGCAGGCGGCCGGTATCGATGGCGTGATCGCCTCGGGCCAGGAAGCCGGCCCGATCCGCGCCGCTACCGGCGCCGGGTTCTCGATCGTCTGCCCGGGCATCCGCCCCGGTGGCCCGGTCGGCGATGACCAGAAGCGTACCGTTGGCGTGGCCCAGGCCTTTGCCGATGGCGCCGATGCCATCGTGGTTGGTCGCCCGATCCGCCTGGCCACCGATCCGCAGGCCGCGGCGCGGGCCATCCAGCAGGAAATCGCGTCGGCGCTGGCTGCGCGCTGAGATTCCGTTGCGCAGGCTGCAGGCCCGAACGCCATCCCGACCCGCGCGGGATGGCGTTTCTGCATCCGTCCACCGAGCGGTTGTGCCCGAATCGCCGCAAAACCTGCCGTAGATTTCATGGCCTCCATGCCAGGCATCAGGATGATCAATAAAATCAATAATTTAGGCCGAACTACGTGAAGTGTTGCCTTAACTTGAGCGGCAGCGTAGGATCGCCGCCATCCGGTCCTCGGACCGGACATGTGCCACAACACTGTCCACCGGCCCTGCGCCGGTTTGAAGAGCCTGTGATCCCCGTGATCCCGGCTCTTTTTTTATTCCCATCAGTGACTTGCACAAGCAACAGCGGAAACCGTGACGTCCCGGCTTGCCGCTGTCACGTCACAGGCCGCAAGATGCGGACCGGTCCGGGGAGTCCGAGTGCATGAGCGTGGCAGTGCGAGGAAGGTCTGCGCGTGGATGGGGGCTGGCAGCCATGCTGCTGCTGGCCGTGGCGGCGTGTCGTGAATCGGCCCAGGACCCGGCCAAGCCGGCGGCCGAGCCGGTCGCGGCGGTGCAGGCCATGGCGCTGCGCCTGGCCGAGGACGATCTGGTCGGCTATGCAAAGCTGTCGGTACCGCCCAGCCAGTACCAGCGCCTGCAACAGGCCTGGACCGAAGGCCACAGCCAATGGCCGCTGACCGAACTGCCGCTGGGTGACCAGCTGCTGCCGATGCTGGCCGCACTGCGCAAGCCCAATGCCAGCGCCGAACTGCAGCGCAGCTTCGATCGCCAGCTGGCCGGACAGGCCGGCGCCGTTCGCCAGGCCGCACAATCGATGGGCAACTTCGGTGTGCAGTACCTGCGCCACCAGAAGGGTTATACGCCTGGCCAACAGGCGCATTACATCGCGCTGGTCGAAACCCTGGCCAGCTGGGCGCAGGGTGCCCCGATCAGTGACCGGGCCCGCGCACGCAGCACCATCGCCGCGCTGGTCGGCGCCGCCAACAAGGTCGGTTTCGACGACGAAGCCGGCCTGCAGGCCGCGGGCATGGAAGGCAGCCTGGCGCAGCTGGCGCCGTTCATCCACACCCTCAAGGCGGTGCTGGGCAGCTACGGGCTGGGCGTGGACGACGCGTTGCGCAGCGTGCGCGGCGAACTGCTGTCGGTGGAAGGTGACAACGCCCTGGTACGCCTGCGCTACGACCTCGCCGGTCGCGAGATGAGCCTGCAGCTGCCGCTGAGCCGCCGCGAAGGCCATTGGTACCTGACCCGCACTCTGGCCGATACCGACGCCCTGCTGCGCAAGGCCGATGCGGCCCGCGCCGCTGCGTCGCCGTCACCGGCTGAAGCCCCCGCCGAGGGTGGGGAAGCGGCGACGCCGCCGCCTAAGCCATAATGGCGCCGATGTCGAAACAGAACCCGCTGCCGTTCCCCGGCGAAGAATCCCAGTCGACGCCCGCCGATACGGTGCCGGCGTCCCCCTCGACCGGTACCGGCCCGAACCCGGTACCGCCGCCCGCGCACGCGCGTCCGGCCGGCCGACGCCCACTGTGGGCACGGTTGCTGGGCCGCCTGGTCGAGCCGTGGCTGTCGCTGAAGATCGAGCCGGAAGACCCGGGCCAGTACAACGATGGCCGCCCGGTCATGTACGTGCTGGAAGACTACGGCCTGTCCAACGCGCTGATCCTGGACAAGGCCTGCCGCCAGGCCGGCCTGCCGTCGCCGCTGGTGCCGCTGGCCGGTGACCCGACCGGCCGCAAGCGCGCCTACCTGGCGCTGTCGCGGCGCAGCTCCAGCAATTCGCTGATCCCCGAGCAGCGCGGTGCCAAGACCCATTCCGACTCGCTGGCCAAGGTCCTGCAGGCACATCGCGTGCGCGATGACCTGGACGTGCACCTGGTGCCGGTGTCGATCTTCGTCGGCCGCGCGCCGGACAAGCAGAGCGGCTGGTTCGCGGTGCTGTTCTCGGAAAACTGGGCGCTGGTCGGCCGCTTCCGCCGCCTGCTGGCGGTGCTGCTCAATGGCCGCAGCACCATCGTCCGCTTCGCGCCGCCGATCTCGCTGCGTTCCATCATCGACGAAGGCCTGGAGCCGGAACGCACGGTACGCAAGCTGCAGCGCGTGCTGCGCACCCATTTCCGCCGCATCCGTGAATCGGTGATCGGCCCCGACCTGTCGACCCGTCGCCTGCTGGTGGACCAGGTGCTGGCCGCCGAACCGGTGCGCGAAGCGATCGCCGCGCAGGCCAAGCGCGACAATTCGAAGACGGCCGATGCCTGGAAGAAGGCACACGCCTACGCCTGGGAAATCGCCGCGGACTATTCCAGCCCGGTGGTGCGCTCGGCCAGCTTCATGCTCAGCCACGTGTGGAACCGCATCTATGCGGGCGTGCTGGTGCACCATCTGGACAAGTTCAAGGCCGCCGCGCCGGGTCACGAAGTGGTCTACGTGCCCAGCCACCGCAGCCACATGGACTACCTGCTGCTGTCCTACCTGCTGTACGACCGTGGCATCGTGCCGCCGCACATCGTGGCCGGCATCAACCTGAACCTGCCGGTGGTCGGCACCCTGCTGCGCAAGGGCGGTGCGTTCTTCATCCGCCGCTCGATCCGTGGCAACGCGCTGTACTCGGCCGTGCTCAGTGAGTACGTCGCGCAGCTGGTGGCCGGCGGCTACTCGCTGGAGTACTTCGTCGAAGGCGGCCGCTCGCGTACCGGCCGACTGCTGCAGCCCAAGGGCGGCATGATCTCGATGACGCTGCGTGCGTTCCTGCGCCAGCCGCGCAAGCCGGTGCTGTTCCAGCCCATCTACATCGGCTACGAGAAGCTGATGGAAGGCGGCAGCTACCTGGACGAACTGTCCGGCCGGCCGAAGGAAAAGGAATCGATCTGGTCGCTGCTGTGGGGCATCCCGAAGGTGCTCAAGCAGAACTACGGCCAGGTGGTGGTGAACTTCGGCGAACCGATCGCACTGAACGACGTACTGGCCGAGAAGGCGCCGGAGTGGAAGGGCGAGGCGGTGTCCGAGGACGAGAAGCCAGCCTGGCTGTCGACCACGGTGGACACGCTGGCCGAACGCATCCAGGTGCGCATCAACGGCGCAGCTGACGTCAATCCGATCAACCTGCTGGCGCTGGCCCTGCTGTCCACGCCGAAGCACGCGATGGGCGAGGCCGACCTGATCGCGCAGATCGAGCTGTGCAAGACGCTGCTGGTCGAGATGCCGTATTCGGACCGGGTGACGGTGACCCCGCACTCGCCGGAGCGGATCATCGCCCACGCCGAGGAAATCAACGTCCTCACCCGCATCAAGCACCCGCTGGGCGACGTGCTCAGCGTCAGCGGCGATACCGCGGTGCTGCTGAGCTACTTCCGCAACAACGTGCTGCACCTGTTCACCGCCTCGTCGTGGGTGGCCTGCTGCTTCCAGAACAACCGCCGCATGAGCCGTACCGGCCTGGTCCAGCTGGGCCGCACGGTGTACCCGTTCCTGCAGGCCGAGCTGTTCCTGCCGTGGAGCGAGGACGAATTCGCACAGCGCATCGACCAGACCATCAACGTGTTCGTGCGTGAGGGCCTGCTGCAGAACGTCAATGACGACGACGGCGGCATCCTGGCGCGCAACACCGGGCAGACCGACGAGGTGTTCCGCCTGCGTGCGATCGGCCACTCGCTGCAGCAGGCGTTCGAGCGCTACTACATCGCCATTTCGGTGCTGGTGAAGAACGGCCCGGGCGTGCTGGGCGCGGCCGAGCTGGAAAGCCTGTGCCAGCAGGCGGCGCAGCGTCTGAGCCTGCTCTATGCACCGGCCGCGCCGGAGTTCTTCGACCGCACCCTGTTCCGCGGCTTCATCCAGAAGCTGCGCGAACTGCGCCTGGTGTGGCCGGACGAGAACAGCAAGCTGCTGTTCGACGAGCGCCTGGATGCCTGGGCCAAGGACGCCAAGTTCATCCTTGGCCGCGAACTGCGCCACACCATCGAACGGGTCAGCCCGGAAGCGGCACGCCCGGACGAGCCGGCGCCGCAGGATTGAAGGCAGCGCCGGGCCATGCGGTGGGTGTGGACCTTGGTCCACACCTCCCAGCCGTGCCAACCAGGGTTGGCACCCACCAGGACGGTCCTTAGGCCGGTTCGTCGGGAATCTGCAGGCTTTCCAGCCTGGCAATGCAGTCCTTCAACTGCAGCTTGCGCCGCTTCAGGCGCTTGGATTCCAGCTCGTCCTCGCCGTTGGCGGCCATGCGGGTGATCTGTTCATCCAGCAGGCGGTGCTCGGCGCGCAGGGCGGCGAGGCGTTCGACAATCTCGGCGGGGTCGTAGGTATCCACGGCTTCGAGGATACACAGCGATGATGACCGCCGGGAGAGGGGAATCCCGACCCCCGGCCGTGGCCGCTCCGAGCCGTTAGAATGGAGCCCATGAGTGCCGTGATTTCCCTCCCCGATCCCCAGCCGCGCGCCGCCCGCGATCCGCGCGTGGCCGAGCGCGAGCAGCACAAGCTGGCCAAGCGCCTGCGCCGCCAGGTCGGCGAGGCGATTGCCGACTTCGGCATGATCGAGGCCGGCGACAAGGTGATGGTCTGCCTGTCCGGCGGCAAGGACAGCTACACCCTGCTGGACGTGCTGCTGCAGCTGCAGAAGAAGGCGCCGGTGCCGTTCGAGCTGGTGGCAGTGAACCTGGACCAGAAGCAGCCGGACTTCCCCGAGCACGTGCTGCCGGAATACCTGGCAGGCCTGGGCGTGCCGTACCACATCATCGAGCAGGACACCTATTCGGTGGTCAGCCGGGTCATCCCGGAAGGCAAGACCATGTGTTCGCTGTGCTCGCGCCTGCGTCGTGGTGCGCTGTACAACTACGCCGAGACCCACGGCTTCACCAAGATCGCGCTGGGCCACCACCGCGACGACATGGTGGCCACGTTCTTCATGAACCTGTTCCACCACGCCAAGCTGTCGGGCATGCCGCCGAAGCTGCGCAGCGATGACGGCAGGCACGTGGTGATCCGGCCGCTGGCCTACGTGCGCGAGAGCGACATCGTTGACTACGCGCAGGCACGCCAGTTCCCGATCATTCCCTGCAACCTGTGCGGCAGCCAGGAGAACCTGCAGCGCCGCCAGGTCGGCCTGATGCTGAGGCAGTGGGAGAAGGACCACCCGGGCCGCATCGAGCAGATCGCGCGCGCCATGGGCGAAGTCCGGCCCTCGCAGCTGGCCGACACCACCCTGTTCGACTTCATGGCGCTGGGCCGTCGCGACGACGCGCCGCTGCCTGACGCGCATGCCTGGCTGGCCGGTTCCCCGGCCGACGCCGACGCAGATCCCGAGACGCCCACCGTTTAAGGTCGGTCGCCCTTCCTCTTTGCCATCCGGAATTCCATGTTCTTTCGCAACCTGACGTTCTTCCGTTTCCCGACCACCACCGATTTTTCCGAAGTCGACACGCTGCTGCCGCACGCCCTGCTGAAGCCGGTCGGCGCACTGGAAATGAATTCGCGCGGCTTCATCTCGCCGTTCGGCCGCGAGGAGAAGGAACTGCTCTCCCACCGCATCGCCGAACACCTGTGGCTGACCGTGGGCGGCGAGGACAAGATCCTGCCGGCGGCGGTGGTCAACGACCTGCTCGAGCGCAAGCTGGAGGAGATCGAGGAGAAGGAAGGCCGCCGCCCGGGTGGCCGCGAACGCAAGCGGATGAAGGACGACCTGCTGCATGAACTGCTGCCGCGCGCCTTCGTGAAGTCCTCGCGCAACGACGCCTTCATCGACCTGCAGCACGGTTACGTGGCGGTGGATACCTCCAGCCGCAAGACCGGCGAGTACTTCATGTCCGACATCCGCGGCCTGCTCGGCAGCTTCCCGGCGATGCCGCTGAACGCCGAAGTCGCGCCGCGTTCGATCCTGACCGGCTGGATCGCCGGCGAGCCGCTGCCGACCGGGCTGAGCCTGGGCGAAGAGTGCGAGATGAAGGACCCGGTGGAAGGCGGCGCGGTGGTCAAGTGCCAGCACCAGGAACTGCGCTGCGACGAGATCGACAAGCACCTGGATGCCGGCAAGCAGGTGACCAAGCTGGCGCTGATCTTCGAGGACAACCTGTCCTTCGTCATCGGCGACGACCTGATCGTGCGCAAGCTGAAGTTCCTCGACGGTGCCCTGGACCAGCTGGAGCATGCCGACGAAGACGGCCGCCGCGCCGAGTTCGACGCCCGCTTCGCCCTGCAGAGCGCCGAGATCCGCCGTCTGTTCCTGTTGCTGGAAGAAGCCTTCAAGCTCAGCAAGGCTGACTGAACAGGCAGCCCGACGGCCGCCGGTCATCCGGCGGCCCGAAGCGGCGCTATGCTGGGCGCATGAGCCGTCTGCTGCGCCGCCTGATCAGCCCGACCCCGCCCGCCACCGTACAGCGCGACACCGTTCGCCTGCGCCTGGAGGATGCCGAGATCGAGGTACTGCGCGTGCGCGATCCGCGTGCGCGCCGCATCAAGCTGAGCGTGGACGAACGCGGCGCGCGCCTGACCCTGCCACCGCGCGCAAGCCTGGTGATGGGCGAACGTTTCCTGGAACAGCACCGCGACTGGCTGGCACTGCAGCTGCGCCAGTACCAGGGCCAGGGCCTGCCGGCACCGCTGCAGCCCGGCGAAGACGGCGTGCTGCCGCTGCGCGGCGAACTGTTGCCGCTGCGCTGGCAGGAAGGCCGCTACGCGCGCCTGGAGATCGACGCGCATGGTGCCTGCGTGCAGTGGCCGACACGTGGTGGTGACGCCACCCTGCGCCGCCTGCTGCGCGAGTTCTACGAAGCACAGACCCGCGCCGACGTCGGCCGCTGGCTGCCGAAGTACCTGCCCACGCTGCCGCGCGCACCCAGCCGCCTGCGATTGAAGGTGATGTCCTCGCAATGGGGCTCGCTCGCCCCCGATGGCAGCATGGCACTGGACCTGGCGCTGGTACTGGGCCGGCCTGAGGCGTTCGAGTACGTGCTGGTGCACGAGCTCTGCCACCTGATCCAGCCCAACCACTCGCCCGCGTTCTGGCACGAAGTGGAACAACGTTTCCCCGCGTGGCGCGAGCAGCGCGACTACTTCCAGCTGGAAGGCCGCAGGCTGAAGGCGATGCTTCGCCAGCTGCTGTAGAGCCGAGCCGATGCTCGGCTGACGCGCGTGGCGCAGATATCCAGCCCTCGCGATCAACAGCAGCCGAGCATGGCTCGGCTCTACAAAAGCGCGCGCAGCGCGCGACCCGCTCCTGCTCTTCCTTCTTTCTTCCGTGATGGGCACACAGGAAACTGTCCGTGGCCGGGCGGGGTGGGTTGCGCAGGGGCGTGAGCCGCATGGATGCGGCGACCGAGCTTACAAGGACGTACTTGCAGCGACCCCTGCGCAATCCACCCCGCCCGGCCTAGCACGGCTTCTGATTTGAACGACCCACCACGAGGGGCTCAGCCGTTGGCCGAAATCCTCACCTCGCCCGCAACGCCGCCGCCGCCGCCCAGCGCGCCGCCACCCGCGGCGCCGTAATGCACACCGCCTGGTCGGTCACCGTCGTCACCGCGCGCTCCAGCAGCTGGATATCCGCCTCATGCTGGCGCGCTACGTGCGGATCCTCGAAGAAGATCGCGCGCTGGCAGCGCCCTTCCAGTACCCGGTCGGCAATCTGCGCATCGCCGCCCATCGGGCCGCTCTGGTAGCGCGTCACCCAGGGCGCATCGCTGGGCCAGCCACGGCTCCACGCCAGCTCGTTCAAGCGCTGGCCGGTGGTTCCGGTTGCCACCCGCTCACCGAACCGCGCCAGCACATCGAAGTGCTCATCGGCGAAGGCCAGCATCGCCGGCTTCATCGCGTCGTGCGCGATCAGCGCCAGCGTCTGTCCTTCGAACGCATGCAGGTCGTCGGCGCCAGCATCGGCAGCCAGTCCGGCATGGATGCGTTCCACCTCGATCCAGTCGCGCGCGGTGGCCACGGTGGAAATGAAAGGCTTGCCGTGGATCACGCACTGCCGCTTCAGCGCCGTGGCTTCCGGAAACACCGAGGATGGATCGACCGGATCGATCAGGTAGACCGCGCCATCCAGTGTCCGATCCGGCCCCATGCCAACCACCTCGGCCACCAGCTTCATCAAGCCACCCTCGCGACCATAGGGGTAGCGATGCAGGCCCGCGTATCCGGTCAGGAAGCCCTGACGCTGTATCGCGTCATGGGTGCGGCCGACCGCGTGCAGCGACACGCCCAGCTCGCGCAGGCCGGGTTCGCTGACGCGCAGCCAGCGGAACAGGGCGGCGCGCGCGTCGTGGTGATGGAGACGGTTGGCAGCCAGGCCGATGCGCATCGAATGCTCCGCAGATACGGGTGAAAGCGGCAGTGTATGTCGCCATTCACCTATCTTGGTGTTTTTACAACTTTCTTCATTGCGCTTCGTCCACGCGCCGCTAGCGTAAGAGGCAGCGGTACCGCTGCGCGGCCGTTCATTCCGCCCGCCAGAAGAGGATGCCCATCGTGAACGCCGCTGGCCTGCGTGCCGCCACCGCGGTCGTGGCCGGCCTGCTGTTGCCTGCCCTGGCCGCCGCTGCGGATTGCAGGACGCCGCTGCGCATTGCCTGGCCCGCCGACCGCGCGCCGTTGTCCTCCAGCGAGCAGGGCCAGCCGCGCGGGCTCAGCGCGCAGTACCTGAAGCTGCTGGGCGCGCAGCGACCACTGCAGATGCAGCCATTGCCAACCGCCGCCATCGCCGAGGGAACGGTGCCGCCCGACGTCCAGGCGCTGCTGGGCTGGTCGCGCTCGCAGTTGCCGACGGGGTGGGTGGCCAGTGCGCCCTACGTGCAGCTGCCACAGGTCATTGTGCGGCGCCGGGATGCATCGCCGGTGCTGGGCCTGGAGGCGTTGCGCGGAGGCACCGTGGCCAGTCCCGACCCGCTGTCGCTGGTCGGGGCGCTGACGGAACAGGCGTCTGGCGTGCAGCTGTTGCCCCCCGCCCCCATCGACGACGCCCTGTCACTGCTGGGCACGGGCCTGGTCGATGCCGTGGTCGCCAATCTTGGAGAGGTCGAGGCCGCGTTGCGCCACTATCAGGGCGAGCCGCTGGTAATCGCTGCGCCCGCCGGAATCGACGACGCGCCGGTGCTGGCCACCGTGCCCGCCTGCGCCGACGTCATCCCGGTGTTCGAGCGGGCCGTGTCGCAGCTGACCGCGAACGAACGCGAGGCGATCCGCACGGCCTGGCTGCCGAACCAGCCGCGACACCCGCCCTCTGCGTCCCCCCTGCGCTGGCTGGTGCCGGCCTCGCTGACCCTGCTGGCGCTCATGCTGGTGTACGCCTTCGGCTACTGGCGCGTGCATCGCGAGAGCGAGCGTCGCCGCGTGGCTGCGCAACGCCTGCAGGAGGTGACCTCGAACCTGCCAGCGGTGGTCTATCAGGTGCGTCGCTCTGCCACCGGCCACTACAGCTTTCCCCAGATCGCAGGCGACGTGCAGGCGTTGTTCGGAATCAGCGTGGAAACCGCCCTGATCGATCATCAGCGCCTGCTGGCAGCGGTTCATCCCGACGATCGCTCGCGGCTGATGGACACCGTCGACGCCGCTGCCCTGGCGCGGGGCCCGATCGATGTCACCTTCCGCACGCGCTCGCCACAAGGCTGGCGCTGGGTCCACTCGCATGGACGGCCGCTGTCCCTGGACAGCGGCGACGTCGAGTGGAGTGGCTACTGGATCGACGTAAGCGGAGTGCAGGCGCGCACCCATGCGCTGGCCGAGGCGCGCCGTGCGGCCGAGCAGGCAGCGCTGGCCAAGGCCCACTTCCTGGCGACCATGAGCCACGAGATCCGCACGCCGATGAGCACCCTGCTGGGCATGCTCGAGCGGTTGGAGGGCAGCGATCTGGATCATCGCCAGCAACAGGTGCTGGTGACCGTGGGTGATGCTGCCCAGATGCTGCGGCAGATCCTGGACGACGTGCTGCACAGCCAACGGCTGCAGGCACTGCCGCCGCAGCTGCGACCCACGAGCGTGGCGGCACTGGTGCGCGCGGTGCAGCAGTTGCTGATGCCGGTGGCGGCCAGCCGGGGCCTGCATCTGCGTATCCAACTTGATCCGGAATTGCAGGCCGGATCGCTGGCCGACGGCCTGCGCCTGCGCCAGATCCTGTTCAACCTTGCCGGCAACGCGCTCAAGTTCACCGAGCATGGCGGCGTGGATCTGCAGGTGCAGGTGCTGCAGCAGCACGATCGCGGCCAACGTCTTCGCCTGCAGGTCAGTGACAGCGGGGTGGGCATCAGCCCGGAACGGCAACAGGCGGTGTTCGCTGCCTACACCCAGGCCGAGGCATCGACAACGCGCCGTTTCGGCGGCAGCGGCCTGGGCCTGGCGATCTGCCGTGAACTGGCTGCATCGATGGAAGCAGAACTGTGCCTGCGCAGCGCGCCAGGCAAGGGCACCACCGTGTGGCTGGAACTGGATCTGGACGCCTGTGAGTTGCCTGCCGAGGCATTGCCGCTTCCGGCAGAGGCGGCGCGGCCACTGTCGTCGGCCCGGGTGCTAGTAGCTGAAGATCACCCCACCAACCTGCACCTGCTGGAGCAGCGCCTGCATGATCTGGGTCTGCAGGTGCACGCCTGCACCGATGGTCGCCAGGCCTTCGAGGCCTGGCAGGCGCGGGCGTTCGACCTGGTCATCACCGACTGCCACATGCCGCACATGGATGGCTTTGCCTTGGCACGGGCCATCCGCGCCGACGCCTGCGCGGTTCGCGCGCAGGTCCCGATCATCGCGCTCACGGCCAGCGCGCTGGGTCGCACCCGCGAGGCCTGCCGCGAAGCGGGCATCGATCATTTCCTGGCCAAGCCGGTGGCGGCGCAGGAACTGCGGGGCTTGCTGGCCGTGCTGCTGGCGCCGGAATCAATGCGCCAGTAGGCGGATGATGCTGGCGGCGGCGTCGCGGCCTTCGGCCACGGCGGTCACCACCAGGTCGGCGCCACGCACTGCGTCACCGCCGGCGAACAGGCGCGGGTGCGCGGTCTGGAATGGCAGGCGGTCCTTGCCGCCAGCCACGATGCGGCCGTTGGACCGGCCTTCCACGCCGTGCTCGGCCAGCCACGCCGGCACGGTTGGCGAGAAGCCGAAGGCGATGATCACCACGTCGGCCTCCAGCAGCGATTCGCTGCCTTCGATCGGCACCGCATTCTGGCGGCCATTGGCATCGGGCTCACCCAGCCGGGTTTCGACCACGGTCACGCCGATCACCTCATCGTCGGCGCCGGCTTCGATCGACAGCGGCTGGCGGTTGAACAGGAAGCGCACGCCTTCCTCGCGCGCATTGGCCACTTCGCGCGCGCTGCCGGGCATGTTGGCTTCGTCGCGGCGGTAGGCACAGGTGACCTTGGCCGCGCCCAGCCGCACCGCGCTGCGCACGCAGTCCATGCCGGTATCACCGCCGCCCAGCACCACCACGCGCTTGCCGTTGAGGTCGGGCAGGGCGATGCTGTCTTCCCAGCCGGCAATCGGCCGGCCCTTCGGATCATCGCCGCCGACGATGCGGCTGTTCTGCACCAGGAACGGCAGTGCCGGCAGCACGCCCTTCAGGTCCTGGCCGTCGAGGCCACCGTCGGTATAGCGGTAGGCGCCGGTACCGACGAACACCGCATCGTGGCTGTCCAGCAGCTGCTGCACGCTGAGGTCACGGCCGATCTCCACACCGAGGCGGAACTGCACGCCCATGCCCTCGAGCACTTCGCGGCGGCGGTGGATCACATCCTTGTCCAGCTTGAAGCTGGGAATGCCGAACTGCAGCAGGCCGCCGATCTGCTCATAGCGGTCGTAGACCACGGCGGCAATGCCGGCGCGCGCCAGACGGTCGGCACAGGCCAGCCCGGCCGGGCCGGCGCCGATCACAGCCACGCTGCGGCCGGTCGGCTGCACCGCGCCCAGGTCCGGGCGCCAGCCCGTGGCCAGCGCGGTATCAACGATGTACTTCTCGACCGCGCCGATGGTGACCGCACCGAACTCTTCCAGCGTGCAGCTGCCCTCGCACAGCCGGTCCTGCGGGCAGACCCGGCCGCACACTTCCGGCAGCGGGTTGGTGCTGTGGCACAGCGTGGCCGCTTCGTGGATGCGGTTTTCCTGCACCAGCTGCAGCCACTGTGGAATGGCGTTGTGCACCGGGCACTTCCAGCTGCAGTAGGGGTTGCCGCAGTCCAGGCAGCGACCGGCCTGGTACTGGGCATCTTCCTTACCGAACTTGCCGTACAACTCACCCCAGTCGCCGGACGTGCGCAGTTCCACCGGAATGCGCTGCGGCATGGTGCGGGGCAGGTCGAGGAACTGGAAGGCGTGCTTGCGGCTCATGGCGGGCTCTGTGGTGTTTTGCGGTCGCCGGCCAGCGGCCGGCACTACGTGGTCCTGGGTTGCCGGCAGCGGCCGGCACTACCGTTACGCGGCGCGTCGCAGGGTTTCGGTCAGCGACTCGATGCTGGCGGCCTTCGGTTTGACCAGCCAGAACTTGCCGATGTAATCGCGGAACTCGTCCAGGATCTGCTGCGCCCAGATGCTGCCGGTCAGCTCGCGGTGGCGGCCGATCAGGCGGTGCAGGTGCTGGCGGTAGTTCTCGAAGCCCTCGGCGGAGACGCGATGGATGTCGATCAGCTCGTGGTTGTAGCGGTCGACGAAATCGCGGTCGACGTCCAGCACGTAGGCCAGGCCACCGGTGAAGCCGGCACCGAAGTTCAGGCCGACCTTGCCCAGTACCAGCACCACGCCATCGGTCATGTACTCGCAGCAGTGGTCACCGGCACCTTCCACCACCGCCAGCGCGCCGGAATTGCGTACCGCGAAACGCTCGCCGGCGCGGCCAGCGGCGAACAGCTCGCCACCGGTGGCGCCGTACAGGCAGGTGTTGCCGATGATCGCGGTGCTGCGCGCTTCAAAGCGCGCGCCACGCGGCGGGCGCACCACCAGGCGGCCGCCGGCCATGCCCTTGCCGACGTAGTCGTTGGCTTCACCCTCCACTTCCAGGTGCAGGCCACCGACATTGAAGGCACCAAAGCTCTGCCCGGCGCTGCCACGGAAGCGCAGTTCCAGCGGTGCCTCGGCCATGCCCTGGTTGCCGTGCGCGCGCGCCACCGCACCGGCCAGGCGCGTGCCGATGCTGCGGTCGGTGTTGTGGATCAGGAAGCGATGCTCGCCACCGCGCTTGTGTTCGATGGCCGGCGCCAGCAGGCCATCCATCTGCGTGGCCAGGCCGTCCGGCGATTCGTACAGGCGCTGGGCGGCGCAGTGGCTGCCTTCGTAGCGGGCATCGGCCAGCAGGCGCGACAGGTCCACGCGCACGCCGTCACGCGGCGCGGCCTCGATCTGCCGCAGCAGGTCGGTACGGCCGACGATCTCTTCCAGCGAACGTGCACCCAGGTACGCCAGCCAGCCGCGCACTTCCTCGGCCAGCAGGCGGAAGAAGTTCTCCACGCGTTCGGGCTGGCCGGTGAAGTGGTTCTCGCGCAGGCGCTCGTCCTGGGTGGCCACGCCGGTGGCGCAGTTGTTGAGGTGGCAGATACGCAGGTACTTGCAGCCCAGCACGATCATCGGCGCGGTGCCGAAGCCGAAGCTGTCCGCGCCGAGCAGCGCGGCCTTGACCACGTCCAGGCCGGTCTTCAGGCCACCATCGGTCTGCAGCAGGGTGCGCCCGCGCAGGTCGTTGGCCAGCAGCGCCTGGTGCGCTTCGGCCACGCCCAGTTCCCACGGCACGCCGGCGTAGCGGATCGAGCTGACCGGCGAAGCACCGGTCCCGCCGTCGTGGCCGGAGATGGTGATCAGGTCGGCACCGGCCTTGACCACGCCGGCGGCGATCGTACCCACGCCGGCATGGCTGACCAGCTTCACCGACACCAGCGCGGTCGGGTTGACCTGCTTGAGGTCGTAGATCAGCTGCGCCAGGTCTTCGATCGAATAGATGTCGTGGTGCGGCGGCGGCGAGATCAGGCCGATCCCAGGCCGGGCATAGCGCAGGCGCGCGATCAGTTCGTTCACCTTGTGGCCCGGCAGCTGGCCGCCCTCGCCGGGCTTGGCGCCCTGCGCGACCTTGATCTGCAGCACTTCGGCGTTGACCAGGTACTCAGCGGTGACGCCGAAGCGGCCCGAGGCGACCTGCTTGATCTTGCTGCGCTTTGCGGTGCCATAGCGGGCGGGATCCTCACCGCCTTCGCCGGAATTGCTGCGGCCGCCGAGGCGGTTCATGGCAATGGCCAATGCTTCATGTGCTTCCGGCGACAGTGCGCCCAGGCTGATCGCCGCGGTATCGAAGCGCGGGAACAGGGTACTGGCCGGAGCCACCTCGTCCAGCGGTACCGGCGTGGCCGCCGGCACCAGTTCCAGCAGGTCGCGCAACGCCGACGGCGGCCGTGCATGCACGGCATCGCAGTACTGCTGCCAGGCACGCGGGTCACCGCTGCGCGCCGCGCGCTGCAGGGTGGTGACCACGTCCGGGTTGTACATGTGGTACTCGCCGCCGTGCACGTACTTCAGCAGGCCGCCTACGTCCACGTCCTGCTGCGCGTCCCAGGCCTGCGCGCACAGCTCGCGTGCGTCGGCATCCAGGCGCGCGAAGCCAGCGCCACCGATGCGCGAGGCCGTATCCGGGAAGCACAGGTCCACCACTTCCGGTTCCAGGCCGATGATCTCGAACAGCTGCGCGCCGCGGTAGCTGGCCACGGTGCAGATGCCCATCTTCGAGATGATCTTCGACAGGCCCTTGTAGACGCCCTTGCGGTAGCGGCGGCCGATCTGCGACTGCTCACCGCCCTTGCTGAGCTTGAGGATGCCGCGACGGCCGAGGTCGAACAGGGTCTGATAGGCCAGGTACGGGTACACTGCGGTGGCACCGAAGCCGAGCAGGCAGGCCATGTGGTGCGGATCGCGCGCAGTGCCGGTCTCGACGATCAGGTTGACGTCGCAGCGCAGGCCCAGCCGCGACAGGTGGTGGTGGATGGCGCTGGTGGCGAGCAGGGCATGCACCATCGGGCGTCCGGCCACCGGGTAGCGGTCGGACAGCAGCAGCATCACCATGCCATCGCGCGCGGCCTGTTCGGCCTCGGCACAGATGCGCTCGATGCCGGCGCGCAGGCCCTCGTCTTCGCTGTAGGACAGATCGAGCAGGCGGTTGGCCTGCACGTACTGCTCCATCTTCAGCAGCTGGCGCAGCTTGCGCTGGCTCAGCACCGGCGAATTGAGGATGACGTGGTTCACCGTCTCCGGGCCAGCATGGAAGATGTTGGTCTCCTTGCCGAGCTGGGTGGACAGGGACATCGCGCAGTCTTCGCGCAGCGGATCGATCGGCGGGTTGGTGACCTGCGCGAAGGCCTGGCGGAAATAGTCGTACAGCGGGCGGCTGCGCTGGCTCAGCACCGCCATCGGCGTGTCATCGCCCATCGAGCCAGTGGCTTCCTGCTCGGTCTCGGCCAGCGGACGCAGCACCTGCTCCACTTCCTCGCTGCTGAGCTGGTAGAGCTTGTGGTAGCTGCGCAGGGTGCCTTCGTCGAAGGGTTCCTCCACCAGCGACGGGTCGATCAGTTCGGTCTGCAGGTAGGTCACGCCCTGCTGCAGCCACTGCTTGTACGGCGCACGGCCACGGTTGATGCGGTCGACCGCGTCGGAGTCGAGCAGGTCGCCGCGCTTGAGGTCGATCGCGATCATCTCGCCGGGGCCGAGCTTGCCCTTGCGCACCACGCGCTCGGTCGGCACTTCCCAGACGCCGGCCTCGGAGGCGACCAGGAAGTGGCGGTCGGCGGTCAGCATCCAGCGCGCCGGGCGCAGGCCGTTGCGGTCCAGCGTACACACCGCATAGCGGCTGTCGCAGGCGACGATGCCGGCCGGGCCATCCCACGGCTCGCTGTTCAGGCCGTGGAACTCGTAGAACGCGGCCAGGTCCGGGTCCTTGAACTCCAGCGACTGGGTGGCGGGCGGCACCAGGATGCGCAGCGCCTGGATCAGCTCCATGCCACCGGCGACCATCAGCTCCAGCATGTTGTCCAGGCTCTGCGAATCCGAACCGTGCATGGAGATGACCGGGTCGAATTCACCAATATCGAAGCGCGGCGTCTTCCACACCTTGCTGCGCGCCTGCGCCCAGCGACGATTGCCCTCGATGGTGTTGATCTCGCCGTTGTGGGCGAGCATGCGGAACGGGTGGGCGAGCGGCCAGCGCGGCAGCGTGTTGGTCGAGAAGCGCTGGTGGAACACGATCGCGCTGGAGGCCAGCTCGCGGCGCTGCAGGTCCGGGAAGAAGCGGCTGAGCTTGTCCGGCAGCACCATGCCCTTGTAGCTGATCGCATCCGGGGTGAGGGTGGTGACGTAGAAGTCGGCGTGTTCGCGCAGCTGCTGTTCGCTGCGGCGACGGGCCAGGAACAGCGCCAGTGCGAAGCCGGCATCATCCTGGCCAACCCCGGCATCGACGAACACCTGCTCGATGCGCGGCAGCGTGTCGCGCGCCAGTTGGCCGCAGACGCTGTCGTCGGTCGGTACCTCGCGCCAGCCAGCGACCTTGCAGCCCACCGCTTCCACCTGCGCCTGCAGCTGCGCGCGGCAGGCCTGCGCAGCGTCGGCGTCATGCGGCAGGAATACCAGGCCGGCGGCGAAACGCGCGGCGGTGGTGATGCCG
Organism: Stenotrophomonas sp. YJH_SMC_119; assembly: GCF_059368315.1. Lineage (NCBI taxonomy): Bacteria > Pseudomonadati > Pseudomonadota > Gammaproteobacteria > Lysobacterales > Lysobacteraceae > Stenotrophomonas > Stenotrophomonas sp. YJH_SMC_119. Next base: position 124,681 of record NZ_JCAFRP010000009.1, on the reverse strand, counting down.
GCTTCGCTGGCCAGCAGTTTCAGGAACGCATCGGGGCGGCGCAGCAGCAGGCCGCAGCCATCACCGGTCAGGCCATCGGCGGCGACACCGCCACGGTGGGTCATGCGCGAAAGCGCGGCGATGGCGGTATCAACCAACAGGCGCGATGGTTGATCGTCGAGCTGGGCGACCATGCCAAATCCACAGGCATCGCGCTCGGAGCGCGGGTCGTAAAGCCCTTGGCGGTTGCGGGGGGCCATCTCTACCTCGATGCGTATAGGGTTGGCGGCGACACTCGTCCCCGCTCATTCCCTGGAGCGCATCGTGAGGCCACCGGATGCCTCGACTAGATCACAGGTTGCTGCAACGCCGCAATACACGGTTGCAGGTGCAACGGAACGCGCCGGCAACCCAGTGCCGGCGCGGGGCGGGACTCAGCCGCAACGCACGCCGCTGACGGCGCCCTTGTCGTCCACTTCGATGTTCAGGCGGTCGCCGAGGAACTCCATCGTGGCCACATCATTGGGCTTGAGCACGCGCACCTGGCTGGCACCTGCATCTTCCTGTGCCTGCTTGCCGAGGGCATCGGTGTAGGCCTGGCCGACCAGGCTCTGTACCTGGCTGGCATCGCAGGTGCCGACCGGCGGAGCCTCGGTGGCCTTGCCGGCGTCGTCGGCCGGCGCCTTGGCTGCTTCGGCGGCCTGCTGGGCGTGGGCGGTGGCCGAATCCTGTTCATCCAGCGCCGGTGCCTGGCAGGCGGTCAGGGCCAGCACGGCCGGCAGCAACAGGGCGGAGAGCGAACGGGCGCGAATCGGGAACGACATCATGACTCCGGAAGGGGTTGTGAAGACCCGAGCATAGCGGCGAACCGGCCCTCACGTGTTTGTCTTGTGTTATCGACAGGATCGCGGCATGGCGACGGCGACACTGGCGGCATGCCAACTCCCTCCACCCCCGAACGACAGGCAGCGCGCGCGGCCGGCCTGCGCTATGTCGACGACACCCAGCCGGGCATCAGCCGGCGCCGCGCCGGCAAGGGCTTCAGCTACCGCGATGCTGATGGCCACGCGATACGCGACGCCACCACCCTGCAACGCATCCGCGCACTGGCGATCCCACCGGCCTACACCGCGGTGTGGATCTGCGCCCATGCCAACGGCCACCTGCAGGCCACCGGTCGTGATGCGCGCGGTCGCAAGCAGTACCGTTACCACCCCGATTGGGCCAGGGAGCGCGATGCCGGCAAGTTCGACCGCATCATCGCCTTTGGCGAGGCGTTGCCTACGCTGCGGCGGCGGCTGTCGCGGGATCTCAAGCGCCCCGGTTTCCCGAAGGAGAAGGTGCTGGCCATGGTGGTCGCGCTGTTGGCGGACACGCTGGTGCGGGTCGGCAATGAGACCTATGCGCAGCAGAACCGTTCGTTTGGACTGACCACACTGCGAAACCGGCATCTGGAGCTGCTGCGCGGTGGCCGCGTGCGCATGCGCTTCCGTGGCAAGTCCGGGCAGCTGCAGGAGGTCACCGTGGGCGACCGCAGGCTGGGGCTGCTGGTGCGGCGCCTGCAGCAGCTGCCGGGGCAGGCGTTGTTCCAGTACCGCGATGACGACGGTGCGCTGCAGCCGGTCGACTCCGGCGCGGTGAACGACTACCTGCGCGAGGTGATGGGCGAGGACTTCACTGCCAAGGATTTCCGCACCTGGGGCGGGACGGTTGCGGCGGTGCAGGCGTTTGCCGCCACCGAACTGCCGGAACCGGCCAGCCAGCGCGCGCTGGCGCAGGCGCAGCGCGCGGTGGTGTGCGAAGTGGCGTCGCTGTTGGGCAATACCCCGGCGGTGTGCCGCAAGGCCTATATCGACCCCTGCGTGTTCGCCGGCTGGGAGCGCGGCGAACTGGCCACGCTGGCCGGCCTGCGTGGGCCGCGCCAGTGGGAACAGGCGACCCTGCGCGTGCTGCGCAGGGCGCGCCGGCTCAGCCGCAGTAGATCGCGGTGATGTTGTTGGTGCGTCCCTTTTCGATGGTCAGGCGGTCGCCGCCTTCGCTGGCCGGCGGCACCCGCGGGCCGTCGTGGCGCAGTACCCGTACGTGCAGGCTGTCGCTGTCCACCCGTGCGCGTGCGACGGTGGCGTCCGACGCGGCCAGGCCAAGTGCGCCGCGCACCCTGTCGCTGTGGCACTGGCCGGAAATCACACCGTCGATCGGCTGTACCTGGGCCACCGGTGTGCTGCTGCAGGCGGCGAGGGCAAAGCAGACGGCGGCGGTGGCGATGGCGTGTTTCATGGAGGCGTTCCTTGTGTGATTGCGTGCAGGGTGCGACGGCGCACGTGGTGGCGGAATGAATGCCGTGCACATCATGGACACGGCGCGCTCACTGCCGCCAACAGCAGGGGTGGAGACACTGCAGGAGCGGCGGATGCCGCCCCCGGTACTGCGGCGCATGCGCCCGGTAGTGCCGGCCGCTGGCCGGCAATCCCATTCCCCCCGAGGAGACCTGCATGGCCACCACCAGGAAAACCCCCGCCCGCCGCAAAGCCTCACCCAAGGTGCGCAAAGGCAGCACTGCAACCAGGACCATCGCCGACCCCGATCGCCCGCGCGTGGTGAAGACTGCAACCCGCAAGGCCGCCGCCAGCGATCCCCGCGCCGCCCGCGTTGCGGCACGGCAGCGGCGCCTGCAGGACCAGGAGAAGGCCAAGGACGCCCGCGCGGCCAAGAAGGCAACCAAGAAGGCAACAAAGAAGACCGCGACCCAGGCCGGAGCACGACGCCAGCCGGAGGCGATGCCGGCGCAGCAGCTGGCCAAGCCCGGGCACGAACACGAACTGGAGCTGGCGCCGCGTTTCCTTGCACCCGACTACACCGGCAGCGGCAAACTGCAGGGCATGCGTGCGATCGTCACCGGTGGCGATTCCGGCATCGGCCGCGCGGTGGCGGTGCTGTTCGCACGCGAAGGTGCCGACGTGGCCGTGCTGCACCTGGACGAGGCCGAGGACGCGGACATCACCCGCCAGCACGTGGAGCGCGAAGGCGGTCGCTGCGTGGTGATCGCCGGTGACGTGCGCGATCCGCGCTTCTGCGACAAAGCGGTGAAGCAGGTGGCCAAGGCGTTCGGCGGCATCGATATCCTGGTCAACAACGCCGCGTTCCAGCTGCACTGCGAGCGGCTGGAAGACCTGGAAGACGCGCACCTGCAGGAGACCCTGCAGACCAACATCGGCGGGTACATCCAGATGGCGCGCGCGGTGCTGCCGCATCTGGGCGAGGGCGCCAGCATCATCAACACCGGTTCGGAAACGGGAATCTTCGGCAGCAAGGCGCTGATCGATTACTCGGCGACCAAGGGTGCGATCCACGCGTTCACCAAATCGCTGGCCAGCCAGCTGCTGCCGCGCGGCATCCGGGTCAACTGCGTGGCGCCGGGGCCGGTATGGACGCCGCTCAACCCGGCCGACAAGCCGGCGCAGGACGTGGCGGAATTTGGCAAGGACAGCGACATGGGCCGGCCTGCACAGCCCGAGGAACTGTCGCCGGCCTACGTGTTCCTGGCCTCGCCGGCCTGTGCCAGTTACATCAGCGGGGTGATCCTGCCGGTGATGGGCGGGCCACGCGGGTGAACAGCACTACGGCGTGGCGTCTGCTGAACGGGGCTTCGCGCAGGTGTGTGGCGTGTGTCAACGGCTGCGCCGGTGCGGTGGGGTAGGCTGGACTCCCATACCGATCACGTTCAGGGAAAGATCATGCCGGAGATGGATATCAGCGCAGCGGCCGATGAAGTCGTCGCCCTGTTGCGGCAGAACGATGCCCGTGGCGCGGCCGCCCGCCTGGAGGCCCTGCACAACGGCCAGCGTGCGGTGGTGCAGGAATCGCTGGATCGCTACATCGCGGCGCGGGGCGCCACCGAGCTTGAGGCGCTGCGACGGAGCGGTGGCGTATCCGCCACCGACGCGGCCACGGTCAAGCCGATGCTGGATCGCCTGAGCGACGCGACGCGCCCACCGCGCATGCCCGACGCCGCGGAGACTGCGGGCCTGAGCCAGGCCCAGCAGTACGACGTGTATGGCAGTATCGTGGCCCAGCGCGGCAACGCCGCGGCGAACGATGCGATGGCCACGCAGGATCGCGTGGTGCTGGGGCTGCGCGACGAGAACCGCACCACCGAGGCGCGAGGACGTGGTGTCTACGACGACCGCATCGTGGTGCTGTGGAAGGATGCGCAGGGCCACGGCCATGTGCGCGAGTTCAACCAGGCCACGACAGAACCGACCGCCCAGTACGACGGACACGCCAAGACCACGCCACGCAGCCCTGGCTTCGGCAACGTGGCGCCGCGTACCAAGACCGAGGGCGAGGACGTCAATGGCGACCGGGTCAAGGATCTTGGACGGTTGGGCGAAGGCACCACCGAGATGCGCGCGACCACGCATCCGCGCAACGGCCATCCCGATGAGTTCGCGTTGCGCCCTTCGCAGGCGGCGATCACCGCCGGCGCTGGACGGGTGGAGCGCGACAGCAATGGCGATGGCTGGTTCGATGCGCGCGATACCCAGGGCGTGCAGCACCTCAACGACACCTTCAAGATCCATCGTGGCAGCCGGTCCAATACCGATTCGGCGGGCTGCCAGACCATCGGCGGCGGTGAGTACGACGACTTCGTGGCGACGGTACGCGGCACCCCCGGGCAGAACCGCTGGCAGTATGTGCTGACCTCGGTTGCGCCGGGCCAGGCGCGCGGGCTGGGACAGGACACGCCGCTCGCGGCCAATGACGATCCCCGGCAGCCGCAGCATCGCGACCATGCCCTGCAGCAGCAGATCAGCACGCACCTGCAGGCCTTGGGCGGGCGCTACGCCGAGCATGCCGATGACTACAGTCTGGTCTTGCTGCGCGAAGCGAAGGCCGCAGGCATCACCCGGGTCGACCAGATCGTGGCCAGCAATCCCAGTGGCGGCCGCGCTGCGGGTGAGACACTGTTCCTGGTGCAGGGCAATCCGGGCGATCCGGCGGCCGTGCGCGCAGGCGTCAACGCAGCCGAGGTGCGCGAGACTGCGGTGGAAACCAGCCTGCGCCAGCTGCAGCAGCAAGCGCGCGAACAGGGTGCACCCGTGCCCGCGCCGGCACAGCAGCACGAAGCACCCGCGATGGGAGGACGTTGAAGGATGGTCCGTCTACCCTTGATGTCCGGTTTGCCGTGGGTGTTGCTGCTGGCGTGCAGCGCATGCGCACCCGCCGGGGAGCACACCGTGCCGGTCGCACCTGCTGCGAAGCCTGAGGCGAAACCGGAGACCTTGCCTGCGCAGGCAGGACCCACTGAACGCGGATTGCCTGCATTGCCGGAAGCTTCCGGCAGCGCCCATTCCGGCGGCCGCTACGCTGCGCTGCCCGAACCGGCCAGGCGGGTGCTGGCGCAGTTGAAGTGCAACGTGGAGAGTGCCGGCAATGCGCAGGTGCTTTCCATTCCCGCGCAGGGTGGCCAGCAGGATTTCATGGTCACCGATCGCAGCGGACCGCGTTTCCGCTACTGGATGCGCTCGTTCTCCAGCAATGGCGGTACCACCGGGTATCTCGTGCAGCTGCAGGACTGCCCAGCAACCACCACGGGCATGCGCGCCTACATCGCACAGGGAGCCGCACCGCTGCAGGATGTCACCGCGTCGTTGCTGGCGCAGGCCGAGCTGCCTGATACGGCGACGATGACGGCTTACCAGGACAGGGGCGCGGGCGATCTGTTCGCCTTCATCGGGCAGCTGGACAAGGTGCCGGTGGTGCGCTGGGTGGCCGAAGCCGACCCCGAGCAGCCATTGGCCGACGCTGCGCGCAGCTTCGACCATGGCAATGCCATCCACGGCGGTTTCCTGCGCTGGAACCAGGATCACTTCGAAGTGGCCAGGACCGTGCCGGCCGGGCTATGGCCCTGCGATGACAGCCCGTTACTGCCGTGCAGGGGCGACCCGTTCGTGACTGGGCGTTGAGGCATCGCGCGCATAGAAATCGGCAATGCGTGGAATGAACTGCTGCGGATTGGCACCGACAAGATTGGTCAGCACCACCACCGCCACGCCGCGCTCGGGATAGACCACGAACGCCGAGCGCGCACCGCCGATACCGGCCACCTGAAGGTCGGGCGATGCGCGCAGTACCGGCCAGCCCCCCGCCCACGGGCCGGCACGGCCATCCGCCAGGCGCTCCGCGCTCCACATCCGCCGCAGGGCGGTCTCCGGCAGCAGGCGGCCTTCGGTCAGCGCGACCAGCCAGCGCGCGGTGTCGTCGGCGGTGGTGAGGATGCCGCCACCGGCCCACAGCGAAGGCGGTATGTCGTAGAACCAGTGCGACAGGCGGGACGGTGCATCCGCAGCGTCGGTGGCACGCGGGGCCAGGCTGTACATCGTCGCCGCATCGGGAATCAGGTCGTAGCTGTCGCCGAAGGTGGTGCGGGCCATGCGCGCGCTGCTGAACTGGCCGGTGGCGAGGAAACGTTCGTAGGGCATGCCGGATTGCTTCGCGATGATTCGTGCCAGCAGTACGTAGTTGGTCTGGTTGTAGGCGAAGCGCTGCCCGGGTTCGGCTTCGAGCGGCTGCGCAGTGACGGCCGCCCACGCCTGCGCTTCTGAGCCACCGCCCAGCAGTCCCTTCGCATCAAGGATGTCGGGAAGGCCGGAGGTATGCGCCAGCAGCTGGTGTATGCGTACGTCTCTCCACGCTGGCGGAAGGTCATCCAGGTAGCGCGAGGCCGGTGCGTCCAGATCCAGCTGCCCCTGCTGGGCCAGCTGCGCGGTGGCCACGCCGGTGAACGCCTTGGTGGCCGAATTGAGCGGGAAACGGGTGTCGCGCGAGGCAAGCACACCGTTCTCCACGTTGGCCAGCCCGTAGGCCTCGGACAACACCGTCTGCCCGTCCTTGACCACCGCGATCTGCAATCCCGGGATGCGCTGCTCCAGCATGATCTGGCGGATCAGGCGGCGGGTCTGGTCGTTGGCCTGGTCCTGGCTGGCAGAGACAGCGGCGAAGGGCAGTGCACTGATGAGCATGAGCAGGACTCGGAGCATTGGGCGGGACATGCGGAATTCCAGCGGGGCGTTGCGGATCGGATGCAGCGGGCGGGTCAAAGGTTTAAGCGCTCGGTGGTGCCTACCGTTCGTCGGCCCATGACTTCCGGGGGGTTGACTACAGCTGTCGTCAAGCTGACAGTGACGACACGTGTAGTCAAGGGAGTGGTGTCATGCGTGGCAAGACCATCGGGGATCAGGAACTGGCCCTGCTGCAGTACATCGATGAACATGCGCCGGCCACGGTCGGCGAGGTCGCCAGTGGCTACGGCGAGGCCCGCGGCCTGGCCCGTTCCACCGTGCTGACGATGATGGAGCGGCTGCGGGCGAAGGGGTATCTTCAGCGCCGGCAGCAGGACGGCGTCTACCGCTACCAGGCCACCCGTGGCCCGCAGAGCGTGCTGCAGGGTGCCGTGGCCCAGTTCGTCGACAACACCCTGCAGGGCTCGGTGTCGCCGTTCGTGGCCTACCTGTCGCAGCGCCAGCAGGTCAGCGACAACGAACTGGCCGAGCTGGAAGCGCTGGTCGCCCAACTCCAATCGCGTCGCCACGAGGGCTGAGCCATGGACACCACGATGCTGATTCCGATGCTGGAACGGTTGGGCTGGACCAGCCTGCAGACCGTGCTGCTGGTGGCGCTGGTGTACGGCCTGTGCCGCGCGCTGCCGTCGCTGTCGGCGGCGACCCGCTGCCGCCTGTGGTGGCTGGTCTCGCTGCAGGCCGTGCTCGGCCTGTTCTGGAGCCAGCCGTTGCAGTTGGCCTGGCTGCCGGCGCCGCAGGCGGTGGCGATGACCGCGACCGACGTGGCCGCTGACATCGTCTACCCGCTGGCCCCGGAGGCCTCGGCGCAGCTGCTGGCCGCGATGCCGCTGCCCGCGGCCGAAGTACCGGCAGTTGCGTGGTGGGCGGTCGCACTGGCCGCGCTGTGGCTGTCCGGCGTGCTGATGATGGCGCTGCGCACCTTCGGTGAGTGGCGCCGCTGCCGCGCACTGCTGGCTGCGGCGTATCCCTGCGAGGACGAGGCGCTGGTGCAGGCCCTGCAGCTGGCCTCCGATGCCCACGGCGTGCGCCGTGCGCCGCGACTGTGGATGAGCATGCAGGTGGACGCACCGCAGCTGGTCGGGCCGTTCCGCCCGGTGCTGCTGCTGCCGGCCGGCGACAACGTCCTGCAGGGCGATGCGCTGGACCTGGCACTGACCCACGAACTGCAGCACCTGCAGCGCCGTGACCTGCAATGGGGCCTGCTGCCCGCGCTGGCCCAGCACCTGTTCTTCTTCCACCCGCTGCTGCGCCTGTCGGTGCGCGAATACGCGCAGGCCCGCGAGGAAGCCGTGGATGCGGCGGTGGTCGGCCAACATGGCGCCAGCCGCCAGGCCTATGGCCGCCTGTTGCTGCAGCTGGGCGTGGCCCCGCAGCCGCATCTGGGCGTGGCCAGCGCCGCACCGAGCACCACCAGCCTCAAGCGTCGCCTGCTTTCGCTGCAGTCGCACCGGTCCTGCCCGCGTCTGCTGGCGGTGGCGCTGACCGCTGTGGTGGTGGTGGTGGGCGTGGCGCCGATGCGGCTGGTCGCAGCGCCGGTGCCGCCGGCCCCGCCCGCACCTCCGGCCGCCCCGACGGCCGTGGTGCCGCCCCCGCCGAAGGCTCCGGAAGCCCCGCCCGCACCAGCCTCGGCCGCGCGCGTTCCGGCCGAGCCGGTGGCTCCCGCACCGCCCGCAGAACCGGCCGATATGGAAGAACCCTCCGGTCCCGACGATGCCGATGTGGCCGATGTGGCCGATGTCGACGATGCCGCTGGCATGGATGAGGACCATGACGGCACGACCACCACCTCCTCCATCACGACCTACGGTCGCCTCGATCTGGGCAAGTCGCCCCGGGAGGCCTTCGTGCTGGTCGATGGTGATTCGACCTTCGCCAACGGCGGCATGGACGACGTGATGGTGGCCCGCAGGCAGCTCGGCAAGGGCCCGGCGCTGTGGTTCCGCCAGGGCGACAAGCGCTATGTGGTGCGCGACCCGATGTTGATCCAGTCGCTGCAGCGCGCCTATGCCGGTGCGGCGGACCTTGGTCGCCAGCAGAGCGAACTGGGCCGCCAGCAGAGTGCGCTGGGCCGCCAGCAGGGCGACCTGGGCAAGCAGATGGGTGAGATGGGGCGTCTGCAGGGTGAAGAGGCGCGCCGCCTGGCACTGGCCGCAGCGGAGGCCGCGCGCAGTGCGATGGCCGCGCATGACATCAACCGCGAAGCGGCGGCCGAAGCGGCGAAGGCGGCGCGGGGCGCGACCAACGACGCGGCGGTTGCACGTGAGGCCGCACGTGAGGCTGCCGCCGAGGCGCGTCGTGCGATGCAGGAAGTGGACAACGAAACCGCGCGTGCCAGCCGCACCCGCGCCATGCAGCGCCTGGCCAGCCAGCAGTCTGAACTGGCCAGCCGCCAAACGACGCTGGGCAGCCAACAGGCCGCGTTGGGCGAGCGCCAGGCACGCGTGCATGCGCAGGCATCGCAGCAGGCGCAGCAGGTGATCGCGCGCGCACTGGCCAGTGGCAAGGCCGAGCGACTCTGATCGGTAGTGCCGGCCGCTGGCCGGCAATGGGGGGGGCCGGCCAGCGCCGGCACTACCCTGGGAACATCAACCGCAGCTGGCGCGCTCGATGCGGTTCTGCGCATCCACCTGCACGGTCACGCGGTCCTGGCGGAAGTCCATGGTCACCGCCATGCCCGGCTTGACCACCCGTGCATTGCGCGCACCGCTGTCAGCCACCAGTTTCTTGATCGTGGCTTCGTCGGCGGTCCTGCCGGTGAAGGCGTCCAGCGCCTCCGGTTTGCATTCGTGCGCGGCATCGGCCACGGGCGCTGGCGCGGGATCGTGGGAGGTGCTGCTGCCGGCATGACTGCAGGCGGCCAAGGGCAGGATGGCGAGCAGGACCAGGGGATTGAGGCGCATCGTCGGGCTCCAGGCGTGGATGGTGGCGGCAGTGTCACCGCTGCCACCGTCAGGCCGCGTCAAGGCCTATTGACCGACCAGCGCCAGCGTCTCGCGCTCGCGCTGCTCCTCGTGCACCAGCCGTTGCAGCAGCAGGGCCAGGGTCACCACGTCCTGATGGTTGTGGTCGGCCACCCGGCGCAGGTTCACCGCGTCGCCGCCGCGCAGGAAGCGCAGCCATGCGCCCGGCGCTTCCGAGCCGGGCAGGTCGTCCTCGCGCACCACGCGCAGCAGCTGGCGCTCGATGGTGGACAGCCTGCAGTTCTCCCAGGTGCCGCGATAGCGGCGACGGGTGGGGTAGAGCAGGTCCACATGGTCCAGCGCGGTGATCGGATCGCGTTGGCGCGCCAGCCGGTAGCGCGCCTTCAGCAGCGGCGCATCGTAGCTGCGGCCGTTGTAGCTGCAGAACACGGTGGAGGGCTGCAGCCAACTGGCGAAGGTGGCCAGCATCGCTTCTTCCGCAGCCATGGTGGACATCAGCAGCTGGCGGATGCGCAGGCCTTCGCCACGTTGCGGGCACACGTGCCAGTCGGCCGCGCCGATCATGAAGGCACGCGTACCGGTGCCACCGGCCAAGCCGGTGGTCTCGGTATCGAAGAACAGCAGGTCGCGCGCAGCTACATGCTGGTCCTCGCGCTTGGCGAAGGCCAATGACAGCGGGGCGGTCGGGATTGGTTGCGGCTGCAGCGATTCGATCAGGAACAGGCCCGGCGCGATCTCCTCGCCGGGCAACTGACGATCCTGTGCACTGGCGCGTGCCGGCGCGGCTCCACCGCGCGAACGCAGGCCGAGCAGGCGATGCAGACCGCCCACTTCCGGCCGACGCAGCGGTGCGGGTGCCGGTGTGGAGACCGCAGCGCCGGTCGGCTTGTGGCGGATCTCCTGTTCGACCCAGGCGAACACCGAACGTTCGGCCGGTGGTTGCCGCGCATCGTTCGCGGCCACGGGTGCCGGTGGCGCAGGGGGCACGTCCGGCGCGGCCGGTGTGCTCGCCTTCGTGTCGCCGGCCTGCCTGCGCAGCAGGCGCAGCTTGTCCAGGCTCAGGCTCACGGTGCCAGCAGCTCCATCGGGTCGCGCGTGGTCACCACCACGTCGGGCACGTGCTGGCAGGCGTCGGCATCGAACAGGTCGAGCACGCGCAGCGCCAGCGCGCGCGGCGAAGTCTCATCGTCTTCCTGCGCGGCCAGCACCGGGCCCACGCAGGCCGGGCAGCCGGCCCTGCAGTCGCAGCGCTGCACCAGTTCGCGCGCGCGCTGCACCAGTTCGGCCTGGCGCTGCCACAGCGGTTCGCTGAGGCCGACGCCGCCGGGGAAGTTGTCGTACAGGTAAACGGTGGGCACGAACTCCTGCAGCAGCTCCACCCCACCGGGATCGCCCTCGCTGCCGCGCAGCTGGCCGCGGCCGCTCTGGTCGGCGATCGCGAACCAGGAACCATCGCCGTTGCCCACCGACTTCTGCAGGTCGCGCGCATCGGCCATCACCGCCACGGTGGCGACGATGTGCAGTGCATACGCGGCGCCGAGGAAGCCATCCAGCGCATCCTGCTTGCTGGCGAACGCGCGCAGCAGCAGCGCCTGCGGCAGCTGCCACCACACCGCAGTGGTGTGCAGTTCCTGGTCGGGCAGGTTCACCGGTCCGTAGCCGATGTTCTCGTGGGTGTAATACCGGATCTTCTTGTAGCCGGCCACGCGGCGCACCACGTGCACTTCGCCATGATGCGAATCGCCACGGCCGGCCACGCCGCCATCGAAACGGTCCAGCACCTTGAGCTTGGTGAAGTCGATGCTGTCGGTGTAGTAGTCCACGTGGGTGCGGGTGACGTAGGCCTTGCGCCCCTCCCAGTCCAGCGTCTCCACCTGGTACGGGGTGGACTGCACCATGTGGATGGCGCCCTCGTACAGGGTGAGCGCGGCGGCGGAATAATCGACCTCGGCGATGATCTGCTGGCGGCCATCGCTGCGGTCGACCACCACGAAGTTGCCGTCGGCCACCGCACGCAGGCTGACCGCGTTGGCCGGATAGCTGTCGGCGATCCATTCCCAGCGCTCGCCTTCGCGGTGGATCACTTCTGTCTCTGCCAGCGCTTCCAGGAACACCTCCGGATCGATCGGGCCGAAGCCATCGCCGACCCGGAACGGCAGCTCGAAGGCCGCGCAGCGGATATGGTCGAACAGGATCAGCGGCTGGTCCGGCGCGATGCGCGCGTGCTCGGGCGAGGCCTCGGCGAAGAAGTCCGGGTGGCGAACCACGTACTGGTCCAGCGGCTGCGAGCTGGCCACCATCACTCCCAGTGCGGGTTGCTGGCGGCGGCCGGCGCGGCCGAAGCGCTGCCAGGTGGCGGCCACGCTGCCGGGGTAGCCGTTGAGGATGACCACGTCCAGGCTGCCGATATCCACGCCCAGTTCCAGCGCCGACGTGCTGACGATGCCGTCGATGTTGCCGGCACGCATCGCGCGCTCGGTCTCGCGCCGCTCGGTGGGCAGGTAGCCACCGCGGTAGGCGCGGATGCGCGGCGGTTTGCGCGGGTCGTGGTCGAAGATGTCCTTCAGGTACTTGGTCAGCACTTCCACCATCAAACGTGTCTGCGCGAACACCAGGGTCTTCAGCCCGGACTTGATCGCGATGCGCGCGATGCGGTTGCTCTGTGAGCGCGCCGAGGCGCGCAGGCCCAGGTCCGGATTGATCACCGGCGGGTTCCACAACAGCACCTGTTTCGGCCCGCTGGGCGCACCGGATTCAGTGATGGCAGTCACCGGGGCCTCGATCAGCGCCTCGGCATGCGCCTGTGGGTTGCCGATGGTGGCCGAGCACAGGATGAACTGCGGTTGCACGCCGTAGAACGCGCAGATGCGCTTGAGCCGGCGCAGCACGTTGGTGACGTGGCTGCCGAACACGCCGCGGTAGGTGTGTACCTCGTCGATGACGATGTAGCGCAGGTTCTCGAAGAACTGCGCCCACTTGGTGTGATGCGGCAGGATGGCCTGGTGCAGCATGTCCGGGTTGGACACCACGATGTCGCCATGCAGGCGGATGGCCTGTCGTGCATCGCCGGGCGTGTCGCCATCGAAGGTGAAGGCCTTTACGCCCAGATCGCCGGCGCGGTTGAGTTCCAGCAGCTCGGCCACCTGGTCCTGGGCCAGTGCCTTGGTCGGGAACAGGTACAGCGCCTTGGCCTTGTCCTGCATTGCCGCGCTGACCACCGGCAGGGTGTAGCACAGCGACTTGCCGCTGGCGGTGGGGGTGACGATGGCCACGTGCTCGCCGCGCTGGCTGGCCTCCCAGGCTTCGGCCTGGTGGCTGTAGAGCTGTTCGATGCCACGCGCCTTCAGCGCAGCGGCCAGGGCAGGCGGAACTGAATCGGGAATGGGCGCATAGCGGCCTTCGCGGCGGGGAATGGCAAAGCTGCCGGTGATGCGGTCCTGGTAGCGGCGCTGCAGGCGCGCGCTGAGCAGGGCGCCGTCGCGGGCGGGCAGGCCGTCGCGCGTGGCGAGCTTCTGCTCGGCATCGGCGGTGCGCTTGGCGAGTTCGTAGGCCATGGAAGATGGAGCCGGGACGGATTGCGAGGGGTCACATGGCACCACACTCACGTCTCAGGATGTGAGACACCGCACACGGAGGGCGTGAACCGTTCAGTGCCCACGTCCCGTGGCGTCGCCGCATCTCCCCTGGCTGAACAGCTGCCAGTGCAGCAACGAAATCTGAAGCCGGCATCCGTATCCTTGGGCGCTGGACGCAACCAACAGGTGGATGGCTGTGGCACGACGTGGAACGCAGGGAGCCCTCCTGGCCGGCATGCTGCTGGCCGGCATCGCGCAGGCGCAGCAGGCCACGCCGGTGGCGGTGCCCGATCCTGCGCCCGTTCCCCCGGTGGATGCTTCGGCGGCAACCACCGCACCGATCTCCACCGCTCTGCCGCAGGACAACGTCACCACCCTCGGCGAAGTGCGTGCGCTCAAGCCGGAAGACGAGCCGCTGGATCTCTACCGCTTCAAGAACCCGGTGAAGTTCGGCGACAACCGCTTCAGCCGTGACTGGAGCGAACCGCCATCGCCGGAGCAGGTGAGCATGGGCGGCGGCTACATCATGATGGGCGTGGTCAAGGGTGTGATGGCGGCGGCCAAGGGCGTGAACAAGCTCACGGGTGGACCTTCGCAGATCCAGGCCGCCGTGGCGCGGCCGCCGCCGGAACTCAGTGCGGAACAGCAGCGGCGCGCGCTGCTGTTCTCCCAGGAACAGAATGCTGGCGACGCGCCGCCGGTGAAGTAGCCCGGTATATCCTGCCGGCTTCCCCACCAATAGTGCTGCCATGTTCCTGCGTTCGATCTGCCTGCTGGCCGCGTTGCTGCCGGCCTCCGCCTTCGCTTCCGGCATCGCCGATGACGGCGCCTGCCGCAATGGCGCGTTCCCGTCCGAACAGAGCCGGTTCGCACTGGCGCGGGTGGTCGATGCACCGCGCCTGTACCTGCTTGGCGACATGGACGGCTGCCCGGCCAAGGGCGAACCGGCCTGCCGACAGCGCAGCTATGTGGTCAACGGCGATACGGTGGTGACCGGGCGCGACCTGGGCGCTTATCGCTGCGCGTTCTTCCCGAACAGGGTGGGTGGCAGTGCCGGCTGGGTGGACCGCAGCAAGCTGCAGCCATTGCCGGTGGTTGTGCCAACGCTGCAGGACTGGTCGGGCGACTGGAAGGATGGCGACAACGGCCTGCGCATCACCGTGCAGGGTGGGCAACTGCATGTGGAGGGGGACGCCTACTGGCCCTCCGCCAACCCCACGCCGGAGCAGCGTCCCTACGGACCGAACATGGGCCAGGTGGAAGCGCGCGCCGCGCCGCGCGGTGCCGACGTCGAGTTCGTCGAGGACACCTGCAAGGTACGCGTGCATTCGCTGGGCGAGGTGCTGATCGTGGCCGACAACAGCGAATGCGGTGGCATGAACGTGCGCTTCAACGGCGTGTACCGGCGCGCGGGCTCGCGTTGAAGAACGCCTGACGGAGGGGGTCAGAGCCCTTTCGCGGGCGAAAGGGATCCGACCCCGGGTCAGCGCCGCCGTTCCAGCCACCACAGCAGCGATGCGCACAACACGAACGCCAGCCACCACGGCCAGCGTGAGCCCGGCACGGGCCGCATCACCGACGCGTTCGCCGACGTGCTGGAGGCCAACGCCTGCGTGGTCGCATCGATCATCGCCTGCCGATGCAGTGCAGCGGCGTCCTTTGGGTCGAACACATAGCGCCAGACGATACTGTCGCCATGCTGCAGGCGCTGCCAGCCTGCCTCACGGGGCCACCAGCCGGCGCAGCGCAGCGCCGACGTTGCACCATCGGCGATCAGCGCCACGCTGTCGCCACGCAGGTTGAAGGCCTGCAGCGGCGCCTGCACGCCGCACAGCGCCTGCCGCTCGCCTGCCCAGCTGATGGGCTGTGGTGACCACAGCGCATCACCGCTGCCCTGCGCGCGTGCCAGCGTGGCAACCACGTCGCTCCACAGTTCGCCGTGGCGGTCATCGCGGCCTGCCAGCACCCAGCGCCAGCTGTCGGTCAGCGGCAGCAGGCCGATGCGGCCCCTGCCGACCGCGCGCCAGCCGCCGACGGCCTGGCCGCCCCGATCGTGCAGCAGCGCGTTGCTGCCCGGCGCCTGCAACGCCAGTGCTTCCAGCGAAGGCAGCGCGGCACTGTGCGAGCTGCGGTCGGCCTCTTCGCCGTAGCCGGTCGGCAATGTGTCAGCGGCGAGCGGGCCACGGCGTGCGGCGAGGACCGCGCTTTCGCCATCGCCTGGAAGTTCGAGGGGGTGGCTGCTGCCATCACCCTGCACTGGCAGGCCCAGATCGCGAAGGCGTTGCCGCGCGCTGGCCGAAGGTGCGCCCGCACTGCGCACCAGCACGCCAAGTCCATCGCGCAGCGCCTGGCGCACGGCGGCCAGCTGGCCCGCACTCAATGCCGCCAGGCTGCGCTCGTCCAGCAGCAACAGATCGCTGCGCGTGAGCGATGCTGCATCGATCGACACCGCGCCATCGCCGATGCTGAGTCCGGCCCCGGTATCCGCCTGCACCTGCACACGGATGCCTGCATCGGCTGCCCAGCGCCGCAGGTACTTCAGCTCTGGACCCGGCGCGCCGGCGCGCACCAGCAGGCGCAGCGGTGCGGACGGCAGGGTCTGCTGCGGCACCGGTACGCTGTCCACCACATGGCCGTCGGCATCGAGCAGGCGCAGCTGGAACACGCTGCGGCCTTCGGCGCGGGCGACACCACTCAGCTGCACGCGGCCGTCGTCGGCAACGTCCGTGCGATCGACCACGCTGTCGGCCGGGTCGAGCAGTTCGGCCTTCGCCTTGGCCGCGCCACGCGCCTGTGCCTGCACGTCGAAGCGGGCACCGGGTGCGACATCGGCCGGCGGCTGCAGCGCGATCCAGCCGCGCGGCTCCGGTGCAGCCTGCCAACGCACATCCGGCGGCAGCACCGCGTCGCGGTCACGTGCGACCAGGCCCGCACCGACCAGCGTCAGCGTGGCGGCCGGATGCTGGCGCAGCGCGGTGGCCAGGTCGGGTACGCGCTGTGCGCCGGGCACATCGGCAGCTTCCGGCAACAGCAACAGCGGGCCTTCGCTGGCCGGGAGTGCGCCGGCCTTGCCCGCATCGACGCCAAGCACGACCAGCCCGCCTGCGGGTTGCTGGCGGGTGGGGGGCGCCAGGCAGAAATACAGCAGCGTGGCGACGATGATCTGCAGTGCGATCACGACCCACCGGCGGCCGGGGTGCGCAGTGTCCGCACGCGGCTGGCGCACGCTGGCGATGACCACGATCAGAGCGAGTGCCGGTGCAATCCACAGGTTCACAGCGGAGGCGTTCATGGCTGCGCCTCCAGCGCGTCGAGGTAGCGCTGGCCCATCGCATCGGCGGCACTGCGCCGCATCGCCTGTGGCAGCGGACGCTGCAGCGCCCGCCACAACTGTGCGCGCAGGCGCTGGCGGCAGTCGCCGCAGTCGGGCTCGATGCGCAGCTGCTCGATGGCCGCAGCCAGATCGAGTGCATCGGGCAGGTAGGCGGCGTTGCGCTGCTGCCAGGCCGCCAGCGCATCGAGATCCGGTGCGCCGTTGTCATCACCGAGGCGTTGCCAGGCTTCAACGATGGCCGGGTCCGGCGGGGTTCGCGCGGCCAACGGCAGTTCACGACTGGCCAGTCCGGCGCGATCACCGCCCAGCCGGCGGCTTTCATCGATGGGTGGCAGCTCCGGCCCGACCCGGGCCAGGTAGATGCGCTCGGCCTGCTGCACCTGCTTGATGAAGCCCAGCGCCTTGTAGGCAAATGGCAGCGCCTGCTCCGGGCGGCCCTGGCGCAGCTCGCCTTCGGCCGACCACATCTGATCCAGCGCGGCCTTCAACGTGGCGCGGGTCTGCGGATCGAGCAGGGTGGTCGCCTCGGCGTGGTCATGGGTGTGCCCGTATTCGGAAAGCACGTCGGTCTCGCTGCCGAACACCGGCGGGATATCTGCGTTGGCTGTACTGCCATGATCGTGGCCATGGTCGTCTTGCGCGCCGGCCTGCGCGCCATGGTCGTGTTCGTGATCGTCGTTGTGGCCGTCTGCGGTCGGCGCATCGCTGGTGGGCAGGTCGCTGGTCGGCGGCGGCTTCGGCGCACCTTCGCTTTCCTCGCCCAGGAACTGGCCGTAGCGCAGGCGCAGGATGCGCTGGTCGACACCGATCGCATCGCTGCGCTTCACGAAGTCCTCGGCGGCCAGGCTGGGTCGCTGCCGGATCAGCGCTTCGGCATCGATGATGATCTGCCGCTGGCTGCGGAAGTACGCAGGCAGGGTCTTCTTGATGCGGCCCTCGAGCTCTGCACCGAGCGCGACTTCGGCGCTGGGCAGGCGCAGGATCACGCTGCTGCTGCGCCCGGTCTGCGGCGTGGGTGCATGATTGTCGCGTACCTCCAGCTGGGCGATCACATCGTTGCCAGGCTGCGCGCCCAGCGCAGCCAGATCAAGGGTGTGGGCGAAACGCCGCGCGGTGGCTTCGCCGCTGCCGGCAAGCGTGACGCTGCGCTTCACGAAGGTGATGTTCTCACCGCTGCCCTGGGTAGTGGTGATCGACAGCGTTGCCTGCGCCGCGACACCGTAATCGTCGCTGGCCTCGAAGCGCAGTGCCCACTGCCGTTGCCCCGGCGTGCCCAGCACCAGGCTGGCCGTGGGCTCCAGTACGCGCACGCTGGGTGCACGGTCGGCCACCACATCCAGCCGATGCAGGCGGGTCTCTGCCAGTGCCGGTTCGCTCACCACGCGGTACAGCAGCGGCATACGTGCCACATCCTGCGCCTGCCATTGTCCTTCGCGCTCGCTCAGTGGCAACCGGCGACCATCGTGGAACTGCAGCCATGCCTTGTCCGGTGCGCGATCGAAGCGCAACGACCACGACAGCCGGCTGTCGGCGGCGACCTTGGCATCCAGTGCGTTCTGGGTGAGCGTGGCCTGGCCGGTATAGGCCGGCGCGTCGATGCGCATGCGGGTGGACTGCAGGTGCAGTGGGCCCGCGGCAGCCGTGCTGCCAGGCGCCGGCGTGCGGACAGGCACGGAGCCGGGGCTGGAACGTGGCCAGCCGAATGCCAGCACAACAATGGCCAGGCCTGCGATCCAGCACAGCGCCAATGCCCCACGCGGCCAGCGTGGACGCAGCTCCGGCATCGCGCATTCCAGCATGGCCAGCACATGCGTGCGCTGGCGCTGCTGCAGCGGATTGAGCGTGGCGGCATCGGCGAACAGCAGATCTGCACTGTCCTCGCTGGCACCGCTGCCATCGAGCTGGCGCTGCAGCCACTGCCGGTCCAGCTGGCGGGCACGCGCAGTGGCGAAGGCCGCACACGCGAGCAGACTGACCGTGCCGACGACGCAGGCGATATCGAAGCCTGCAAGACGCAGGGCCAGCACCGTGGCGGCCAGCGCCCATGGCAGGCCCAACAGCAGGGTGATGAGCGCACGGCGGCGGCGTGCGCGTTGCCAGGCGTGCTGCAGGGTGTTCATGCGGCCACCCTGCGCCGGGCGCTGCTGGCCATCCAGCGTTCCAGCGCGAACAGCAGCACGACGGCCAGCAACAGCCAAGGCGTGGGCTCACGCAGCGGTGGTGTTGCAGCAGGCAATGCGGTCCGCTGCGGTGCCTGGTCACGTGCATCGCCCAGGCGCGGGGCCGTAGGCGCCTGCAGCGCCAGCAGCAGGGCACGTGGCAGGCGCGGATCGCGCAGCGCAGGGTTGCTGGCGGCATTCCAGCCACCCGGCAGCGCCAGCAGATAGCCGTGGCCGATGCGTTGCTGCCACAGCAGCGGTGCGCCCTCGGCATCGCGCAGCAGGATGCTGGCGCTGGCAGCAGGCTTGCCGGCAGTCATGACACGACCGCCGCCGCGCAGCCACGCCTGCCAGTTCGCCGGCAGTGCATCGCTGCGGCTCCACACGCCGATCTCGCCGCGCTCCGGCAGGGCATCCGCCGGCGGCGGAGCAAGCGGTGCCTGCACGCCCCACGCGCGCTGCAGTGCGTTCAACCAGCGCTGGGCAGTGGCCGAAGCATCGCTGTGCGCGCGCAGGCGCGGCGACGTCGCGGCACTCGGTTGCGCAGTGACCGGTATCGGCTGCGTGTGCCATTGCACGTCGCGCGACAGCTGCAGGCGGGCACCATCCAGGCCGGGCAGGGGATCGGGAACGTGCACGGTCAATGCGGTGCCAACGGGCAGCTGCGCGTCCAGTTCGCGCAGCAGGCTGGGCAGGGAGGCGGTGGCTGCAGGGGGTGCCTGATCAATGGCGGGGAAGCCGGGTGCCAGCCAGTGCCAGTTGCCATCCTCGGCCGTTCCACGCAGGGCCGTAGCATCCAGTCCCGGCGCTACCACGGTCCATGCAGCGGGAGGCGCCGTCGGGCCAGTCAACGCAGGTCGTGCCAGCAGCAGGGCCAGCGCGGCCAGCAACAGCAGGCGCACCAGCAGCAACGGCCAGTCATCGAAGCGGATGCGCTGGCGCGGCCGGATCTGCGCGCGCAGCCAGCGCAGCGCGGCGAAATCCAGTGGCGTGTAGGGATGGCGGCGGGCCAGGTGGATCAGCAGCGGCAGCAACCCTGCGGCGAGCGCGGCCAGGCCGAGCGGGAACAGCAGGGTCATGCATCGCCCCCACGGCCAAACAGCGCCTGCAGCGCCTGGTCCAGCGGCTGGTCCAGCCAGCCGGTGGCACTGGCAATCCCGTTGGCCTGCAGGCGCGCATGCAATGCGCTGCGTGCGTCGGCGAAGCGCTGCAGGTAGTCAGCGCGGATCGCCGCACCATCGCCCAGCAGTTCCTCGCCGGTCTCCGGGTCGCGGAAGCGGTGGCCGACGTCGAATGGGAAGTCGCGCTCGTCGGCGGTGAGGATCTGCAGCAGTGCCACTTCGCGGCGCGCGCTGGCCAGTTGTTCCAGCACCACGATGCCGGCGTCGTCGAAGCCATCACCGATTGCCAGCAGCAGGTCGCCCGGGCGCACGCGCTCCCACAGCGGCCGAAGGCGATCGGCCGCAGGCCAGGCGCCGCGCGCCTGCAGGGCATGCAGTTGCAGATGCACGCGATCACGCTGGCGTGCGCCGTTCGCCGCGGGGACCAGCTGCAGGCCATCGCCATTGACTGCGAGCAGGCCGAAACGGTCACCCTGCTGCAAGGCCAGCTCAACCAGACACGCGGCCACGCCGCGCATATGGTCCAGACGCGAGTGCTGCGGTGCCGCGCGATCCGCCTGGCCGGCCGAGGCGGTGGCATCGAGCAGCAGCCAGACCGTGATCGGGCTTTCGCGTTCGGACTCGCGCACGAAGAAGCGGTCCGAGCGTGCATACAGCTTCCAGTCGATCTGGCGGAGTTCGTCACCAGGCTCATAGGCACGGTACTGGGCGAATTCGAGGCCGGCACCGCGGCTGCGGCTGGCGTGCTGGCCGATGCCACTGGCACCGCTGGCCAGGCGCGGCCGCAGCCGCAACATGCGCAGGCGCGCACGCAGTTCGGGCGGCAGGGTCAACGGCGTACCTGCGTTCACGCGTGGCTCAACCCGGGAAGGGCACGGCCTGCAGCAGCGCGGCGACCACGTCGTCGGCACGCTTCTGCTCGGCCTCGGCGGCGAACGACAGCAGCAGGCGATGGCGCATCACCGGCGCGGCCAGCGCCTGCACGTCCTCGCGGGTGGCGGCGAAACGGCCCTGCAGCAGCGCGCGTGCCTTCGCTGCCAGCACCAGCGACTGGCCGGCACGCGGGCCGGCGCCCCACTTCACCCATTGGTTGATCGCCGCCGGAGCACCGTCGCCGGGCCGGCTGGCGCGCACCAGGCGGGTGATCCAGGCGAGCACATCCGGGCTGACATGCACCTGGCGCACCGCGGCCTGCAGCGCGATCACCGCGTCGGCATCCATCACCTTCGGCACCGCGTCGGTGGCACCGCCGGTGGTCTGTTCCAGGATCTGCCGCTCCTCGTCTTCGCTGGGGTAATCCACCAGCACGTGCAGCAGGAAGCGGTCCAGCTGCGCTTCCGGCAGCGGGTAGGTTCCGGCCTGCTCGATCGGGTTCTGCGTGGCCAGCACGAAGAACGGCGCGGGCAGCGCGTAGGTGGTACCAGCGTAGCTGACCGTGCGTTCCTGCATCGCTTCCAGCAGTGCGGCCTGGGTCTTGGGTGGGGTGCGGTTGAGTTCGTCAGCCAGCAGCAGGTGGGTGAAGATCGGGCCCTGCTGGAAGCGGAAGTGGCGATGGCCGGTGCCGTGGTCTTCCTCCAGCAGCTCGGTGCCGAGGATGTCGCTGGGCATCAGGTCGGGGGTGAACTGCACGCGCCGGAACTGCAGCTCCAGTGCCTGGCCGAGCGAGCGCACCAGAAGGGTCTTGCCGAGCCCGGGTGCGCCTTCCAGCAGGCAGTGGCCGCCGGCCAGCAGGCCGGTCAGCAGCTGCTCGACCACGGTGTTCTGGCCCACCACTGCGCGTGCGAGCGCGGCGCGCAGCTCATCCAGGCGCGGCAGCAGGGAATCGAGGTCGGGGGAGGTCATGGGCGTGCAGGTCCTATCAGTTGTTCAACGCGTACATCACGATGTTGACGCCGAAGCGGGTGTTGTCTTCGGCCAGGAAGCGCTTGTTGCGCCAGTCGTAGTCCCACTCGCAGCCGTAGTCCTTGTTGCTGTACAGCAGGCCCAGGCGGCCGTCGACCTCGATGCCCTTCAGGTAGTCGTGCACCAGGTCGTCGCCCCAGCCGTTGAGTTCGAAGCTGGTGGCAGGCGGGCCATCCGGGAAGCGGAAGAAACTGCGGTACAGCGGGTGGCTGTTGGGCAGCTTCTGCAATGCCCTGGGCCCGAACAGGCGACCCATCTGCGCCTCGAACGAGGTAGCGAACAGGCCGTCGATATCGTGGTTGCAGTCGTCGACGAAGACGAAGCCGCCATTGCGCACGTAGCGCACGAAGTTCTGCCGCTCGGCGGCGTTGAACTCCACCAGCGTGTGCCCGGCCAGGTAGCAGAACGGCGCTTCCAGCATGCGTGGGTCGGCCAGCGCCACCACGTGTTCCTGCGGGTCCACGCGCAGCGAGGTGTAGTCGATCAGCGAGGTGATCAGGTTGGACGGCATGCGCGCGTCCACATCCCAGTCACCGGAGTCGTACTGAAGGCGGGTGAACCAGAAGTCGTAGCGCGAACTGCGCGGGCCTGCCTGTGCCCAGGCTGGCAGCGCCGCCGCCGAAGCGGCAGCGGCCAACCAGCGCAGGCAGGCCCGGCGATCCATCAGACCGCGTCGGACAGCGAAGTGAAGGTGAAATCGCGCAGCTTCATCGGCGGGATCATCATCACGTAGCTGGATTCATCACCGGCCACGCGCACCGGCTTGCCCAGCTCTTCGATGTTGTTGAGCATGATCACCGGCGATTCGTTGAAGCGGAAGTTCTTCACCGGATGCTTGATCTGGCCGTTCTCGATGTAGAAGGTGCCGTCGCGGGTCAGGCCGGTCAGCAGCACGGTCTGCGGATCGACCATGCGGATGTACCAGGTGCGGGTGACCAGGATGCCCTTCTGGGTGCCGCGAACCAGTTCGGCGGTGCTCTTGTCGCCACCGCTCATCAGCAGGTTGCCCGGCGACGCCTTGGCGGTCTTGCCCTGCTTCTGCGCCCAGAAGCGCGAGTAGTCCAGGTTGGCGATCCTGCCGTTCTCGATGATGGCCATGCGCTCGCGGGGCAGGCCCTCGTTGTCCCAGGGCAGCACCGGTGCGTCCGGGTGCCACGGGTCGGCGATCATGGTCACGCGCGGGTCGTAGACCTGCTCGCCCAGCTTGTTGCCGCCGCCCTTCTTGGACAGGAAGCTGCGGCCTTCATCGGCCGAGCGTGCGCTGAAGAAGTTCATCATGAAGCTGATCAGGCCGGCCGCCGCAGCTGGCTCCAGGATCACCGTGTACTTGCCCGGTTCCAGCGCTTTGGCTTCGGCCGATTCGGTGGCCTTGCGCATGGCGATGCGGATGTCCTGGTCCGCCTTGAAGTCAGCCGCATCCTTCAGGTTGCGGCCGACCCAGCCCGAACCACGGCCATCCTCGGTGCGCACGGTGCAGGTGTAATTGAAGTTGGTGGTGCGCTGGTAGGCGAAGTTGCCGTTGCTGTTGGCGGTGGCCTGGAAGCCCTGGCCGTCTTCGAGGAAGCCGGCGGCGATCAGGCCATGGCCACGGCACGGCGCGATTGAATCTGCGGCAACCTTGGCACGGAAAGCCGGATCGATCGCGGCAGTGGATTCGCTGAAGGTGGGGCTGGCGCGGTAGGTCTGCTTGCCGATGGCCGGCATGAACTCCGGGTTCTCCGGGGCCAGGCGGGCCAGGTCTTCGGCACGGCGCACCACGCGTTCCAGCGCGGCATCGTCGAACTCGTTGATCGAGGCCGTGCCGACGCGCTTGCCGAAGGCAACGGTGACCGCCAGTTCGGTGTTGTCGACGATGCCGCTGGTGGAGACATTGTTCAGTGCGAAACGGATGTTGCCGTCGATCGCGCCGGCCAGCACGGCGGTGCATTCGTCGGCCTTGGACAGGGCGATGACCTTGTCGAGGATGGCCTTGGCCTGGGCTTCGGTGAAGATACTCATGGTGTAAGGGCTCCTGACCGATCAGCCGAGGCTGCGTGCGGTGTTGATGACGTTGATGCCGTTGAAGCGCGCGGTGGACGAACCGTGCGAGACCGCCGAGACCTGGCCCGGCTGGCCCTTGCCGTCGAAGAACGAACCGCCCAGGCGGTAGTCGCGCTCGTCGGCCACGGCGGTGCAGGCGTTCCAGAACTCCGGCGTGCGGATCTGGTAGGCCACGTCTTCCAGCATGCGGGTGATCTGGCCGTTCTTGATCTCGTAGAACAGCTGGCCGCCGAACTGCGCGTTGTAGCGCTGCTGGTCGATCGAGAACGAACCATCACCGATGATGTAGATGCCGTTCTCCACGTCCTTGATCAGGTCCGGCACGCTCAATGGCTTCTTGCCCGGTGCCATCGACACGTTGGCCATGCGCTGGAACTGCACGCTGGACCACGAGTCGGCATAGCAGCAGCCGTCGGATTCGGTCTTGCCGAGGATGTGGGCCTGGTCGCGGATGGTCTGGTAGTCCACCAGCTTGCCGTTGCTGATCAGGTCCCAGCGCTTGCACTTCACGCCTTCATCGTCGTACGCCACCGCGCCGAGGCTGCCCGGCTGGGTCTTGTCGGCGAAGATGTTGACCAGTTCGCTGCCGTACTGGAAATGCTGTTCGCGCTTGTCCAGGGTGGCGAAGCTGGTGCCGGCGTAGTTGGCCTCGTAGCCAAGCACGCGGTCCAGCTCCAGCGGGTGACCGATCGATTCGTGGATGGTCAGCCAGGTATGCGACGGGTCGAGCACCAGGTCGTACTTGCCCGGCTTCACCGACGGTGCCTTCAGCTTTTCCTGCGCCTGCCTGGCAGCGGCGATGGCGTCTTCCTTCATGTCGTAGGAAGAACTGTAGTTGACCACGCCATTGGGGCCGACCACCTTGCCTGCGGCGGCGCCATCCAGGTACTCGTAGCCCAGGCCCATCGGCGAGGACAGGCCCGAACGGGTGCGGAACTTGCCGCTGGACTTGTCGATGGCGGTGACCGTCATCGGCGCCCAGATACGGTGCACGTCCTGGTCGATGTAGGAACCGTCCGTGGAGGCGAAGTACTTCTGCTCGTTGACCAGGAACAGCATCGAATTGACGAAACTGGCACCGGCACCCATCGCCGCAGCGTTGACGTCCAGCAGCAGGCCGACCTTGTCCTTGATCGGCACCTCCATCGCGTTCTTGCGGATCGGCGTGCGCCAACTCACCTCACCGACGCCCGGCGCCTTGGCCAGCTGCACCGGCGCGGTCTGCACGCCGGCGTTGGCCTTGGCGATCGCCGCCGCCTGCTGCGCGGCCTTGGCCACATCGGCCGTACCCAGCGCATTGGTGGCGGCAAAGCCCCAGGCACCGTTGACGATCACGCGGATGCCCACGCCGGTGGACTCGGTGTTCACCACGTTCTGCACCTTGTCCTCGCGGGTGATCACGAACTGCCGCAGGTAGCGGCCGATGCGCACGTCGCAGTAGGTGGCACCGGCCTGGCGGGCGGCGGCCAGCGCCGCATCGGCCAGGCGCTTCTTCAGCCCCAGGTCCAGCGAGCTCTGCAGCTGTTCGGCGGCGATCACCTTGCCGAAGAAGGAGGGCACGATCAGCCCGCCCGCGGTAAGCCCGGTCAGGGCCAGGAAGTCACGTCTTTGCAAGGCTGCTCTCCATGTCGAAGGATGGGTGGCTCAAGCGCCGAGACTGCGCGCGGTGTTGATGATGTTGATGCCGTTGAAGCGGGTGGTGGACGAACCGTGCGAGACCGCCGAGACCTGGCCGGGCTGGCCCTTGCCGTCGAAGAACGAACCGCCCAGGCGGAAGTCGCGTTCATCGCAGATGGCGGTGCAGGCATTCCAGAATTCCGGCGTTCGGATCTGGTAGGCCGCATCCTCGACCATGCCGGCGATCTTTCCGTCCTTGATCTGGTAGTACAGCTGGCCGCCGAACTGCGCGTTGTAGCGCTGCTGGTCGATCGAATACGAACCGCGGCCGTGGATCCAGATGCCGTTCTCCACGTCCTTGATCATGTCCTCGACGCTGAGCGGCTGCTTGCCCGGTGCCAGTGAGACATTGGCCATGCGCTGGAACTGCACGCTGGACCAGGAATCGGCATAGCTGCAGCCATGCGATGCATCGCGGCCGAGGATATGGGCCTCGTCGCGGGTGGCCTGGTAGTCAACCAGGATGCCGTCGCGCACCAGGTCCCAACGCTGCGTCTTGACGCCTTCGTCGTCGTAGCCGACCGCACCGAGGCTACCCGGCTGGGTCTTGTCGGCGAAGAAGGTGACGATGTCGCTGCCCCAGCGGAAACCGGCATCGCGCTTGTCCAGCGTGGCGAAGCTGGTGCCGGCGTAGTTGGCTTCGTAGCCGAGCACGCGGTCCAGCTCCAGCGGGTGGCCGACGTTCTCGTGGATGGTCAGGAACAGGTTGGACGGGTCCAGCACCAGGTCGTACTTGCCGGGCTTCACCGACGGCGCCTTCAATTTCTCGCGCGCGTGGCGGGCAGCTGCGATGGCGTCCTCGACCGGGTCGTAGGAATCGCGGTAAGCGGTGATGCCGCCGGGCAGCTGCACCTTGCCGCGCGCATCGCCATCGAGGAACTCGTAGCCCATGCCCATCGGCGAGGACAGGCCGGCGCGGGTGCGGAACCTGCCGCTGGCCTTGTCGATGGCGGTGGCGGTGAACGGCAGCCAGATGCGATGGATGTCCTGGTCGATGAACGAGCCGTCGCTGGAGGCGAAGTACTTCTGCTCGTTGACCAGGAACAGGGTGGAATTGATGTAGTCGGCGCCCGCATTCAGCGCAGCGGCATTGAGTGCCAGCAGCAGCTCGACCTTGTCCTGGATCGGCACCGCCATCGCGTTCCTGCGGATCGGGGTCTTCCAGTGCACCTCGCCGACCGACGGCGTTGGCGCCAGCTGCACCGGCCGGGTCTGGATGCTGGCGTTGGCACGGGCGATCGCCGCCGCCTGCTCGACCGCAGCGCGCACGGCGGCCTCGGTCTGCTGATGGGTTGCAGCGAAGCCCCAGGCACCGTTGACGATCACCCGCACGCCCACGCCGGACGATTCGCGGTTGGTCACATTGCCGACCTGATGCTCGCGTGTGATGACCGACTGGTTGAGATAGCGGCCGATGCGGACATCGCAGTAGCTGGCCTTGGCGGTGCGTGCGGCGGCCAGCGCCACGTCCGCCAGGCGCCTGCGCTGGGCGGTATCGACCGGGGCGAGCAGCTGCTCGGCGGCGATGGCACGGGAATGCGGCAGCAGCAGGCCCGCCAGGCCCAGACCGGAAAAAGCCAGGAACTCACGTCGTTGCACAGCGTTTCTCTCTCTCGCTTGCGTGCGGTTGGCAATGGGCCGGACCGATCACGTCAACTCCTCGACTTTCGCCAGCGCGGGGCGTGGGGACAAGTGACTGCAGTCATGGTTGGGGGTGTTTCGGCAGGGCTGCGCCCTGCACCTGCTCAGAGCAACGGCAACGGCCAAAGCCAGAGCCAGAGCGGCATTCCGTGGGATGGCGGGGCGGTGTGGGTGGGCAGGACACGCCGTAAACCCGTCCCTGGGGGCTCGATGGCGCCATCCATGGCGCCAACGGTCCTGCCCACCCACACCGCCCCACCTCTGACAGCTGGCCGGTGGCTGTTGGTGGGTGCCGACCGTTGGTCGGCACATCTGTCAGATATCGAATGAACTCATCCGTGCCGACCAACGGTCGGCACCCACCAAGGCCGTACGCCGTTCCGGCAGATCGCGGAAATCTGTCGAAGGCGGGTGGGTCCGGTTGAGGGGGCGTGAGCCGCATGGATGCGGCGACCGAGCTTACATGGACGTACTTGCAGCGTCCCCCTCAATCGGACCCACCCCGCCATCCCACGGAAAGCCCGCTTTTGAATTTGACGTGGCTGTTGCCGTTGCTGTGGCTTGAAGCAGGTGCAGGGCTGCAAGCCCTGCCGAGCAACACCCCCTCGTGCACAATGGGGCCGACCCCGCCTGGACCCCGTCCTGATGTCGAGCAAGCCGTATTCAGAAGCCTGCGAGCGCAACCGCGAGCCCATCGCCACCGCACTCGACCCGTGGATGGGCGACCGCCGTCGGGTGCTGGAGATCGGCAGTGGCACCGGCCAGCATGCGGCCTTCTTCGCCGAGCGCTGGCCGTGGCTGCGCTGGCAGCCCAGTGATCATCCGGACCATCTGCCCGGCATCGAAGCCTGGCGTGCAGAGGCCGCGCTGCTGAACCTGCTGCCGCCGGCGGCGCTGCAGGTGGAACTGCCACCGGCGCCCGGGCTCAGCCTGCCACAGGGCAGCACGTTCGATGCGGCGTTCACTGCCAATACCCTGCACATCATGGGCTGGGAGCACGTGCAGGCGTTGTTTGCCGCGCTGCCACCGCTGCTGCGCCACGGTGCGCTGCTGGCGGTCTACGGCCCGTTCAACTACGGCGGCCGCTACACCAGCGACAGCAACGCGCAGTTCGATGCGTGGCTGAAGGCACGTGACCCGCGCAGCGGCATACGCGATGTGGAAGCCGTGCAGGCGCTGGCCGAGGACAACGGCTTCACCCGCCTGCGCGACGTGGCGATGCCGGCCAACAACCGCCTCCTGCTGTGGCGGTTGGGGTGATCAAGCCTCGGGGGCCATGCTGGAAAGGCGTGCTGCCGCAGCACGAAGTCCGTTGAAAATCGGTTCGGACACGTTTGAGGGGAAGTCATCCGGGAGCTGACGGGTGACCTGCTGGATGGCGGGCTCGACGGCCGCGATCAATGTCTTGATCCATGGTTCTGCACCATCGGCAACGCCGCAGGCGCGCGCGGTTTCATTCCAGTGCCGCCGTCGCACAAGGTGCAGTTTCCGGTGGCGGTTCTTGCCATGTACGGCCATGGCGAGCTGTGCGTTTCGTGGATCGAGTTGATTGGGTCCCCTGCCGAGGATGGGATATACCGACAGCACGTCGTAGACGGGCGTCAGGCGGAAGCGTCCACCGGCTTCCAGGTGAACACTGAAATTCTTGGCATGGCCGTCGGTTGCGGCCAGCATCCAGAAAAGAATCTGCGTCTTGAAGAAGATCGCGCGATCCTCGGGGTGTTCGGACTGTCGAAGCAGATCCATGATCGGAACGATACCGGGGCCGCCATCGGATTCATACTTTCTGGCAGCCGGCAGACCAAAGACCTGACACATGTCTTCCTGTGGCAGTCGCAGCCACCACCGGCGGTCGGCAGACAGGCGACGGTCAAACCGCTCGACAATGAGAGCACGTTGGTCGTTGAAGCGGCCCATCTGCGTCTCGGCCACGGGGATATCAAAAGCGGAAAGCAGATGCATGCACAGCCATTCATTCTCCACGGACTGATGCATGTCTGCCCGCATGTTGCCAACAATGCCAAGCGGCAGCTTGAAGATGTGAGTGGATGGTGTGTTGCCGGTAGGAATGCACCATTTGCCAGCATGCAGCAGAAGACCGGTCTTTTCCTGCGCACCGGCGATGGAAATGCGGAATGCATCATCACGGCTGGGTGCGCCAGGCAGGTTCCCTGTCGTCACCTGACGCAGGATCGTAGCGACACCTGCTTCGTCCAACACCTCGCACGTGATCTGCTGGATGTCTTCGGGTGGATGCGCAGGCGGCAACAGCTGCACTGCGCCGACACAATCCCGTCCAATGGCTTCAAGAAGATCGAACGTATCGCTGCCGCGCGTGGCGAACCGGTCGCGGATCCGGTTGCGTATGACGACGTTATCGGGAAGAAGGTTATCGAAGTAGTCGTTGACGACGTTGCCCCGATGGCTCTCGCCATCTGGGAGCAGGGGTAGAGAGAGCGACAACGGTCGGGACTGGGGCGAGCTGATCCACTGGCTGACATACGACAACCGGGATGACCCGTTCCGGACATCATCCCAAAGTGCGACTTCCACACCATTCATCCAGACCTGCAGCGTACCCATGGCTCACCACTCCAATGACGACGTGTTCTCCTGGGGACTTCGTTGCTGGAGGCTGACCTCCAGACCCAGCACCGCCCAGATCCGCATCAGGCGTTCAAAACTTGCCGATGCAGGGTCGCGTTCCAGCGCGCCCACTGCCTGGCGGCTGATCCCGAGTCGCTCCGCCAGCTGAGCCTGGCTCAGGCCCGCCTGGCGCCGGAAAGCACGCATCAGGGGCGCAAGTTGTTGGGCTGTCCTCACTGTGTGCAGCGGCCTGTCCATACCGGCAGTCCTCAAGGAAAGATGACCGTACGCCAACGCGTACGCAAAGGATAGGTTGCTTTACGACAAGCAACCTATCGCTTTCTCGCTGAGGAGGCAACCTATCGATTGCTATATCGCTTTGCAACCTATAGGTTGCCTTTCCATGACGCAGCGCCGCGTCAAGCCACCTGCACGATATGCAGCGCCTTCGGGTTGCGCCACTGCGCCAGCAGGGCAGCCTCGCGCGCCTTGGCCTGTTCGTAGTGCGCTTCCTTGACGTGGCCGAAGCCGCGGATGTGCTCGGGCACGCTGGCGATCTCCACCGCCAGGGCCAGGCGGCCGTCCTCCAGGCCATCCAGCAGCAGCTGCACGGTGGCTTCGTAATCGGCGATCAGCTGGCGCTCCATGCGCCGCTCTTCAGTACGGCCGAATACATCCAGGCGGCCGCCACGCAGGAACTTCAGCTTGGCCAGCAGGCCGAAGGCCTTGAACATCCACGGGCCGTATTCCTTCTTCAGCAGGCGGCCCTGCTCATCCTTCTTTGCGAACAGCGGCGGCGCCAGGTGGAAGCGCAGCTGGTAGTCACCCTCGAACTGCTGCTGCAGGCGGCGCTGGAAGTCACCGCTGGTGTACAGGCGGGCTACTTCGTACTCGTCCTTGTAGGCCATCAGCTTGAACAGGTAGCGGGCTACCGTCTCGGTCAACGCGGTGGAACCGCCGATGCGCTCGGCCTCGGTGGCGCGCACGCGCTCGACCAGGCTGCGGTAGCGGTTGGCGTAGGCTGCGTCCTGGTAATCGACCAGGAAGGCGGCGCGACGCTCGATCATTTCGTCCAGCGAGCGCGACAGGCGTGCATCGTCCAGCGGCAGGAATGCCACGTCGCCACCGTGCGAGGGCAGGCCACGCAGTTCGCGTTCGTCGCCGGTGTTGCGCGGTGCCGCGGTCGCACCCCATTCATTGCCTTCCCACTCGCCCGGCGGCAGCGGGTGCAGCGGGCCGGGGGTGGACTCGGTATCGGTGTGGCGGTTGCGCACCAGGCCGGCGGCCTGCTGCACGGCCTGCGGGTCGACCACGGCCAGGCGGCCCCAGGCGAAGGCCTGCTGGTTCATCGCCACGGCGGCGCCATTGAGTTCGATGGCGCGCATCAGCGACTCGAACGACAGCGGCACCAGGCCCTGCTGCCAGGCGTAGCCGAGGATGAACAGGTTGGCGGCGATGGCATCGCCCAGCAGCGCGGTGGCCAGCTGGGTGGCATCGAGCAGCAGCGGCTCCTGGCCGCCCAGGGCTACGCGCACACCGGCGATGATGTCGGCGGCGGGGAACTGCATGTCCGGACGGGTGGTGAACGTGCCCGGCATCGCTTCGTAGGTGTTCAGCACCACCTGCGAACGGCCGGCGCGCACCTTCGAAAGCGCCCAGTAGTCGTTGACCACCACCATGTCGCAGCCCAGCACCAGGTCGGCTTCACCGGCGGCGATGCGCACGGCGTGGATGTCATCCGGGCGGCGTGCGATGCGGATGTGCGTGGTCACCGCGCCACCCTTCTGCGCCAGGCCGGTCTGGTCGAGCACAGTCGCGCCCTTGCCTTCCAGGTGGCCGGCCATGCCCAGCAGTGCACCGATGGTCACCACGCCGGTACCGCCGACGCCGGTGATCAGGATGTTCCAGGGTTGTTCCAGCGTGCCGCGGATGGTTGGTGCCGGCAGGTTGTCCAGCAGCGTGGAGGCATCGCGCTTGCTGCCCTTGCGCGGCTGGCCACCGTGTACGGTGACGAAGCTCGGGCAGAACCCGTTCACGCACGAATAGTCCTTGTTGCAGTTGGACTGGTCGATCTCGCGCTTGCGCCCGAACTCGGTTTCCTTCGGCAGCACCGACACGCAGAAGCTCTTCTTGCCGCAGTCGCCGCAACCCTCGCAGACCAGCGAATTGATCAGCACCCGCTTCTGCGGATCTTCCAGCTTGCTGCGCTTGCGGCGGCGACGCTTCTCGGTGGCGCAGGTCTGTTCGTAGATCAGGATCGAAACACCCTTCACTTCGCGCAGGCGCTTCTGCACCTCCTCCAGTTCGCTGCGGTCGTGGAACTCCACGTCGCTGGGGAAGTGCTCGCGCTGGCCGGTCCACTTGCCGATGTTGTCCGACAGCACCACGATGGTGTGGATGCCTTCGGCGCGCATCTGCCGTGCGATGTCGGGCACGCTCAGCGGGCCGTCCACCGGCTGGCCGCCGGTCATCGCCACCGCGTCGTTGTAGAGGATCTTGTAGGTGATGTTGACGCCGGCCGCGACCGCCTGGCGGATCGCCAGCGAGCCGCTGTGGAAATAGGTGCCGTCGCCCAGGTTCTGGAACACGTGCGGGGTATCGGTGAACGGCGCCTGCCCGGCCCAGGTCACGCCTTCGCCGCCCATGTGGGTGAAGGTGTCGGTGCTGCGGTCCATCCAGGTCACCATGTAATGGCAACCGATGCCGGCCAGTGCCCGCGAGCCTTCCGGCACCTGGGTGGAGGTGTTGTGCGGGCAACCGGAGCAGTAGTGCGGCACGCGCGGGAAGCTGGCGCGCGGCAACGCAAGCTCGGCTTCCTTCTGCTGCATCCACTGCAGGCGTTGTTCAATGGATTCGTTGTTGAAGAACTTCTGGATGCGGCGGCCGATCACGCCGGCGATGGTGGCCGGGGTCAGTTCGCCGGTGGACGGCAGGATCCATTCGCCACTCTCGTCGTACTTGCCGACGATGGACGGGCGCTGGCCCCAGCTGGCCGGCCAGTTGAAGAACTGTTCCTTCATCTGGCGCTCGATGAAGGCACGCTTCTCCTCCACCACGATGATGTCTTCCAGGCCCTGCGCGAAGCGCGCGATGCCCTGCGGTTCCAGCGGCCAGGTCATGCCGACCTTGTACACGCGGATGCCGATGTCGGCGCACGCGGCTTCGTCCAGGCCCAGGTACTCCAGCGCCTGCAGCACGTCCAGGTAGCTCTTGCCGGTGGTGACGATGCCCAGCCGCGCGCGCGGCGCATCCATCACCACCTTGTCGATGCCGTTGGCGCGGGCAAAGGCCTGCGCGGCCTTCACCGCATAGCGGTGCAGGCGCATTTCCTGGTCCAGCGGCGGGTCCGGCCAGCGGATGTTGAGGCCACCCGACGGCATCTCGAAGTCTTCCGGCAGCACGATGCGGCGCGCCATCGGATCGACCTGCACCGACGCCGACGATTCCACCGTCTCGGCGATCGTCTTGAAGCCGACCCAGCGGCCGGTATAGCGGCTCATCGCCCAGCCCAGCAGGCCCATGTCGAGGATGTCCTGCACGCCGGCCGGGTTCAGCACCGGCATCATCGCGCTGACGAACTCGTCCTCGCTGCCATGCGGCAGGGTCGAACTGCGGCAGGCATGGTCATCGGCGGCCAGTGCCAGCACGCCACCATAGCGCGAGGTGCCGGCCGCATTGGCATGCTTGAACACGTCGCCGCAGCGGTCCACGCCCGGTCCCTTGCCGTACCACATGCCGAACACGCCCTGCACGTTGGCGCCGGGGAACAGGTTGGTCTGCTGGGTGCCCCATACCATGGTGGCGCCCAGGTCCTCGTTCAGGCCGGGGGTGAACTTCACCTTGGCCGCTTCCAGATGCTTGCGCGCGCGCCACAGTTCCAGGTCGAAGCCACCCAGCGGGCTGCCACGGTAGCCACTGACGAAGCCAGCGCTGTCGATGCCTTCGGCGGCATCGCGCAGGCGCTGCATCAGCGGCAGCCGCACCAGTGCCTGCACGCCACTCAGGTAGATCCGCCCCTCGTTGCGGGTGTACTTGTGGTCGAGCGTGTAATCACGGTCGAGCAGGTCGGCGGAAGAGGGCGAGGTGAGTTGCGCGGTACTGGTCATGGCTGGCCCGGTAGGATCGGCTGGCACCGGCCGCGTGCAGGCACGCGGCGGGAAAGGCGCGAATTGTAGCAGCGGGGCCGTGGTGGGCCCGGCACTCGCGCCCGCGCCGCTGCTGGGGTTAGGATCGGGGCGAGAGAGGGAGGCTGCGGTTGTGCAGCCTGGGGAGAAGGGATGTCAGTTCCAGGAAAGATCCTGGCCAGCGTGCTGCTGGCCTCGGGAGCGGCCACGGCGTGGGCCGCGCCGGCCATGCCGGCACCACAGGAGTTCTACTTCGACAGCGACCTGGCGGCGGCACCGATGGTGGCGATGCAGGGCGAAGGCGATGAGCTGGTCACCCAGCTGGTGAGGCTGCGCGAGCGCGGCCGGCGCGCGGTGGAAGCCACCGTGCAGCTGGCTTCGGTGGCCAGCACCCAGGGC
Organism: Stenotrophomonas sp. YJH_SMC_119; assembly: GCF_059368315.1. NCBI lineage: Bacteria > Pseudomonadati > Pseudomonadota > Gammaproteobacteria > Lysobacterales > Lysobacteraceae > Stenotrophomonas > Stenotrophomonas sp. YJH_SMC_119. The sequence goes on along the minus strand of NZ_JCAFRP010000009.1, from coordinate 90,141 downwards.
CGTGCCGAGCTGGCCGACCAGCTGTATGGCGAGGCCCTGAAGGAGGCGCCGGCACAGAGCAGCGCGGGCCGCAGCGTGCGTTGGAACTATGGCTGGGACCTGCTGCGCCAGGGCAAGCCGGAGGCGGCGCTGGAGCAATGGTTGTCGTCGGCCGGCAATGCGCGCAGCAAGCCCAGCTGGGTGCCACCCACGTACGCGCTGGCCCTATGGCGGATGGGGCAGAAGCAGGAGGCCGTGCAGTGGTATGCCGCAGCAGTGCGTACCGAGCCGTCGCAATGGAGCACCAGTGCCAATTACGCGCAGCTGCTGCCGCAGTGGCGCGAGGATGAGCGCGCGTCGTTGGCCGAAGTGCAGCAGGCCTGGGCGGCGGCCCCGCCTGCGTGGCCCTGAGGGAGGGGTTCGGCCGGGTTCACGGCGTCCCCCGCGAATCCACCCCGCCCGGCCAAGCGTGGCTTTTGATGTTCACAGCCAACCAGCCGCCACGAGGGGCTGCGCCGTTCGCGGGAAACCTCAATCGTCCGCGGAAACCGTTCGCCCCGACGCCCACGCCCGCAGCGCCTCGACCTGCTCGGCCATCAGTACCGACAGCGGTCGCGTCGCACGGATCTCGTTCATCAGCAGCTCGGTATCCAGCGGCCGCCCTTCGGCGTGCGCCGCATACAGCCCGGCCACGATCGCCTGCTCGATCTCCGCACCTGAGAAACCATTCGCCGCGGCCGCCAGCGCTGGCAGCGCGAAGTCGTCGGCATTGAGCTGGCGCCGACCCAGGTGCAGCCGCAGCAGTTCCACGCGCACCTCCGGCGAAGGCAGGTCAACGAAGAAGATCTCGTCGAAGCGGCCCTTGCGCAGCAGCTCGGCAGGCAGCTCGTGCACCTGGTTGGCAGTGGCCACGATGAACACCGGTGCCTTGCGCTCGGCCATCCAGGTCAGCAGATGGCCCAGCACGCGGCGTGACACGCCACCGTCCTCGCCACCGCTGGCCAGGCCCTTCTCGATTTCATCCATCCACAGCACGCAGGGCGCCAGCTGCTCGGCCGAGGCCAAGGCCTGGCGCAGGTTGGCCTCGGTCTCGCCGTGGTACTTGTTGTACAGCGCGCCCACGTCCAGGCGCAGCAGCGGTACGCCGAAACCGGCGGCGGTGGCCTTGGCCAGCATCGACTTGCCGCAACCCTGCACGCCCAGCAGCAGCATGCCGCGCGGTGGGTCCAGCCCGGCCGGTGCCGAGCCAGCGATGAACGCCACACGCCGCTGGTTGATCCAGCGCTTGAGCCGGTTGGCGCCGGCCACGTCGCCGAACCGCGCGCTGTCATGCTCGAAGAACAGGTGGCCGCTGCGGTTGAGCAGCTCGAACTTCAGCCGTGCCAGCTGCGGCAGGTCGTCGTCGCGCAGCGCGCCGTCGGCGTAGATCAGCTGCCGGGCGATGCGCCGGGCGTCGACCAGGCTCAGGCCCTGCAGGTTCTTCAGGATCTTCTTCACCGCCTCGCTGTCGACTTCGACGCGGCGGCCGCCGTGTTCGCGGGCGTAGGCATCGGCCTCCTCGCGCAGCATCTTCAGCAGGGCGTTGGCATCGGGCAGGCGCGGGTTGAAGCGGACCGCCAGCGCTTCCAGCTCGGCCGGCAGTTCGACCTTGGCGCCGATCAGCACCAGCACGTGCGGTTCGCTGTGGCGGCGCTGGATCAGGTCGCGCAGGGCGCGCTGGTGGCTGGCATAGCCCAGGTAGGGGTGGAAATCGAGCAGCAGGTAGACCCCGCGCTGCCCGGCCTGGCGGATCATCTGCAGGGCCGCGCTGGCGTCGGGTGGCCCGGCCGGCGGATCTTCGCTGTCCAGGTCGATGCGGCGCAGGCCCTCGGTGATCGACCACCGGTGCAGCGCCCGCCAGACGTGCATCAGCGTCTGCCGGAACAGGTCGACGATGCGACCCTCGTCCTGGGTCTCGATCACGATCAGGGGGGTGTTGGCGCGGATCAGTGCGCTCAGGTCCTGCAGCTCGCTCATGCCGGTTCGATCCTTCGGGGGCGCCACGATAGCAAAGGCGATGGCCGCAGGTTCAGCGCGGTGCTACCTCCCGTCACCACCGCCGGTGTACGCTCGGGGCACGTACCCGGAAGCGAGGCTGGCATGAAGACGATCCTGGTGGCCGGTTCCAAGGGCGGGGTGGGCAAGACCACCGTCGCCACCCACCTGGCCGCGTACGCGGCATTGCAGGGCAGGGCCACGGTGATCGCCGACGCCGACCCTCAGGGCTCCAGCACCCGCTGGGCGCAACGGCGGGCCGGGCTGGAAAGCGCGGTGCTCCCCATTGATGTGCATCGGAAGAAGCAGTGGGCGCAGAAGCTGCCCGATGGCACCGAAACCGTCATCATCGATGCACCGGCGGGTGCATTGGCCGACGATATCCCCCATTTCCTTGACGCTGCCGACGCGGTGGTGGTGCCGGTGCTGCCCTCGGCGCTCGACATCGAAGCCATCGTCGGCTTCCTCAACAGCCTGGCCCAGAACCCGCGGGTGCACAGCCGCAAGCTGCCGGTGGGGCTGGTCCTCAACCGCACCAAGCCCTGGACCCAGACCTCGCAGCAGGCGTTGCAGATGCTGGCCGAATGGCCGTACCCGGTGGTCGCGCAGCTGCGTGACAGCCAGAGCTACGTGGTCATGACCGGCCTCGGCCGCAGCCTGTTCGACTACCGCTCGGCCCAGGTGCGGGAGCATCAGGCCGACTGGGAGCCGCTGCTGTCCTGGCTCAAGCTTTGATGCCTGCGTCACTCTTTCTGCTGCATCCTCTTCTTCATGGAAACCCGCGATGCGTGAACTGATCCTGCTGCGCCATGCCCATGCCGAACCGGCTACCCCCGGCCAGGCCGACCTCGACCGGCCGTTGTCGCCGGTGGGGCTCGCCGAAGCCGAAGCCGCCGGCAAGTGGCTGAAGGAGAACAACCTGCTGCCGGACTGCGTGCTGTGCTCACCGGCGCGGCGTACCCGCGAAACCCTGGAAGCCGTGCTCGGCACCATCGGTTACGTGGAAAAGCGCCTGGAAGACCGCATCTACGAAGCCACCCCCGGCACCCTGGCGGCATTGGTGGACGACCGCCGTGATCTCGACCGGGTGCTGATCGTCGGCCACAACCCGGGCCTGGAGCGGCTGGTGGCGTTGATGACCGAGGGCACCAGCAGCGACTACCGCGGCATGCCGCCGGCCGGCATCGCCGTGCTCGGCTTCCCGCGCGAGGCCTCGATCGAGCCAGGCGTGGCCAGCCTGAACGCATTCTGGTGGCCGTGATCCGATGAGCCTGGCGCGGCGCAGCCGCTATCTGCTGCCCGCGCTGCTGGCACTCGGCCCGGCCTGGGCGGCCGTGCCCACGCCGACCACCCTGCCACCGGTGGTCGCCGAAGCGCACCGGGTAATGCGCCTGGATACCCAGCGTTCGCAGATCGGCTTCGAGGTGCGCACCCGTTTCGGGCAGCGTATCGAAGGCCTGTTCCCGCACTTCGAAGGGCGCATCGAGATCCTCTCCGACGGCCGCCACCAGGTGCACCTGAAGATGTTCACGCGCTCGGTCGAGATCCCCGGCAAGGCGCGCTATACCGGGTGGATGCGCGGCGAGGAGTTCTTCGATGCCGGCCGCCATCCGGTGGTCGAGTTCGACTCGCTGCCGTACTGGCCGGAAACCGTGGAGAGCGGTGGCGACATCAACGGCCGGCTGACCCTGCGCGGGATCAGCCACCCCGAGACACTGAAGGTCGAGAAGGCGGAGTGCGCCCGACCCGGCTATGATTGCGACGTCGTCAGCCGCGGTACCGTGCAGCGAGGCCGGTATGGCATGGACAGCTGGCAGCTTGCCTTGAGTGACCGAGTGACTTTCGTATTGCGTGCGCGCCTGAGCGAGGCGCCGAAACCGTGAACCTCCTGCTGCGTGTACTGGCGCTGGCAACCGTGTTGCTGGGCAGCGGTTGTGCATCGCTGTCGAATGCCGAGCGCGACCGCGCCGAGGCGATCGCCGTGCAGGCACGTTCGACCGTGGTCGACTGCCAGCGTGCAGACCGCTGTGCACAGGATTCGCCGCTGCGGGCGCTGGCCGGCCGGGCGTTCACCGAATCCACCCCGGAACGACCGCGCCACTACGCCACCCTGCTCGATGAGGGCGAGGGCGCCCTGGTCGCACGCCTGAACCTGCTGCGCAGCGCCACCCGCAGCATCGACCTGCAGACCTACATCTTCGACAAGGACGACAGCGCCCGTCTGGTCATCGACGAACTGCTGGCCGCATCGCGGCGCGGGGTGAAGGTGCGGCTGCTGATCGACCAGCTCTCGGCGATCTCCGACCTGCAGATCCTCGGCGCCCTGTCCGGCGCCCACCAGAACTTCCAGCTGCGGGTCTACAACCCGACCTTCGGCAAGGCCCGGCTGAACTACTTCGACTATGCCGGCAGCGTGCTGTGCTGCTTCCGCCGGTTCAACCAGCGCATGCACAACAAGCTGCTGGTGATCGACGATGCGATCGGCGTGGTCGGTGGCCGCAACTACCAGGACGACTATTACGACTGGGACCGCGAGTACAACTTCCGCGACCGCGATGTACTCATCGCCGGCCCGGAAGCACGTGCGATGGCGGCCAACTTCGACGCGTTCTGGCGCGCACACCGCAGCGTGCCGGCCGAGCGCCTCAACGACGTGGGCCGCACGTTGCTGCGCGAGGGCGTGCCAACGCTGCCGCCGGCCAGCTTCCGCCGCCCGGAACGGGTACAGCGGGTCAGTGCCGAAGCCAACGACACCGAGTTCGTCACCCGTTCCTTCGTCGATACCGCGCTACCGGTGGCTTCGGTGCGCTACGTGGCCGACCTGCCACGCAAGCATCGCCGCGAGAAGGCCGATGCACCGCTGGCCGGCCAGCATGTGACCGAGCCCCAGCTGGATGCGCTGATCGCCAGTGCGCAGAAGGAAGTGATCCTGCAGACGCCGTACCTGGTGCTGTCCAAGCCGGCGCAGAAGCTGTTCCGTGAACTGCGCAAGCGCCCGCAGCCACCGCGCGTGGTGGTGTCCAGCAACAGCCTGGCGGCGACCGACAACCCGATCGTGTATGCGTTGTCGTACAAGTACAAGCGGCGCAACATGCGCGAACTGGGCTTCAACATCTTCGAATACAAGCCGTTCCCGCTGGACGCGCCGGTTGACTACCGCAACCTGCTGCCCGACCCGATCGCTGCGCCCGGGGGGGGAGACGAGGGCGGTCGCAATCCGCTGATCGGTGGCAGTGCTGCCGGCAGCAACGCACGCGGTGGCAGCAGCAGTGGTTCGGATGCCGGCAGCAGGCAGGGCCCGTTGAATCGCCACAGCGATGGTGCCTACGACAACGCACGCGCACGCCGTCGCGCCGCCGGCAGCGAGGTGGAAACGCGCCTGCTGCGCACCGAGACGCGGCCGTCGTTCCTGGGCAGCAAGGCGGTCAACAAGCCGTTGCCGGTCACCCGCAAGGGCGCGCGCATGGGCCTGCACGCCAAGTCGCTGGTGGTCGACCGCCGCATCGGCGTGGTCGGCACCCACAACTTCGATCCGCGCAGCGAGAACTACAACACCGAAGGCGCGGTGATCATCGACGACCCGGTTTTTGCCGAGGAACTGGCGCAGAGCATCCTGCGTGACACCCACCCACAGAACTCCTGGACGGTGGCGCCACGGGCCAAGCCACCGGTGCTGTCGGGGCTGAACTACAGCGTCGGCAAGGCCTCCGAAGCGCTGCCCATCCTTGATTTCTGGCCCTGGCGCTACGCCACCGACTACGAGTTCAAGCCCGGCCCGGAGTGCCCGCAGCCGCTGCCGCGGCAGGATCCTGATTTCCATCGCTGCTACGTCGCCGTCGGCGACTTCCCCGAAGTCAACGTCGGCCCGAAGTGGCTGCTGGTGCGCATGCTGACCGCATTCGGCGCCGGTCTCGTTCCCATCCTCTGAAGGTACCCGCATGGCCCAGGTGTTCCGCGAAGCCGTTTCCATCGAGCAGCTCAACGCGCTCAGCCGCAACACGGCGATTGAATCCCTGGGCATCGTCTTCAGTGCCGCCGGCGAGGACTGGCTGCAGGCCACCATGCCGGTGGATGAGCGCACCCGCCAGCCCTACGGCATCCTGCACGGCGGTGCCTCCGTGGTGCTGGCCGAGACCCTGGGCAGCAGCGCCGGCAACCTGTGCGTGGATACCGGCAAGCAGGTCTGCGTGGGCCTGGAGATCAATGCCAACCACGTGCGTGCCGTGCGCTCGGGCACGGTCACCGGCACCGCCCGCGCGCTGCACGTCGGCCGCAGCACCCAGCTGTGGGAGATCCGCATCGAGGACGAGCAGGGCCGCCTGGTATGCATCTCGCGGCTGACCCTGGCGGTGGTGGCTGCCGGTCACGGCTGAGCCCCCCTGGGCTCGTTGACGGCAGCGGAACCCAGCGTTCCCCGCCGATTGCCCCGGTCGATGGCGGTTATGGCCTAAATCGGCTGGCAGCGATGACGGCCCTCCGGTATCGTGCGCGGATGACTTCCCCCACTCCGGCCCCCCGTGGCGGCGTGGCGCGTGTGTGCCGTTACCTGTACCGCGTACCGCTGCTGTTGGTCCACATCATCGTGTTCCTGCCGCTCATCCTGATCGGCATGCTTCCGCCGTGGGGCGAACTGCGCGTGGGCGAGGCGACCTTCGGCGCCAAGGTGGTCAACTGGTGGCAGGGCGGGCTGATGTGGATCTTCGGCTTCCGCCTGGTGCAGGTCGGCGCGCCGCTGCCCGGTGCCGTGCTGTTCGTGGCCAACCATGTCAGCTGGGTGGATATCTGCATCCTGCACAGCCAGCGCATGATGGGCTTCGTCGCCAAGCGCGAGATCGCCAGCTGGCCGCTGGTGGGTTGGCTGGCCGCGCGCGGCCAGACCATCTTCCACCAGCGTGGCAACACCGAATCGCTCGGTGGCGTGATGCAGGTGATGGCCGACCGCCTGCGCGAGGGCAAGGCCGTGGGCGTGTTCCCGGAAGGGCGGACCCGCGGCGGTCACGAAGTGGGCCCGTTCCACGCCCGCATCTTCCAGGCCGCGGTCGAGACCGGCGTGCCGGTGCAGCCGGTGGCCCTGGTGTACGGGGCGAAGGGCGACGCGCAGACCATCGTCGCGTTCGGTCCGAACGAGAGCTTCTTTGCCAATTTCCTGCGCCTGCTCGGCGAGCCGGCGCGACGTGCGGAAGTGCACTTCCTGGCGCCGATCGGTGCACAGGACCTGGAAGGCCGTCGGCGCATCGCGGAAACCTCGCGCGCGCGCATCGTGGCGGCCATGAGCGCCGGGTGAGGCTGCGGTGGCCCTGATCCCGCCACCTGTCCTGGACGCCGGTACGCCGACGCTGCATGCGGCTGACTATCAGCCGCCGCGCTGGCTGCGCAATCCGCACCTGCAGTCGATGCTCAGCTCCAGCCGCATGCGCCTGCAGCGCGGCCTGCTGCTGCTGGCGGCCACTGGTGCGGTCAGCGAAGAGCTGATCCTCGATGGTGGTGATGGCGTGCGCCTGCAGGGCTGGCACAGCCATGTCGAAGGCCGCGAGCCCAAGGGCATCGCGCTGCTGCTGCATGGCTGGGAAGGCAGTGCCGAATCCAGCTACATGCGCATGGCCGCCGCGCGCATGATCGAGCAGGGCTTCGACGTGGTGCGGCTGAACTTCCGCGACCACGGCAACACCCATCACCTGAACCCCGGCATCTTCCACTCCAATCTCATCGATGAAGTGGTGCACGCCGCGGGCGATATCGCCCAGCGCTGGCCGCAGCTGCCGCTGGTGGCCGCCGGTTATTCGCTGGGTGGCAACTTCGTGCTGCGCCTGGCCCTGCGCGCGCCGGCGGCCGGCGTGCCGCTGCTGCGCGTCGCCTCGGTGTGCCCGGTGCTGGACCCGGCGCTGACGATGGAGAGCATCGAGAACGGCCCGGCGATGTACGACTGGTACTTCCGCCGCAAATGGGCCGGCTCGCTGCGCCGCAAGCGCGATCTGTTCCCCGAGCTGAGCGACTGCGACGACCGCGTGTTGAAGCTGGACATCCGCGCGCTGACCGCCTGGCTGGTCGAGCGCCACACCAGCTTCGGTTCGCTGCAGGCCTATTTCGACGGCTACTCGATCGCCGGCGACCGCCTGTCGAGCCTGCAGGTACCGGCCGACATCCTGATGGCGCAGGATGATCCGGTGATTCCGTACGCGACCTTCAGCAACTGGCAGCTGCCGGGCCAGGCGCGCCTGGAAACCGCCTGCTGGGGCGGCCACTGCGGGTTCATCGAAAACTGGCGCGGCGACGGCTTCTCCGAGCGCTGGGTCGCCCAGCGCCTGCAGCGGGTCCTGCAGGCCTGAACCGGCGACAGCGCGCAGCCCGCTACAATGCGGGTTTGCACTTGAACCGGACTGCCATGCAAGACCAGATCATCCAAGCGTTGCGCCAGAACCAGGCCGACCAGGCCGTGCAGCTGGCCCAGGCGTGGACCCGTGACGAACCCGGCCAGGCCAACGCCCACCGCTGGCTGGCGCTTGCGCTGCAGCAGCAGGGCAACGCCGAGGAGGCGATGGAGGCCCTGCAGCAGGCGCTGCGGCTGGCCCCGGACGATGCCCAGCTGCACCTGCAGCATGCCGGCCTGCTGCTGGCACTGCGCCAGTTCGAGGGTGCCGACGAAGCACTGGTGCGCACCACCGGCCTCGATCCGAACTCGTTCTCCGCCTATCTGATGCAGGCGCACCTGGCAATCGGCCGCAATGACTTCGACGAAGCGCAGCGCATCTCCACCCTGGCCGCGCGCGTGGAGCCGGACCATCCGGAACTGCTGACCATCGACGGCATGGTTGCACTGCGCCGCGGTGACGCCGACCGTGCACTGGCGCTGCTGTCGGCTGCCAGCAAGGCACTGCCGGACGATACCCGCGTGCTGTACGCACTGGGCTTTGCCTACCTGGGCAAGGACATGCTGGCGTTTGCAGAGCAGTCGTTCCGCCGCGTGCTGGAACTCAATCCGTCGCTGTCCTCGCTGCATGGGCTGGTGGTGCAGCTGGCACTGCGCCAGGGCAACGTACCGGCCGCCGCCGAAGCGATGCAGGTGGCCCTGCAGCAGCCGGAGATGGACGTACCGTCGATGCGCCGCCTGGCGGGTGAACTGTCGCTGCGCAATGGCCAGCCGCTGCAGGCCCTGGACTACCTGCTGCCGCTGCTGGAGACGCAGCCGGAAGACCGCCAGGTGCTGCAGCTGCTGTTGATGTCATGGCAGCGCCTGGGGCGCGAGGATGAAGCACGTGCGCGCCTGGATGCGGTACTGGATACCGATGACCAGCTGCACGATGTGTGGCTGGCACGCCTGGCCATCGAGCAGGTGGGCAGTGAAAGCGCCGTGACCGCGGTCGAGCGCTGGATGGCGGCGATGCCCGCGCATCTGCCGGCCCTGGAGGCGCGCCTGCGCCTGCATGACATGGCCGGCGAACATGCTCAGGCCGAAGCGATCGCCGAACGCATCGTCAGCCTGGAACCGGGCCGCGTCAGCGGCGAGACCCGGCTGGTCGAAGGCCTGCTGCAGCGCGATCCCGCCGCCGCCGTGGCCCGCGTGCAGGCGCTGATCGAGCTGGCGCCGGAAGAGCATCGCGCCGACCTGCGGACGTGGATGGGCGAGATCCAGGACCGCGCCGGGCAGCCGCAGGACGCCCTGCGCACCTGGCTGTCGCTGCAGGCTGACCAGGCGCCGCAGCGCTTGCCACTGCCGCCACAGGCCAAGTCCCCGCCGAGCTGGCCGGACAAGGGCAGCATCGACGGCGATGCCAGCTCCGCGCCGATCTTCCTCTGGGGCCCGCCGGGTTCGGGCGTTGAGCGGGTGGCGACCGGCCTGGCTGCTGCCAGCCCGGTGCTGCGCAGCGACCGCTACACCAACACGCCGCCCGATGATGCGTTCCAGAACTACAACACGCTGCAGGACCTGGCCTCAGGCGTGCTGACGCCGGAGCGGCTGGTGCAGCGCTGGCGTGAACAGCTGCCGGCACGTGGCCTGCAGAGCGACACCGTGATCGACTGGCTGCTGTGGTGGGACAACGCCCTGCTGTGGGCGCTGCGCCCGCAGCTGCCGCAGGGCCGCCTGGTGCTGGTGCTGCGCGACCCGCGCGACATGCTGCTGGACTGGGTGGCCTACGGTGCCGCCGCGCCGCTGGCGATGACGTCGCTGGCCGAAGCCAGTGAATGGCTGACCCGCGCGCTGACCCAGATCGCCACGCTGCATGAGGACGACCTGTACCCGCACGTGCTGCTGCGCATCGACCAGATCGGCAACGATCCGCAGGCGATGGCCGAACTGCTGGGCCGCCTGTTCGAGCGGCCGATGCCGCCGGCGGCACAGCTGGGAGCCCCGCGCCTGCCGGCCGGCCACTGGCGCAACTACCGCGACGTGATGAGCGCCGCCTTCGCCCAGCTCACCCCGGTTGCGGTGCGCCTGGGTTACCCGGAAGAGTGAGGAGAGTCCGATGCAGTTGACCAGCCACAGCCTGACCAACGGCGCACCGATCGATCGTGAGTTCGCCGCGGGCGACGCCAACGGTTTCGCCCCGGACCGCAACCCGCACCTGGCCTGGAGCGGGGCGCCGGCCGGCACCCGTTCGTTCCTGCTGGTATGCGTGGACCCGGACGTACCGACCGTGCCGGAGACGGTTGGCCGCAGCGACATGAGCGTGCCGCGCGACCAGCCGCGCTGCGATTTCGTGCACTGGGTGATGGCCGATATCCCGGCCACGGTGCAGGAGATCGCCGCTGGCAGCTGCAGCGACGGCTTCGTGGTGAAGGGCAAGCCCGCACCCGCCGGCCCGGCCGGCAGCCGCCAGGGCCTGAACGACTTCACCGGCTGGTTCGCGGGCAACCCGGACATGGCCGGTGATTACCTGGGCTATGACGGCCCATATCCGCCGTTCAACGACGAGCGCATGCACCGCTATTTCTTCCGGGTATTCGCGCTGGACGTGGCGTCGCTGGACCTGCCGCAGCGCTTCACCGCCGCCGATGCGTACCGCGCCATGCACGGCCACGTGCTGGCCGAAGCCGCACTGCACGGCACCTACACGTTGAACCCGGCGCTGGGCTGAGCAGCACACAGGGTAGAGCCGGCCGCGGGCCGGCTGCCGCAGGCAACGGCGGCAACACAGGGAAGATGCCGGCCAGCGGCCGGCTCTACCTTCCATCCGCTTGCAGCGCCACCGGTTCGAACCCTGCGGTGTCGCCTCTCGCGTTGCGCAGCACCAGCGCGCCGCAGTCGTCAAGCGCAAGCGTCGGTGCCGAGCCTTCGCCGTGCATCAGCTTTCCGGCGAGCTTCTGCTGCGTGGGCAGTCTCTGATCGACGCATAGCGCTGTGGTCTGCACGCTGTTGCGCAGGATCAGCAGGTTGCCCTGCAGCCGGTACTCGTTGCTGACGTGGTTGCACAGGTTCAACTCGCTCATGAAACCGGACTGGAAGCGCAGTGTGTAGGGCGCGCGACCGCGGACGAACAACGCGTCGATGCGCTTTCCTTGCGCGTTGGTGGCACGCACCAGTTGCCACAGGTGTGCTTCAAGCTGATCGGTGCTGGGCGTGCTGGCAGCGGCCACATTCGCGGACATGACCAGCAGCGCAGCAATGATGAGGACGGGGACGTGCTTCATGCCGATCTCCCGATGCATCCGGGTAGTGCCGGCCGCTGGCCGGCAGCATCCGTGTGTTGGCAGTGCGGCGCAGGGCAGCCGGCCAGCGGCCGGCCCTACCGACCATGAAGAAGGGCGGCCTCTCGGCCGCCCTTCCATCGTTTTATTTCTTCTCGATGGCCGACTCGACCACCATGTCCAGCACGTACGCCTGCGACGGCGCATCGGCCGGCGGGTTCTTCACCTCGTAGCGCTTCACGCGCACCACGTTGCGCACGCCGTCTTCGTGGGTGTAACCCTCGATGTTGCCGTAGAAGTTCTCGAACTTGCCCGGCTCGCCCTGCTTCAGGCCCTTGTCGTCGAACTTCACTTCGCGCACCTGCAGGCACTGGTAGTCCGGGATCAGCGGGTGCGAGCACTTCTCGGTCTTCGCAGCCACTTCCAGGAACACGGTTTCGCCGGCGCCGCCGTAGCGGGTTTCAGCGGTCGGTTCCGGGTTGAACACCAGCACGTCGCCCTTGGCGTTGGTCAGCGTCAGCTTGCCATCGGCATCCTGCTCGGCCTTCAGCTCGCCCTGCAGGCGGCTCGACACGGCCTCGTCCAGCGCCATCAGCGCCTTGTCGTTGCAGGCCATCATGGTCGAGGCCATCGCACTGACCGTCAGCTTGCCGTCGGCCAGGGTGTAGCCGCCACCCATGTGGTTGCAGGCGTTGCTGACCGACAGGCGGCCATCAGCGAAGTCCAGGGTGACCGGCTTGTCCTCGCGGGCGAACAGCGCGTCGATGCGCTTGCCGTCGGCGCCGGTGGCCTGCTGCAGCAGCCAGTGCTGGCTCTGCAGGCGCTGCGCATCCAGGTGCGCCAGCGTCTGCTGGTCTGCTGCCTTGGCCGCGGCCGGGGCCACGTCGTCGCCGCCGGTGCCGGCCGGTGCCGGGGTCTGGCTGCAGGCGGCCATCAGGGCCAGCGGGAGGAGCAGGGTGAGCTTGCGGTTCATGGTGATTCTCCTTGGGGAACCGTGGGGGAAACGGGGTAGGGCCGGCAACGGGGTTGCCATGCCCCGGTGCTGTTCAGCTGCCGGAAGGCAGCCACAGCAGCAGTGCCGCGCCCAGCGCGATGCGGTAGATGGCGAAGGCGGTGAACCTGTGCGACTTGATGTAGCCCATCAGCCACTTCACTACGACGAAGCCGGTGACGGCCGCGGCAAGGAAGGCCACGCCCACGTCGGTCCAGTTCTCGCTGCCCAGCTGCCCAGCCTTGGCCATTTCCAGGAAGGTGTAGGCGCTGGCGGCGAACATGGTGGGAATGCCGACCAGGAACACGAACTCGGCGGCGGCCGCGCGGCGGCTCAGGCCCAGCAGCATGGCCAGGAAGATGGCCGAGGCCGAGCGCGAGGTGCCGGGGAACACGCCGGCCACGACCTGCGCCAGGCCGACGCCGATCGCCACCGTCCAGGTCACCTGGTCGCGGTCGGGCAGGCGCGCGGTGTAGGCCTCCACCAGCAGCATCCAGACGCCACCGATGATCAGCGCCCAGGCCACCGGGCTGACCGTTTCCGGCAGCGACCAGCCGGCCTTGCGTACCACCAGGCCGACCACCGCGGTGACCAGGAACGCCGCGCCCAGCTTGAACACGTACTCGCGGTTCCCGCGCTGGTTGAAGCCGGTGGCCAGCTGCAGCAGGCGCTGGCGGAACACCAGTACCACGGCCACGATGGCGCCGGCCTGGATGACGATGTTGAAGAAGTCCGAACGGGCACCCAGCCAGTGCTGGGCGATGAGCAGGTGGCCGGTGCTGGAGATCGGCAGGAACTCGGTCAAGCCTTCGAGGATGCCCAGCAGCAGGGCGGAGAGCAGGTCGGACATGGACGGTGCGTGCACGCGCGGCGGAAGGAAGAAGGGCGAGAGGATAGACGATCCGCGCTGCACCAAACGGGTGCGTCTGGTGGTTGGTGCACTCGTTTGGTGCGCCGCGTTCTGCACCCGCACGGGGCGGCCTTCATGAAATCAATGACTTGCGGCATCTGAAAAGTTGGCACGGTCGTTGCTCTACCTCAGCAGGCATTCATCCCCATCCGAGGTCGTACCGATGTCCGTGGAAAACGTTGAGAAGCTGATCAAGGACAACCAGATCGAATTCGTCGATCTGCGCTTTGTCGACATGCGTGGTGTCGAGCAGCACGTGACCTTCCCGGTCAGCATCGTCGAACCGTCGCTGTTCGAAGAAGGCAAGATGTTCGATGGCAGCTCGATCGCCGGCTGGAAGGGCATCAACGAGTCGGACATGGTGCTGCTGCCGGATACCGCCAGCGCCTACGTCGACCCGTTCTACGCCGATCCGACCATCGTGATCAGCTGCGACATCCTCGACCCGGCCACCATGCAGCCGTATGGCCGTTGCCCGCGCGGCATCGCCAAGCGCGCCGAGGCCTACCTGAAGTCCTCCGGCATTGCCGAAACCGCGTTCTTCGGCCCGGAGCCGGAATTCTTCATCTTCGACTCGGTCCGTTTCGCCAATGAAATGGGCAACACTTTCTTCAAGGTCGATTCCGAAGAAGCCGCCTGGAACAGCGGCGCCAAGTACGACGGCGCCAACAGCGGTTACCGTCCGGGCGTGAAGGGTGGCTATTTCCCGGTTCCGCCGACCGACACCCTGCACGACCTGCGCGCCGAGATGTGCAAGACCCTGGAACAGGTCGGCATCGAAGTGGAAGTGCAGCACCACGAAGTGGCCACCGCCGGCCAGTGCGAGATCGGCACCAAGTTCAGCACCCTGGTGCAGAAGGCCGACGAACTGCTGCGCATGAAGTACGTGATCAAGAACGTCGCGCACCGCAACGGCAAGACCGTCACCTTCATGCCCAAGCCGATCGTCGGCGACAACGGCAGCGGCATGCACGTGCACCAGTCGCTGTCCAAGGGCGGCACCAACCTGTTCTCCGGTGACGGCTACGGCGGCCTGAGCCAGCTGGCGCTGTGGTACATCGGCGGCATCTTCAAGCACGCCAAGGCCATCAATGCCTTCGCCAACTCGGGCACCAACAGCTACAAGCGCCTGGTGCCGGGCTTCGAAGCGCCGGTGATGCTGGCCTATTCGGCCCGCAACCGTTCGGCATCGTGCCGCATTCCGTGGGTCTCCAACCCGAAGGCGCGCCGTATCGAAATGCGCTTCCCGGACCCGATCCAGTCCGGCTACCTCACCTTCACCGCGCTGATGATGGCCGGCCTGGACGGCATCAAGAACCAGATCGACCCGGGCGCACCGAGCGACAAGGACCTGTACGACCTGCCGCCGGAAGAAGAGAAGCTGATCCCGCAGGTCTGCTCCTCGCTGGACCAGGCGCTGGAAGCGCTGGACAAGGACCGCGAGTTCCTGAAGGCCGGTGGCGTGATGAGCGATGACTTCATCGACGGCTACATCGCGCTGAAGATGCAGGAAGTGACCAAGTTCCGCGCGGCCACCCACCCGCTGGAGTACCAGCTGTACTACGCCAGCTGACCGGATGCGATGGCGGTGGGCTTCCCCCTCCCACCCGCCGCCATCGCTTCCGTTTTCGCGGCTGGGGAGCCGCGGTCAGATCGGGGTCGGATCCAGTTCGTTTACGAATGGGCTCTGACCCCTGATCCAGGGGCAAGAGAGAGACCGGATACACGACCAGGGCCGCCCTCCCTCCCGCGTCGGTCGTGCAAGGAGAGAGGCACGGCCGTCCCGGCCCTGTACGTGTCCGGTGCAACAGCCACGGCCATCACAGTGATGGCCGCTGGTTGCCTGATGCCAACGCGCGCTGGCGCGCTGGCCCCATCCACCATCGGGACATGCGCATGAAACTGATCT
This sequence comes from Stenotrophomonas sp. YJH_SMC_119, assembly GCF_059368315.1. Classification (NCBI taxonomy): domain Bacteria; kingdom Pseudomonadati; phylum Pseudomonadota; class Gammaproteobacteria; order Lysobacterales; family Lysobacteraceae; genus Stenotrophomonas; species Stenotrophomonas sp. YJH_SMC_119. Next base: position 74,694 of record NZ_JCAFRP010000009.1, on the reverse strand, counting down.
CCGCCATCATCCGGCCGTTCAAGCTCGACGAGGTCCGCGAGGCCTTGTCCGACGCAGGCGTGTCGGGCATTACCGTGACCGAAGTGAAAGGCTTCGGCCGCCAGAAGGGCCACACCGAGCTGTATCGCGGCGCCGAGTACGTCGTCGATTTCCTGCCCAAGATCAAGATCGAAACCGTAGTCACCGACGAGCGTGCCGATGCGGTGATCGAAGCGATCCAATCGTCGGCAGGCACCGGCAAGATCGGTGACGGCAAGATCTTCGTCACCGCCGTCGAACAGGTCATCCGCATCCGCACCGGCGAAATCGGTGCCGACGCGCTGTAACCCCTTTCCGGAGACTCCCCCATGAAGATGCGCCTTCTCACCGGGTGGCAAGCCCGGTTCCATGTCGTGTGGCTGTTGATGCTGCTGAGTGCGCTGGCCGCGGGTGCCTGGCCGGGCAATGCCCACGCCCAGGCGCAGGTGTCGCCACTGCCGAGCGAAAGCGTGGCCGTTGAACCGCTGCAGGACACTGCAGCTGCAGCCGCTGCGCCGGCCGTGGCCGAAGCGGCCGCCGCCTATGATCATGGCGACGTGGCCTGGATGCTCACCTCCACCCTGCTGGTGCTGCTGATGGTCGTGCCGGGCCTGGCCCTGTTCTACGGCGGCCTGGTGCGTTCGAAGAACGTGCTGTCGGTGCTCAGCCAGATCCTGGTGGTGTTCTCGCTGGTGCTGCTGCTGTGGGTGGCCTACGGCTACAGCGCGGTGTTCAGCGCGGGCAATCCGTTCTTCGGGTCGTTCACCGAGTTCGCCTTCCTCAAGGGCTTCACCCCCGAGTCGGTCGGCAACACACCGATCAAGGGCCTGCCGGACTATCTGTTCGTCGCGTTCCAGTCGACCTTTGCCGGTATCACTACCGCGCTGATCGTCGGTGCCTTCGCCGAGCGCATCAAGTTCCGCGCGGTGCTGCTGTTCTCGGCGCTGTGGTTCACCCTCAGCTACATCCCGATGGCCCACATCGTCTGGGGGGGCGGCTACCTGGGTGAGCTGGGCGCGATCGATTTCGCCGGCGGCACCGTGGTCCACATCAATGCGGGCGTTGCTGGCCTGGTGGCTGCCTGGTTTGTCGGCAAGCGCCTGGGCTACGGCCAGACCGCGCTGAAGCCGCACAACGTGCCGTTCACCTACATCGGCGCGATGCTGCTGTGGGTGGGCTGGTTCGGCTTCAATGCCGGTTCCGCTGCCGCAGCCGATACCGTGGCCTCGCTGGCCTTCCTCAACACCGTGCTGGCCACCGCCGCCGCCGTGCTCGGCTGGACGCTGGTGGAAGCAATCAGCAAGGGCAAGCCATCGGCACTGGGCGCTGCTTCGGGTGCGGTGGCCGGCCTGGTCGGCATCACCCCGGCATGTGGCACGGTCGGCCCACTCGGCGCGATCATCATCGGCTTCGTCGCCGGCGTGGTCTGCGTCTGGGGCGTGACCGGCCTCAAGCGCCTGCTGAAGGTGGACGACACTGCCGACGTGTTCGGTGTGCATGGTGTCGGCGGCATCGTCGGCGCGATTCTCACCGGTGTGTTCAGTGCACAGTCGCTGGGTGGTACCAAGGCCGGTCTGGATATCGCCCACCAGGTGTGGGTGCAGGTGGTCAGCGTCGGCCTCACCGTGGTGTGGTCGGCGGTGGTGACCGCGGTCATCTTGCTGGTGGTCAAGGTCGTGGTCGGCCTGCGCGTGACCGAAGAGGCCGAACGCACCGGCTTGGATGTGACTTCGCACGGCGAAACTGCCTACGAGGCCTGAAGTAGCGGCAGAGCTATTGCATTGATGTTGTGGGTGCCGACCGTTGGTCGGCACTTCCACTGTCCTCGTTCTGGTAGGTACCAAGCTTGCTTGGCACGGGGTCTGCTCTGGTGGGTGCCGACCGTTGGTGGCACAGCCGGAGTGGCGCATCCACGCCTGGCGTGGACCTACCGAATCTTCCTTGTGACATGCATCATCGCGCCTGATCGCGCACAATCAGGCCATGCACCCGATCCGCACTGTCCTGATGCTCTCGGCCTGCCTGCTGCTGGCTGCCTGTGCCTCCGCGCCGCAGGAAACCCGCAACCCGCTCGCCACCTGGGTGCCATCACCCAACCAGAACGCGCGCACGCCTGTCATCATCGTCATCCACCACACCGAGCAGAAGTCGGTGCAGCAGAGCCTGCATACGCTGCGCACGGCCAACAGCGGTGGACCGGTCAGTGCACATTACCTGGTCGGTGCCGACGGCCATCGTTACCAGCTGGTCGCCGATGAGCGCCGTGCCTGGCACGCCGGCGCCGGGCGCTGGGGCACCATCACCGATCTCAATTCGGCCTCGATCGGCATCGAGCTCGACAACGATGGCCGCAGCCCGTTCAGTGCGGCGCAGATCGAATCGCTGATCGTGCTGCTGCGCGACCTCACCTCGCGCCTGAACATCCCGCCGCGCCAGGTGATCGGCCACGCCGACCTGGCGCCGACGCGCAAGCAGGATCCGAGCCGCTTCTTCCCCTGGCAGCAGCTGGCCGAGGCCGGCTTTGGCGTGTGGCCGCGCGCGGCCGACGGTGCTGCGCCAGAGGGTTTCGACGCGTGGAATGCGCTGGCCCGCTTTGGCTATCCGCTGGACAACCGCGAGGCCACCGTCGCCGCCTTCCACCGCCGTTTCCGTGGCCGCGACGACCTGCCGAAGACGCTGGATGCCGAAGACGCGCGCATCCTGTACTCGCTGCTGCTGCAGACGCCGTGACCCCGCGCATGAACGCTTGACCCCGCGCCGGGTTGCCGCCCAGCGGCCCGCCCTCCACCATGGCGGCATGATCGATTCCGCCACCTTCGTCAAGCGCAGGCACTGCATCCTGCTGGCAGCGGCCGTGCTCGCCGGTTGCGCCACCACCGCCCCCCGCACCGGGTCTGAAGCGCCCACGCCCACCATGCCGCCTGCAGCGACCTATGCCAAGGCTGCATGGAGCGCGCTGCCACCCGTCTCCGACAGCGATCTGCAGGCCGGTTTCGTTGCCTGGCGCAGCAGCTGCACCCGCCTGAAGAACGATGCGGTCTGGGCCAAACCCTGCGCCACCGCCGTAGCGGTGTCAGACAAGGACCCGGCCGCGATCCGCCAGTTCCTGCAGCGCGACCTCGATGCCTATGCGCTGCGTGCCGGTGGCCATCAGGCCGACGGATTGATCACCGGCTACTACGAGCCGATCTACCCCGGCAGCCTGACCCGCACCGACAAGGCGACGGTGCCGGTCTACGGCACGCCGGATGATCTGGTGGTGGTGCAGCTGGACAGCCTCTACCCGGAACTGAAGGGCAAGCGCCTGCGTGGGCGCGTCGAAGGCAAGGTGCTCAAGCCCTATGACGACGCCGGTACCATCGCGGCCAAGGGCGCCAAGGCGCCGGTGCTGGCCTGGCTGACCGATCCGATGGACCTGCAGCTGCTGCAGATCCAGGGCTCCGGCCGCGTGCGCCTGGCCGATGGCAAGCAGGTGCGGCTGGCCTATGCGGAACAGAACGGCCACCCCTACCGCGCGATCGGCCGTTGGCTGGTGGACCAGGGCCAGCTGAAGAAGGAAGACGTCACCATGGACGCGATCCGCGCCTGGGCCCGGGCCAATCCCGCGCGCGTGCCGGAACTGCTGCGCAGCAATCCCAGCTACGTGTTCTTCGTGCGCAATCCGGACAGCCCGGAAGGCCCCCGCGGTTCACTGAACGTGCCGCTCACCGCGGGCTACAGCGTGGCGGTGGACCGTACCGTGGTGCCACTGGGCAGCCTGCTGTGGCTGTCGACCACGCGCCCCGATGGCACGCCCGTGGTACGCCCGGTGGCTGCGCAGGACACCGGCGGCGCCATCGCCGGCGAGGTGCGCGCCGACCTGTACTGGGGCAGTGGCGATGCCGCCGGCAAGCTGGCCGGCGACATGAAGCAGAAGGGCAACATCTGGATGCTGTGGCCGAAGGGCGTGCCCCTGCCGAACTGAACCAGCAGGGGGCGGATCCCTCTCCAAAGGAAAGGGCTCTGGCCCCGGATGCCTGATAATGGCGCCATTCCGAACTTTCCGGCCGCGCCTGCGGCCAGGACCCCTGCAATGACCTACGCAAAGCACAACGCAAAACCCGGCGCGAAATCCGCCGCAAAGAAGTACTACAAGCACTGGGCCGAATCGGGCCTGGGCAAGGGCAACGTGCTGATGGAAGCGCGCGGCGACAAGATCGTGCGGCAGGTGGAAATCTACGGCACCAAGATGGTCTGGGCCGACGAGCACGCCCACAGCGATGACCGTTTCCTGCTGGCCGACCAGCCGGTGTCGTTCCTGGATTTCGACGAGGACGACGAAATCTCCGCGCGTGAATTCGAAGCCGCCTGGAAGAAGGCACGGGAAGCGACCGGTTACCCGGTGTAATCCCCCCGGCATCCGCCCTTGTAGCGCCGAGCCTTGCTCGACGCTGCAGAAGCGGGCATGTGAAATGTTATATGATTACATTTCACCGCAACTGCCTCCTTCCCATGAAGACCTCCACGCTTGTGGCCGCCCTGGCGGCCGCACCGTTCGCCCCTGAAGCCTTCGCGCAGTCGGCCGACGCCGCGCTCACCCTCGGCAAGGTGCAGGTGCACCAGCACGGCGAAGGCCAGCTCAGTGCGCACCAGGTGCTGACCTCGGTGGACGTGCTGGGTGCAGACCAGATCGAAAACCGCAACGTTTCGCAAAGCTGGGAACTGCTTGGGCAGATGCCCGGCATCCAGCTCACCGAAACCCGGCAGGGTGCCGAATCGGGCAAGGTCAGCTTCCGCGCCTTCAACGGCGAGGGCTACCTCAACGCCATCAAGACCCTCATCGACGGCATCCCCAGCAACGTCAACAGCGGCAACCAGCGCTTCATCGACATGCTGTTCCCGCTGGACATCAGCTACATCGAAGTGGTGCGCGGGACCAACGACCCGCGCTATGGGCTGCACAACATCGGTGGCAACGTGAACTTCGGTACGCGCCAAGGCGGCAGCTACACCGATGCGCGCCTGGCCTACGGCAGCTACAACACCCGTGATGCACAGCTGGCGGTTGGCCGCGAAGCCAATGGCTTCGCGCAGAACTATTTCGTCGGCACCCAGGCCAGCGATGGTTATCGCGACCACGACACCTCCAGGAAGTACTCGCTGGGCGGCAAGTGGTTCTTCGGCACGCTGGACGAAGGGCTGCGCGTGGGCCTGACCGCGCGCGCCTATCACCATGAGGCCGACGAACCCGGCTTCATGACCGCCGGGGAACTGCGCACGCACCGCCGTGGCAGCGAGCTGCGCAACGGCAATGATGGCGATGACCGCGACATGCGGCAGATCGCCGCGCACGTCGACCTGAAGCTGTCCGACGCACTCACCTTCGGCACGCGGCTCTACTACAACCGCTATGAAGACGACCGCCGCGTGACCTTCAGCGACCTGCCCACCGGCAACCTGCCGCGTCAGCGCCGCGTGTGGGATGAGCGCCAGACTGGCCTGTTCAGCACGCTGACCTGGCAGGCCAGCCCCGCGCTTACCGTCGAAGGCGGCTTGAACTACGAGCAGCAGGACAACGGCTATATCCGCGAGCGCTACGCCTACGCCGAACCGACCGATTACAGCCAGCCGCCGGCGCGCGTGCAGAACGACGACCGCCACAGCTTCGACAACTGGGGCGCCTACGTGCAGGCCATCTACCGGCCCGCCGAGGCGTGGAAGATCGTGCCGGCCTATCGTATCGATCGCTTCAGTGGCAGCACGCACCTGATGAACGGCGTCCGCGGACGCCTGCAGGACTACGGCACCATCGGTCAGCCCAAGCTGAGCGTCATCCACAGCCTGGGCCAGACCACCCACGTCTATGCCAACTGGGGCCGCACCTTCCAGGTGCTGACCGGCTCCACCGCACCGGCCTATCTCACCCCGGGGCAGGCGCCGCTGCAGCCGTCCACCAATACCGGCATGGAGCTGGGCCTGAAGTTCCAGCCGTTCCATGGCGCCCAGGCGCGCCTGGCGGTGTGGCAGCAGGACGCGGAAAACGAGGTATCCAACATGCCGGCCACCGGCACCACGGTCACCTTGGGCAAGACCCGCCGACGCGGGGTGGATGCGCAGCTGAGCCTGCAACTGGGCGACGACTGGACGGTCTGGGCCTCGCACGCCTACCAGGAAGCGAAGATCACCCGCGACGACCGCGATGCCGGCATTTCCCTGCAGGGCCGCAAAGTGGCTGCCACCCCGCGCCATATCAGCAATCTGGGTGTGGATTACCGCGCCGCTGATGCGCTGCGGCTGGGCCTGCAGGCGCGTGCACAGGGCGATTACTATCTGGAAGAACGCAACGTGGCCGGCAAGTTCGGTGGCTTCGCCGTGCTCGACCTCAGTGCTGCCTATCAGCTCACCCCGCGTTTCAGCGTGGACCTGCAGCTGAAGAACGTCACCGGCCGCCAGTACGCCTACGTCTGGTACGACAGCTTCTTCTGGGACAGCGCCCGCCCGATGTTCTCGCCGGCCCCGGGCCGCAGCGTGTTCGTCGGCCTGAACATGAAGCTGTAACCGGCCACGCATCTGGTAGTGGTCGAGCTTGCTCGACCTGCGGCAGGGGTCAGAGCCCTTTCCTCACGGAAAGGGATCCGACCCCGGACCCCGCAGCGCAAGGGGTCAGATCCCTTTCCGCGCGGAAAGGGCTCTGACCCCACACCAGCGTTTTGCACTACATTGGTGCAATGTCCGACCCCTCTCCCCCGCCGTCCCTCGATGCCCTGGGCACGCCGCTGGCCTGGGCCGGGGCCGATGGCTGCATTGCCGGCTGCAATCCGGCCTTCGCCCGCTGGCTGGGTGTCAGCGTCCGGCGCCTGCTGGGTCGGCCATTGGCCGCCCTGGAAGTGCAGGGCGAGGCGTTGGCCCATTTCCTGGCCCGCGACGAGCGCGACAGCCTGCGCCTGAACCGGCTGGCGCTGGCGGTGCCCGGCGAGGCGCCGCGCTTCGCCGAGGGCTGGATGAGCCGCCGCGACGATGGCGGCTGGCTGCTGGAGGCGCATCCGGTTGATGAGTTCCCAGGACTCGATCCCACCCAGGCGCTGCCCAGCGCGCTCAGTGCGGCGCTGAAGGGCCTGGCCCACGAGCTGCGCAACCCGCTGGCCGGGCTGAAGGGCGCGGCCCAGCTGCTTGCCCGGCGTGCGGCGCAGCGCGACGCCAGCGAACGTGAGCTGATCGAACTGATCGGTTCGGAGATCGAGCGCCTCAACGGCCTGCTCGACCAGCTGCTGTCGCCGGCCCCGGCCGCGCCGCATGCCGAACTGAACATCCATGCCGCGCTGGAACGCGTGCTGCGCCTGGCCGAGAGCGAAGCCGGCTGGGCGGTGCGCCTGCAGCGTGACTACGACCCCAGCATCCCCGAATTCCATGGTGACGCCGACCGCCTCACCCAGGCGGTCTGGAACCTGGTGCGCAACGCGATCCAGGCCGGCGCCGGCAACATCACCCTGCGTACCCGCGTGGAGCATGGCGTGCGCATCGCCGAGCAGCTGCACACGCTGGCGTTGCGCCTGGAAATCGCCGACGACGGCCGTGGCGTGCCGGAGGAACTGGCTGAACACCTGTTCCTGCCCTTGGTCAGTGGCCGTGCCGAAGGCACTGGCCTGGGCCTGGCGCTGGCCCAGCAGGTGGCGCGCGAGCATCGCGGCACGCTGACCTACCGCTCGCGCCCGGGCCATACCGTGTTCACTCTGCTGCTGCCGATCGTCAGCGGCGCCGCCCCGGCCGAGGAGGCCCCGCGCGATGTCTGAGTCTTCTTCGTCCCCGCAGCGCATCTGGGTGGTCGATGACGATCGGGCCGTGCGCTTCGTGCTGTGCACCGCGCTGCGCGAGGCGGGCTACCAGGTCCTCGATTTCGACAGCGCCGCACCCGCCCTGCAGGCGTTGAGCGAAGGCCCGCCACCGGCGCTGCTGTTCACCGATGTGCGCATGCCCGGCGACGATGGCCTGGTGCTGCTGGACAAGCTCAAGGCCGCGCTGCCGCAGCTGCCGGTGGTGGTGATGTCGGCCTATACCGATGTAGCCAGCACGGCCGGCGCGTTCCGCGGTGGTGCGCATGAATTCCTGTCCAAGCCGTTCGATCTGGACGATGCGGTGGCACTGGCGCAACGGGTGCTGCCGGCCGTCGCACCGGCATTGGCAGCGGCCACACCTGCGGCCGAAGCGCATAGCGACCAACCGCCGCAACTGGTGGGCGATACCCCGCCGATGCGCGCGCTGTTCCGCGCCATCGGTCGCCTGGCGCAGGCACCGCTGGCGGTGCTGATCACCGGCGAGACCGGCACCGGCAAGGAGCTGGTGGCCAATGCGCTGCATCGCGAATCACCGCGCGCGCAGGGGCCCTTCGTCGCGCTCAATACCGCTGCAATCCCGTCCGAGCTGCTGGAAAGCGAGTTGTTCGGCCACGAAGCCGGCGCCTTCACCGGCGCGCAGCGCCGCCATATCGGCCGCTTCGAGCAGGCCGATGGCGGCACACTGTTCCTGGATGAGATCGGCGACATGCCGCTGCCGTTGCAGACCCGGCTGCTGCGCGTGCTGGCGCAGGGCGAGTTCTTCCGCGTCGGTGGCCGTGAACTGATCCGTGTCGACGTGCGCGTGGTCGCCGCCACCCACCAGGACCTGGAAGGGCTGGTTGCACAAGGAAAGTTCCGCGCCGACCTGCTGCACCGCCTCGACGTGGTGCGCCTGCAGCTGCCACCGCTGCGCGAGCGCCGCGAGGACATCGCACAGCTGGCCAGTACGTTCCTGGCCGCCGCCGCGCGCAAGCTGGATACGCCGCCGAAGCGCCTGACCGCGGCCGCACTGCAGGCGCTGCGCGAACACGACTGGCCGGGCAACGTGCGCGAACTGGAAAACGTGTGCTGGCGGATGGCGGCGTTGGCGGCCGCCGACACCATCGGCGTGGCCGACGTCGATACCGCGCTCAACCGTACGCGCGGTCGTCGCAGCAGCACCACCAGCGCCGATCCAGGGCAGTGGGAAGCGCTGCTGGCCGAATGGGCACGCCGTCAGCTGGCCGAAGGCGTGGAAGGGCTGCACGCGCAGGTGCGCGAGCGGGTCGACCATGCCCTGCTGGAGGCCGCGCTGCAGATCACCCACGGCCGCCGTGCCGAAGCCGCGGCCCGCCTCGGCCTTGGCCGCAATACCCTTACCCGCAAGCTGGGCGCCGGACGCCGCCGCGGGGGCCATTGAACGGCCCCTGCACGCGATCCTCGCGCCCGCTTGCCGAACTGTTGATCGTTCATGGACGATGCAACGCTTAGTGTCATCTGCAAGGAGTCCTTGATGCGTCTGTCCTTTGCCATCCTGCCGTTGTCCGCCGCCGTGCTGCTGTCTGCCTGCGGCAGCGCGCCGAAAAAGACCGAACCTACTCCGCCGCCGCCGACCGTGGTCAGCGCAGCGAAGCAGGGCGAGGCCAATATTGCGCCGGCCTCGGCCAGCATTGTCAGTGGCCGCATCGCACTGATGGTGGAGCCCGGCGGTATCCACATCACCGGCCTGATCGGTGGCCTGCAGCCGATGCAGCAGGCCGGCTTCCACATCCACGAGCGCGGCGACTGCAGTGCGGTGGATGCCAGCAGTGCCGGCAATCACTTCAATCCCGGTGGCGCTGCGCATGGCCGCGCCGGCACCGGCAAGCACCACCTGGGCGACATGGACAATCTGCGTGCCGACGCCCAGGGCCGCGCCAACGTCGATATCCACCTCAAGGGCGTTACCCTTGGCGGAGGCGCCGCCACCGATATCGCCGGACGTGCACTGGTCGTGCATGCCAACGCCGACGACTATCGCAGCCAGCCCGCCGGCAATGCCGGCGTCCGCATCGCCTGTGGCGTGATCCGGGTTGTCCGCTGATCACTGCAGGCATCATCCAGGGAGAGATTCCATGCGCTTGATCCACACTTCGCTGTTCGCAGCCATTGCTGCGCTGGGCCTGGCGGCCTGCAACCAGCAGCCGGCCGCGCCGCAGGCTGAAACCCCGCCGGCCGCGCCGGCCGACGGTGCTACCACCGAACCGGCTGCAACGCCGGCCCCGGCGGCTGCACCGGCTGCCGATGCTACGGCCAGCGCCGAGCTGGCACCGACCCAGGGCAACGAGACCAAGGGCAGCGTCACCTTCAAGGTGGTCGATGGCAAGGTCCACGTGACCGGCCAGATCAGCGGCCTGAAGCCGGGCAGCGAGCACGGCTTCCACATTCACGAGAAGGGCGACTGCAGCGCCCCGGACGGCATGAGTGCCGGTGGCCACTTCAACCCGGGCAAGCAGGATCACGGCAATGTCGCCACCGATCCGCACCACGGCGGCGACATGCCCAACATCAAGGCCGACGACAAGGGCGTGGCCACCATCGACGGCCCGGTGTCGAGCAACGTCAACATCGGCAAGGGTGATGACTTCGACATCATCGGCCGTGGCCTGATCGTCCACGCCGATGCGGATGACTACAAGACCCAGCCGACCGGCAACGCCGGCGCGCGCCTGGCGTGTGCGGTGATCCAGAAGGCGCCGTAAGCGCGCTTTTGCTGGAAATGGAAAACGCCGGCGCAAGCCGGCGTTTCTCATGATCGGTAGTGCCGGCCGCTGGCCGGCAATCGCGGATCCGGATGTTGCCGGCCAGCGGCCGGCACTACCCGTCTTCAGCGCGCCAGCAGTTCGCGCGCGTCCTGCCCGGCCTCGCAGTGCACGAACAGCACTGCGGCCATTTCTGCTGAAACGGAAAACGCCGGCGCAAGCCGGCGCTTTTCCTGATCGGTAGTGCCGGCCGCTGGCCGGCAATCGCAAATGCGGAGGTTGCCGGCCAGCGGCCGGCACTACCCGTCTTCAGCGCGCCAGCAGTTCGCGCGCGTCCTGGCCGGCCTCGCAGTGCACGAACAGCACTGCGGCTATTTCTGCTGAAACGGAAAACGCCGGCGCAAGCCGGCGTTTTTCCTGATCGGTAGTGCCGGCCGCTGGCCGGCAATCGTAGATCCGGATGTTGCCGGCCAGCGGCCGGCACTACCCGCCTTCAGCGCGCCAGCAGCTCGCGCGCGTCCTGGCCGGCCTCGCAGTGCACGAACAGTACCGGCACGCCATGCGCTTCCAGCACCGCGGCCATCTGCCGCTGGCGCATCAGGAACTGCTCGTAGATGCCCTTCAGGCGGTCGCAATCGTTCTTGCCGTGATCGTAGTGCGCGCACCAGCCGGCCGGATCGAACAGCGCCATGCGTGCTTCGCCATGCGTGTAACGCAGCAGCGGCTCGGGCGCGGCGTTGAGCCATTCGTCTTCACCGGGGGCCATGATCGCGGTCTCGATCAGCGGCCACAGCGCAGCCAGGCCCTGGTTGTCGTACTGCATCGACATCATCGCGGCCAGATCATTCACAGTGAAATAGCGCGCGTGCTCGATGCGGGCACCGAAGGTGTTCTGCGCCATCAACGCGGTGTCGGCATGGGCCATGCCGTTGGCCAGCAGCGTGTCTTCCAGCGCCTCGGCCACCGCATTGGTCGTCGCCACGTCGCTGCCGGTCAGCAGGAACGGCACCACGCGCAGGCCGCCGCCCACCAGGCTGGCGTCGGCCTGGAACGGTAGCGGCACGTCGCCCTGGGCGTCGGTACCAAAGGCCAGCAGGCGCGGGCCCTGGTTGCGGCCCGGGGCACGCATCTGCAGTTCTTCCAGGCGGCGGTGGATCGGCCAGCCCGGGCGCAGCACTTCGGCCGGGTCGAAATGGGCGGCGGCGAACACCAGGTCCAGCTCGGCCACCTGCGGCACCAGCTTGGACAGGTCGCGGCCGACGCGATCGGCCAGTTCACCGGCCTGTTCGGCGCTGAGTACCGCCTGGCGGGGGATTTCACCGCCGGCCAGTTCCAGGGCCAGCACGCCAAGGGCATTCATCGCGGGGTCGGGTTTGCTCATGGTTCCACGGTTGGCCCATCACAGGGCGGCAGCTACACTTGGCTCCATTATGCCTGCTCCGCCGTGCAGGCCATGTTGCAGACACCCTCATCCATGCCAGGTATCTCCATGCCCAACGCTCGTCCCGTCGCCATCCTCGGTGGCGTCCGCATTCCGTTCTGCCGCCAGAACACCGCGTATTCGGATGTCGGCAACCTCGGCATGTCGGTCCGTACGCTGGGCGCGCTGGTCGAACGGTTCGGCCTGCACGGCCAGCAGCTGGGTGAAGTGGCGATGGGTGCGGTGATCAAGCACTCCAGCGACTGGAACCTGGGCCGTGAAGCCACGCTGTCGTCCGGCCTGTCGCCGCTGACCCCGGGCATCACCCTGCAGCGCGCCTGTGGCACCTCGCTGGACAGCATCATCACTGTCGCCAACAAGATCGCGCTGGGCCAGATTGAATCGGGCATCGGCGGCGGTTCGGACACCACCTCCGACGTGCCGATCGTCTACGGCAAGAAGCTGCGCGCGCGCCTGCTGGCCGCCAACCGCGCCAAGAGCACTGGCGACAAGATCCGCGCGCTCACTTCCGGCTTCAAGTTCTCCGAGCTCAAGCCCGAGTTCCCGGGCGTGGCCGAGCCGCGCACCGGCAAGAGCATGGGCGACCACTGCGAGGACATGGCCAAGGAATGGAACATCTCGCGCGACTCGCAGGACGAGTGGGCGGTGTCCTCGCACAAGAAGCTGGCCGCTGCCTATGAGCGCGGTTTCTTCAACGATCTGATCGCACCGTTCCGTGGCGTCGAGCGCGACAACATCCTGCGTCCGGATACCTCGCTGGAAAAGCTGGCCACGCTGAAGCCGGCCTTCGACAAGGTCTCCGGCCGTGGCACCCTGACCGCCGCCAACTCCACGCCGCTGACCGATGGCGCCGCCGCGGTGCTGCTGGCCAGTGAAGAGTGGGCGCGTGCGCACGGCCATGAGCCGCAGGCGTACCTGCGCGATGCGCACGTCTCTGCGGTGGACTTCGTGCATGGCGAAGGCCTGCTGATGGCACCGACCGTGGCCGTGCCGGAGATGCTCAAGCGCAACGGCCTGACCCTGCAGGACTTCGACATCTACGAGATCCACGAGGCCTTCGCTGCACAGGTGCTGTGCACCCTGCGTGCGTGGGAGAGCGAGGATTACTGCCGCAACCGCCTGGGCCTGGATGCACCGATGGGCCGCATCGACCCGGACAAGATCAACCTGCTGGGCTCGTCGCTGGCCACCGGCCACCCGTTCGCCGCCACCGGTGCACGTGTGATTGCTACCGCAGCCAAGCAGCTGGCCGAACGCGGCGGTGGCCGCGCGCTGGTGTCGATCTGCACCGCCGGCGGCATGGGCGTGGTGGCGATCGTCGAACGCTGAGCATCACGGTAGTGCCGGCCGCTGGCCGGCAGCGCTGGTACGAAAACGCCGCCCTGTGGGCGGCGTTTTTTTGTCCGGTGGGTGCCGACCGTTGGTCGGCATGCTTCACGGCAACCGCGGGTTGCCGAACTCGTCGCGCTCTTCGTTGGCGTCATACACCGGGGGCTGCACCGCGATCGGCTGCTCTTCCACCGTGGCACGCAGTGGCGCCTCGCTGCCGCGCACCAGCGCCACGCTGTCCTCGCCGCGCTGCAGTCGCAGCGCATTGGCCAGGCACTGCGCGGCCAGCGCGTGCTCGCCACGCTGCGCGAACAGTTCACCCAGTGCCTCCCACGCCGGGGCACCGGCGCCGGCGGCGATGGCCTCGTGCAGGAACGTATCGGCGGCATCCCACTGCTGCTGGGCCAGGGCGACGCGGCCCTGCGCCAGATGCAGTGCGGCCGAGCCATCATGCACATTGCGCCAGCGCGCCAGGTTGGCCTGGCGGGTTGCCAGGCGCTCGGCCGGCAGGCGGCCGTACAGCGCCACCAGTTCGTCGTCCCAGCGCTGGTCCAACGCCTGTTCCAGCGCCAGCAGCGCCGGCTCATCCCAGTTCAGGGCCACCGCACGGCTGGCATAGGCGCCCACCACGTCCGGGGTCGGCCGCAACGCCTTCGGCGTGGCTTCCCACTGTGCGGCCAATGCGTTGACATCGGCCGCTTCCAGCAGCGCCTGTGCGGCCAGGCGGGCTTCCAGTTCGCTGTTCGATTCGGCCGGCAGTACCTTGCTCTGGCGCAGCGCGCCCAGCTGGCCATAGGCCTCGTGTGCGCGGCCGGCACGCGCCAGCGCTTCGGTACGCAGCCACAGGCCGCGCGGCGGCAGCGGCTGGATCGCCGCCACGTCCAATGCGTTGATCGCATCCACCGGCAGATCGCGCGCCAGCAGCTGTTCGGCGCGCAGCAGCGCCTGCAGGGTGGCATCGCTCTCGCCAAGACGCTGCAACAGCGCTTCACCGGCGGGGCCGTCAGCACGTGCCTGTGCGCTGCGCACGGCATTGGCCAGCGCCACCGCACTCACTTCCGGGTCCTTGGCAGCGCCATCCAGCAGCTTCTCGGCACGCTGCCACTGGCCGTGCTCGTAGGCCTGCAGGCCGTCGATCAGGCGCACCCGGCCCTGCTTGCGGCGGTAGCGGCCCCAGGCGCGGAACGGTGCGGCAATCAGGCTCCACACCAGCCACAGCACCAGCACTGCGATCACCGACAACAGCGCCACCTTCGGCAGGTTGCTGTGGTAGTCGTAACCGCCGTAGCGCAGGGTCACTTCACCGAAACGGTTGAGGTCATCGGCGCCCAGCCATTGCGCGGCCACCACGCCGATGGCCACCGCCAGCAACAGCACAACCAGGGATTGCAGGGGTTTCATGCGGGATTACCTCCGGTCGGTCTGGGTGCGCAGTTGCTGCAGGGTGCTGCCAAGCACGGTGTTGCTGGCCTGCAGCGGAAGCTCGCGCAAGGCCTTCAGTTCAGCACGTTGCGCGCGCAGGGCCGGTGAATCCGGCCAACGCCGCTGTGCCCAGTGCTCTACGCGTTCCAGTGCGGTATCGCGGCCCGTGCGGTCGCCGCGTTCGATCGCGGCGCGCGCCAGGGTCAGTTCCAGCTGCAGGGCGTCGTCGGCATTGCGACGTTCGGCGGCGGTCAGCGGGCCATTCTGGCGGCTCGGGGTGATGTCCACGAACGGGGCCAGCGTCGATTGCCACCACGGTTTTGCGGTGTCGGTTGCAGCGTTGCCGGTCACCTGCGACGGCAGCCCCTGCAATGCCCTGGCCAAGGCATCCAGCCGCTGCAGCGACTGCACGCGCGGGCCGGCGCCCAGCGCATCGAGTGCATCGCGCTCCTGCACCAATGCCTGGCGCAGGTTCAGGCCATCGCTGTCGGGCAGATCGGCCAGCGCGGTGGCGGCCTGTGCATACAGGCGGCGCGCGCCTTCCACATCGTCGGCATAATTCAGCCGTTGCGCCGCCTGGGTCAGCAGCAGTTCGGCCTCATCGCGCTGTACCGCCTGGCGGCCCTGGTTGGCGCTGTCGGCCAGCTTGGCCAGGTTCTCTTCCAGCAGCGCACTGCGCTGCGAAAGGCCCAGCATCTCGTCGCGCAGCACGCGGTTGGTGGTCGCCGCATCCTGCAGCCGCTGGCTGGTCGCGCGCTGGTCGCGGCGCAGTGCATCCAGCGTCGCCTCCAGGCCCTGCAGCTGCACGGCCATGGTCTGTGCCTGCGCTTCCTGTTCGTGCTGTTGCTGCTGCCAGACGTACCAGCCGGCATAGCCGCCCACGCCAAGCACGACCACCCCGGCCAGCGGCAGCAGCCAGCGCACGGGTCGACGGGGCGGGGAAACGGGCGGAGTCTCGTTCATGGGGCTTCCTTGTCGGCAACGTCGCCGGTCAGGATCCGGCAGGCCGCGTTGTGCACAGCATCACTGTTGCCGACCACAGCGGCAAGCGTGACCCACGTCCCTGTTCAGGTCGCTGCCGGGACGGTGAGCGTGGCGTGTGCAGCGGCCACCAGCTGTGCCGTGGTGGGCCCGGCCGCGCGCACCACGCGCTGCAGCCCCAGTGCATGCGCCTGATCGCCCAGCCGTTCGCTGGCCACGACGACGGTGGCCTGGGCCTGCAGGCGTTGCTGCAATGCCGGCGGAAGCTGCTGCCAGAAATGCAGCAACGCCTCACCACTGCTCACCGCCAGCACCCACGGCTGCGCTGAATGCGCCAATCGAACCAGCGTGCGGGGCGACAGGCGCAGCAGGCGGCGCTGGTAGACATCGGCACGTTCGATCGTGGCGCCTGCGGCCTGCAGGTGTGCAGCAATCAGCCCGCGTCCGCCGGGCGCGGTGACCAGTCCGATGCGCAGGCCCCGCGCCTCGGCCAGCACCGGCAGCGCCAGCAGGCCCTCGCTGTCCATCCGCTGCGGTGCATGCACCTCGCCGACGCCCTGCGCCCGCAGCGCGCGCGCGGTGCCTTCGCCCACGGTCAGCCACGGGCTGCGTTGCGCCTCGGCCAGTGGCAGCAGGGTGGCGGCCGCGGTCACGGCGGCCGGGCTGGTGAACACCACCCGATCGCAGTTCAGCGCGCGTTGCAGCTGACGCACCACTGGCATGCCGTTCAAGCGCTGCAGGCGCCAGGGTGGCAGGGCCACCACATGCCCGCCCAGCCCAGCAACGGCGCGGCGCAGCGCGGAATTCTGGCCCTGCGGTCGCAGCGAAATGAAGGTCCAGCCCGGCTCGGAACCGGCGGCGCCAGTGGGTATCGTATGGTCGGCCATTGCCTGCATTATGCGGGCCCTTCGTTGTCGTGGTCTCTGCTCCGATGTCCGTTGATGCTCTGACTTCCTCGCTGGCCGCCCTGCAGGACGTGCTGGACTGCATGCCGGCGGTCCGCGCCATGCAGATCCAGCTCGACGGCTATGCCGATGGCGTGCTGCGCATCACCGCGCCGCTGGCCGCCAATGTCAACGACAAGGGCAACGCCTTCGGTGGCAGCCTGGCCTCGGTGCTGACCCTGTCCGGCTGGGCGCTGGTCAGCCTGCGCCTGCGCCTGGCCGGCCACGATGCCGAGGTCTACGTGGCCGACAGCAACCTGCGCTACCTGGCGCCGGTCTACGAAGACCTGCACGCCCACGCCGAAGCGGCCGAGGCCACCGGCTGGGACGCCTTCCTGAACACCTTCCGCCAGCGCCGCAAGGCCCGCATCAGCATCATCGCCACCCAGCCCGGTGCCGATGGCAAGCCTGCCGCAGAGTTCAGCGGTCGCTTTGTTGCCTTCGCCAAAGGGTAGGATGGCAGGCTGACGTTCTGGGGAAACCACCGATGCGCCGCCTCATCCAGTTCCTGATGTGTTCCCTGCTGCTGGTCAGCGCCGTGGCTTCGGCCGACGACCTGAGCCGCAAGCAGCGCAAGCTGCTGGAAGAGACCCAGATCGCCTACGGCGCCACCATCCGCTGGGGCAGCATGGACGATGCCATCGGCTATCTGGACCCCAAGCTGCGCAAGGAAAAGCCGCCTACCGAGTTCGAGCTCAACCGCTACGCGCAGCTGCGCGTGTCGTCCTACCGCGAGCGCAGCAGCGCGGCGCTGGAAGGCGGCCTGGTCGAGCGCCGGGTCGAAATCGGGGTGATCAACCAGAACACCCAGGCCGAACGCACCGTGATGGTGGTCGAGCGCTGGCGCTGGGATCCGGAGGCCAAGCGCTGGTGGCAGACCGCCGGCCTGCCGGACCTGTGGAAGGGGCAGTGACGGGCCGCGTCCGGCTTGTGCGACAATCGGCGCCCGCTTAATCGACCCGTGACCTGAGTGAATTACGAAGAGTTGCTGGCCTTTGCAGGCCGAAACCCGATGCTGTCCGCGGCCCTGGTCGGCCTGACCGTGGCCATCATCGTCACCGAGATCCGCCGCCTGTTCCGGGGCTTCAAGGGCATCAAGCCCGCCGAACTGACCCAGCTGATGAACGCGGGCGGCACGGTGGTGGTCGACCTGTCGGCCAGCGGTGACTTCGAGAAGGGCCACATTGCCGGCAGCCGCAACGCCCAGGCCAGTGCCTTCGGCCCGGACAACAAGCTGGTGGCCCACGCCAAGCAGTCGCCGGTGGTGCTGGTGTGCCGCAGCGGCAACGCCTCGGAAACCGCCGCCAAGGCGCTGAAGAAGGCCGGCTTCGAGAAGGTCTACGTGCTCGACGGCGGCATTCCCGCCTGGCAGCAGGCCGAGCTGCCGCTGGTCAAGGGCCGCAACTGATTGCCGCAGGTGGCGGATCCGGCCTTGTATGGGCCTGATCCCGCCCCCATCGCAGTAATTCGACCATCGTTTTCATTGCATTCATTGGAGTTACTGGAAATGTCCGAAGAGATCACCAACGGCGCTGCTGCGCCGGTCGATGCCGCCACCGGCCCCGCTTTCACCGTCGAGAAGATCTACGTCAAGGACGTCTCCTTCGAGTCGCCGAACGCCCCGACCATCTTCAATGACCAGGTGCAGCCGGAGCTGCAGCTGAACCTGAACCAGCAGGTGCAGCGCCTGGGTGAGAACGCCTTCGAAGTCGTGCTGGCCGTGACCCTGACCTGCCAGGCCGGTGAGCGCACCGCCTACGTGGCCGAAGTGAAGCAGGCCGGCGTGTTCGGCCTGGTCGGCCTGGACCCGCAGTCGATCGACGTGCTGCTCGGCACCCAGTGCCCGAATATCCTGTTCCCGTACGTGCGCCAGCTGGTCAGCGACCTGATCCAGGCCGGCGGCTTCCCGCCGTTCTTCCTGCAGCCGATCAACTTCGAAGGCCTGTACGCAGAAACCCTGCGCCAGCGCCAGGAGCAGGGCGACGCACCGTCGCTGGCTGACTCCGAGCCGGCTGGCAACGCCTGATTCCTGCCGCGACGTCACGGATGAGCACTACCGCTGACAAGATCGCCGTGCTTGGCGCCGGTTCCTGGGGAACCGCGCTGGCCAGCCTGCTCGCACGGCACGGTCATCCGACCGTGCTGTGGGGGCGCGATGCTGCCGTGGTCGAAGCCATCGACCAGCGCCACGAGAACCCGCGTTACCTGCCGGGCATCCCGCTGCCGGACAGCCTGCGTGCCACCACCGACCTGGCGTCGGCGGTGGAGGGCGCGGCCTGGATCCTGGTGGTGACCCCCTCGCATGCCTTCGGCGAAACCGTGCGTGCGCTGGCGCCGCTGCGCCCGGCCGGTGCCGGCGTGGCCTGGGCCACCAAGGGCTTCGAACCCGGTTCGGGCCGCTTCCTGCATGAAGTGGCGCGCGAAGTGCTGGGTGAGGACGTGCCGCTGGCCGTCGTCACCGGGCCGTCGTTCGCCAAGGAAGTCACCCAGGGCCTGCCGACCGCGATCACCGTGCACGGCGACGTGCCCGAGTTCGCGCAGACGGTGGCCGAGGCGATGCATGGCCCGGCGTTCCGCGCCTATACCGGCGACGACATGGTCGGTGCCGAGCTGGGCGGCGCGATGAAGAACGTGCTGGCCGTGGCCACCGGCGTGGCCGATGGCATGCAGCTGGGCCTCAACGCCCGTGCCGGCCTGATCACCCGTGGCCTCAACGAGATGCTGCGCCTGGCCGCTGCCATCGGTGCCAAGCCGGAAACGCTGATGGGCCTGGCGGGCCTGGGCGATCTGGTGCTGACCTGTACCGGCGACCTGTCGCGCAACCGCCGCCTGGGCCTGGCCCTGGGCCGTGGCCAGACGCTGCAGGATGCCGTGCGCGAAATCGGCCAGGTGGTCGAATCGGTGCAGACCGCCGACGAAGTGATGCGACAGGCGCGCCGCCATGGCATCGACCTGCCGATCTCCGACCGCGTGCGTGCCGTGCTGCATGGTGAGCAGACGCCGGAAGAAGGCCTGCGCGCATTGCTGGCGCGGGAACAGAAACCGGAATACCCGGACACGCTGTTCAAGTGAATCGAAAAACCCCGGCTACGTGCCGGGGTTTTTTTGTGCCCGTGCCATCCACACATGGCGTGGATCTACGACGGACCCCGCTTCTGGTAGCTGCCAACCTTGGTTGGCGCCCGGCGGCAGCAATCACCGCGCCCGCGGCGGCGCGCTGGTGTTGTCCATGTCCGAAAAGATCAGCCACCGCCCATCACCCACGCGCTTCAACGTGAGCGTGAACTTGCCGGTATCGCCCACGTTGTTGCCGTAGCTGTACGCACCAATGATGTAGCCCGTATTCCCCTCCACCGCATACGCCAAGGCACGCAGCCGCAACGGACTGCTGCCCTGGCCGGCATACGCGGCCTCGATCGCACTGCGGCCGCGCACCGGCGGCTGGTTGCTCTGCAGCACAAAGCCATCCTCGGCGAACAGCGCACCCAATGCCTTGGCATCACCCGTGCGCCACGCCTGCTCGTAGTCGCGCAGTACACGGTCCAGCGGTGCGGGCAGCGCGATATCGGGAAGCGGCTGTGCGGGCTTCGCGCCTTCTGCATCGTGGGCAATTGCCGGCGATGCCATCAGCAGGGCACTGCAGAAGATCATGGCGAGTCGTGTGCGGCGCATGCGTCCAGGCCCTGGCGATGATGGGAAGGCTTCAGACGCATCCTAGCGCGCCGCTGGTTAGAATCACGCGGCCGC
Organism: Stenotrophomonas sp. YJH_SMC_119; assembly: GCF_059368315.1. Taxonomy (NCBI): domain Bacteria; kingdom Pseudomonadati; phylum Pseudomonadota; class Gammaproteobacteria; order Lysobacterales; family Lysobacteraceae; genus Stenotrophomonas; species Stenotrophomonas sp. YJH_SMC_119. The sequence continues at coordinate 54,281 of NZ_JCAFRP010000009.1, read as the reverse complement.
CGATTTGGTGGATGCAGCGCAGATCAGACAAGGACACGGAATGAAGATGCGAATCACAGGGATGGCGATGATGGCCGCGCTGCTGGCAGCCTGCGGACAGGCGCCGGAAAAGACTGGCGAGACTGCACCTGCTGTGGCGCCAGCGCCGACCGCCGAAGCACCGGCCGCCGCGGCGACGGTGGTCGAGAAGGAACCGTCCGCCGAAGACGGTGTGGACCCCTCGGTGTGGGACAACGAAGGCGAACCGGAAGACCCGAGCACAGGCGGGGAACTCACCTGCGCGGACAACCCGCTGGCGACGCATTTCTTCACCCTGGTGGGCGGCAATACCGTGGACGACTGCGGCCGCAAGGATCCGAAGGTGCTGGCCGCGTTCAACGCCCTGATGAAGAACACGGCCGCAGCCGAATCCGCTGACAAGGAGATTCCATCGCTGCGCGAACGCCTGCTGAGCGGGCCCAGCGGTCCTGGCGAACTGGTAGTCCTGCAGGGTGAGCCGTGGTGGTTCTACACCGCCTGCCAGGCCCACGACTGCCCCGGCACGGCGTTGGCGATGCTGTATTCGCCCGATCAGTCGAAGATGGTTGGCCGTCTTACCGCGCGCTGCCGTGTATGGTGGCTGGGCGAGCCGACGGCGGAACAACGTGCGCAGATCGAACAGCGCCAGCCACTGCAGGATGCCGCGTTGAAGGAAGACAGCGCACTCTGCGAGTGATGTGGCGCGCGCCGCAGCGCCGGGCCGTGCCCGGCGTTGCAGTGAGCGTTGTTCCCCGTATCACCCTTCCGGCCGCATGCGTGCGCTGACCTGTGCTGTCAGCGACAGACTGACCATCATCAGGCCCTCCATCACACGGTCGCCCACGTACTCCTCGTCGGGTCCGTTCTGGCGCACGCGCTCGGCAGCCAGCAGCATTTCCAGCGCCACGCGCAGGCCGGTCAATGCGCAGTCCGCGTCGGCCAGCGCCATGCGGCGGCCGGGCATCTGGTGACGCTCCGGCCACGGCTGGCCATCGGCGGCTGCGCCCTTGCCGATGCGATCGAGCGTGGCGATGAAACCGAGAGGATCGCGCGCGTGCGCCGCTTCCGAAGGCGCGTCCGCGTTGGTGGGTACGTACTGCGTGCGTAGTCGGGAGGATTCGGGTGTGCTCATGGCAGAGGCTCCGTGCAGGACAGACGGCAGCCGCCACGCAAAGGTGGCGGGCGGAGACGTGGCTCGAAAACCGGGAGATCACGAACAAGACCGGCAGGCGCAAGGCCTCCACGCTCCGCCCGCCATAGCCGGCAGACGGAATGCCAGCCGGCGCCACGCGGGGTGACGCCGGCTGGCAAGCGCAAACAACGTTCGTGATCTAACGGGTTTTCGAGGCCCGGCCACCCATTTTCCGGTGGCCCACCATCTGTACCGCCGTCGCTGCGCAACGCCAATCAGAAGAGCTGAATTCAACGCTGGATCAAAGACGCTTTTGGCATTTTTGCATGCTGTTAAGCCGTCGCAGACGCAGGCGCCGCAACGTCCGTAGCGGCATGGGGAATATGCGACATGGGTCGAAGTTGATGACGTGGCGTACGGGTACCCCACCAGGCCGATGACGACAGTGCGGGGCGAAGTACGTAAATCGACTTTGACGCACTCAGGTCTGTCAGTGCTCTTCGCGTCCCTCGTACCAGGCTTGAGTACGATTCACGATCCGCACCACGGACAGCATCACTGGCACTTCGATCAGCACGCCGACGACCGTGGCCAGCGCCGCCCCCGAATGCACGCCGAACAGTCCCACGGCTGTCGCCACCGCCAGCTCGAAGAAGTTGCTGGCGCCAATCAACGCCGAAGGGCCGGCCACGCAATGCGCCACGCCCAGCCGACGGTTGAGCAGGTAAGCCAGGCCGGAAGTGAAATAGACCTGGATCAGGATCGGCACCGCAATCAGCGCGATCACCAGCGGTTGCTTCACGATCTGCTGGCCCTGGAACCCGAACAGCAGCACCAGCGTCAGCAGCAGGGCGGACAGCGACAGCGGACCCAGCCGTCGAAGCGCACGCTGCAGCCTCGCCTCGCCGCCACGCGAAAGGATCCAGCGCCGCAGCAACGCGGCCACCAGCACGGGCACCAAGATGTAGAGGCCAACCGACAACAGCAGCGTATCCCACGGCACGGTGATCGCCGACAGGCCCAGCAACAGCGCAACCACCGGTGCGTATGCGACCACCATGATCGCGTCGTTCAAGGCCACCTGGCTCAGGGTGAAGTTGGCATCACCGCGGCACAGGTTGCTCCACACGAACACCATGGCGGTGCAGGGCGCCGCTGCCAGCAGGATCAGCCCGGCGATGTAGCTGTCGATCTGTGCTGCGGGCAGCCAGTCGGCGAAGGCATGGCGCAGAAACAGCCAGCCCAGCAGCGCCATCGAGAACGGCTTCACGGCCCAGTTGATGAACAGCGTCACCCCGATGCCCTTCCAGTGCTGCTGCAACCGGCGCATCGCAGTGAAGTCGACCTTCAGCAGCATCGGGATGATCATCAGCCAGATCAGCACTGCAACCGGTAGGTTGACCTTGGCCACTTCGGCGGAGGCCAGCACCGCGAAGGCACCGGGTAGGAAGTGGCCCAGCAGCGTGCCGACCGCAATGCACAGCACAACCCACAGGGTCAGGTGCCGCTCGAACAGGCTCATGGCAGTGGCACCGTTACTGCGCGCCGTCGGCCGGCAACAACTGGCCGATCTGATCCAGCGCGTGCTGCAGCGCTTCGCGGTCGGACCACAATGAGTCAGGCAAGGCGAGCAATGCACGCAGTCGCGCCTTCACGATGGCATGGGCCAGCGCGAAGGCTGCGGCCTTGTCGGCATCGCTGCCTGCCACGGCGGCCGGATCGGGCAGGCCCCAGTGGCTGCGGATGAAGTCACCGAACACCACAGGGCAGGCTTCGGCAGCGGCCGCGTCGCACACGGTGATCACCAGAGCCATCGGGGCTGCATCCACGAACTCATCCCACGACTTGCTGCGCAGCCCTTCAACGGGCATTCCTTCGGCCTGCAGCTGGGCGAGCGCGAACGGATTGACCTGGCCGGTGGGCTGGCTGCCGGCACTGAAGGCGGTGAAGCGATCGCCGCCCCAGGCGCGCAGGGTGGCTTCAGCCAGCACGCTGCGCGCGCTGTTGCCGGTACAGAGGAACAGGACATTGCGGGTCATGGAGCAATTGCCTTGAGTGGAGAGGATCTGTGGGGTCAGCCCTTGCAGGCGGGCGCCGTGGGCATGCATTGCTCGGTTGGCGAGCCCGCGCAGCAGTTGTGCGTCAGGTACTCGATCAAGCCGTTCATCGCATCGAAGTTGGCGCGGTAGCAGACATGGCGACCCTGGCTTTTGCTCTCCACCAGGCCGGCCTGCACCAGCTCCTTCAGGTGGAAGCTGAGCGTGGCTGGGGGCACCTGCAGGGCCGTGGCGATGTCGCCCGCCATGCGCCCTGCCGGGCCAGCCTCCACCAGCAGGCGGAAGGCAGCCAGGCGGGTGGCATGGCCGAGGGCGGTGAGGGCGGCGATTGCATTCGACGTTTCCATATTTCTAGAATAGTCGAATGAATAAGCCAATCACAAGTGCCCACCTGCCGAACCTGGTAGACGCCTCACTGCCCCAGCCCGATCACCGCCAGCTTGCCGCCGCAGATCTGGGGCCACCACGCATCCTCCTGCTCTACGGCTCGCTTCGGCCGCAGTCGTTCAGTCGCAAGCTGGCGCTGGAAGCCGAGCGATTGCTGCGTCACCTGGGGTGCGAGACCCGCGTGTTCGATCCGCATGCGCTGCCCATGCTGGACAGCGTGCACCCGCACCACCCTGAAGTGCAGCGACTGCGCGAATGGTCGCAGTGGTCGGAAGGCCAGGTCTGGGTCAGCCCCGAGCGGCACGGCACGGTCACCGGCGTGTTCAAGAACCAGATCGACTGGTTGCCGCTGGAAGATGGCAGCGTGCGGCCCACGCAGGGCAGGACGCTGGCGCTGCTGCAGGTGAGTGGCGGCTCGCAGTCGTTCAATACGGTCAACACGTTGCGCGTGCTCGGCCGTTGGATGCGCATGCTGGCCATCCCCAACCAGTCGTCGGTGGCCAAGGCCTGGCAGGAATTCGATGACGACGGCCGGATGAAACCCTCGCCGTACTACGATCGGGTGGTGGATGTGATGGAAGAGCTGGTGAAGTTCACGCTGCTGACGCGGGGCCGGTCGGACTACCTGGTAGACCGCTACAGCGAGCGGAAGGGCGACGCGCACGCCGCGGCATTGGCGCGGGCTGCAGAGGCTACGGCTTCCTGATCCTCATTGGTGCTGATGTGAGGCACGCTCACCCAAGCAGCCTCTTCACCCTTGAAGCTGCAAGGCGGATGATCACCACATAGGCCAGCAGCATGCCGGCGCCGATGCCCATTACTTCGATTTCCCAGTTGTGGCGGTAGGGAGAAGGGCCCATGAAGGCCCACGCCAGAAGCACCGCCGCAATCAGCAAGGCGCTGCGATTGGCCTTCGAAATGAGCTCATCTTCGGTCGCGTGCCCCATGTTCGGATCCCAGGAACCGAGCAGCCATCCCAAGCCACGCAGGTACTCGCGCGCCACGAAGAACAGGAAGACGAATACGCCACCCATCGTGCTCAGCAGAAACTGGAAGAGTGGGTCCACCGGCGGCCTCTTGGACGAGGCAGACATTGCCTCGCAGGATCATCAACGGGCGCAGTATGCCAGCGTGCTGGCCCCCAAGGGATGGCGCCTTGCCTCAGCCGCAGGCGACTTTCCAGCAGCCGACGGTGCATCGCAGCTGCCCGGGCGGGCAGGCTCGGTCAAGGCGTGCGCCGCAGCGACAAAGGCGGATGCAGGAACGCTCTACTCGCCGGCATGCTGTGCGGTCTTCTTCTCGTCGCCATCTGCGGCGGCACGGCTCTGCGCGAACTCCGGGAACGTCTTCGCGATCGAATCCTTGTCCGGCAGGATGTAGAACACACCGCCCTTCTCGAACGTGGACTGCACGATCTGCTCGTAGAACGCGGGCGAGACGTTGATGCAGCCGTGGGTGACGCGGTTGTCGTCCGGCGTCGGCGTTGCCAGCCGTTGGGCGCGTTTCTCTTTCGGGGTGCCTGGCGGCAGCGGGTGCATCGAGACGGCGGAATCGTAGTCCACCCACAGCACGCGCCCGGCATCGTCGGAGGGGCCGTAGCCACCAATGAAACGGCCGGCAGGGGTGGTGCGGTCATGGCCGGGAATCGCGCTCAGTGCGAGCTTGGCAACACCAGGGGCCGAGTGATCACCGATGGCCGAACCGAACAGCGCCGGTGCCGCGCCGCGCAGCTTACCGTCGCCGCCGAAGATCAGGACCTGCGCGGCGGCCTTGTCCATGATTGCGAACGGGTAGCCCTGGTTGTCCTTGCTGGCAACCACCCAGCCGGCCAGCTCGATCACTGTTTCGGACACGCTCTGGTCGGGTGGAAGTTCATCAACGGCGGCAATTCGCTGTTCAGGGGCTTCCTTGTCCTTGCCCTTGGCGCTGGCTGCGCCGCTACACGCAACGGCCAGTGCCATCGCCAGTGCGGCATGGAGGGCGCGGCGTGCAGGGGAGGAGGAGGTACGAATGGGACGGCTCCTTGCAATGCAATCCTGGGTGGAAGGATGCCAGTGGCCGGCGAAGGCCACTGGTTCCCGATACAGAGGTGGATCAATTCAAAGGATGAGGGAGCTATCAGCCGCGCGGCTTGCGACCGGCCGGTGCCCTTTCAAGCTGCTGTACGCGGCCTTCGATCTGGTCCAGACGCTGGTTGGCCTGCTGCGCCGACTGGTTGGCGGACTCGGCACTCTGGGCAGCGCCCTGCACCTTTACGTCGAGCTGATCGAGGCGCGAGTTGATGGTTGCGAACTCGTCCTTGTAGGTGGCGCAAGCGCCGAGGCTTACGGTGGCCACGATGGCGACGGTGATGGCGCGTGCTGCGTTGATGTGCTGCTTGGTCAGTTTCATTTCCAACTCCCTCCTTCGTCTGGGGAAGCTGGAATATAGCGGCGTTTGTTCCCGGCGCCAGCCCGTGCTTTCAGCTGGAATTTGAGTACGTGGATGGGCTGTGAAGGCCTGTAGATCAACAAACCTTAACAAGCGGGATCTAGCGAACTGATCTGCATCGGCGAAGCGCCTTGTGTCTGTTAAACGTTACCCATTCACCTGCATGAAGCCGGCATCACGGCATGCGCGTCTGCGTGCTTCCGCCTGCTCCGCACGCAGGTTGCCATCCACTTGCTTCCAGCAGCGCTGCAGCGTTCCCAGGCTGGACATCCAGCAGTTCGGCGACGCCGCTGCGCGTGTCGGCCGCGCGCGCAACATAGGCATGGGCGATGCGGTAGCCGATCCAGTAGCCGAGATCTCCGCGGCGCGCATCGTCGCCGGGACCGTTGTACAGCCACCTTGAAAGATCGGTACCCATGCTGTCCTGCAGGAACGCGCGCTCCAGCGCACACTCGCGACCCTGTGTCCAACGTTGCAGATGCGCGTTGGCCGGTTGCCCGGAGATCCGTTCGGCCACGTATTCGGCGCCCCCTTCCAGCAGGGTCTGATAGAGCAGGGTGGGCTGCTCGATGTCCACGCGTGCACCGGGCTGTTGCACGTGCACATACTCATGCGCGATCAGATGCACGAAGCGGTCACCTACGTCGGTCTGCATCCAGTCGGCGTTGCACAGTGCTTCCAGTCCGATGACCACACCTGCTTCGGTAGTCACGCCACCACTGTTGCCGCGGCCCACCAGTACGGTGACCGGGGGAAAGCGCGCAGACGGCAACAGGGCGCCAAGTCGATCGACGGCAGCGGCGACGCGCGTGCGGATCGATGGCAATGCGGTCGCGCAGGTTCTCGCTTTCGCAAACAATGCCGGCTTGTCCTGGATGGCCCTGGCCAGCCGCTCCATCGAGCCGATACGGCGGTCGGTGAAGCTGCGCAGGGCATCCGTACCCGCATCCAGATAGCCGTGTTGCAGATCATCGGCGCTTGGGCGCCCTTGGTTGGCGTCCAGCACCTTGAAGAAGCGCGTGACATCGTCTGTCTGTACGACGATGTGCCTGGCAGAAACGATGCGCTCAGCGGCCTGTGCCTGCAGTAGCGCAACCGGCGAGGCGATCAGGATCAGTGCCCGCATCACGCATCGAGCGTGGTGCGCGTAAGAAGCCGACAGCGGTCCCATGCGGAGTTCCCTGAACGCCAGCCTTATTTATACACCAGTCAGTTCAATATTCAGGGTTGATTAGACCCCCTAACGGATAATTCACACCTGTCGACCGCCTCTTCTCTCTCCCCCTCCCGGGAGGCGGCCGACGAAACCAAAATAATTAAAGGTGTGTCCCGATGAACAAGAATTCGCTGCTCGCCCTGGGTCTTCTGGCTGCTCTGCCGTTCGCTGCATCGGCAACCGATGGCCTGTCGTACAACTATGTTGAAGGCGGCTACGTGAACACCGATGCCAAGGGCGGCGACGCCGATGGCTGGAAGGTGAAGGGTTCGGTGGCGGTGCACCCGAACTTCCACATCTTCGGCGACTACAGCGCGCAGGAGACCGACAAGTTCAAGAATGACGTCGACCAGTGGCGCATCGGCGCCGGCTACAACTACGGCATCGCACCGAACACCGACCTGGTGGCTCGCGTTGCGTACCAGAAGTTCGACATGAAGCATGGCCTGGACTTCAACGGCTACTCGACCGAAGTTGGCGTGCGCACCGCGTTCAACCCGTACGTGGAAGGCTACGTGATGGCCGGCTACGAGGACTACACCAAGAAGCACGGCATCAACCCGGACGGCGAGTTCTATGGCCGTGTCGGCGCCACCGCCAAGTTCAACCAGAACTGGGGCCTGAGTGGCGAAGTGAAGCTGGCCAAGGCCGGCGACCGCGAGTGGTTCGTGGGCCCGCGCTTCACCTGGTAACAAACGCCTGTCGTTAGTGCGTGTTGTGCTGGCGTGTGACTCTCTCTCTCCCACACGCCAACCGAAGCCCGGCCTCGCGCCGGGCTTCACTTTTATGGGCCCCGTGGCGCCACAATGCGGCATGGGCGACCCTTCCTCTCTTGCAGGCACCGGCACGACCTACCAGGAGCATCTGGCGCCTGCGCCGCTGCGCGGCCACTTTGGCCAGCTGTGGCAGAGCCAGCTTCCTGCCGATGCCGATGGGCACATCACCGTATTGCCCGATGGCTGCGTGGATATCCTCTGGCGCGACGGTGCGCTGTTCGTCGTCGGCCCGGACCGCGTGGCCGCGCACCCGGCGCTGGCACCCGGTGCGCAGGTGCTGGGCGCACGCTTCCGTCCCGGCCAGGCATTGGCCGCGCTGGGCCTGCCCTTGGCCGGGATCATCGGCCAGGCCGTGCCACTGGCCGACCTGAAGGGCGCGTGGGCGAACAAGGCGGCGGCCTCCATCGGCGACACCGCGCCTGCACAGCGCCTGCAGCGAATGGCGCACTGCCTGCAACAGCACATGGGTGCGGCCGCGCTCGATACGCCGGCGCAGCGCGCCCATGTCCTGTTCCAGGCGCTCGCCGCGGGTAATGCCACGCTGGATACGCTGGCGGCGCACCTGGGCCTGAGCCCGCGCAGCCTGCGGCGTTTCAGCCAGTCGCAGTTCGGCTACGGCGCCAAGACGCTGGAGCGGATCCTGCGGCTGCAACGTTTCCTGCGCCACAGCCGTGCGCTGCCACTGCATTCGTTGGCGATGCTGGCCGCTGATGCCGGCTATGCCGACCAGGCCCATCTCAGCCGCGAGGCGCGTGAACTGGCGGGCATGACCGCCAGCGAGCTGCGCCTGGAGTGGGGACAATGATGGCCGTTTTGTTCAAGACCACTGTGCTGCATTGATCGATGCTGGGCTCCCACCACGGAGCCTCGCCATGAATCCTGCCGCGCCCCACGATGCCGAACGCCGCATCGACAACATCGAATTCAACGTCGCCGACATTGACCGTAGCAAGCGCTTCTACGGCGAGGTGTTCGGCTGGCGCTTCACGGACTACGGCACGGCCTACACCGAGTTCGACGACGGCCGTCTGAAAGGTGGCTTCGTGGCCGACGCGGCGGTGCGTGCCCACGGGGGGCCGCTGGTGATCCTCTACTGCGCGGACCTGGCCGATGCGCAGCAACGCGTAGTGGCCGCCGGTGGCGAGGTGGTGCAGGCGGTGTTCGCCTTCCCAGGTGGTCGCCGCTTCCACTTCCGCGATCTGGATGGCTACGAACTGGCGGTCTGGAGTGATGTGGACTGAGGCCTTCGTAGCTTCGCCGGTGGACGGAACGAGAACCGCTCCGTCCCCGGTCAGGCGGTTCCGCTATGATCGCCCGCACATCGCCACACGCGATGCGCCCGCCTCAAGCCAGCAGGAACCGCCGTGAACTCCCAGCCCGCACCGATCACCGCCGTCAACCACACGCTCGACAACGAGCCGCAGCAGATCACCGCGCCACTGACCCATTCGGCGGCGTTTCTGGTGCTGAAGGTGAAGGATGACGAGGCGTCGATCGCCAAGGCACGCGAGGTGCTGGCCAGCACCGACGACCTGATCAAGAACACCGCCATCCGCGAGATCGAACGGACCTTCACCTGCAACGTGGCCCTCGGCCACCGCATGTGGCAGCCGCTGGTGGGCACCACGCCGCCGCGCGAGCTGCAGCCGTTCCGCGAGATCAAGGGCGCGACCCATACCGCTGTGTCCACGCCGGGCGACCTGCTGTACCACATCCGCGCACGTACGATGGATCTGATCGTGGCGTTCGAGCGCAACCTGCTGATGGCCTTTGGCGATGCGGTGGAGACGGTCGATGACGTGGCCGGCTTCCGCTATTTCGATGGCCGCGACCTGCTCGATTTCGTCGACGGCACCGCCAACCCGGAAGGGCTGTCACTGCCGGAAGCCACCATCGTGGGTGAAGAGGATCCGGAACATGCCGGCGGCAGTTACGTGGTGGTGCAGAAGTACCTGCACAACCTCGATGCCTGGCGCGCGCAGAAGACCGAGGCGCAGGAAGCAATCATCGGTCGTACCAAGCACGACAACATCGAGCTGGACGATGCGCCGGCCGATGCGCAGAAGTCGCACAAGACGCTGTGCACCATCGAGGATGCCGACGGCGAGCACGAGATCCTGCGCGACAACATGCCGTTCGCCAACCCGGGTCGCGGCGAGTACGGCACCTACTTCATCGGCTACACGCGCCGCCTGTGGGTGATCGAGAAGATGCTCGAGCGCATGTTCATCGGCAATCCCGCACCGCTGCACGACCGCATCCTCGACTTCTCCACCGCCACCACCGGCGTGACCTTCTTCGCGCCCTCGCGCAAGGTGCTGGCCGACCTGGGCGACTGATCGCGCCGGGTAGCAGCGGCCGCCATCTGCCTGTCATCTACCGCACCGACCATCAGCCGTTGGATGAGAGCGCAGGGGCGGGCGATGGCGATGGCAAGGAACACAACCGGTGCACGCCGCTGGTGGCGGCCACTGGCCGCGTTGTTCGGTGCGCTGGCACTGGGGAGCGCCGGGGTGTCCGCGCAGGAAGCTCCTGCACACTGGATGGCCTATGCCGCCGCCGTGGGGGGGCAGCTGCAGCAGCGCCTGCAGCAGGAGCAGGACCCGCAGGCGCAGCGCGTGCTGGAATGGCTGCAGGCACATCCGGACGCGCCGACGCCGCTGCCGGTGAGCGTGTGGATCGCGGCGGATGGCCGCATTTCGAAGCTGGAATTCGACAGCCTGGGTGATACCCAGGTCGACGCCGCCCTGCGCGCGACCCTGCAGAGTGCACCCCTGCAGGCCGCGCCACCGGCCGACATGCGCCAGCCGCTGCGGCTGGGTTTGGTGCTTACCCAGTAGATCCACGCCATGCGTGGATGTTCTGGGTAGATGCCGACCTTGGTCGGCACGCACGCCAACCAAGGTTGGCGACTACCGGTAGCCCAGCCACGTATGGCGTGGCTCTACCGGGTTGCCACCTGTGGCTCGCGAGCGGCGGCGCTCCATGCGCGCAGGCCGAACACGGCCAGGCCGAGGAAGAACACGTACAGCGCGGCGGTCACGTGCAGCGACTTGAACAGGTACGCACCCACATAGACCACGTCCACTGCGATCCACACCCACCAGCAGGCCACGTGGCGGCGTGCCTGCCACCATTGCCCGACCAGGCTCAGACCGGTCAGCAGCGCATCCAACCACGGCAGGGCAGCGTCGGTGAAGCTGTGCATGGCCGCACCCAGCGCCACGCCACCGCACAGGCCGATGGACAGGTCGCGCAGCAGCGTGCCGCGCGCCAGCGGCACGATGCGGATGCTGCCCTCATCGGCGGCATGCTGTCGCCAGTTGAGCCAGCCATAGACCAGGAAACCACCGAAGGCGACCTGCAGCAGGGTGTCCGAGTACAGCTTGGCCTCGGCGAACACCAGGCCATACAGCGCCACCGACAGCAGGCCCACCGGCCACGCCGCCAGCCGGCGCCGGGCCATCAGCCAGACGCCGAGGATGCTGCACAGTGCGGCGGTCCACTCGAGCATCACGCCGCTCACAGCGCGAACGTCACCGACAGGCGGGCCTGTCGCGGTGCGCCGGGGAACAGGTAGTAGTCACCGCCGCTGCTGCCGGTATCGCGCCAGTAGAAGCGGTTGAACACGTTGTCCACCGACAGGTTCCAGGTCACTGCGCGCTCGCGCAGGCGATGCTGGAAACGCAGGCCAGCGTCGAACACTGAATAGTCGGGTGCGCGCACGCCACCGTCGGCGCGGGCCACGTTGGCACCGGCATAGCGCCAGCCGCCGGTCACGTCCAGGCCTTGCACGAACGGCAGCGCATAGGCCAGGTGCACGCTGGCGCGCACCTTCGGCACGTTCACCAGCTGATGGCCTTCATAGGCCGGCGTGCCGGTGTCGCGCGCGCGCGCCTGCAGCACGCTGGCGCTGGCCACGATCTGCAGCGCATCGGTCAGCTGGCCGTTGGCGGTCAGCTCCAGGCCGGTGTGGGTCTGCGTGCCTTCCTCGACGAAGGTGTAGCCGACGTCGCTGCTGTCGGGCTTGGCGTACTGGTACGGCTGCGAAATGCGGAACACGGCCGCGCCCAGGGTCAGCGCTTCGACCGGCACGTACTTCACGCCCACTTCCAGCTGCCGCGACTGCACCGACGGCAGGAAGGTGTCGGCGTTGCTGGTCCAGAACGGCGCTTCCTGGCCCAGCGAAATGCCGCGCACGTAGCTGGCATAGGCATTGAGCTGGTCGGTGGCCTTCCACACCACCGCAGTCTGCGGCAGGAAGCGCGACAGGCGGCTGTGCCGCTGCGGGGTGCCACGCTTGTCGTAGGCGCGCTCATCGAGGCGCACGAAGCGGCCACCGGCCAGCCACTGCCAGTCATCGCCGAAGCTGATCCGGTCCAGCGCGAAGAACGCGGTCTGGCGGCTGTCCAGGCGACGTGCGGACGGTCCCGGCATCTTCGGCGACGGCGCGAATACCGGCACCGGTGCTTCGTGGATGTTGCTGGTGCCGACGTACTCGTTGACGCTCGGGCGCTTGTCCACGGTGCGGCGGAAGTAGTCGGCACCGAGGGTCAGCTCATGGCCGACGCTGCCGGTCTCGAAGCGGCCACGCAGCTCGGCACGGGCCTGCTGGTTGCGACGGGTGTCGTCCGGGCTGCGGTAGTCGTAGACGTCATAGTCGCCGTTGGGCGCGAAGTAGTTGCCCGGCACGCTGCCATCGGCGCACTGCACGGCGTAGTAGCAGCCGTAGGCGAAGGCGACGTTGTCATCGATCACCGAACGGCTGTGGCCGATCGAGATGCGCGACTGCCAGGCCTCGTTGAAGTCGTAGGTATGCAGCGCGGTGATGTTGGTGCTGGCGATATCCACCGGGCGCTGCCACGGCTGGTAACCCAGCAGGTGTTCGCGGTCGACGCCACGCGGCAGGTCGCGTGCGCCCAGCAGTTGGTAGCCGGACACCGAACGCTGCGAGCTGGTCTGGTAATTGGCATCCACTTCCAGCTTGCCGCGCTCGCCAATGAGCCAGTCGGCGGCCAGCGAGTAGAAGTTGCGGCGACCGTCGGCGTGCTCGACATAGGAGTTGCTGGAATCCCATGCGGCATTCAGGCGCAGGCCGAAACGCGGGGTGATCCAGTGGCCGACATCGACGGCGACGTAGCGCGAGCCTTCCGAATCGGTACCGAGCGTGGCGGTGCGCACTTCGGCCGGGCGCTTGCCGACGTAGTTGATGATGCCGCCCGGCGCCATCACGCCTGCGGCCAGGCCGGCTTCACCCTTGAGGATCTCCACCGACTGCACGTTCTCCAGCGCCAGGCGCTGTTCGCCGGCGATGGACAGGCCGTTGAAGCGGTAGCCGGTGGCGGCGTCCAGGGCGAAGCCACGGATGGCGATGTTCTGGTAGTAACCCACCGGCGCATACGCATCACCCAGCGAGGCATCGTTGCTGGCCAGCTCGGACAGCGAACGCACCTGGCGACGGTCGAGGTAATCGCGCTCAAGCACGTTCACCGAGGCCGGCGTGTCCTTCCAGCTGCCGCCACCGAAGGCGTTCACGCGTGAGGTATCGGCCTTCGGTTTGCCGGCCTGCACGCGTACCGCCGCCAGTTCGGTGGGCGAGCGCTCGGCGCCGGTGGTAGCCGCATCAGGGGACGCATCGGCCTCGCTGGCGTGTAGTGGCAGCGCAGCGCAGAGGGCGAGGGAGAGCAGGGTGGGGCGCAGGCAGCGGTTCATTCGGTTCGTCTTCGGACAACAAGGGAGACGAAGCGACGGCGCGCAGGTGCACCGGCCCATGATGGGGGTGTGGCTGCGGCTCAAAGCTCCCTACGCCGGTGCAAACCGGATCAGGTTCCAAGGGACTCTCTCAGCCTGGCAGATCCAGGCACCCCCGCTTCAGGTGACCATTTCACTACAAATGGTACGGATTTGCGAGCCGGCGTCCTTCAGGCTGCGGGGTCCAGGCTGCGGGGTCAGATCCCTTCCCGCAGGAAAGGGATCTGACCCCAATGGTGCGCCAACCGGGTCACGCCGCCGCGTGCAGCGCCTGCAGCAGTGCCTGTCCCGGCGCACTGTGGAACCACGCCGGATGCCCCAGCATGAAGGGCTGCCACGCGACGTCGGCATTGGCGGTCGAGCCGATGACCCCTTCGAAGTACTCCACTTCGGACAGTGCGAAGTCGAAATGGACCATCGGCAGCAGGTCGGCCAGCAGGTGCACGCGTGCCGCCGACAGTGGCAGCACCTCGCGGTAGCCGTCGAGCAGGGCCAGCGCGATATCGATGCGCACCGCCTCCATGCCGCGCTCCAGTTCCAGCCACGCCACCGCGTTGCGCTCGATCGCCGTGGCGAGGTCGAACAGCGCACTGGTGGGCGAGGCCAGGCCGAAATCCAGCACGGTACTGATCTGCCCATCGCGCCACAGCAGGTTGGAAACGTGCCAGTCGTTGTGCGCCCACAACCGTGGCTCATCGCGCAGGCGCTCGGCCAGGCCGGCATGCCACGGCAGCACGTCACGCTGCAGCTGCGCTTCCCACGGAATGCGCGCGAGATAGCGGGCCAGCCCGGGGCGCTCGTGTAGCCCTGCCTTGATGGCCGCGATCGGATCGTCGGCACGGATCAGATCGTCGCGCGCGACCAGCACATGGGTGCTGCGCTGGGGCGCTTGGTAGCTGGCGGCGGCGAGGTGTAACCGGGCGAGCATGCGACCGGCCTCGCGGGCCTGCGCGGCATCGGTCAACAGCGACCACGACACGGTATCGCGGTACAGATCCTCGCCGATGCCAACTGCATGCAGTTCAAAGGTCCATTCGCCATGCTCGACCGCAGTGTGGCCATCGGCCGCCGGCAGCACCTGCACCACCGGCACGCCCGCTGCGGCGAGATGGGCGATGAAGCGGTGTTCTTCTTCCAGGCAGGCCGCGCTGCGCACGCTGTGGTGGTGGCGCTTGATGAACACCGCGCCGTCCACGCCGTTGACGATGGCGGCGGCCGACAGCGGCCGCGGGCTGTGCCAGCGCGGTTGGCTGCGCTCGTCCAGCTGAGGGTAGCGCTGGCGCAGCCACGCAATGTCCGCCGCGCTGATAGGTGGCCAGTCGGCAGCAACCTCGTCGTTGTTGAGGCCCTGCACGCGGTGGGAGGAAGAAGTCATGCCGCAGCCCCAGTGGGGAAAGTCACATCCAAGGCTGCGCATTCAACGCCATGCACGCGGCCAACGCAAACGGGCGGGTCATCGACCCGCCCGTCCGTGCATCGGCATGGGAGATGCCGCGCTGCTTACCAGCCGCGATGGCGACCGCGGTCGTGGTAGTAGCGGTTGTCGTAGTAGCGCTCGCGCTGCCAGCGACGGTCGTCACCGCGGTCGTAGTAACCGCTGCGGTAGTAGCCACGGTCGTAACGGCGATCGTAGCGGTCGTCGTAACGGCGATTGTCGTAGTAACGACGGTCGCGGCGGTCGGAGGTGGTCAGGTTGCCGATCGCACCGCCGGCCACGGCGCCGCCGACGGTTGCAGCGGGATCGCCGTTGGAGAGCAGGTTGCCGGCCACGCCACCGACCACGGCGCCGACCAGGGTGCGCTTGTCCTTCCTCGACATCGCGCTGGCATCGCTGACCACGGCCACACCGGCCACCAGTGCCAGAGCCATCGCCAGACCACGGAAGCTGAGTGCGGAAGTACTGAGCATGTTCGGTTCTCCTGTGAGGTGCATGCCACGCTGGGCAGGGAGGGCGCGGGGCGCCCGGCTGCCGTGGTGCCCACGCTGGCGTTCCAACATTGCCGGAACATTGCCTGGTCCACCGTGCGGCTTGCGCATTCATCTAGCGGCAGGCGGCATGAAGCAAGGCTGAAAGCGGCCTCGGCCGCTCAGCTGGCAGAAAGGGAAAAGGCCACGCGGACGTGGCCCTCCCTTCTCTGCCAAGGCGTTGCGGGCTCAGACGCCCATCGCCTTCTGTGCCTGCCGGGCCTGCTCCTGCTGGGCGTCCTGCTGCTGGTGCAGCACGTTAGGCGCGCCCTGCACGGCACCGCTGCTGAGCGCGATGCTCTGCTCGCTGGCGGCTCGGGCCTCCACCGCCACGCGGCTGGCTGCCGGGTCACCGATCGTGCCCTGCACGGCAAACAGGCGTTCACCGTTCGGGCTGGGCACCACCGTGTCGATGCGCTGCAGGCCGGCGGCATGCGCCTCCTTGGTCAGGGCCGCGGCGGCGCTTTCCAGCGCGTGGCGATCCTTGAAGGTGCCGGCCGGCAACAGTTCCAGACCCTTGCTGGCCTGGATGAAGAGCGGATTGCGCGGGTGCCGTTCGTCGTTCAGCAGCGGGCGCTCGCGGGCTTCCTTGATGGCCTCCAGCGTCTTCGCCCCGACAATGCCGTCGGCCACCAGGCCGTTGTCCTTCTGCAGCTGGCGCACCGCCGCGTCGGTGTTGCGGCCGAAGCGGCCATCCTCGACCAGCGGCTTGCCGTCGGCACCGACGTAGCCCAGGTGGCCCAGCTGTTCCTGCACTTTGCGCACGCCTTCGCTGTGCGCGCCCTGCTTGTACAGTTCGGCGTGCGGCGTGGCAGCGGCCTTGTGCTCGGCGGCAGGCTTGCCCTGGGTCTGCTCGTGCGACGGGGTGCGGTTTTCCAGCAGGTCGCGCGCCTTGGACAGTGGATCGGAGGCGTACAGCTTCCAGTTCGGGTGGTCCTTCACCTGCTTGAGGTAGTCCTCGACCGGCATGGTGTGCACGCCCTTGCTGCCGGAGGACTGGCTGATCAGCAGCTTGTCGGTGGTGGGGTCGCGCACCACCATCACGATGTGGTCGATGCCGTTCCAGTGCTCGTGGCGGGTCCTGGCCGTATCCAGGCCGATGATCATGCCTTCCTTCAGCGCACCGGGCTTCAGGATCGCGTCGCGGTCCAGCAGCACGCCGGACTGGTCGAACGCCTTGCGCACGATGCCGCCGGAACCCAGGTTGCCCAGGTCGATGCGATCAGCCTTGCTGAACACCGCGTGCCCGGCCTTCTGGTTGATCTCGTCCATGGTCCGGTTCTGCAGGGTGCCGACCCAGCCGGAACAGTCGATGTAACCCTGCTCCACGTTCTTGCCGGTCTTGCCCGGTACGTACAGCGCGTGACCCGGAATGTTGATGGCGTACTTCACGTGGTCGTACTTCACGCCGGCCTCGTAGGCGGCCTGCAGTTCGATGCCCGGTTTCGGTGTGGCAGCCGCCGTTGCAGTTGCCGCCAGCGTGGTTGCACCCGCCACCACGGCTGCGCTGGCCTGTGCAGGCGCTGCTGGGGTCTGGCCCTGGCCCTGCGCCACCGCCTGCGGTTCGATGTTCTTTTCCGGAATGCTGATCGCCGCGTACTTGTGGATGTAGTAGCTGGAGAAGGTGCGTGCCAGGTCGCCGTCGTTCATGCCGCGCATCTCGGCCAGGGTGTGGCCGGTCAGCGCCTTCGCGTCGGAACCGATCTGGTTCAGCACGTTGCGGCGCATGTTGATCTCTTCGCCGTGGCTGTTGCGGACCACGCCGAAGGTGCCGGTGGCAATGGCGGTCTGTACCGAGCCATAGCCGGCGCTGCCCTGCTGGTGGGCCAGGTACAGGTCCAGCCCGGTGGGCGTGTCGCCGCCGGACAGGTAGGGGTTGCCGGTGCGCTCGTTGCGGCGTGCCATCGAGTCCAGGTTGTCCTGGTACATCTGCGCGGCCGCTTCAGTGTTGCGGGTGGGGTCGAACTCGTGGCCGGTCAGGTGGTACTGGCGCGCGGAGCCGGGCACGAACTGGAACAGGCCCTTGGCGCCGGACGAGGTGTTGTGGGCGCGCTCGTTGAAGGTGCCGCCGGTCTCGATGTGCGCGAAGCGCATGAAGTCATCGACCGGAAGGCCTTTATGCCGGGCGACCTGCTCGACGATGTCCAGGACTTCCTTTCTGCTGTAGTCATGCTGTGCCATGACGTTTTCCTCGGGGTTGATGGAGCGGCGCATGCCGCGAATCGCCAACCGGACTCATCCGTGAGTCAAGAACATGTCGGTCAACAGGAAACCCGCGCGTGGGCGGGTGCTATCAGGGCGCGACGTACTGCTGGGTCGCGCTGTCGAAGGTGTAGTGCACGGCGTCGCCGGCGCCCAGTGCACGGGTCTTGCCGGGGCCTTCGATGGTGGTGCCCTTGAAGGTCACGGTCAGTCGCGGCAGGCCGTTGCCGTCGGCAGCGAAGGCCAGTTCGCCATCGCTGTCGGTGCAGGGCATCACGTTGCCTTCGTCGCAGGCGGCGCTGTTGTCCTCGCCCGTACGCACCGAGCCGACATAGCGCCAGACCTTGCTGTCCACGTCGTCTTCGCTGCGCTTGGGGTTGAACAGCAGCAGTGCATAGCCGGTGCTGCTGATGCCGCGGTCGAAGCTGCTGGTCGGCACCGCCAGCAGCAGGCGACCGTCGGCGGTGCGATGTTCAAGCGGCTTGCGCCGGGTATCGACATCGTCGGCCTTGTCGTACGCGCCCAGCGCGCCGATGGTCCATTCCTGGCCACGGAACTTCCATGGCTTCTTCGCGTCGGCGCCGGCCAGCACGAAAGTGGCCTCGGCGAGGTTGGCGCGATCATCCGGGCCAGCCGGCGACTGCTCGCCCGGCTTGCCGTAGTGCTCGCGGGTATCCCAGGAGAAACCCGTGTAATACGTGGTGCCATCGAGGGTGAAGGTGTGGCCGAACCAGAAGGTCGCCACGCTGCCGTTCTGGACCTCGTAGGAGGTCGCGCCATCACCGTCCACCTGGTAGGTGAAATACATCACGGTCGGCGCGTCGGGCGGGGTGACGGCGGTGTCGGGAGAGGTGTTCTGCATCGGGGCAACATCCTGTCGGGGCGCATCGGCAGCCTGCACGGGAGCGCCAGGCTGGGAGGACGAGGGGGCCGGATCGGCGGCGCTGCAGGCCGCAGCGGAAAGAGAGACGAGCAGGCACGCCGCGAATGCGCGCAGGGGCCGCAACGGCAGGGTCCAACATGGCTCGGGGGGGTGATGCATGCGCCTCTCCATGGTCAGCGTTGCCGGGCCAGACGGCCGGCAGGAAACCGCACCCCATCCACCTGGGACGGGAGCGAGGACATGAGCCGGTCGATTCCTTCGACCTCGCATTGAAAACCCATGCCGGGTCATCTTGGCACAGAACGGCGGCCGGTCAAAGAGGGCGGTGACAGATGCCCTTACAGTGTGATCTGGTTCTCAGATCTTGCCGTCGCGCAGGTAGTCGAACAATTCGGCGTCGCCCTTCAGGCCCAGTTTGAGCATGGCGTCGCCTTTCTGCCGGCTGATGGTGCTGACGCTCTTGTGCAGCTGCAGCGAGATCTCCTTCACCGTCATGCCGGTGCCGAGCAGCCGCAGCACTTCCACCTCGCGTGGCGACAACGGCTTGCCGTCGCCCTCGCGCATGCGCCAGCTGCCCGCAGCCTCGACCCGCTCACGCAGGCTCCGGCTGATGTAGGGCTGGCCCCGATAGACCGCCTGGATGGCCTGCGGCAGTTCGTCCATCGACGAGCTCTTGTCGACCAGGCCGAGCACGCCGCTGTCGAGCACCATGCGCAGGATCGCCAGGTTGTTGGAGACGCTGAGCATCAGCACCGGCAGGTCGGGGAAGCGGCGGCGGATCATGCCGATCATGGCGAAGCCGTCGGCCTGTGGGCTGCCCGGCATGGAATAGTCGGTCACCAGCAGGTCGCAGGGTTGGCTGCCGAGCAGGGCCATCAGCGCCTGCGCGCTGTCAGCCTCGCCGACCACGCGGCCGACCCCGCTCGATTCGATGACGGCGCGGGTACCGATACGGACCACAGGGTGGTCGTCTGCGATGATGATGCGCAAGCTCATTGCTCTAGTATGGCCACCGGGCAAGCCGGGCCGCGACCATCGCGGCCCTGTCAGGATTCTAGGAGATCGACGCCGATGCGTAGCTGGGCTGTTCGCGGGCTGGTCCTGCTGCTGGCCGTGCTGGTGCTGCCCGTGGCGCTGGCACAGGCTGTGCCTGGGCTGTTGCCGCTCAGTCCCCTGCAGCGCGAGTACCTCGCCGCCCATCCAAGCATCGTCGTGGGCCAGTATGACAGCGGCTGGCCGCCGTTCGAGTCCCTCCGTGATGGCCAGCAGGTTGGCCTGGGTCCGGATTATCTGGCGCTTCTCGCCCGTCAGCTGGGTGTGAAGGTCGAGGCGAGGCGTTATTCCGACTGGACATCCGTGCTGGATGCGGCCTGTCGTGGCGAGATCGACGTGGTAATGAATGTCGGTCTCAGTGCCGACCGCACCCAGTGCATGGTCTATACCGCTGCCTATGGCGAGGCGCCGTTGGCGCTGGTGGGGAGGCCGGGCGATCTGCGTGCTTCGAACATGCCCGACCTGGACGGATTGCGGGTGGTCATCGAGCAGGATTTCCTGACCGGACCGCAGGTGCGGGCACGTTTCCCGCGTGCGGTGCAGCTTGTCGCAAACAGCTCGTTGGCTGCGCTGCAGATGGTCAGAGACGACAAAGCTGATGTCTACATAGGCAATGCCTACGTTGCCACCGAACTGATCGCACGCCTGCGCCTGCAGGGTGTCGTCCTGCTGCGTCCGAGCGACCTGCCTCCCGAACGGATGCACTTCGGCGTTCCCAACAGCAAGCAACCGCTGGCCGAAGCGCTGGACCTGGCGCTGGCCGCGACCAGCCAGGCCCAGCGCGATGCACTGGCACAACGCTGGCTGCCCCTGCCGCAGTGGTCGGCATCGGCGCAGCTGGCGCTCAGCCAGGCCGAGAAGCGGGTTCTGCAACAGCCGTTGAAGATCGGCTTCGCGCCAAACGCCGCCCCATTGTCGTTCGCCGACGAGGATGGCAGGCCCAGCGGCCTGGCCAGCGAGTACCTGGCGCGGCTGATGCAGGCCGGTGCCAACCTGCAGGCGCAGAACAGCCATGACTGGTACGAGGTGCGCGAGAAGGCGCGCCGCGGCGAGTTGCAGGCGGTGATGGGCATTCCGGTCGATTCGCACTATCTGGGCCCGGACTGGGTGTACAGCCAACCCTTCATCAGCGTGCCGAACGTGATCGTCAGCCGCCACGACAGCCCGGCGCTGCTGGGCCTGTCCGACCTCCAGGACAAGCGCGTACTGCTGTCGGATCCGGAGCGCGTACGCGGTTACGTGCTGCAGCAGGCGCCGCAGGCCAGGATCGTCGCCGCGCGCAGCGCCGAACAGGCCATGCAACGCCTGATCGATGGTGAGGCCGACGCCTACGTGGGCAATCTGGCCCTGGTCGACCACCTGCTGCGCACGCGTTTCCCGGGGCGCCTGCAGGTTGCCGCGCCCGCGGGCTTCAACGACCAGCTGGCACTGGCCGTGGAGCGCCGGCATGCGGCGCTCGCCACGACCTTCGATCGCTTGCTGCTGCAGATGACGCCACGCGAGCGCGAAGCGCTGCGCGGCGACTGGCTGGCGGTGGAGTACCACAACGGCATCGACTGGCGAAGCACGCTGCGCTGGGGTGTACCGCTGCTGCTGGTGCTGCTGACCGCGCTGCTGGTGCATGGCATCGGCTACTGGCGCCTGCGTCGCGAGGTGGCCGGGCGCCGCCAGCTGGAGCAGCGCCTGGCCGAAGTGACCGACAACCTGCCTGCCGTGGTCTACCAGGCCCGTCGCGAGGTTGATGGCACGCTCAGCTTCCCGTTCATTGCCGGTGACCTCCAGGCGCTGTTCGGGATCACCCGACAGCAGGCTGAGCAGGACGCCACGATGTTGCTGGAACGCGTCGAAGAGGACGATCGCGCGCGCATCCTGCAGGTGGTCGAACAGGCCGCGCACCAGTTCGCACCGCTCATGCTGGAATTCCGCCTGCGGGGCGATGGAGCGGGCCCGCGTTGGGTGCGCACCCAGGCGCAACCCTATGCCGCCGAAGCCGGTGTGGTGACCTGGAGTGGCTACTGGGTGGATGCCAGCGAGGCTCGTGCACAAGCGGACGCCCTGACCGCAGCCAAGGCCGAGGCCGAGCAGGCGGCCGAGGCGAAATCCCGCTTCCTGGCCACCATGAGCCATGAGATCCGCACGCCGATGAGTGGCGTGCTGGGGATGCTGGAAGTGCTGGCGCACTCACCGCTGGATGCAGAACAGAAACGCATCCTTGGCGTGATCGAGGATTCGGCGCAGATGCTCCGGCAGATCCTTGACGACATCCTTGACTACTCGCGGCTGGAGGCCAACGCATTGCGGCTGGAGCCGGTACCGCAGCCGCTGCGGCCGTTGCTGGAAAGCGTGTGCCGGTTGTTGTCGGCGCAGGCCAGTGCACGTGGGCTGGGCCTGCACGTGCAGATCGATCCGCAGCTGGCAGCCGCGCACGAAGTGGATGGCGTGCGCCTGCGCCAGATCGTGTTCAACCTGCTCAGCAACGCCATCAAGTTCACCGTGCGCGGCGAAGTGCGGCTGCAGCTGGAAGTGCTGGGGCCGACCGCCGAAGACGGCAGCCAGCCGCTGTGCCTGAGCGTCACCGATACCGGCATCGGCATCGCACCGGAACAGTTGCAGCACCTGTTTGCGCCGTTCACCCAGGCCGGTGCGTACATCCAGCGCGACCATGGTGGAACCGGCCTGGGCCTGAGCATCTGCCAGCGCCTGGTGCAGATGATGGACGGCGAGCTGGAACTGCACAGCACGCTGGGCGAGGGCACCCGCGCCGAGGTGCGGCTGTCGCTGGTGGAAGCCGGCAGCAGTGATGTTGAAGCGCTGGTCGCCGAGCAGGAACAGGCGGCGCTGCTGCCGCCCGCACTGCGCCAGGCACGCGTGCTGGTGATCGAAGATCATCCGACCAACCAGGCGATGATGGCCTGGCGGCTGCAGCAGCTGGGTGTACCACATGTGCTGGTCGGCGATGGCCAGCAGGGGCTGGATCGCCTGGCATCGGAGCACTTTGATCTGGTCATTACCGATTGCCGGATGCCGGTACTGGATGGTTTCGCCTTCACCCGCCTGCTGCGCGAACGCGAAGGCCGCAACGGCCAGCCGCGGCTGACCGTACTGGCGCTGACCGCCAGCGTGCTGGACGACGATGCACGTCGTTGCCGTGAAGCCGGGATGGATGAGGTGCTGGCCAAGCCATTGTCATTGGCGACACTGCGCGCGGCACTGCTGCGCTGGTTGCCGCAGGCGCAGGGGCAACGGTTCGAGGAGCCGCTGGCCGAGTCCGCTGCCGTCGATGACAGGACGCTGCCCGATCTGGACAGCCTGCAGCGGCGCTTCGGCTCACGTGCGGTGGCCGAGCAGTTGCGCGACAGCCTGCTGCAGGCCAGTGCAGGTGACCTGGCCGCTGTGCAGCGCGCGCTGGAGGCCGGCGACCGTGAGGCTGCCGCGCTGCACCTGCATCGCCAGGCCGGTGGCTTGGGCGCGGTGGGAGCGACGGTGCTGGCTGCGCAGGCCAATGCCCTGGTCGAGCGCCTGCAGGATGCGGCCGAGACCGATCCGGTGCCGTTGTTCACCGCGGTGGCGGCATTCGTGGCGCGGCTGCAACAGCAGTTGCAGCGCCTGGCTCACTGAGCCGACTGCTGCTGCAGGTAGGCGATCACCAGCGCACGGCGTTCGGCGCTGGGGAAGGCGTTGTACATGCGTGTGCCCGGTACAACATGGGTGGGTGACTGCAGGAACGCATCCAGGGTCTGCGCGGACCAGGTGATGTCGGCGCGGCGCATGCCGTCGGAATAGCCGTAGTCGGGCAGGCTGCCGGCGCGACGGCCGATCACGCCGTGCAGGTTCGGGCCGAAGCGGTGGATGCCGCCAAGCTGCACGGTGTGGCAGCCGGCACACAACTCGAACGCGCGTTGCATGGCCTGCTGCTGCGCCTGTTCCGGCGTGGCGGGCGCTGCAGGCGGGCGCTGGCAGGCCGTGGCGGCCAGGGCCACGGCAACAGCGATGAGCAGGAATGATGCACGCATGGGCGGGCAGGATAGCGGTGCGCGGCAAGCGACGGGCTGCGACGCTCGGTCGCAGCCCGTGGCGTTCACATGCCCGAGTAGTTCGGGCCGCCGCCGCCCTGCGGGGTCACCCACACGATGTTCTGGGTGGGGTCCTTGATGTCGCAGGTCTTGCAGTGCACGCAGTTCTGCGCGTTGATCTGCAGGCGCGCGCTGTCGGCTTCGCCGACGAACTCGTACACGCCGGCCGGGCAGTAGCGCGCTTCCGGGCCTGCGTACTCGGCCAGGTTCACCTTCACCGGAATGCTCGGGTCCTTCAGCGTCAGGTGGCTGGGCTGGTTCTCGTCGTGGTTGGTGCTGCTCAGGAACACCGAGCTGAGCCGGTCGAAGGTCAGCACGCCATCCGGCTTCGGGTAGGCGATGCGGGTGTGCTTGGCGGCCGGTTCCAGGCAGGCGTGGTCGGGCTGGGTGCGGTGCAGGGTCCACGGCGGGTTGCGCACGCCCAGCTTGGGAAGCAGCCACTGCTCCACGCCGGTCATCAGCGTGGCCACGGTCTGGCCCTTCTTGAACCACTGCTTGAAGTTCTTGGCCTGCTGCAGTTCGGTGAACAGCCAGCTGGCTTCGAACGCCGTCGGGTAGGCACTCAGTTCATCGTGCTGGCGGTCGGCGGCCAGTGCATCGAACGCGGCGTCGGCGCACAGCATGCCGGTCTTGATCGCGGCGTGGCTGCCCTTGATGCGGCTGGCGTTGAGGTAGCCGGCCTCGCAGCCGACCAGTGCGCCACCGGGGAACACGGTCTTCGGCAGCGACAGCAGGCCGCCGGCAGTGATCGCGCGCGCGCCGTAGCCGATGCGGGTGCCGCCTTCCAGGTGCTTGCGGATGGACGGATGGGTCTTGAAACGCTGGAACTCTTCAAACGGGCTCAGCCACGGGTTCCTGTAGTCCAGGCCGACCACGTAGCCGATGGCGACCTTGCCGCCGTCGGCGTGGTACAGGAACGCGCCGCCGTAGGTGTCGCTGTCCAGCGGCCAGCCAGCGGCATGCACCACCAGGCCCGGCTCATGCTTGGCCGGGTCGATCTGCCACAGTTCCTTGATGCCGATGCCGTAGGCCTGCGGGTCCTTGCCTTCGTCAAGTTTGTAGCGGGCGATCAGCTGGCGGCCCAGGTGGCCGCGTGCGCCTTCAGCGAAGATCGTGTACCTGGCGTGCAGCGCCATGCCGCGCTCGAAGGCCGGGCCGATGCTGCCGTCCTTCTCGATGCCCATGTCGCCGGTCGCCACGCCGATCACTTCACCGTTGTCGCCATACAGCACTTCGGCGGCGGCAAAGCCCGGGAAGATCGCCACTTCCAGCGCCTCGGCCTGCTGCGCCAGCCAGCGGGTCACTTCGCCCAGGCTGATGATGTAGTTGCCTTCGTTGTGGAAGCACTCCGGCAGCAGCGCGTTGGGCGTGCTGCGTGCGCCGGTTTCGCTGAGGAACAGGAATTCGTCGCGGGTGACCTTCTGCTTCAGCGGTGCGCCACGCTCGGCCCAGTCCGGGAACAGTTCGGTCAGCGCGCGCGGATCCATCACCGCGCCGGACAGCACGTGCGCGCCTGGTTCGGACCCCTTCTCCAGCACGCACACCGACAACTCGCGGCCGGCTTCGATCGCGCGCTGGCGCAGGCGGATCGCGGTGGCCAGGCCGGCGGGGCCGGCGCCGACGATCACCACGTCGAATTCCATTACTTCACGCGGGGGCAGGGCGTTGGCTTCAGCGCTCATCGATTGCATGACTCGTGGGTAGGGCCGGCATCGGGGCCACCGGCGGTGCCTGGGAATCGCGCGTGCGGCCACGGGCGAAACGGTTGTTTGAATGTGTCAGGGTACCGGGACGCGCGTGATCGAGCTAGATCGCCGATGTTCACACCCGGATTGCTGCAATGCAGCGTAGGGCCGCGGCTCTGGTGGGTGCCGACCTTGGTCGGCACGCTCTGCCCGGATGACCGACAATGGCCCGGTCCTGACTGCGCGTGAGTGCCATGGCTTTGCATCCGTACGATCTGTTCGATGTCCGTTCCCTGCTCAACGAGGAAGAGCGCGCGGTGCAGGAGAGCGTCGCCCGTTTCACCAACGAGTGCGTGCTGCCGATCATCGGCGATGCCTTCGACCAGGCCCGCTTCCCCGATGAACTGGTGCCGGAGATCGCGTCACTGGGCCTGCTCGGTGCCACCCTGCCGACCGAGTACGGCGGTGGTGGCCTCGGCGCGGTCAGCTACGGCCTGATCTGCCAGGAGCTGGAGCGCGGCGATTCGGGCCTGCGCAGCTTCGTCTCGGTGCAGAGCTCGCTGTGCATGTACCCGATCTACGCCTATGGCAGCGAGGAACAGCGCCAGCAGTGGCTGCCGGCGATGGCGCGCGGCGAACTGATCGGCTGCTTCGGCCTGACCGAGGCGCATGGGGGTTCCGATCCGGCCAGCATGAAGACCCGCGCGGTGCGCGACGGCAGCGACTGGCGCATCAGCGGCAGCAAGATGTGGATCACCAGCGGCCCGGTGGCCGACCTGGCCATCGTCTGGGCGCAGACCGAGGACGGCATCCAGGGTTTCGTGCTGGAAAAGGGCATGGCCGGCTTCACCACGCAGGAGATCAAGCACAAGATGAGCCTGCGCGCATCGCTGACCGGGGCGCTGTTCTTCGATGACGTGCGCGTGCCTGACAGCCACCGGCTGCCGAACGTGAAGGGCCTGAAGGGGCCGCTGGGCTGCCTGACCCAGGCCCGCTATGGCATCAGCTGGGGCCCGATCGGTGCGGCGATTGCCTGCCTGGATGAAGCACTGGGTTATGCCAAGGAGCGCGTGCTGTTCGGTCGCCCGCTGGCGGCCACGCAGAGCGCGCAGATCAAGCTGGCCGAGATGGCCCGCCGCATCACCACCGCGCAGCTGCTGGCCCTGCAGCTGGGCCGCCTGAAGGAAGCTGGCCAGCTGCAGCCGCAGCAGGTCAGCCTGGCCAAGTGGAACAACTGCCGCATGGCGATCGACATCGCCCGCGAATGCCGTGACCTGCTGGGTGGCGCCGGCATCACCACCGAACACGTGGCGATCCGGCACGCGCTGAACCTCGAATCGGTGATCACCTATGAAGGCACCGAGACCGTGCACCAGCTGGTGATCGGCCGCGAACTGACCGGCATCAACGCGTTCTGAGTGCACCGGTAGTGCCGGCCGCTGGCCGGCATTGAGTTGGTAGTGCCGGCCGCTGGCCGGCATTGCCCAGTAGCGTATTCGCAGGCGAGCGATCGGTGTACCGAACCGCGCACCGTACCGAGATGGGTTCAAGGACAGCCTGTACCGCGCGGCTGTTGGGTCCGCCTTGAAGCGAGCCGAGCACCGCAGGTCCGGCGGGGGCGAAGAGGCGCGGGTGTCTGAGCGCAGCGAGTTCCGCGCCGCCCCCCGGCGGGCCGAGGAGCGCAGGGCACCGGTGCGCAGCACCGGCTCGCGGATGGCGGCGCGTTTCTTTTGGTTACTTTTCTTTCCGCGCGGAAAGAAAAGTAACGCCCATGAACGCATGCGCCCGCCACAGCAACGACCAGGCAGAAGAGAGACGCGTGGCGTTACGCCCCGCCGGCAAACCCATGCTGCCGCCACGCTTCGTACATCACCACGGCAACGGTGTTGGAAAGATTGAGGCTGCGGTTGTCCGGCCGCATCGGCAGGCGCAGGCGGCGGCCATCGGGCAAGGCATCGAGCACGTCCTGCGGCAGGCCGCGGCTTTCCGGGCCGAACAGGAAGGCATCACCGTCTTCGAACGCCACGCTGTCATAGCGGACGCTGGCACGCGTACTCAGGGCGAACAACCGCTTCGGTGCGATCCGCGCCAGCGCGGTGTCCAGGTCGGGGTACACCTGCAGGCGCGAATACTCGTGGTAGTCCAGGCCGGCGCGCTTGAGCTGCTTGTCTTCCAGTGCGAAGCCGAGCGGCTCGACCAGATGCAGCTGCGCGCCGGTGTTGGCGCAGAGCCGGATCACATTGCCCGTGTTGGGCGGGATTTCCGGTTGGAACAGGATCACGTGGAACTGGGGCGCGGCATTCATCGGCGCAGTGTACCTGCGACGACCGCCGCCTTTACGGCGCACGCCCTGCGCGAGGCAGGGCGGCACCGCTTACGGGCGCAGCAGGACCTGGGCGGTTTCGGTGGCCAGGGCCTGCAGGTCGGCGGCGCTCGGACGCACCTGCAGGGCCGGCAGGTTGACGATCACCTGGTTGGCGACGCTGGTGGCGGCGGCAGCCAGGGTCGCGGCGTAGCGCTGGGCTTCCAGCTCGGCGGCCAGGGCGACGCGCTGCTCCAGGCTCGGGCGCACTTCCACCGAGGCCAGGGTGGTGATCGGCATCGCGGCGGCGACCGGGGCGGCGACGTAGCCGCTGCGCTCGGCCAGCTGGTCGGCACTTGGGCGCACTTCCACGGTGGCCAGGGTCGGGATGCCGCTGGCCTGTTCCCAGGCCTGCTGGGCCAGCTGGTCGGCGGCCGGGCGAACCTGCACGGTGGACAGGGTCTTGATGGATTCGGAGGCCTGCACCGACGAAACAACCGCGGTGCCGGCGATCAGGGCGATGGCGATGGCAATGGTCTTGGCGTTCATGACGGGGCCTGTTTAGTGTTGGTGATCAGTGGTGTTGTAGTAAGGTAGTACACCAATTCTGGGCTTGCAAGGAAAATTTTCGATTTCCTGCGTTTGTTCAGTCTTCAGTCAGCTTTTGTCTGAAGCCCTTCCTGGTGCAGGAACTACCAAGCAATCCCCGTGCCAACTTTTAATCATTGATTTGCAAGGGTTTTATGGTCATCGAAAAGTGTCCGGCGGGCGGACACCTGTCCATTCGATGTGCTGCGGACACTGTCCGGACGTTGCTGGCGGGTGCTTGTGACGGCTCGGACAGGGCAGATCGGCGCTGCGGATGGCGCACAGGGGCAAACACCCCCAGTGACTGGCGACCGATTCCTGCCGTTGCGCGCGCACGCTAGGATCGGGGTTCACCTATGTGACCAAGGATCCGGATATGTCTCTCGCCCTTCGCCCGCGCACTGCGCTGCTGGCCGTTGCCCTCAGCACCGCCCTGGGCACGCTTGTGCCTTCCCATGCGTTGGCGGCAAAGCCGGCCGCACCGGCCAAGGTCGATATCCCGTATGAGCAGTTCACCCTGCCCAACGGCCTGCGCGTGATCGTGCACACCGATCGCAAGGCGCCGATCGTCGCGGTCAACGTCTGGTATCACGTCGGCAGCAAGGACGAACCGGCCGGCCGCACCGGCTTCGCGCACCTGTTCGAACACCTGATGTTCCAGGGCAGCGAAAACCACGACGGCGAGTTCTTCGAGCCGTTCAAGCAGGTCGGCGCCACCAACCAGAACGGCACCACCAATACCGACCGCACCAACTACTTCGAGAACGTGCCCACCACTGCGCTGGACATGGCGCTGTGGATGGAATCGGACCGCATGGGCCATCTGGTCGGTGCGATCGACCAGGCGGCGCTGGACGAGCAGCGTGGCGTGGTGCAGAACGAGAAGCGCCAGGGCGAGAACCAGCCCTACGGCCAGGCCTGGGACCAGCTCAACAAGGCGCTGTATCCAGTTGGCCACCCGTACCACCACGGCGTGATCGGTTCGATGAACGATCTGAACGCGGCGTCGCTGGATGACGTGAAGACCTGGTTCCGCACCTGGTACGGCCCGAACAACGCCGTGCTGGTGCTGGCTGGCGACATCGACCTGGCCACCGCCAAGGAAAAGGTTGGCAAGTACTTCGGCAGCATCCCGGCCGGCCCGACCATGGCGCAGCCGGCGGTGAACGTGGCCAAGCGCAGCGCCGACACGCGCGAGACGATGACCGACAAGGTGCCGCAGGCGCGTATCTACCGCGCCTGGAACGTGCCGCAGGTCGGTACCACCGAGGTCGATCAGCTGCAGTTGTTCGCGCAGGTACTGGGCGGTGCCAAGTCCTCGCGGCTGAGCCAGCGCCTGCAGCACCAGGACAAGCTGGTGGACAGCATCGCGGCAGGCCTGTCGACGTCGCAGCTGGGTTCGAACTTCGTGATCATGGCGACGGTCAAGCAGGGCCAGGACCCTGCCAAGGTCGAGAAGATCATCGACGAGGAACTGGACCGGCTGATCAAGCAGGGCCCGACCGCGGCCGAGCTGGAACGCGCCAAGACCGGTGCCCGCGCCGGTTTCATCCGCGGCATCGAACGCATCGGCGGCTTCGGCGGCAAGGCCGACGCACTGGCCGAGTGCGCGGTGTTCACCGGCGACCCGGGCTGCTTCCGCACCTCGCTGGCCAACATCGAGAAGGCCAGTGCTGCTGATCTGAGCCGTCTGGGCGCGCAGTGGCTGGACAAGGGCAGCCACACCCTGGTGATTGCACCGGGTGAGCGCGTGGCGCTGAAGGAAGACCCGAGCCAGGCGCCGAAGCCGTTCAGCGTGCCGGCGGTGGATCCCAAGTACAGCACGCTGCCCGAGCAGGTCGACCGCAAGGCCGGCGTACCGCAGACCCGCGAGTTCCCGCAGCTGAAGTTCCCGGCGCTGCAGCGCGCCACGCTGAAGAACGGCACCCAGGTGATCCTGGCCGAGCGCCACGAGATTCCGGTGGTGCAGTTCAGCTACCAGTTCCCGGGTGGCTTCAGCGCCGACCAGGGCCGCAAGCCGGGCACCGCCAACTTCACCATGAGCCTGATGACCGAAGGCGCCGGCAAGCTCGGCTCGCTGGCCTTCGCCGATGCTGCTGACGCACTGGGCGCCAGCCTGGATGCCTCGGCCGGCCTGGACTCCATGAGCGTGGACCTGTCGGCGCTGAAGGAAAACCTGGCACCGTCGCTGGCGCTGTATCGGGACCTGCTGCGCGAACCGCGCTTCGAGCAGGGTGAGATCGACCGGGTCAAGGCGAGCTGGATTGCCGGCATCCAGCAGGAGAAGGTCAACCCGGGTGCGGTGGCGATGCGCGTGCTGCCGCCGCTGCTGTACGGCAAGGGCCACCCGTATGCCATTCCGTTCACCGGCAGCGGTGACGAAGCAGCGATCAACGGCCTGACCCGCGAAGACCTGGTCGACTTCCACCGCGACTGGCTGCGCCCGCAGAACGGAACCCTGATCGTGGTCGGTGACACCACCCTGGCCGAGATCGTGCCGCTGCTGGACAAGCAGCTGGGCGACTGGAAGGCTGCGGGCGACGCCCCGCAGGTGAAGGCCGCCACCGACGTGGCATTGCCGAAGGGCCCGCGCGTGTTCCTGATCGACCAGCCGGGTGCGGTGCAGGCCAACCTGTTCGCCGGCCAGGTGGTGGCGCCGTCCAGCGCCGCCAGTTCGACCCGCTTCGATATCGCCAACGGCGTGATCGGCGGCGACTTCACCTCGCGCCTGAACATGAACCTGCGTGAGGACAAGCACTGGTCGTACGGTGCGCGCAGCAGCGCGATCAACTCGGTGGGCCAGCGCCCGTGGATGGCCAGCGCGCCGGTGCAGATCGACAAGACCGGCCCGGCGATGGCGGAAATGCGCAAGGAAATCGCCGCGTTCGCCGATGGCAGCAAGCCGGCCACCGCCGCCGAGGTCAACCGCATCCGCAACATCCAGACCCTGAGCCTGCCCGGTGCCTACGAGACCGCCAGCGCGGTCGCCTCGACCATCGGTTCGATCGTGCAGTTCAAGCGTCCGGACGACTACGTGCTGCGTCGCAAGGCCGAGATCGAGGCGATGACCCCGGCGCAGGTGCAGCAGGCCGCCGCCGAGATCAAGCCGCAGGCGCTGACCTGGGTGGTGGTGGGTGATCTCAAGCAGACCGAAGCGGCCGTGCGTGCGCTGAACCTGGGCGAGGTGACGGTGATCGACGCCGAAGGCAACCCGGTCAAGAAATAAGGGATGCGCCTGCCCGCCCCCGCGGGCAGGCCTCCCCAGGTAGTGCCGGCCGCTGGCCGGCAACCTTGCCGTGGTAGTGCCGGCCGCTGGCCGGCAACGCCGTGACCCGAAGGCGGGGTCACAACCCCCTGCGGGGGATCCGTCCCCCCTCACCGGCTACCCCCGATTCAGGCGGTTCAGGCAGAATCCCTCCATACCCTTCCAGGATCTGCCCATGCGCGTTCTGCTGCTTTCCTCCCTGCTGCTCACCGTCACCGCCTGTACCTGGGTGCCGATCGAACCGGCCGGCAAGGCGACCCGCGTGCTGCCGGCAGGCCCGGTTCCCGCTGGCTGCATCGCCAAGGGCGAGGTGGTGGTGACCGTGAAGAGCAAGGTCGGCTTCTACAACCGCAACCCGCTGCGCGTGCAGGAAGAGCTGGAAACCCTGGCCCGCAACGAGGCCCCGAGCGCCGGCGCCAATGCCGTGCAGGCCGCCGCGGCCCCGGCCGATGGCAGCCAGCGCTTCGCCGCATTCCAGTGCCCGCCGCGCTGAACGCTTCACCATACGGCCAAGGCTGAATTCGTAAAGATGCGGTGAAGGCCCCGGGGGTTATAGAATAGCGCCCCCTTTTGCCTGAGCCTTGGCGCTAACCTCGATGCTCTTCAAGAATGTCTCGATCGCCGGCCTGGCACACGTCGACGCGCCGCATACGCTGACCACAAAGGAAATCAACGAACGCCTGCAGCCGACGTTGGATCGCCTGGGTATCCGCACCGACGTGCTCGGCGACATCGCCGGCATCCACGCGCGCCGCCTGTGGGACAACGGCGTGCTGGCGTCCGACGCTGCCACCATGGCAGGCCGCAAGGCACTGGAAGACGCAGGCATCAATGCGACGCAGGTTGGCCTGCTGGTCAACACCTCGGTCAGCCGCGACTACCTGGAGCCGTCCACGGCCTCCATCGTCTCGGGCAACCTCGGCGTCAGCGACGAGTGCATGACCTTCGACGTCGCCAATGCCTGCCTGGCCTTCATCAACGGCATGGACATCGCCGCGCGCATGATCGAGCGCGGTGACATCGACTACGCGCTGGTGGTGGACGGCGAGACCGCCAACCTGGTGTACGAGAAGACCCTGGAGCGCATGACCGCCCCGGACGTCACCGCCGACGATTTCCGCAACGAGCTGGCCGCCCTGACCACCGGTTCGGGTGCCGCGGCGATGGTGATGGCGCGCTCGGAGCTGGTGCCGGACGCGCCGCGCTACAAGGGCGGCGTGACGCGCTCGGCCACCGAGTGGAACCAGCTGTGCCTGGGCAACCTGGACCGCATGGTCACCGACACCCGCCTGCTGCTGATCGAAGGCATCAAGCTGGCACAGAAGACCTTCACCGCTGCCAAGATCGCCTTGGGCTGGGCCGTGGAAGAGCTGGACCAGTTCGTGATCCACCAGGTCAGCCAGCCGCACACCGCCGCGTTCATCAAGAACTTCGGCATCGACCCGAAGAAGGTCATGACCATCTTCGGCGAGCACGGCAACATCGGCCCGGCCTCGGTGCCGATCGTGCTGAGCAAGCTCAAGCAGCTGGGCAAGCTGAAGAAGGGCGATCGCATCGCGCTTCTGGGTATCGGCTCGGGCCTGAACTGCTCGATGGCTGAAGTGGTCTGGTAAAAGAGTCACCGCTGACCTGCTGCACGACGGGCAGCGATGATTTTTCCAAGTGTTCAAGGGCCGGTTTACCGGCCCTTTCTACAGGTGCGATCCGATGTCCCAGCTTCCCGGTTACCCCGCCCACCCGCAGCGCTTCGAGGTACGCCCCGGCCTGTCGATGAACTATCTCGACGAAGGCCCGCGCGACGGCGAGGTGGTGGTGATGGTGCATGGCAACCCGTCGTGGAGCTATTACTGGCGCACGCTGGTCGCCGGCCTGTCGGACACGTACCGCTGCATCGTGCCGGACCACATCGGCATGGGCCTGTCGGACAAGCCCGATGACAGCCGCTACGAGTACACGCTGCAGTCGCGCGTTGACGACCTCGATGCGCTGCTCAAGCATCTGGGCATCACCGGCCCGGTGACCCTGGCGGTGCACGACTGGGGCGGCATGATCGGTTTCGGCTGGGCGCTGTCGCACCACGACCAGGTCAAGCGCCTGGTGGTGCTCAATACCGCTGCATTCCCGATGCCGGCGGCGAAGAAGATGCCGTGGCAGATCGCGCTGGGCCGCCACTGGAAGATCGGCGAGTGGATCATCCGCACCTTCAACGCGTTCTCCTCCGGTGCCTCGTGGCTGGGCGTGGAGCGGAAGATGCCGGCCGACGTGCGCCGCGCCTACGTGTCGCCGTACAACAGCTGGGCCAACCGCATCAGCACCATCCGCTTCATGCAGGACATCCCGCTGTCGCCGGCCGACAAGGCGTGGTCGCTGCTGGAGCGTGCCGGCAAGGCGCTGCCGTCGTTCGCCGACCGGCCGGCCTTCCTCGGCTGGGGCCTGCGCGACTTCGTGTTCGACCACCACTTCCTGAAGGGCTTCCAGGCCGCGCTGCCGCGGGCCCAGGTACATGCGTTCGAGGATGCCGGGCATTACGTGCTGGAAGACAAGCACGAGGTGCTGGTGCCGGAGATCCGCGCGTTCCTGGACGCCAACCCGATCTGATCGGTGTGCCGACCAACGGTCGGCACCCACCCCTTCCTCTTCCGGTGGGTGCCGACCGTTGGTCGGCACACCCGAAGGGTTGATGAGGTTGCCGGCCAGCGGCCGGCACTACCATTACGCGGCGACCGGCGCCTGCGGCGGCGAGGAAGGGCTGTTGCCGTTGTCGTCCGGATGGTCGTCGTCGTTGTCGGCGTCATCGCGCCAGCGCCAGTCGGCCGGCGTCAACGGATCCAGGCCATAGGCGATGCGCGCCTTGTCGCACTGCGGGCTGGCCTTGCCGTACTCCCACGATGCATCCACCTCGCGGCACACGCTGGGCCGGTTGGGATGGATGGTGCAGCGTGAATACACGCCGATCTGCGCATCCAGCGCCACGCAGCGCACCGGCTTGGAATGGGTGCCGCGCATGCACAGGCGGTGCGGGTCCAGCACCTCGGTGAGCTGGTGCGGCACGCCGCCGGGGGTGACCTCGTCTGATTCCATCCAGTGGAAGGCCACGCGGTACTGGGTGCAGCAGGCGCCGCAGGTCATGCAGGGATGTTGCATGGGCAAGCCGCCTCGGGCGGCAGTCGGAATCAGGAACGAGGGTGCGGATTTTCCACGAAGTGGGCCGCCGCGCAAGAAATTCCGTAAGCGGCGACAATGAACGGATGAACCGACCCTGCAATATTGCCGCCCGCTTGCCTGAACTGGCGCGTGAACGGCCTGATCAGATCGCCATCCGCTGCCCTGGCCGCCGTGGCGCCGGCAACGGCATGGCCGCCTACGACGTGACCCTGGATTACCGCCAGCTGGACGCTCGCAGCGACGCCATGGCGGCCGGCCTGGCCGGCTACGGGATCGGCCGTGGAGTGCGCACGGTGGTGATGGTGCGGCCGTCGCCGGAGTTCTTCCTGCTGATGTTTGCCCTGTTCAAGCTGGGCGCGGTGCCGGTGCTGGTCGACCCGGGCATCGACAGGCGCGCGCTGAAGCAGTGCCTGGACGAGGCGCAGCCGGAGGCCTTCATCGGCATTCCGCTGGCGCACGTGGCGCGGCTGGTGCTGCGCTGGGCCCCCTCGGCGGCGCGCCTGGTGACCGTGGGCCGCCGCCTCGGCTGGGGCGGGACCACGCTGGCCGCGCTGGAGCGCGCCGGCGCCAAGGGTGGGCCGATGCTGGCCGCCACCGACGGCGAGGACATGGCCGCGATCCTGTTCACCAGCGGCTCCACCGGCGCGCCCAAGGGCGTGGTCTACCGCCACCGCCACTTCGTCGGCCAGATCCAGCTGCTGGGCAGCGCCTTCGGCATGGAAGCGGGCGGGGTGGACCTGCCGACCTTCCCGCCGTTCGCCCTGTTCGATCCTGCGCTGGGCCTGACCTCGGTCATCCCGGACATGGACCCGACCCGGCCGGCACAGGCCGACCCGGCCCGCCTGCATGACGCCATCCAGCGCTTCGGCGTGACCCAGCTGTTCGGCTCGCCGGCGCTGATGCGGGTGCTGGCGAAGCATGGCCGGCCGCTGCCGACGGTGACCCGGGTGACCTCGGCCGGTGCGCCGGTGCCGCCGGACGTGGTCGCCACCATCCGCAGCCTGCTGCCGGCCGACGCGCAGTTCTGGACGCCGTATGGCGCCACCGAGTGCCTGCCGGTGGCGGTGGTCGAAGGCCGCGAGCTGGAACGCACGCGCGCCGCCACCGAGGCCGGTGCCGGCACCTGCGTGGGCAGCGTGGTGGCGCCGAACGAAGTGCGCATCATCGCCATCGATGACGCGCCGCTGGCCGACTGGTCGCAGGCGCGCGTGCTGGCGGTTGGCGAAGTGGGAGAAATCACGGTGGCTGGCCCGACCGCCACCGACAGCTACTTCAACCGCCCGCAGGCCACGGCTGCAGCGAAGATCCGCGAGACGCTGGCCGATGGCAGCACCCGCGTGGTGCATCGCATGGGCGACGTCGGTTACTTCGATGCGCAGGGTCGCCTGTGGTTCTGCGGGCGCAAGACGCAGCGCGTGGAAACCGCGCGCGGACCGCTGTACACCGAACAGGTCGAGCCAGTGTTCAACACCGTCGCAGGCGTGGCGCGCACCGCGCTGGTCGGTGTCGGCGCCGCCGGTGCGCAGGTGCCGGTGCTGTGCGTGGAACTGCTGCGCGGCCAGTCCGACAGCCCGGCGCTGCAGGAAGCGCTGCGTGCGCATGCCGCAGCGCGCACGCCTGAGGCCGGCCTGCAGCACTTCCTGGTGCATCCGGCGTTCCCCGTCGATATCCGTCACAACGCCAAGATCGGCCGCGAGAAGCTCGCCGTCTGGGCCAGCGCCGAACTGGAGAAGCGCGCATGAAGATCCTGGTCACCGGTGGTGGTGGGTTCCTTGGCCAGGCGCTGTGCCGCGGGCTGGTCGAACGTGGCCACCAGGTACTGGCGTTCAACCGCAGCCATTACCCGGAGCTGCAGGTGATGGGCGTGGGCCAGATCCGTGGCGACCTGGCCGACCCGCAGGCGGTCCTGCATGCGGTGGCCGGCGTCGATGCGGTATTCCACAACGGTGCCAAGGCCGGTGCGTGGGGCAGCTATGACAGCTACCACCAGGCCAATGTGGTCGGCACCGACAACGTCATCGCCGCCTGCCGCGCGCACGGTATCGGCCGGCTGGTCTACACCTCCACGCCCAGCGTGACGCACCGGGCCACGCACCCGGTGGAAGGCCTCGGCGCCGACGAAGTGCCGTACGGCGAAGATTTCCAGGCGCCCTATGCGGCCACCAAGGCGATTGCCGAACAGCGCGTGCTGGCGGCCAATGACGCGTCGCTGGCGACGGTGGCGCTGCGTCCGCGCCTGATCTGGGGGCCTGGCGACCAGCAGCTGGTACCGCGCCTGGCCGAACGTGCACGACAGGGCCGCCTGCGCCTGGTGGGCGATGGCAGCAACAAGGTCGATACCACCTACATCGACAACGCCGCGCTCGCTCACTTCCTCGCCTTCGAGGCACTGGCGCCCGGTGCCGCATGTGCAGGCAAGGCCTACTTCATTTCCAACGGCGAACCGCTGCCGATGCGCGAGCTGGTCAACCAGCTGCTGGCCGCCGTGGGTGCACCGAGGGTGGACAAGGCGATCAGCTTCAAGACCGCGTACCGTATCGGCGCTATCTGCGAGCGGCTGTGGCCGCTGCTGCGCCTGCGCGGCGAACCGCCGTTGACCCGGTTCCTGGCCGAACAGCTGTGCACGCCGCACTGGTACAGCATGGAGCCGGCGCGCCGAGACTTCGGTTACGTGCCGCAGGTCAGCATCGAAGAGGGACTGCGCAGGCTGAAGGCTTCATCTGCTGCATAGATCGCCATCACTGGTTGCACACCGCAGGATCGGGAGGATGGACCCACGCCATCCAAGGCTCGACCACCCGCGAGGAGCGCCATGCTGCATTACGCCATCATTTTCTTTGTCATCGCCATCATCGCCGCCGTTCTGGGTTTCTCCGGTATCGCCGGCGCCGCAACGAACATCGCCTGGATCCTGTTCGTGGTGTTCCTGATCCTTGCGGTGATCTCGATGTTCCGCAAGCGAGGCTAGCCGGTAGTGCCGGCCGCTGGCCGGCATCGCTTTCCGCAGAGTCGAGCCATGCTCGACTCTGCGGGCGATCACCACGTTACACAGCGCTCTGCAGCCCGCGATCGGCCTCATGGCGTTCCAACGCCAGTTCGATCAGGCGCGTGATCAGCGTGGTGTAGTCAACACCGCTGGCGCCCCACAACTTCGGGTACATGCTGATGCGGGTGAAGCCCGGCAGCGTGTTGACCTCGTTGATGACGATCTCGCCGTCTGCGGTGAGGAACACATCCACGCGCGCCATGCCCGCACACTCCAGCGTCTGGTAGGCCTGCCGCGCGATCTGCTGGATACGCGCCTGGGTGGCGGCGTCGATGTCGGCCGGCACCACCACGTCAGCGCCATTGGCATTGATGTACTTGGTGTCGTAGGCGTAGAACTCGTCGTGCACCACCACCTCGCCGCATACGCTGGCCTGCGGGTGCTCGTTGCCCAGCACCGCGCATTCGATCTCGCGGCCGACCACCGCCGATTCCACCAGCACCTTGTGGTCGTAGCGCAGCGCCAATGCCAGTGCCTCGGCAAAGCCCGCCGCATCCTTGACCTTGCTCACACCCACCGACGAACCCTGGTTGGCCGGCTTCACGAACAGCGGCAGGCCGAGCTGGGCGATCACCGCATCGGCATCGACCTCCGCTGCCTCATGGCGGCGGATGCACAGCCACGGCGCCACCTGCAGCCCCGCGTCGCGCAGCAGGCGCTTGGTCACGTCCTTGTCCATCGCCACCGCCGAGCCCAGTACCGGCGAACCGACGAAGGGCAGGTTGATCATGCGCAGCAGCCCCTGCAGCGCACCGTCTTCGCCGAGTGGCCCATGCACGATCGGCAACACCACATCGATCTGGCCCAGCGCACTGGCCGCATCGGACGGCTGCAGCTGTGCCTGCTCGGCGCCCGGGCGCACCGCCAGCGACTGGCCCGAGCGATGCAGCGCGATGCGCGACGGATCATCGGCATTGATCAGGAAGGTATCCGGCTGGCTCAGATGCCACTGGCCCTGCTTGTCGATGCCGACCAGCACCGGCTCGAAGCGCTCGCGATCAAGCGCATCGAGGATGTTCTTCGCCGACTGCAGCGAAACTTCGTGCTCGGAAGACTTGCCGCCGAAAATGATGCCAACCCGGGTCCGTGCCATGGGGAGTGCGATGTCCTGTGCGTTGCGTGGCCCCATAGCATGAACCTTCATCGGCCCACCGCGTGAGGCACAGATGAACCAGAAATCCATCCACGCATGGCGTGGATCTACCGTCCTCATGGCCCATCAACAGGGGTCGGAGCCCGTTGCGCAACAACGGGATCCAACCCCACGGACGACAGGAAACTGTCGAAGGCGGGGTGGGTCCGGTTGTGGGGGCGTGAGCCGCATGGATGCGGCGACCGAGCTTACATGGACGTACTTGCAGCGTCCCCCGCAACCGGACCCACCCCGCCATCCCACGGATAGCCAGCTTTTGATGTTGATCTTGCCGGCCAGCGGCCGGCACTACCACGGGTGCCGGGCGGCAGCCCGGCAGCCCGGCCCAAGCCCCCCACCCACGCAGGTAGAATGCGCACATGGCTCTCTCCCTGCTCAAGTCCCTCAAGCCGGTCGCTGGCCGCGCCCTGCAGATCGCCCTGAACCGCGCGCTGGCGCTGGATCCGGATACCCGCCATGCACTGGCCAGCCTCGATGGCCGGCATATCGACCTGACCCTGGAAGCGCCGTCGCTGGCGATGCGCATCAGCGTCGACGGCGACCAGCTGCGGGTCGGCCCGGTGGATGCGCAGGAAGCCGACCTGGCCGTGCGCAGCAGCCTGGCCGGCGTGCTGGCGCAGCTGCCACTGCTGGCCAACGCACGACGCGGCGACAACAACGGCAAGGGCCGTGTGCGCGTGGCCGGCGATGCCGAGCTGGCGCGCCGCCTGCAGCAACTGGCCAAGGGCTTCGATCCGGACTGGCAGCAGCCTTTCGTCAGCGTATTCGGCGAAGTACTGGGCGTGCAGGTCGCCAACACCCTGCGCAGCGCCCTGCAGCACGCGCGCCAGGGGGCGATCGACTTGGCCCACAGCGCCGCTGAGTTCATCACCGAGGAGTCGCGCGATGTGGTGCCGCGCGCCGAGCTGGATGCCTTCCACGACGACGTGGACGTGCTGCGCGATGACGTGGAGCGCCTTGGTGCACGCGTGCAGCGCCTGCGGGGTGCCGCATGAAGGCCGTGCTGCGGGCCAGCCGCATTGGCCGGGTGATCCTGCGTTACCGCCTCGACGACCTGCTGCAGGACACGCCGGCCGAGCGCTGGCTGCGCCTGGCCAAGCCGTTCGTGCCGCGCGCCTCGGCCAGCATCGCTTCGCAGTCGCGCGGTGCGCGGCTGCGCCTGGCGCTGCAGGACCTCGGCCCGATCTTCGTCAAGTTCGGCCAGATCCTGTCCACCCGCCGCGACCTGGTGCCGCCGGACGTGGCCAACGAGCTGACCCTGCTGCAGGACCGGGTCAAGCCGTTCGATGGCGAGACCGCGCGCCGCATCGTCGAGGACGCGCTCGGCCTGCCGGTCAGCGAGGCCTTCGCCAGCTTCGACACCGAACCGCTGGCTTCGGCCTCGATCGCGCAGGTGCACGCGGCCACGCTGGCTGATGGTCGCCAGGTGGTGGTCAAGGTACTTCGACCGGGCATCGAGAAGCAGATCGACGCGGATATTGCCCTGCTCAATTCGCTGGCCGCGCTGGTCGAGCGCACCCACCCGCGCGCCGACAAGATCCGGCCGCGCGAAGTGGTGGCCGAGGTCGAGAACACCCTGGCCGCCGAGCTGGACCTGCAGCGCGAAGGCGCCAACGCCAGCGTGCTGCGCCGCTTCTGGGAAAACAGCGACGACCTGTACGTGCCGGAAGTGATCTGGAGCCACACCGCCGAGCGCGCGCTGACCCTGGAGCGGGTGTGGGGCATTCCGTCCGATGACATCGCTGCACTGGACAAGGCCGGCATCGACCGCAAGGCGCTGGCCGCCAAGGGCGTGCGGGTGTTCTATACCCAGGTGTTCCGCGACAACTTCTTCCACGCCGATGCGCACGCCGGCAACATCTGGGTCGACACCGATCCGGCGCGCCGTGCCAATCCGCGCTTCATCGCGCTGGACTTCGGCATCATGGGCCAGCTCTCGCAGGAAGATCAGTACTACCTGGCCGAGAACTTCATGGCCATCTTCAACCGCGATTACCGCCGCATCGCCGAACTGCACGTGCAGGCACGCTGGATGCCCGACCACGTACGCATCGACGATCTGGAAGCGGCCGTGCGTTCGGTATGCGAGCCGTACTTCACACGTCCGCTGTCGCAGATCTCGCTGGCCGAAGTGCTGATGAAGCTGTTCCGGGTGGCGCAGCGCTACCAGCTGACGCTGCAGCCGCAGCTGATCCTGCTGCAGAAGACCCTGCTGAACATCGAGGGCGTCGGCCGCCAGCTGGACCCGCAGATCGACATCTGGGCGGTGGCCAAGCCGGTGCTGGCGAAGATCCTGCGCGAGCGCTACAGCCCGCGCCGGGTGGTGCGCGAGCTGGGCAAGCGCCTGCCGGAAATCATGACCCATGCGCCGGACATGCCGCGGCTGGTGCACGCCTGGCTGACCCAGCAGGTGGAAGGCCGCCACGAACTGGCGATGCGTTCGCGCGATCTGGTCGCGCTCGACGCCAGCCTGCAGCGCCTGCAGAAGCGCGCCGTGGGCGCGATCACCGGTGTGGGCCTGCTCGCCATCGCTGCACTGATGTATGTGCTGCAGCCGCCGGGCTGGTACTGGGGCGACGTGCCGGCGTGGAGCTGGCTGTCCGGTGCGGTCGGCGTGGTGGCGCTGGCGCGCGCGTGGTGGCGCTGACCCCGGCAGATTGAAGATCGGCGGCACGGTACGCCGCCGATCAATTACAGGCTCACCAGTGGTAGCCCAGGCCCAGGTGCGACTGCACACTCTGGAAGCTGTCCAGGCGCGTCCTGTGCCAGGTCTTGCCGATACCCACGTCCAGCACCAGATGCTCACCCAATGGCTGGCTGCGGCGCAGGAAGGCACGCCGTGCATCGTGCTCGCGCAGCAGCAGCGGATCGGACTCGGCGGTATAGCCGGACGTGCCGCTGCCCAGCCACAGCTGGGTCGAACCACGGCCTTGCCCATCCTTCAGCCGCAGCGACAGTGTGGTGCCATGCCCATCCGGTCCATTGGACTGGCGGTGCCGCTCGTGGCGCAGTGAGGCAGTCACGCGCGGGAAGTAATGCGAGGCACCCACCGACCAGCCGCTCACATGGGCGCCGGCATGGTACTGGGCGTATTTGCCGCCCACGCTCAGTACGGTCTGCGGTGTCACGTTCCACTGGATGTCCTGGTTGACCTGGCGGTTGACGAACACCGGATCATCGTTGGATGCCGTGACAGCGGTGCGGGTGGACAGGCGCGGGCTCCAGCGATGGTGCAGCGAGCCCTGCATGCGGTTGCCGCTGAATCGCCTGCTGCCGTAGTCACGCTCGCCATGGGCCAACCCCAGGTGCCAGCGGCTGCCGCCACTGCGTCCGGCCACGTCCACGGTCTGTACGTCGCGCTTGCCGAAGCCATCGCTGTAGTCGGCATGGTCCAGCTGCACCGTGACACGGTCGACGCCGGCGTGGGCGCTGCAGACAGCCAGCAGCAGGGCGCATGGCAGTGCGCCACGGATGATCAATCGCATGGGGTTACTCCAGGGGTTGGGAATGCAATGACTGCAGCAGCCGGTAGCGGCCGGGCGGCAGGTTTCGTTCCACGGTGATGCGCGGCCCGAACTGGCTTCCCGGCGCGACGATGCGGCCGGGCAGGATGATCACGCCGACGCCCAGCGCGGCACCTTCGCCGATCCAGGCGCCGAGCTTGTCGCGCTGGCTGTCGATGACGGTGTCGCCGATGTGGACGGTGACCGTTGCCCCATCCAGGCGATGGTTGCTGGTACGCACCAGGGCGCCGAGATAGACCCGGTCATCGATGCGGCTGTCGGCGATGAAGCACTGCGGGCCGATGCTGACCTGGTTGCCCAACCGTGCGTTCTTCAGTTCGCTGGCAAAGCCGATACGCGTGCCGTCACCGATGCACAGCGGGCCGCGCAGCAGTGCGTTGTTGCCGATCAGGCAGTCGCGGCCGATCGACACCGGACCCTGGACATGGGCGCCGTCGCAGATGCGACTGCCGGCACCGATCCGTACGGCGCCTTGCAGGGTGGCCCGTGGCGAGACCTCCGCGTCGGGATCAGTGTGGGGCGCAAGTGTCGACAGTGCCTCGGCCATCGCCGCGAGGTCATTCCACCACATGCGGGTACCTCGTCGGCTTGTCGCGCACGGGTTCGCGGCCGGTGAACAGCCCCGCCAGGCCATGAAACAGCCAGATCGCATAGGCGAGCAGTACATACAGCATCGAGAAGGCCGCCGCCGGCACCAGCCACGCGCGTCGGTGGTGGATGGCACTGATCACTGCCAGCAGCATGACGATGCCGGTCCAGAACAGCGGCATCACCGACAGGGCAAGGCCACCCGGTCCGTGCAGCCGGGCCGCGCCGAACCATACCTGCAGCGACAGCATGATGCCGGCCAGGGCGAGCAGCATCATCGGCAGGATGCTGAAAATGCCGAAGCGTGTCAGCAGCAGGCGGCGATGCAGGCGCATGCATACCGCATAGCCGACGATCCAGCGTCGCCAGCGCCGCCATTCCTCCACCAGCGTGTTGCATTCCTGCGGGTAGACCACGCAGCGGATGCTCTGGCGAACCCGATAGCCCTGCGCAACCAGCGACCAGGACATGTCGAGGTCTTCCACGCGGGTGCGATCGGAAAATCCGACCTTGCGCAGCACCGAAGTACGGAACAGGCCACACGAGCCGGAAACGATGAACGGTGCGCCGCCCAGCCATTGCTGGAAGCTGCGCTTGATCACGATCATCGGCAGTTTCAGGCTGGCGCGCACATGGGGGAGGAAGCCGGCGCCCTGCAGGCTGGACGAGGGGACCCCGCCAACCGCATCGGCGCCGCGCTCGATCTCGGCCAGCAGATAGCCCAGGCCATGGCTGCGCGAATCGATATGGGTATCTGCGTCGGTCAGGAACACCTGCTCGGCGGTTGCGTGCTGCAGCCCGTGCATCAGCGCACCGCCCTTGCCGGTGTTGGCCTGGTGCACGGCCACCAGGCGCCCGGGCCAGCGCGCCTGCAGTGCATCAAGCACCTGAGCCGTGTTGTCGGTGGAACCATCGTTGACACAGATCACCCGCGCCACGTACGGGTTTTCCAGCAGGCTGGCCAGCGAGCGCTCCAGGCAGGGGGCTTCGTTGTAGGCCGGCACGATCGCGTCGATGCTGTACAGGCGGGTGCTGGGCCGGCGCGAGGCCTGCACGCAGATTCGTACCAGGATGAAAGCGCACATGGCCAGGAACAACAGCGTCTTCATCAAAGCACCAGACGGTAGGGTAGGAAGCCCTCGCTGGGACCGATGCCGATCTGCTGGCCACGGAACTGCGCATGGCAGCGGAGATGGCTTTCCTGCATGTAGTGGCGATCGCCCTGGCTGGCATGCTCGCGCAGCGCGTGGATCTTCAGCTCCAGCTGCGCGCTGATGTCCTCGAACACCTGCGGCGCGAACTGCGGCAGGGTGCTGGGGCTCTCATAACAGAGGATCTGCGGAATGTGGCGGCAGGCGATGATCGACGCTTCGTGAA
Organism: Stenotrophomonas sp. YJH_SMC_119; assembly: GCF_059368315.1. Classification (NCBI taxonomy): domain Bacteria; kingdom Pseudomonadati; phylum Pseudomonadota; class Gammaproteobacteria; order Lysobacterales; family Lysobacteraceae; genus Stenotrophomonas; species Stenotrophomonas sp. YJH_SMC_119. The sequence continues at coordinate 9,645 of NZ_JCAFRP010000009.1, read as the reverse complement.
CGGTGCGATGGTCCTGGTGATGATCCTCACCACACATCGTGTAGATGCGGTCTGGTTCGATCAGCGTGCAGACCTGTTCGATCGACGCAATGATGTCGTTGCGGCAGGTGGGGAATCGTGTGTCCGGGAAATCCTGCTGGATCACCTCGGCCACCCCGAGCCGGTGCAGGGCGCGATGCGATTCATCGCTGCGGTCGATGCCGGCGTGGCAGCCCCGGCCGCCACGGCTGAGTACCAGTGCATGGATGCGTGAGCCGGCGCGGGCGAGCTTTGCCAGGCTGCCACCGCAACCGAGTTCGATGTCATCTGGATGGGCACCGATTGCCAGAATGTTCAATGTCATGGCCGTGTCCTAGCGGAAGCCGGGTGCGCGGCGGCCAGGCATGCTGTCCCCGCGCGAAGGAGGCGGGAACTATCTCAGCGTGAAAATGCAGCGGCTCTAGGATTCATACGAAATTCCGGAATTCGGGTAAGAATGGACGCTGCGTCATGGCGAGCTCAGCGGAAAATGGCCCTGGAACTGTCGGAACTGAAGAACGAACTGGCCCACTTCGGTGCCGAAAACGACGCCCGTGAAGTCGAACGCGGCCGCCGCATGCTCAACATCACGCCAGATACGGGCGAATTCCTCGCGGTGCTGGTGCGCTTCGGCACTGCGCGCCGCGTACTGGAGATCGGCACCTCCAACGGCTATTCGACGCTGTGGCTGGCCGAGGCCGCCGCCGCCATCGACGGCCACGTGACTACGCTGGAATACGCCGAGGACAAGGCGGCGATGGCGCGTGACACCTTCGCGCGCAGTGGCCTGGCCGATCGCATCACGCTGGTCCACGACGATGCCGGGCCGTGGCTTGCAGAGGCCGCCGATGCCAGCATTGACCTGCTGTTCCTCGATTCGGACCGCGGGCAATACGCCGGCTGGTGGCCGCAGCTGCGCCGCGTGCTGCGGCCGGGTGGCCTGCTGGTGGTGGACAACGCCACCTCGCATGCGGGAGAGATGGAACCGCTGCGGACGCTGCTGGAGTCTGACGCGAACTTCAGCACCAGCCTGGTGCCGGTAGGCAACGGCGAGCTGCTGGCCGTACGCAACGCCTGACCGCCGTGCTGCCCGCGCCTGATCCGGTAGTGCCGGCCGCGCCTGATCTGGTAGTGCCGGCCGCTGGCCGGCAACCCCAGCAGCCAGACGATCCGCAGGCAGCCGGCCAGCGGCCAGCTCTACCGCATTCAGTGCCCAGCCTCGATAATCCCGCCGTGAGCACCGAACCCGATACCCTCGCCGCGGTCGAGACTGAAACCGCGCCCCTGCAGCTGCTGCACCTGGATGAGCGCCTGGCCGTGGTCAACAAGCCTGCCGGGCTGATGGTCCACGACAGCAAGCTGGCCCGTGGCGAAGACGACTTCCTGGCCGACCGCCTGCGGGAGCAGCTGGGCCGGCCGATCTTCCTCGTGCATCGCCTGGACCGGGCCACCAGTGGCTGCCTGCTGCTGGCCTTTGACCGCGAGACCGCCAGTGCGCTGGGCAAGGCGCTGATGGGTGGCGAGGTGCTGAAGGACTACCTGACCGTCTGCCGGGGCTGGCCGGCCGAACTCGCCTGGCAGGTCGATCATGATCTGGACGGCGGCCCGGGCAAACCGGTGAAAAAGCCGGCGGTCACCGACTTCCAGCGCCTGGCCACCGGCGAGTTGTCGGTGCCGGTCGGTGAATTCACCAGCTCGCGTTATGCGTTGCTGCGCTGCCAGCCACAGACCGGGCGCTTCCGGCAGATCCGCCGGCACCTCAAGCACCTGTCGCATCACATGATCGGCGACACCAGCCATGGTGATGGCCGCCACAACCGCATCTTCCGCATGCAGGGCGTGCACCGCATGCTGCTGCACGCCGAGCGCCTGCGCTTCCCGCATCCTGAGGGTGGCAACGTGGATGTCAGTGCGCCGCTGGATCGTGAGTTCCAGAAGGCGCTGGACCTGTTCGGCTGGCAGGTGGACCTATAGACGGTAGTGCCGGCCGCTGGCCGGCATCTGCCTGATCCCAACCGTACGAGGTTGCCGGCCAGCGGCCGGCACGACCTCACTTCTTTTCCGGCTCGTTGACGATCGCTTCCAGGTCCTTCTGCAGGTCCGCGAACAGCGGCTGCATGCGCGCCTGGATCGCCACCATCACGTTCTGCATCAGGGCCGGGGTCTTGTCCAGCAGGCTCTGGCCGGCCGCGCTCTCGTAGAACTCGGCCATCGCCAGCACGTCTTCCTTGCTGAAAGTCTTCTTGTACAGGTCCACGTACATCGGCCGCAGCTGCTGCCAGGACAGTGCCTGGCGCAGGGTCTGGCTGGTCCGTGCCTGGATCCGCTTCAGCTGCTCCTGCTGCTGGGCATTGAGCTGGCGCTGTGCGGCCACCTGCTGGAACTGCTGCTGCTGCATCGCCTCGATCTGCGGCAGCATGGTGTCGATCATGCTCTGCGCACGTGACGCGGACAGCAGACGGTTGATGTCGCCATCGGTCGGCGGCGCGGCCAGGGCGGGGACACTGGCCACGGCCAGCGCCAGCAGCAGGGCGGCGCGGCGCAGCAGGGAGGGCAGGGCGGGTGCGGAGCGGGTCATGCGAAGCTTCCTGCGGTACATGGGACGGCCAGCATACCCGCAGCCAAGGCGAAGGCGGCGTGTTCGGTACCTGATCGGCGGCATACGGCGCGCGATGCGCACTCCGACACGTGGCTGCCGCTACAATGCGCGGATGGGCAGTGGACCGGTCACCATCAACGCGCAGCTTGAAATCCCCGACGGCGAGATCGTCGAGCGGTTCGTGCGTGCCAGCGGTGCCGGTGGCCAGAACGTCAACAAGGTCTCCACTGCGGTGGAACTGCGTTTCGACGTGGCCAACTCGCCCTCGTTGCCCGAACCGTTGCGCACGCGCCTGCTGGCGCGGCGTGACCGGCGCATGACCGGCGAAGGCGTGCTGGTCATCGACGCGCAACGTTTCCGTACCCAGGATCGCAATCGCGAGGATGCGCGCGAGCGGCTGGCGGCCTTCATCCAGGCCGGGCTGAGCGTGCCCAAACCGCGCAAGGCCACCAAGCCGACCCTCGGGTCGAAACTGCGTCGTCTGGACGCCAAACGCGGGCGCGCGCAGATCAAGCGCGGGCGCTCATCACGTGACTGGGAGTGATTGCTTGAACAACCCGACTCCGCTGCTGCCGGCCGTGCCGCCGCAGATGCCACAGGTCAAACCCAATGCCTTCCTGCGCTGGCTGGCGCGCTGCACCCTGCGCATGGGCGGCTGGAAGGTGACCGGCACCCTGCCTGACATCCCGCGCCTGGTGTTCATCATCGCGCCGCATTCGTCCAACTGGGACGGCCTGTGGGGCATGGCGGCCAAGATCGCGCTGGGCATGAAGGTGAAGGTGCTGGGCAAGGCCTCGCTGTTCTGGTGGCCGCTGGGGCCGCTGCTGCACAAGCTGGGCGTGATCCCGCTGGACCGCAGCTCGCCGCAGGGCACGGTGGGCCAGGCGGTGGACCTGCTGCGCAACAACGAGAAGATGTGGTTCGCCATCACCCCCGAGGGCACCCGAAAGGCGGTGAAGGAGTGGAAGGCCGGCTTCCTGAAGATCGCCCGGATGGCCGACGTGCCGATCCTGGCCGCCTATTTCCATTACCCGGAAAAGACCATCGGCATCGGCCCGCTGTTCCAGCCGACCGGCGACGATGCTGCCGACATGGCCGCCATCCGCGAGTTCTACCGGCCGTGGATCGGCAAGACCCGCGGCACGGTCTGAGCCGGCCGCAGGCCGTCGCATAGACGCCACGTCCGGCACATGCCGGGCGAGCGCGACAGGAGTAGGGTGGAGGGCTGGTATTCCATACCGTCTGCCCAAGGAGCGTTTTACATGTCGCGTACCGTAGTCCTGGCCGCCGCCATCAGCCTGGCGCTGGCGGCCTGTTCCGGCAAGGAGTCCACCCCCGTGTCCGATGCCCAGAAAGCCCCGGCCCAGCAGCCGGCCGAAGCCTCCACCAATCCGCTGCTGAGCGCCAGCACGCTGCCGTTCCAGGCGCCGCAGTTCGACAAGATCAAGGACAGCGACTACCTGCCGGCCTTCGAAGAAGGCATGCGCCAGCACCTGGCCGACGTTCGCAAGATCGCCGACAGCAGCGAGCCGGCCACCTTCGACAACACCATCGTGGCGATGGAGCGCAGCGGCGAGACCCTGACCCGCGTGTCGCGCATCTTCTTCGGCCTGGTCCAGGCCGATACCAACGATGCGCGCCAGAAGATCCAGGAAGAAGTGGCGCCGAAGCTGGCCGCGCACCAGGACGAGATCAATCTCGACCCGAAGCTGTTCGCGCGCGTGAAGTCGATCTATGACCAGCGCGACACGCTTGAACTGGATCCGGTGCAGAAGCGCCTGGTCGAGCACTACTACGATGGCCTGGTGCGCGCCGGCGCACAGCTGTCCGACGCCGACAAGGCATCGCTGCGCAAGCTCAACGTGGAAGAAACCACCCTTTCCACCCAGTTCCACACCCGCCTGGTGGCCGCTACCGCCGCTGCGGCCGTTGTCGTTGACGACAAGGCCAAGCTGGCCGGCCTGGACGAGGATGCGATCAACAACGCCGCCAACGCAGCGAAGGAGCGCAAGCTGGATGGCAAGTTCCTGCTGCCGCTGCAGAACACCACCCAGCAGCCGGTGCTCGGCTCGCTGAGTGACCGCGACCAGCGTGCCGCCGTGCTGAAGGCTTCGGAAACCCGTGCCGAGCGTGGCGATGCCAACGACACCCGGCAGACCGTGCAGCGCCTGGCCCAGCTGCGCGCGCAGAAGGCCAAGCTGCTTGGCTTCGACACCTTCGCCGACTACCAGCTGGGCGACCAGATGGCCAAGACCCCGGCTGCCGCGCTGAAGCTGCTGACCGACACCGTGCCGGCCGCTACCGCCAAGGCGCGCGCCGAAGCCGGCGAGATCCAGAAGGTGATCGACGCGCAGAAGGGCGGCTTCCAGGTCGCCGCCTCGGACTGGGATTTCTACGCCGAGCAGGTGCGCAAGGCCAAGTACGATCTGGACGAGTCGCAGATCAAGCCGTACTTCGAACTGGACAACGTGCTGCAGAACGGCGTCTTCTACGCCGCCACCCAGCTGTACGGCATCACCTTCAAGCCGCGTACCGACATTCCGACCTACAACCCGGACATGAAGGTGTACGAAGTCTTCGACAAGGACGGCACCTCGCTGGCCCTGTTCTACACCGACTACTTCAAGCGTGACAGCAAGTCTGGCGGCGCCTGGATGGACGTGTTCGTCGAGCAGGACGGCCTGACCGGCGCCAAGCCGGTGGTCTACAACGTCTGCAACTTCACCAAGCCGGCCGCCGGCCAGCCTGCGCTGATCAGCTTCGACGACGTCACCACCATGTTCCATGAGTTCGGCCATGCACTGCATGGCATGTTCTCGAACGTGAAGTATCCGTCGATTGCCGGCACCGCCACCTCGCGCGACTTCGTAGAGTTCCCGTCGCAGTTCAACGAGCACTGGGCGCTGGACCCGAAGGTGTTCGCCAACTACGCCAAGCACTACAAGACCGGCGAGGCGATGCCGCAGGAGCTGGTCGACAAGATCCTCAAGGCACGCAGCTTCAACCAGGGCTATGCGACCACCGAGTACCTGTCGGCCGCACTGCTGGATCTGGCCTGGCACACGCAGAAGGCCGACGCGCCGCTGCAGGACGTCGGCGCCTTTGAAGCCAGCGCGCTGAAGAAGTTCAAGGTCGACCTGCCGCAGGTGCCGCCGCGTTACCGCACCACCTACTTCGACCACATCTGGGGTGGCGGTTACTCGGCCGGCTACTACGCCTACTTCTGGGCCGAAGTGCTGGATCATGACGCCTACCAGTGGTTCACCGAACACGGTGGCCTGACCGCCGCCAATGGCCAGGAATTCCGCGACAAGATCCTCTCGCGCGGCAACAGCGTGGAGCTGTCGACCCTGTACCGCGATTTCCGCGGCAAGGACCCGTCGGTGGAACCGCTGCTGAAGTTCCGCGGACTGAAATAAGCGCGACCTGAAGTACGAAAGAAATAACGGCGGAGGAAACCCCGCCGTTTTTCGTTGTATCGATACCATCGACAGATTCCGCAGTTTGCCGCTCATCCACGCATGGCGTGGATCCATGCATCGACCAAGGTCGACACCCACCAAAAGCAGGCCATGCTGTTCCGACAGTTCGCGGAGATCTGTCGAAGGCGGGGTGGGTCCGGTTGCGGGGGTGTCCGCGGCATGGATGCCGCGGCCAAGCTTACAGGCACGTACTTGCAGCGTCCCCCGCAACCGGACCCACCCCGCCATCCCCCAGGAAAACGGCTTTGGCTGTTGCTGTCGAGGTTGCCGGCCAGCGGCCGGCACTACCGGGTGCCGGGCACAGCCCGGCCATCACGTCCCCACGTGCACGCGATTGGCCTGTTCGGCCAATCCCAGGTGATCCAGCGCGATGTCCAGCGCCAGCACATAGCTCTGCGCACCGTACCCGGCGGCGATGCCCAGGCGCTGGCCGACACCGGCCGGCAGGCACGGCTCGGCCACCGCGCCGTCGTCATGTACTTCCACGTAGGCGTTGTGCAGGTAGGGCAGCAGGCGCTGAAGACGCAGGCTGTTGGCACAGGCACCCGGATCGAGCAGCGTCACCTCGCCGCGGCTGTGGTCGGCCACGCGCAGGGCGTCCAGCAGTTCCTGTTCCGAGCCGCAGGCGCGTATCGCCACGCTGGTGCCGGCGTCGATCGCCCGGTGCACCAACGACTTCAGTACCGGTGCCGGCAGCGGCATGGCGGTACGGATCAGCGCACCGGCGGCTTCCGGGCCACGGATGATGAAGATCGACATGGCTCAGCCCTCCTGCGCCAGGCGGCGGCCGACGATGGCCAGCGACAACGGATAACCGGCCTGCTGGCTGCGCTGGTCAATGACCACCGCCGCCGGGCCATGCTGCAGTCGCAGGCGCGCCTCCAGGCCGGGCTCGCTGGGTGCCTGCAACTCGATGTACTGCGCCGGCAGCCGTTCCAGCGCCGCCTGCAGCGCACCGCCCTCGGCCTGCCATTGCGCCTCGTCGGCCACGCCGACATCCAGCAGCACCCAGTCGGCCGAACGCGCCTGTGGCTGGCACAGGCACTGGCGCACTTCGGACAGGCTGGCGCAGTCGCTGCACAGCACGCGATGGCCGCTCAGCTGCGCCGGCAATTGCGGGCGCGGCGCGGACGAAGATGCGTGGCGGATCACCAGGAGGGTCATACAACACCTTGCGGAATGCGCCCTGCGGCGCGGTGGGCACACGATGCGCGCGCTGGCCGTAAAGGTGCGATGCCCGCGGCCGGTCCCGCGCGTAAAACCTGCGTAACCCGGCACTACCGGGAACCTCTCCCCCCGTGTGTGGTCTGATGCAGCTACCACCCACCCGGAGCCTGCCATGGACGCCGTTGCCCGCCCTCCCTTTTCCGATCGCGCGCTGGCCTGGCTGAAGAAGGAGGCGCTGCCGTTGCTGGTGATGCTCGGCCTGCTCGCCGCCGCCCGCGATACCCTCGCCAACCACTACGTGGTGCCCAGCGGTTCGATGCAGCCGACCCTGCAGCCCGGCGACCGGGTGGTGGTGGACATGCGCGCCTACGGCCTGCGCCTGCCATTCACCAGCAAGGAACTGATGTCCACCGGCACGCCGCAGCGCGGCGAAGTGGCGGTATTCGATTCGCCAGCCGACGGCACCCGCCTGATCAAGCGCGTTGCCGCAGTGGCCGGTGACCATGTACAGCTGCACGAAGGGCACCTGACCATCAACGGCCAGCCGCTGCAGACTGCGGACCTGCAGGATGTGGAAGCCTTCGGTGAACGCCGTGCCAGCCTCGATCTGGACATGGGGGGCGGCCCGGACATCGCCGACCTGGTGGTGCCGGACGGCAAGGTGCTGGTGCTGGGTGACCACCGTGGCAACAGCTTCGATGGCCGCTTCTTCGGCTTCGTAGATGCCGACAAGGTCTACGGCCGTGCGGTGGCGGTGTACTACCGCCGCAGCGACGGTTTCGAGTGGCAGCGCCTGTAAGCTGAATTGATACTTCTTGAGTATCAATCCTGACTTATCAGGTTATGGATCGACTGGATGGACGGGCCTAGTCTGAGGCCCGTTCCCTCCCACGCCCGGCCGTCCCCACCGGCCCTTCGATTCCATGACTGGCGAAACTGCGGCGGCCGTTGAAGGCCGTCCCTCCACTCTCGATACCGGCACCGACACCCGCATCCAGCAGGGCACCCCGGCCTTCCGCCGCACCGCGCTGGCGCTGTTCCTGGCCGGCTTCTCCACCTTCGGCCTGCTGTACACCGTGCAGCCGCTGCTGCCCGAGTTCAGCCGTCACTTCGGCGTGTCCGCCGCCGGCAGCGCGATGTCGCTGTCGTTGACCACTGGCACGCTGGCGGTGGCGATGCTGCTGGCCGGCCTGCTGTCCGACGCGGTCGGCCGTCGCCCGTTGATGATCGTTGCGCTGTTGGCGTCGGCCATGCTGTCGCTGTGCACCGCGCTGGTGGACGACTGGACCACGCTGCTGGTGCTGCGGACCCTGCTTGGCCTGGCGCTGAGCGGCGTGCCGGCGGTAGCGATGACCTACCTGGTCGAGGAAATGGACAGCCGCGCGCTGGGCCTGGCGATGGGCCTGTACATCGGCGGCAACGCCATCGGTGGCATGAGCGGGCGCCTGCTGGCCGGCATCATCGCCGACCATTGGGGCTGGCGCTGGGGCATCGGCGTGGTCTCGATCATCGCCGTGGCCAGCACCGTGCTGCTGTGGCTGCAGCTGCCACCGTCGCGGCACTTCCATGCCCGTCGCGGCGGCCTGCGCCAATTGCCGTCGCGCTGGCGCACGCTGTTCGCCGACCCGGGCCTGCCGTGGCTGTTCGCCACCTCGTTCGTACTGATGGGCGTGTTCGTCACCCTCTACAACTACCTGGGCTATCACCTGCTGGCGCCGCCCTACCATCTCAGCCAGACCGTGGTCGGGCTGATCTTCAGCGTCTATCTGGTGGGTACCTTCAGTTCGGCGTGGATGGGCCAGCAGGCCACGCGCTACGGACGCGGCCGCATCCTGTCGATCTCGTTCGCGCTGATCGGCGCCGGCATCGCGCTGCTGGCGATGCCGTGGCTGAGCACGATGGCGCTGGGTATCGCACTGGTGACCTTCGGCTTCTTCGGTGGTCATTCCGTGGCCAGCAGCTGGGTTGGAAGCCGCGCCGGTGCGATGCGTGCGGAAGCCTCGGCGCTGTACCTGTTCGCCTACTACCTGGGGTCCAGCGTGCTGGGCGGTGTGGGTGGCCTGGCCTATGCAGCCTGGGACTGGCTTGGCGTGTGTGCGTTCGCCGCCGTGCTGACCCTGATCGGCGGTGGCATCGTCTGGACGCTGCAGCAGCGCGCGCCACAGCCGGTCACGGCGTGACCCAACGCACGGTAGTGCCGGCCGCTGGCCGGCAACCACGGCGTGGCGGGTTTGCCGAGGTAGAGTCGACTGTTAGTTGTGTAAACCCACCACGTTGTTCAGCAGGACTCTGGAAATAGGTGGCTGGCCACCGATCCCCATGTGAGGGCGGTGCCAGTTGTAGTGGTGCAGCCATTGGGTCAGCACGGAATTGCGCTGG
>NZ_JCAFRP010000008.1:0-203271 GCF_059368315.1 Stenotrophomonas sp. YJH_SMC_119 | reverse complement strand
GCTCCAGCAACTGTTCGGGCGGATCAAGGGAGATTCCGGCGTGGGCGCCAAGCTACATGGCGATCGTCGAGATCCAGGCTCGTACGGCGGCCCACGCCGGCTCTCGACACCTACGCTGACAGATTTTCATCAGATAAGGCTTGGTCGCCGCATCCATGCGGCTCACACCCCGCAAACCCACAGTGCCCCGCCTTCGACAGTTTCCTGCTGCTGTTGGTAGGTGTCGACCTTGGTCGACACGATCCACGCCATGCGTGGATGCTTTTCGATTCCAATTCGAAATATTCGATTCTGATGGAGATTCATCCACGCATGGCGTGGATCTACTGCAGATCGCGGAGATCTGTTGAAGGCGGGGTGGGTCCGGTTGCGGGGGTGTCCGCGGCATGGATGCCGCGGCCAAGCCTACAGGGACGTATTCACGGCGTCCCCCGCAACCGGACCCACCCCGCCATCCCACGGATAGCCGGCTTCTGCTGTTGCTTCGGCTTCGGCCTCTGCGGGTGCCGGGTGCAACCCGGCCGATACCCTCCCGGTGCTAGGCTGTGGCTAACGACAACCACGGAGGCGGGATGGGGGCGATCGTGTTGTTGCCGCTGTGCGTGGACGATGCCGCGCTCGACCGCTGCCTGGCCGCACTGGATGCCGGCACCGCGCCGGGCACCGCGGTCTGGTTGGCCGACGATGCGCAGACCGGGCCGCGCGCGCAGGCGGTGGTGGAACATTGGTTGGCGCATACGCCACTGCAGGCCGAGTACACCCGCCGCGCGCGGCCGCTGGGCGAGGTGGCCCACCTGGACGAGATGTTGCGCGCCTGCGATGGCATGGACGTGGCGGTGCTGGCACCGGACAGCGTGCCCGCGCCGGGCTGGCTGCAGCAGCTGCAGGACACCTTCGCCCGCGATGCCGCCATCGCCACCGCAACCCCGTGGTGCAATGCTGGCGAAACCGCTGCGTGGCCCAGGCTGGGCGAGATCAATCCCGAACCCCATGATCCGGCCCTGCTGGCGCATACCTGTGCCACATTGCCAACCCTGCACCCCGAGCTGCCGTCCGCAGTCACCCATGCGGTGCTGGTGCGGGGCAACGCGCGTCGACGTGCCGGGGGCCTGGACGTGGACAGCTACGCCGGCTGGAACGCGGCGCTGGTGGACCTGAGCCTGCGCATGGCCGGCCTGGGATGGCGCAACGTGCTGTGCGAGACCGCCTTCGTCAGCCGGGCAGGGGAGGCGGTCAGCCGTGACGGCGATCTTGAAGCGCTGGCTGCGCGCTGGCCGGGCTGGGTGCCAAGGTTGGCGGACTTCCTGATGCACGACCCGCTGCACGGGCTGCGTGCCGACCTGCAGCAGCGCATGCGGCAGGCGATAATGCCGAAGGAACAGGGCGACCTGTTCGTTCCTTCCGCGCCGGAGCCACCCGTTTGAATGTTGCCATCGCCGCCATCGTCGTCACCTACCAGAGCGGCAGCACCATCGATGCCTGTCTCTCGCGCCTGCGCCAGGCGCGGGACGTGGCCGAAATCCGGGTGATCGACAACGGCTCGATGGATGGCACGCTGGATATCGTGCAGCGCCATGCCAGCCACGACCCGCGCGTGCGTTTTGTCGGCAATCCGGACAATCCCGGCTTTGCCGCCGCAAACAACCAGGGGGTGGCCGATTCGCACAGCCCGTGGCTGGCCTTCATCAACCCGGACCTGATGGTCGAGCCCGATACTCTGGCCGAGCTGCGCAGCCGTGCCGAACGGTTGGGGGATTGCCTGCTGGGTGTCGAACAGCTGGACGAGCATGGCCATGCCGACGAGGCCGTGCGCCGTCGTGATCCGGATTTCCTGTTGATGCTGCGTTCGCCCGGCAAAGGCTCGAAGCTGTCGGTCCCGCGCGATCCGCAGCAGGCGCTGCAGCGGGTGCCGGCGTTGTCTGGCGCGCTGCTGCTGATGCCGCGTGCGCTGTTCGACCGCATCGGTGGCTGGGACGCTGGCTATCGCCTGCACGCCGAAGACCTGGACTTGTGCCGGCGCGCACGTGAGGCTGGCGCGGTGGTGGCGATCGCCAACGACCTGCAGGTCACCCATGTGCGCGGTGTCTCCAGCCGCTCACGGCCGTTCTTCGTGGAATGGCACAAGCACCGGGGCCTGTGGCGCTATTTCCGGAAGTTCGAGGCCAGTCAGCGTTCGCTGCCGGTGCGTGCTGCGGTATGGGGCGCGATCTGGGCCCACGCCCTGATGCTGGTGCCGCGCCTGGTGCGCAGGTCGTTGTAGAGCCGGAAGGGCATCCACGCATGGCGTGGATCTACCAATGCCGTTCCGCGGAGAGCCGAGCGTGGCCGCAGCCACCCCGGTTCACCCTGCTGGGCGCATAATCCGCCCCATGCCTATCATCCAGTCCCTGCTCGACACCGACCTGTACAAGTTCACCATGATGCAGGCGGTGCTCCACCAGCACCCCGGTGCCCAGGTGCAGTACCGGTTCAAGTGCCGCACGCCCGGCATCGACCTGGCCCATTACATCGACCAGATCGACGAAGAGATCGACCACCTGTGCAGCCTGCGTTTCAGCGACGCGGAGCTGGATTACATGCGTGGCCTGCGCTTCGTGAAGCCCGACTTCGCCGATTTCCTCGGCCTGTTCCACCTCGACCGCAAGTACATCCAGCTGCGCGCGTCGAAGACCGTGCCCGGCGAGATCGAACTGGACATCACCGGCCCGTGGCTGCACACCATCCTGTTCGAAGTGCCGCTGCTGGCGATCATCAACGAAGTCTGGTTCCGCAACACCACCACGCCTGACTTCGCCGAAGGCGAGCGCCGCCTGCAGGCCAAGGCCGCGCTGCTGCGCGATACCCCCGGTTTCGAACAGTGCCGCATCGCCGACTACGGCAGCCGTCGCCGCTACTCGCGCGACTGGCACGCGCGCCTGCTGCCGCTGCTGCGCGATGCACTGGGCCCGCAGCTGGTCGGCACCAGCAACGTGCACTTCGCCCGCCTGTATGGCATGACCCCGCACGGCACCATGGCCCATGAGTATCTGCAGGCCTTCCAGGCGTTGGGCCCACGCCTGCGTGACTCGCAGGTGGCGGCGCTGGAATCGTGGGCACGCGAGTATCGCGGCGACCTCGGCATCGCGCTGTCCGACGTGGTCGGCCTGGATGCGTTCCTGCGCGACTTCGATATGTACTTCTGCAAGCTGTTCGACGGTGTCCGCCACGATTCGGGCGATCCGTTCGACTGGGGCGACCGCATGCTGGCGCACTTCCAGCAGCGCCGCGTCGATCCGCGCAGCAAGGTGCTGGTGTTCAGCGATGGGCTCGACATCGCCAAGGTCATGCGCCTGTACGACTACTTCCGTGGTCGCTGCCAGGTCGCGTTCGGCGTCGGCACCCACCTGACCAATGATCTGGGTCCGACGCCGCTGAACATCGTGATCAAGATGGTCCGCTGCAACGGCCAGCCGGTGGCCAAGCTCAGCGATTCGCCGGGCAAGAGCATGTGCGACGACCCCGGCTACCTGGCCTACCTGCGCCAGGTCTTCGAGCTGCCGCCGGCGTAAACACGTCGGCTTACAGGTAGTCGACCACCACCAGGTAGGCACCCTGCAGCGGCTGCTGCTTCGAAGCCTGCACGCTGTAGCGCTCGGAGAAGGCGATATCGCCGGCGCGCATCGCGCTGGCCGACACCGACAGCTTCTGCCCCTGGCGCTTGCCGTCGCGCAGCGTCGCGGCCTGGCCATCGGCCAGCGCCGTCACGGCCACCGTCGAGCCCTTGGCCGACGGCGGGCAGGCCGCCAGGCTCAGCTCGCCCTGGGACAGGTTGGTCGTGCAGCCCGGCTCGGCGATACGGCCGCTGAAACGAATGCTGCCGCTGCTGGCCTGGGCCAGCGCACTGACGGACATCAGGGCCACGCACAGCAGAAGGGAGGTTCTCATGACACGTTCTCTGGTTCGGTGTGTCCTAGTTAGCGACAGGTTCGATCCGTCTTTAATAGGACGATTCCGAATCTGCTAGGGCCATCACCAACAAAGAGTGATGCGCATCAAATAAGGTGATTTCCACCTTAAAAAGGCCTGTTTCCGCGCATGCCGAACGCGCCACCAGGTGCGTCATGCAGGGTCGTTTGTGGCCTGATCCGGCTACCGTCAAATCCCTTGCGCTCCCCCAACCTCGATTTCGCCTAACACGTCACATTTGAGGCGTCAATGAATTGGCGTTCAGAAAAATAATGAGACTTTCATCACAGTTGTGCCTATACTTGCGTCACGGATTCAGGGGAAGGTATGTCCGAGTCCGGCCACAGGTGAGACGCAAGGATGGGTCTTGATAGCCCGGCAGTGCTCCTTGCTTCCTCCTCTACTTCTCATCTCTTCAGTAGGGTTAGGTAAAAGCGAATGCACAAGATCAACCTCATTGCCGCTCTGATGCTGGCCGCCGCTCCGCTGGCCGCCAACGCCGCCGACGGCACCATCACCTTCAACGGCAAGGTGACCGACAAGACCTGCACCATCTCGACCCCGGGCGGCAAGGACTTCGCCGTCAACCTGCCGACCGTGTCCAAGAACACTCTGGCCACCGCCGGTGCCGTTGCCGGTCGTACCCCGTTCGCCATCAACCTGACCAAGTGCAGCGCCGGCAACGTCGCGACCTACTTCGAGCCGGGTTCGACCGTCGACTTCAACACCGGCCGCCTGCTGAACCAGGCCTCGGCCAACGCTGCCACCAACGTGCAGCTGCAGCTGCTGGGCTCGAACAACCAGGTCCTGCCGATCAAGGCTGCTGGCGCTGGCCTGGCCCAGACCAACTCGCAGTGGGTCACCGTCGGCACCGACGGCTCGGCCGACCTGAACTACTACGCTGAGTACTACGCCACTGCCGCCGCCACCCCGGGCGACGTCACCAGCAGCGTCAAGTACACGATCATCTACAACTGATCGTAGCCGTACCCGCACTGGCCGGCGTACGCGCCGGCCAGTGCATCGCGGCCCCTGGCCACATACCTCGAGCGTAGTACTTCCGATGAAAGCATTCTTTCCCCGGGCGCTGCTGCTGGCAGCGTTCACGCTGCCCTTCTGCCAGAACGCTCTGGCCGGCGTGGTGGTCAATGGCACGCGAGTGATCTATCCGGCGCAGGCGCGCGAAGTCACCGTGCAGGTCGACAACGTGGGCGATTCGCCGGCGCTGGTGCAGGCCTGGATCGACAGCGGCGACGCCAACCAGACCGCCGATACCAGCGATGCCCCGTTCGTACTGACGCCGCCGATCGCGCGTGTCGAGCCGGGCCGCAGCCAGGCGCTGCGACTGATCTTCTCCGGCGCGCAGTTGCCGACCGACCGCGAGTCGGTGTTCTGGCTCAACGTGCTGGATGTGCCGCCGTCCCCGGACAACGCTGACAGCGGCGAACAGAATTACCTGCAGGTCGCGTTTCGTTCGCGCCTGAAGCTTTTCTACCGGCCGCAGGGCCTGAAGGGCGTCGCCAACGATGCACCGGCAGCGCTGCGCTGGACCCGCAATGGCGACCGCCTGCGGGTGGAAAACCCGAGCCCCTTCCACGTCACTCTGGCCGAAGTACATGCCGTGACCGGCAGCAGTGAAAAGGCCGTCGAGGACAAGGGCGCGATGGTCGCGCCGAAGCAGAGCCTGGAGTTCGCCGCACCGGCGGGCACCGACCAGGTCCGCTTCATCACCATCAACGACTACGGCGGCCGGGTGGAACACACCATCCGCCTCGGCAGCACCGGGGGCTGAACGCGCCGCGCCGGCCCCTGGCCTGCGCATCCCGCCACCGCCGCTGTGCGGCGAATTGAAGGAATGTCAGTGTGATCGGAAACAGATTGACATTGTCGATCCATCAGGCGCTTTGCCTGTTGGTTGCTGGCGTGGCCTGCCCAGGATGGGCGCTGGCTGCTCCGGCCAATCTCGGCGAACAGGCGCTGATGGCGCAGAGTGGTGCGGCCAATGCGCGTGCACCGGAATCGGCCCAGTTCAACTCCAGCTTCCTGTCTGGCCAGGCCAAGCAGGTCGACCTGGCGGCCTTCAGCAACGGCAACCCGATGGTGGCCGGCAACTATCGTGTCGACGTGTACGTCAACGGTGCCTGGCAGGGCCGTCGCGATCTGCAGTTCAAGGCCGATGCGCAGGGCCGTGTCGACGCCTGCCTGCCGCTGCCGATGCTGGAAGAAATGGGCGTGGACAGCGAGGCCGTGCTGCTGCAGCAGGATCCGTCCGTGCCCACCGACAAGACCAGCTGCGTGCCGGTCCAGCAGCGCATGGCCAATGCCTATGGTGTCTATGACAGCGGCAACCTGCGCTACGACCTGAGCATCCCGCAGGTGTTCCTGCGCCGCGAGGCGCGTGGCTACGTCAACCCGGCGCTGTGGGACCGTGGCATCAATGCCGGTTTCGTCGGTTACAGCTTCAATGCCATCGACAGCGACAGCCGCGTCGAAGGTGGCCAGCGCAACCGCAGTGCCTACCTCGGCCTCAACGCCGGCATGAACCTGGGTGGCTGGCAGTTCCGCCACGATTCGAACCTGACCTGGTCCGAGGGCGACGGCCGCCATTGGCAGAGCATCGCCACCTATGCGCAGCGCGGCATTCCGCAGGTGCGCGGCATGCTCACCATCGGTGAGGCCTACACCACCGGTGAACTGTTCGATTCGATCGGTTACCGCGGTGCCAGCCTGGCCAGCGACGACCGCATGCTGCCCGATTCGCTGCGCGGTTACGCGCCGGTCGTGCGCGGCATCGCCGAGACCAACGCGCGCATCGAAGTGCGCCAGAACGAGCAGCTGATCTACTCCTCCACCGTGTCGCCGGGCAGCTTCGTCATCGACGACCTGTACCCGACCGGTTACGGCGGTGATCTGGAAGTGAGCGTGATCGAGGCCGATGGCCGCCGCCGCGAATTCAAGGTGCCGTTCGGTTCGGTGCCGCAGATGCTGCGCGAAGGCGTGTCGCGTTACTCGCTGACGGCCGGCCAGGTGCGCAACAAGCTGCTGGCCGATGAGCCGTGGCTGGTGCAGGGCACCTACCAGCGCGGTATCGGCAACCAGCTGACCCTGTACGGTGGCAGTGCACTGAGCGATGGCTACCTGTCGCTGCTGTACGGCGTCGGTCTGTCCACGCCGGTCGGCGCATTCGCTGCCGACGTCACCCATGCGCGTACCTCGTTCGATCACTACGGCAACCACACCGGTGCCAGCGTGCGCTTGAGCTACAGCAACATGATCGGCGAGACCGGGACCAACCTGACCCTGGCCGCCTACCGCTATTCGACCGAAGGCTTCTACAGCCTGCAGGACGCGCTGTACGGCCGTGATTCGGACAAGCGCGGCATCGATCCGACCACCCGTGGCCGCCAGCGCAGCCAGTTCCAGGTAACGCTGAACCAGCCGCTGGGCCGTCGCGGTGGCGCGCTGTACGTGACCGGTTCGGTGCGTGACTTCTACGACCGTTCCGGCACCTCCAAGCAGTACCAGGTGGGCTACAACAATGCCTGGCGTTCGGTGAACTACGGCTTCTCGGCGCTGCGCACCGAAGAGGGCGTGCTGGGCCGTTCCGACACCCAGTACCTGTTGTCGATGAGCGTGCCGCTGGGCCGTGGTTCCCACCCGGTGTCGTTCAGCGCCGATCTCGGCGTGCGCGACCGCGGTGGCTACGACAACAGCCGCGTCGGCATCACCGGTTCGGCCGGTGTCGACAACAACTTCAGCTACGGCGTGGCCCTGTCCGATTCCCGCGAAGGTGGCACCACCGCGGTCGGCAACGCCGAGTACCGCAGCCGCTACTCCGCGTTGAACGCGACCTACAGCCACTCGCGCGATTTCCGCCAGGCTTCGGTCGGTGCCAACGGCAGCGTGGTCGTGCATCCGGGCGGCTTCACCTTCACCCCGCAGCGTGGCGACACCATGGTGCTGGTGGAAGCGCCGGGCGCACGCGATGCGATCGTCAGCAACGCCCCGGGCCTGCGCGTCGATGGCCGCGGCTACGCGGTGGTCCCGTACGTGTCGCCGTACCGCCTCAATACCGTCACCCTCGACCCGCAGGGCATGGCCCACGACGTCGAGCTGGAAAGCACCAGCCAGTCGATCGCGCCGTTCGCCGGTGCCATCAGCTACCTGCGCTTCGATACCCGCAAGGGCAACGCGCTGCTGATCCAGGTGCGCAACCCGGATGGCCGCACCATGCCGTTCGGTGCGCAGGTCAAGGATGAGCAGGGCCAGCCGGTGGGCATGGTCAGCCAGGGTGGCCGCCTGTACGTGCGCAGTGAAAAGAACCAGGGCCGCCTGCTGGTGGAGTGGGGCGCCGGCGCCGACCAGCGCTGCACCGTCGATTACCAGGTTCCGGCGGGCGCCGATGCGTCCAAGACCGGCTTCATCCCGCTGGAGGCAGCATGCCGATGATCTCTTCCCGTGGCCGCAAGGCGCTGAGTGCGGTGGCCATATTGGCTGGTATTGCCGTGGCCAGCCCGGCGTTGGCGACCTGCTACATCACCCAACAGGGCTTTGTCGCGCAGGACGTGCAGATGGACATGGGGCAGATCGTAATCCTGCCCAGTCTGCCCGTCGGTGGTGTGATCAAGGAGCTGATCGTGCCTATCAACCAGCGCGACAGCATCGGTTACTGCGATCGCTGGGGCGGTAGTGCCAATGGCCGTTTCGTCAACGCCGCGCAGCAGAACGCGGTCCCGGGTTTCAGCAACGTCTATGCCACCGATGTAGCCGGGGTGGGCATTCGTGTCTATCGTGATTCGGGCACCATCCAGACTTACTACCCGCATACCCTGCAATTGGGGGGCAGCCGGACGTTGACCCTCAACGGTGGCCGCTTCCGGGTGGAGCTGATCAAGACCGCCGCGCAGACGGGCTCGGGCATCATCGCGCCTAACGGCCGCTTCACCACCTATTATCTCGACGGCGACGGCCCTGGCCGTCCGGAACTGACCTCGACCTTCAAGGGCTCGGGCACCACCGTGGTCAGCCCGACCTGTGAAGTGCAGGCCGGCAGCCGCAATATCGCCGTCGATTTCGGCAGCGTGCCCAACACTACCTTCACCGGTGTCGGTTCCAAGGCCGTTGACCGCGATTTCGAGATCCGCCTGAACTGCCAGGGCAGCAATGTCGCGCAGTACCAGAGCAAGATCGGCATCCGCCTCGATGCCGATCAGGACAGCTCGAACATGCCGGGCGTGCTGAAGCTCAGTGCGGCCACCAACAGCGCCACCCGCATCGGCATCCAGATGGTCCAGCGCGATGGCACCACCGAGCGCGAAGTGCGCTTCGGCCAGACCGTCAATGTCGGTACCACCACCCCCGGCACCAGCACGATGACCTTGCCGCTGCGCGCCCGCTATGTGCAGACCCAGGCCGGCACGGTCGGTGCCGGTGTCGCGAACGGCCAGGCCACCTTCACCATCCAGTACGAGTAAGGCGGCCCCAGGCCGCAGCCACTGCTGCGTTCCACCGCAACGTCGCCCGTGACACGGGCGGCGTTGACTGCGTCTTGATCTTCCAACGATGAAGATCAATGCCACGACGCGCGTACCATCATTCGAATGTGATGTACGTCGCGATTTTGGAGTTTCCTCATGAGGTGACCGTCTCCTGCCTGCGGGTATTGGACGGGAACGCCGAAAGGATCCAGACGTGGCTACAGCTCCTGGCATTTCCCCGCACCGGCTGTCCGGAGCGCTGCGGTGAAGGTCCTGTCGGTGTTTGGCACGCGACCGGAAGCGATCAAGATGGGGCCGCTGGTGCGGGCCCTGGCCGAGGCTGCGGACATCGAATCGGTGGTCTGCATCACCGGCCAGCACCGGGCGATGCTGGACCAGGTGATGTCGCTGTTCGAGATCACCGCCGACCATGACCTGGATGTCATGGTGCCCAACCAGACCCTCAATGGCCTGTGTTCCAGGCTGTTCGAACGGCTTGACGCGCTCTACACGCAGGTCCGTCCCGACCGGGTGCTGGTGCACGGTGATACCACCACGGCGATGACCGCGGCGCTGGCCGCGTTCCACCACCGCATTCCGATCGGTCATGTCGAGGCCGGACTGCGCACCGGTGACATCAACCGGCCGTGGCCGGAGGAAATGAACCGGCGGGTGATCGATGTGGTCGGCGACCAGTTGTACGCGCCCACGCCCAGCTCGCGCGCCAACCTGGCCGGTGAACACCTGGGCGGGCAGATCCTGGTCACCGGCAACACCGTCATCGATGCCCTGCAGCAGACCGTAGAGCGCCTGGATGCCGACCCGGCGCTGCGTGCGCGGGCTGACGAACCCTTCCACATGCTTGACCCCGATCGTCGCCTGCTGCTGGTCACCGGCCACCGCCGCGAGAGCTTCGGGCAGGGCTTCGAGGACATCTGCCGTGCGCTGGCTGAACTGGCACGGCGGCCGGACCTGCAGGTGCTGTACCCGGTGCATCTGAACCCGAACGTGCAGGGCCCGGTGAACGCCCACCTCGGCCATCTCGACAACGTGCACCTGGTGCCGCCGCAGGACTACCTGCGCTTCGTGCGGCTGATGCAGCGCGCCGACGTCATCCTCACCGACTCCGGTGGCGTGCAGGAAGAGGCACCGGCGCTGGCCAAACCGGTACTGGTCATGCGCGACGTCACCGAACGCCCGGAGGCGGTCGAGGCCGGTGTGGTGACGCTGGTCGGCACCGCGCCCTCGCGCATTGTCGAAGCTGTCAATGCGGCACTGGCACAACCACCGCACCCGACCCGCTTCGATCCCCACGCCAGCCCCTACGGCGATGGCCGTGCCAGCGCGCGCATCGTCGCCGCCCTGCGTGGCACGCCGCTTCCCGAATTCTCGCCCGGCCTCCGCAGCAGCGGCGCCGTCCACCCCCACCCACGCGAAGTGACGCCATGACCCAGACCGGCCGCTCTCCCCTGTTTGCATCCGCCGCCGCGTTCGTCCTGTCGGGCGTGGTTGGCAGTGCCCATGCCGCCGACAGCGTCGCCGGCCAGTTCGCCGAGTGGAGCGGCGACAGCACGGTCAGCCGGCAGATGACCCTGCGCGAACTCGGTTTCCGCCAACCGCTGGTGCTCAGCGGGCAGGAGAGCCAGCGCGAGATCTACCTGCCGGTGCCGGCCGGTGTCGCCACCCGCGATGCGCAGCTGCAGCTGGACGGGCGCTACGTGCGCGGCCATGCCGGGCGCACGTCCGGCCTGTGGTCGGTCGATGGCGATCCGATCGCCGCACGCTCGATCACCGATGCACAGGGTGACGCCAGCCAGCTGCTGGCCATCGATGGCGAACCCCGCCAGAACGGCTTCGTTCGGGTCGGCGTCGGCTGGTGGTCGATCGTGTCCGACTACCAATGTGCCGACCAGAGCGCGCCGGCCAACGTGCTGCGGCTGTCGCCGGACTCGCGCTTCAGCTACCGCTTCGACGGCCGCGCCGTGGACACCGTGGCCAAGGCCTGGGGCGCGCTGCCCCCGCAGGTGCGCCTGCTGGTGGACGGCAAGGCGCTGCAGGCCCCCATCTATGACGCGGCCTGGCGCATTGGCGCGGCCCTGCAGGCCGGTGGCAAGCAGGTGCAGGTGGTGGCACTGCCCAAGGTCGGTGACAGCCTCGACCTGACCGGCATCAGCATCCCGGCCAGCCTGCAGGGGGTGCCCGCTTATGCCGCGTTGGCCGCAGGCGAGCGCGCGCATGCGATCAAGGATCTGGCCGAAGTGGGGGCACTGCTGTCGCTGCGTGACAGTGGGCCGCTGGCTGCCGATGTGATGATCGGCAGCGACGCATTGCGCGCTGGCGTGCGCACGGCACTGGATGCGCTGGCCGCACAGGTTGCCACCGCTGGCGCTGACGCGGGCACGGCGTTCGCCGCGTGGCGCGGTACCGACATGGGCGGCCTGGAAAAGCCCGCGGCCACCGCCTCGGTCAGCGTGGTGGCCGTTGCCGGCCGTCCGACGCTGGTGGTCGATCCGCCGGCGGCGGGCAAGGTCGCCGGGTTGTTCGCCGAACAGTGGCGCAGCTATGCACTGGGCCGAAGCCTGCAGGTCAGCGCAGCGGGCACGCCGAAGCTGGACGGTGACCAGGTGCTGCTGAGTCGACTCGGCAACATCGCCGGCACGGTGGATGTCGTGACCCGCGCGGACCGCAGCGCCAGCTTCGACCTCGGCGCGTTGTCGGCCGATGGGCGCCTGCCCGAGGAGGTGGTGATCGACGTCTCGGCGGCCCCCAATGCGGCCGGGCAGGGCGCGGTGGCCACGATCCATTTCAACGATTACCTGCTGGGCGGCAAGGTGCTGTCGGCCAACGGCCAGCCGCAGCGGCTGGTGGCCAAGGTGCCGGCCTACGCGCTGTCGGCACGCAACGAGATCCGCGTCAGCTTCCTGCGCCAGCCGGCACGCCCCTATTGCCACGATCCGGCCACCGCGTATCCGGTCTCGATCCTGCCCAGCAGCCACCTGACCCTGGCCAAGCGTTCGCTGGGCAGTGACTTCGTCGGTGCCAGCAGCCAGCTGTCACGCGGCAACCAGATGTTCGTGCCCGCTACGTGGCTGCAGGACGCGCCGGCATCGCTGCGCAAGGTGATCGCGGTGGCCAGTGCAGTGGGCGCGTCACCGGAGGCGTCGGAGCTGAAGGTGGTCGATGCCGGTGCGGCGGTCAGCCCGGGTGCGCCGTGGCTGGCTTTCGGTGTGGCGCCGTCGGGTGTCGATGTGGCCGGCCTGAAGGACGGCCACCTGCTGATCGGCGGGAAGCCTCAGCCGCTGCTGGATGTCAGCGGCCTGGATCGCGCCGCGGTGGTGCAGGTCGGCACCTCCGGCGGCCAGCTTGGCGTGCTGTACAGCGATCTGGGTGCACAGGCACCGTCGTTCGGCGCACCGTTCCGGCTGCTGCGCGGTGATCTGGCGGTGCTCGACGGCAGCGATGCCGTGCGCGAGTTCGATCGCCAGGATCCTTACGGGGGCCGAGTTGCCCAGGATGGCAATCCACAATCGAAGTGGGAACGGCACATGGTCTGGTTGCTGCTGCTGGTCGGCGTGATCGTGTTCGCGCTGCTGGCCGCCCGCGTCACCCAGGTGCGCCGCCGCAAGTCCGCCAACACAGGGCACTGATCCACCGTGGACGGTCTGTTCTGGAACATCCAGCTGGCCAACTACTACGCCGTCCTGGAATCCACGGCGGCGGCGGTGGCCGTGCTGATCCTGATCTCCAGCCTCGATGATCTGTTCATCGACGTCTGGTACTGGGTGCGCGAGAGTTGGCGCGCGCTCACCATCAAGCGCCGCGAAGCGTACCGGCCGCTGACCCAGGAAGACCTGATGCAGCGGCCGCAACAGCCGCTGGCAATCATGGTGCCGGCGTGGATGGAGTACGACGTCATCGCGCAGATGGTGGAGAACATGATCAACGTGCTCGACTACCGCGAGTACGTCGTGTTCGTCGGCACCTATCCCAACGACCAGCAGACCATCGATGAAGTCGAGCGCATGCGCCGCCGCTACAAGCGCCTGCGCCGCGTTGAAGTGCCGCACGACGGGCCGACCAGCAAGGCCGACTGCCTGAACTGGCTGATCCTGGCGATCTTCGATTACGAAAAGCGCCACGACATCGAATTCGCCGGCGTGATCCTGCACGACAGCGAGGACGTGCTGCACCCGATGGAACTGCGCTTCTACAACTACCTGCTGCCGCGCAAGGACATGATCCAGCTGCCGGTCACCTCACTGGACCGCGAGTGGTACGAACTGGTGGCCGGGGTCTACATGGACGAATTCGCCGAATGGCACGCCAAGGATCTGGTGGTGCGCGAGAGCGTGTCCGGCATGGTGCCGTCGGCCGGTGTTGGTACCTGTTTCTCGCGGCGCGCGCTGCTGGCATTGAGCGCGCAGACCGACAACCAGCCTTTCAACACCGACAGCCTCACCGAGGATTACGACGTCGGTGCGAGGCTGGCAGCCATGGGCATGCAGTCGATCTTCGCCCGCTTTCCGGTGCAGTTCCGCGTGCGCCGCCCATCCTGGTTCGGCTGGGGGCCGGTGCGCGAGCGCACCCAGCAGATGGCGCTGTGCGTGCGCGAGTACTTCCCCGACAACTTCCGCGCGTCGTACCGGCAGAAGGCGCGCTGGGTGCTGGGCATCGGCCTGCAGAGCTGGGAGTCGCTGGGCTGGCGCGGATCGCTGGCCACCAAGTACCTGCTGGCGCGCGACCGAAAGGGCATCATCACCTCGTTCGTCAGCATCATCGCCTACATCATCTTCCTGCAACTGCTGCTGTTCTGGCTGTTGAAGATGACCGGGCTGTGGACGATGCAGTTTCCCAGCGTGTTCCAGGCCGGTACCTGGCAGATGAATGTCGCGCTGCTGACCACCGCAGCGCTGGCGACCCGGGTCGTGCAGCGCTTCTACTTCGTCAACCGGTTGTACGGCTGGGAGCACGCGCTGATGTCGATCCCGCGCATGGTGGTCGGCAACATGATCAATTTCATGGCCACCGCCCGTGCCTGGAAGGTGTTCCTGGCCTACCTGCTGTTCGGCAAGCGCATGGTCTGGGACAAGACCATGCACGACTTCCCCGATGCGGCGCAGCTGGTGCAGACCCGCAAGCAGCTCGGTGAGCTGTTGACCACCTGGCAGGCGGTGGAACCCGAACGCCTGCAGCAGGCGCTGGAGCAGCAGCAGGCAGGCCGCCAGCAACCGCTGGGCCGCATCCTGCTCACCCAGGGCTGGTTGGATGATGAAACGCTGGCCGAGGCCATCGCCTTCCAGGGTGACCTGCCACGCGCGGTGATCGACGTGGACTACCTGCGCGCCTGCCAGTTCCCGATCAGTGCCGATGCCTGCGTGCAATGGCGCATGCTGCCGCTGCCGCCGCGCCAGGAAGGCACCCTGCGGCTGGCCGTGGCCAGCCCGCTGCCCGAAGACGCGTTGGCCCTGCTGAAGCAGGAGACGCGCAGCAACCACATTGAACAGAGCATCGCCCGCGAAAGCGAGATCAACGCCGGCCTGCGGCTGATCGGTGGCGACCGGCAATGGCAGCTGGACACCGTGCCCCTGCTGGGCGATCTGCTGGTGGAAATGCGCCTGATCGATCACGCACGCTTCGAGATCGCACTGGACGACTACATGCCGCAGCGCGACGGCCGCATCGGCGACTACCTGGTCAAGCAGGGCATCACCACTGAAGAGGCCGTGGCCCAGGCCATGCAGGAGCAGCGCCGGCGTGCGGCCACGCTGCAGTCACCGCCGCCCGGAGCCTTGCCGGCATGAAGACCACGCTGCTGTCCACTGTCATCACCGTGGCATTGGCCACGGCCGCCGCGCCGGTGCTGGCACAGACCGATGCACCACTGCCATTGTCCGGTGCCGCCTACCGCATCGCCGAGCAGGCGTTTGCCGCCTATGAACGTGGCGATTACCCCGCGGCCTACCGGCAGTCCAGCGAAGCAATCCGGTTGCGCCCGGACGTGGTGCGGCTGCGCCTGCTGCAGATCTATGCGCTGCAGAAACTGGGGCGGGGTGCCGAGGCGCAGCAGCAGGCACGTCGTGCACTGGATGCGGGGTTGAAGGATCCGGCCTTGCCGGCGCTGGCCGCTGCGCCCAGGACGAGGAGAGGTGCGGCGCGTACCGGAGCGGTACCGCGTGCACCCGCGACGGTGACCGACCGCAATAGCCGGCAGGCCTATATGCTGGCAACCGAAGCCTATGCGGCCTACGACGCCGGCCAGATGGGCGTCGCCGCCAGCAAGGCCGAGCAGGCGTTCCGGCAGCAGCCGCAACAGGGCGCATGGGCGCTGCTGTGGGTGGCGGCGCTGGAGGCACAGCAACAGCCCGGACAGGCCGACGCCGCCATCGGTACCGCGCTGCAGCTGGGCGCACCGAATGTCGAGGAGTTGCGCGCGCGGCGCGTGGCACTGGGCCGCCAACGCGCGCTGCTGCTGGCCCAGCAGGCCTATCAATCGCTGTCTGCAGGCGAGAATGCCGCCGCCATTGAGCAGGCGCACGCTGCCGTGGAGCTGGCCCCCGACGTTGCTTCATACCGGTTGCTGCTGATCACCGCGCAGCTGCAGGGCGATCAACTGGCCGACGCCGAGCACAGTGCTGATGCGGCATTGCAGGTGGATGCCAACGACCTCAATGCACGGGTGATGCGCGGCTACCTGCGCCAGCGCCAGGGCAATACCGTGCTCGCCAATGAGGACTTCGACACCGCGCTCGCTGCGCCGGGGTCAGCAACGCAGCAGCGCAACGTGCGCCTGCTGGCGGTGGATGCGGCGCTGGCCGCAGGCGATCGGGTGCGCGCAGCTGCACTGCTGGCACCGTTGCAGGCGGCGGTACCGGCAGGTGAAGGCGATGCACGGTCACAGCAGCTTTTGCAGCAGGGCATCGAGCAACGCAGCCGGGCGATCCGCTCCAGTCGCGAGCTTCCCCGCATCGGTGCCGAAGCGTACCTGGCACCAGTCCAGCACTGCCAGTCCGTTGACAGCGGCAGCCTCTGCGAGCTGATGCCGGCCGACCTGCAGGGCGATGGTGGTGCCGCACAGCGTGCCTACGCTGCCTATGCGCGCCAGGATTACGCCGATGCCATCGGTGAGGCACGGCAGGCCGTGCAACTCGCGCCGGACGACGCGAACCTGCAAGGCCTGCTGACCACCACGCTGGCGGCGGGCAACCGTGCCCAGCAGGACGAAGCGCGGCAGCGCCTGGATGCGGCACTGGCACAGCGCCCTGATGACGCGGGGGCGCTGATGCAGCGCGGCTACCTCAACCAGAAGGCCCATGAGCCGGCGCGCGCACTGGCCGACTTCCGGGCCGCCGAGGCCACCGGCAAGGCACCGAAAAGCGTAGTGCTCGACCAGGCCTACGCCAGCGCAGCCAACGGTGACCATCCACAGGCGGTGACGCTGCTGCGTAGCGCCATTGATCGCGCCGATGCCGGTGAGCTGCCACTGGATGAACGCCAACGCTACAACGTGCGCAATGCCATCGCCAATTACTCGCGCGAGTGGGGCGTGATCGCCTCGGCGGGTTTCCGTGGTGCGCGCCAGGCGGCGACCAATGTCGGCGGTGCAGCGATCAGCACGCCGGGCGATTCGGTGTTCAGCACGCTGGAGGCGTTCTGGCGGCCCCCGGCCTTCAACGACCAGCATGGCACGCTGGAACTCTACGCACGCCTGCTCAACACGCTGTACGACGAGGGCGGCACTTACGAATCGATCCGCGCGGTGGACCCGTGCACCGGCGAATCAACGCCGGATGCGCGCGCACGCGCCGAGCGCCTCAGCCATTCGCGTTCCACCACCGGCTGGCCGTCCACCATCGCTTCGTTCGGCATGCGCTACGCCTTCGGCCAGACCGGCCTGAGCGCCGGCCTCGAGCGCCGCCAGTTCCTCGGCAGCGCAACCCGCCAGGGCGAGGTCTACCCCGCATCGGCGGCCGTGCAGTGCCGCCTGCAGCTGGCCCGGAACCCGCCACTGGAAGCCAGCACGCTGGCCCGCTACCGCTTGGCCAGCGATTCCGGTGGCTGGATGTCCTACCTGACCTATGGCTATTACCACGGCATCGATCTGCGCACCGACGTCAACCAGTGGTGGATGGTCAGCGGCTACGCGCAGGGCGGCTATACCTGGGATGACAACAGCGCGCACTTCACCCTCGATGCACTCGATGCCAATGGCACGCCGGTGCGTCGAATCGGCGATGCCAACGGCCGCCTGCATCGCGAACAGTGGTTCGCTGCCGGTGAACTACGCGCCGGGCGCAGCTTCCGCTTTGGTGCCGGGCAGACTCATTGGGTGGTCACGCCGTATGTGGTGGTGGGGGCGGACTGGCTGGACCAGCGCTCGCGGGTGCACGACATCCGTTACCCGCTGTTCCCGGCGCAGTCGTTCGCGCTCAACGATACGCAGCGCAGCTGGTCATTCGGCGCAGGGCCAGGCGTGGGCGTGCGCTACTGGTTCCGCGAGGACCACTACAACACGCCGCGTTCCTACCTGGACCTGACCGTGCAGTACCGCTTCGCGATCGGCGGTGGTGATACGCAGCGTGCCAAGGGCCTGTTCGCCACCGCCATCCTCTACTACTGAGGCAGGCCCCAACGTCGTCGCAGCGCCGCGGCCTGCGGCGTGTCCTGGGTCAGCCACGGCTCCAGCGCATAGACCAGCACGTGCTGCGCACCGCTGTCGCGTGCCCACGCCAGCTGCCGCTGGATGCGCGCGGCATCGGCGGTTTCGCCCTTGAACCCGCTGCCATCAGCGGGACCGCCGGGCAGCTCGCGGAACAACTCAACGATCGCATCGAAACCGATGCCGTGTGCGTGGAAATGATCGAGCAGCGGTTGCAGCTGCTGCACGTTGCCAGCGCCGGCAACGCCCACGCCGTCCTGCACCATCGGCCGCAGCGTGGCCTGTGCCAGCACCGCCTGCCACAGCATGACCAGGTTGCCGTCGGTCTGCAGGCGGCTGAAGTAGCAGGAAATCGCACAGTCGCCGCCGCGCGCGCTGGCGGCCTGCACCAGCCGGTGCAGCCATTGCGCCAGCCACTGCTGGCGGGCCGGGTCAGCCCAGTGGTACTGCTCCAGTTCGTAGGGCAGGTACCAGCCCTCGAAGGCCGGCTGCTGCGCCCAGGGGGCCTGTGCCAACCAGTTGCGTGCATGCGCGAGGCTGTCGGCCAGGAACGCCTGCAGCGTGGCATCGTCGGCCCCGATCGCCTGCCACCAGCGTTGCTGGAAGGGCAGGCCGACGCGGATGCGGATGTCGTTCTCGCTGGCCGCGGTGAACAGCTGCTGCAGGCTGCCGTCGGGCAGCGACCAGTCGCCGTCGCTGCCACCGACGATGCCAGTCCACTGCAGCACCAGCTGACGGCAGCCCAACGTACGCGCAAGCTTCAAGGATCGCTGCCAGTCGGCCAGGCCCCACTGCAGGTGGCTGCGCCACGGCTGCAGGAAGGTGCCATCCACCTGCACCGGCAGCGAGCAGCCGGGCAGGGTGGCGAGCATGCTGGCCAACGGCGCCAGCACCGCCGCGCGCAGCAGCCGGCGGCGCAACGGCGAAGACGGATCCGCGGGAAGGTCGGGCCGAACCATGCCTGCATCATCCCAGAGCGCCGTGCGTGGCGGGTGAACCCCGCGCCTGGTAGTGCCGGCCGCTGGCCGGCATCGCGCCCAAGGTGGCAGGTGAATCACCATGTGGTAGTGCCGGCCGCTGGCCGGCATCGCCTACCGCTTATTCCAACGCGTAGCGCAGGGTGAACAGCACCGCCACCAGCCACACCGCCGGATGGACTTCGCGCCAGCGCCCGGTACCCGCCTTCAGCGCGGCATAGGCGATGAAGCCGAACGCCAGGCCGTTGGCAATCGAGTAGGTGAACGGCATCGCCAGCGCACACAGCGCGGCTGGCACCGATTCGGTCAGGTCGCTCCAGTCCACTTCCACCAGCTCACGCAGCATCAGGCCAGCCACGAACAACAGGGCCGGCGCGGTGGCATAGCTGGGCACCATCGCTGCCAACGGCGAGAACAGCAGCGCCGCCAGAAACAGCGCCGACACCACCAGTGCGGTCAGGCCGGTGCGGCCGCCCACCTGCACGCCGGAGGCGCTTTCGGCAAAGGCCGTGGTGCTGCTGGTGCCGAGCATCGAGCCCGCCACGATCGCGGTGCTGTCGGCCAGCAGCGCGCGGCCGAAACGCTTCTGCGCACCCGGCAGCTTCAGCAGGCCGGCGCGACCGACCACGCCGTACAGCGTGCCGGTGGCATCGAACACTTCCACCAGCACAAACACCAGCACCACCTGCAGCAGCACTGCGATGGGTGCGCCGCCGTCATGGTGCAGCAGGCCCGGCAGGTCCAGCTGCAGGAAGGTGGGTGACAGGCTCGGCGGCAGCGAGACCAGGCCCTGGTATTGCACGTCGCCCAACGCCCAGCCAGCGCCGGTCACGGCCAGGATGCCGATCAGGATCGCACCGCGGATGCGGCGCGCTTCCAGCACCGCGATCAGCAGGAAGCCGGCCAGTGCCAGCAGCGGGGGCGCCGTGTTCAACGGGCCCAGCGCCACCAGTGTGTCTTCATTGCCGACGATCACGCCGGACTTCTGCAGCGCGATGATCGCCAGGAACAGGCCGATGCCGGCCACGATGGCCGAGCGCAGCGATGAGGGAATACCCGATACCAGCCACGCGCGTACTCCTGTCAGCGACAGCACCAGGAACACCAGGCCTGAGATGAACACCGCACCCAGTGCCTGCTGCCACGGCAGGCCGGCGGCGCCGACCACGGTGAAGGCGAAGAACGCGTTCAGGCCCATGCCCGGCGCCATGCCGACCGGGAAGTTGGCGGCCAGCGCCATCACTGCCGAACCCAGTGCGGCGGCCAGGCAGGTGGCCACGAACACCGCACCCGCATCCATGCCGGTGGTGCCGAGGATCTCGGGGTTCACGAAGACGATGTAGGACATCGTCAGGAAGGTGGTGACACCGGCCAGCAGCTCGGTACGCACGGTGGTGCCGTGCTGCTGCAGCTGGAACAGGCGCTCGAACAGGGACATGGGGGCGCTCATGGGTAGATGCCGGCCGCTGGCCGGCATGCATGGTCGGTACACATTGCAAAAAGGAGAAAGGCCGCGCGAGCGCGGCCTTTCCGGTTGCCTTACTTCAGCGCCTTGAAGCGCAGGCGCTTCGGCGCGGCGTCGTCGCCCATGCGGCGGCGCTTGTCTTCTTCGTACTCGCGGTAGTTGCCCTGGAAGAACTCCACGTGCGAGTCGCCTTCGAACGCCAGGATGTGGGTCGCGATGCGATCCAGGAACCAGCGGTCGTGCGAAATGACGAAGGTGTTGCCCGGGAACTCCAGCAGCGCATCTTCCAGCGCACGCAGGGTTTCGATGTCCAGGTCGTTGGACGGTTCGTCGAGCAGCAGCACGTTGCCACCCTGCAGCAGGGTCTTGGCCATGTGCAGGCGGCCACGCTCACCACCGGACAGCGAACCGACCATCTTCTGCTGGTCCTGGCCCTTGAAGTTGAAGCGGCCGATGTAGGCGCGCGACTGGATCTCGATGCCGTTGATGTTGAGGATGTCCAGGCCGCCGGCGATTTCCTGGAAGACGTTGTGGTTGCCTTCCAGCGCGTCGCGGCTCTGGTCCACGTAGGACAGCTTCACGGTCGGGCCGACCACGATCTCGCCGGTATCCGGCTTTTCCTGGCCGGTGATCATCTTGAACAGGGTCGACTTACCGGCACCGTTCGGGCCGATGATGCCGACGATGGCACCGGCCGGCACCAGGAAGCTCAGGTTGTCGAACAGCAGGCGGTCGCCGAACTTCTTGGAGACGTTCTTGAACTCCATCACCGCATTGCCCAGGCGCTCGCCCGGCGGGATGAAGATTTCGTTGGTCTCGTTGCGCTTCTGGTAATCGACCGACTGCAGCTCTTCCAGGCGGGCCAGACGGGCCTTGCCCTTGGTGCGGCCGCCCTTGGCGTTCTGGCGCGACCACTCCAGTTCCTTCTGGATCGCCTTCTGGCGAGCCTTTTCCTGGTTGTCTTCCTGCTTCAGGCGCTCGTCCTTCTGGGTCAGCCAGTCGGTGTAGTTGCCCTTCCACGGAATGCCGCGGCCGCGGTCCAGTTCCAGGATCCACTCGGCGGCGTTGTCCAGGAAGTAGCGATCGTGGGTAACGGCCACCACGGTGCCGGTGTAGCGCGCCAGGAACTGCTCCAGCCATTCCACCGACTCGGCGTCGAGGTGGTTGGTCGGTTCGTCGAGCAGCAGCATGTCCGGCTTCTGCAGCAGCAGGCGGCACAGGGCCACGCGGCGCTTTTCACCACCTGACAGCTTGCCGACGATGGCCTCCCACGGCGGCAGGCGCAGCGCGTCGGCGGCCACGTCCAGCTGGTTTTCCAGCGTGTGTGCGTCGCCAGCGGCCAGGATCGCCTCCAGGCGCTCCTGTTCCTTGGCCAGCGCGTCGAAGTCGGCACCTTCCTCGGCGTAGGCGGCGTACACCGCTTCCAGCGCGGCCTGGGCCTGCAGCACTTCGCCCACGCCTTCCTCGACCGCTTCACGCACGGTCTTGGTCGGGTCCAGCTCCGGTTCCTGCGCCAGGTAGCCGACCTTGATGCCGGGCTGCGGGCGGGCTTCGCCCTCGAAATCGGTATCCACGCCGGCCATGATCTTCAGCACGGTGGACTTGCCGGCGCCGTTCAGGCCCAGCAGGCCGATCTTCGCGCCCGGGAAGAAGGACAGCGAGATGTCCTTGATGATCTGCCGCTTGGGCGGGACCACCTTGGACACGCGGTTCATGGTGTAGATGTATTGCGAGGACATGCGGTCTCCGTAGGCGCGGCCCTGCGCCCGACCCGTCACGGGAACATCCCGTTGCGGCAGCGGGCACAGACTGAAATGGAATACCACCAATTATAGCCGGAACCGGTTCCGGGCCGCTCCCGGGAGGCGCCGCCGGGCTGGCTATCGCCTGAATACTCGGTCACAGTCCTGCAGCGGGAAGCGTTTCCAGCCGGAAACGGTTCAGATCGGTTGCGCAATATGGGTTCACCACCCACCCAAGCAGAGGTCTGACATGCGCATCAATCGAGTAATGGCCAGTGCCGTGGCCTCTGTGCTGGCACTGGGCGCCGTGGCCCCGGCCTTCGCCGACAACGACCATCGCCGCGACCACGACCGCCGTGAATGGCGGGAGGATCGCCGTGAGTGGCGCCAGGACCGCCGTGACTGGGAGCGCGACCGCCGCGAGGCCCGGCGCGACTGGGAGCGCGACCGCCGCGACTGGCACCGCGACCATGACCGCTACTACCGTCCGGCACCGCCGCGGGTGGTCTATCGCCCTGCCTATGGCCCCGGCTACGGCTGGAAGGTCGGCCACCGCTACCGCGACTACTACCGTGGCCCGATCTACGTGGTGAACGACTACCCGCGCTACAACCTGCGCCGCCCGCCGTACGGCCACCAGTGGATCCGCGATGATCGCGGCAACATGCTGCTGGTCGCCATCGCGACCGGTGTGATCGCCCAGTACGTACTCAGCAGCCGCTGAGATCGCGGCCGGGGTCGGACCCCTTTCCATCGGAAAGGGCTCTGACCCCACAACATCCCTCGAAACCATACGGGGCCGGATTCCTTCGGGAATGCCGGCCCCGTCCGTTTCGGCCCCAGCGGGCCAGTGCGGGGCTACAATCGAGGGCTGAGCCGTACCCCTTTTCCCTGCCTGCTGGAGTACCCGATGTTCCCGCGTGACGTCCGCATCGAATCCTACGATCCCGAACTGGCCAAGGCCATCGCCGCTGAAACCCAGCGCCAGGAAGACCACGTCGAGCTGATCGCCAGCGAGAACTACACCAGCCCGGCGGTGATGGAAGCCCAGGGCAGCCAGCTGACCAACAAGTACGCCGAAGGCTACCCGGGCAAGCGCTACTACGGCGGCTGCGAATACGTGGACATCGCCGAGCAGCTGGCGATCGACCGCCTGAAGCAGCTGTTCGGTGCGGACTATGCCAACGTGCAGCCGCACAGCGGTTCGCAGGCCAACCAGGCCGTGTACTTCGCGCTGCTGCAGCCGGGCGACACCATCCTTGGCATGAGCCTGGCCCACGGCGGCCACCTCACCCACGGTGCCAAGGTGAATGCCTCGGGCAAGCTGTTCAACGCCGTGCAGTACGGCGTGAACGACCAGGGCCTGATCGATTACGACGAAGTCGAGCGCCTGGCCCTGGAGCACAAGCCGAAGATGGTCGTGGCTGGTTTCTCGGCCTACTCGCAGGTGATCGACTGGGCGCGCTTCCGTGCCATCGCCGACAAGGTCGGTGCCTACCTGTTCGTGGACATGGCGCACGTCGCCGGCCTGGTCGCCGCCGGCGTCTACCCGAGCCCGCTGGAACATGCTCACGTGGTCACCTCGACCACCCACAAGACCCTGCGCGGCCCGCGTGGCGGCATCATCGTCGCCAAGGGCGCCGACGAAGACCTGGTCAAGAAGCTGCAGTCGATCGTGTTCCCGGGCATCCAGGGTGGTCCGCTGATGCACGTCATCGCCGGCAAGGCCGTGGCCTTCAAGGAAGCGCTGGAACCGGGCTTCAAGGCCTACCAGCAGCAGGTGGTGAAGAACGCCCAGGCGATGGCCAATACGCTGATCGAGCGTGGCTACAAGATCGTTTCCGGCGGCACCCAGAACCACCTGATGCTGGTCGACATGATCGGCAAGGACGTGTCCGGCAAGGACGCGGAAGCGGCGCTGGGCAAGGCCCACATCACCGTCAACAAGAACTCGGTGCCGAACGACCCGCGTTCGCCGTTCGTGACCTCGGGCCTGCGCCTGGGCACCCCGGCGGTGACCACCCGTGGCTACGTCGAACAGGACTGCGTGGACCTGGCCAACTGGATCGCCGACGTGCTCGACGCGCCGAACGATGACGCCGTCATTGCCCGCGTGCGCGATGCCGTCAGCGCGCAGTGCCGCAAGTACCCGGTCTACGGCTGATCAGGGCCGGGGTCAGAGCCCTTTCCTGGCGGAAAGGGATCCGACCCCGCCTTCCGGATCGACGCAGGGCTCGGATCCCTTCCCGCAGGGAAGGGCTCTGACCCCGTCATCAGGAATCCCGCGCATGGATGAGCGCCGCCTCAAGTACCTGTACATCGCACTGGCGGTGCTGTTCGGCCTGCCCAGCCTGTTCTTCGGCGGTGCCGGCGCCTGCATCGCCGTGGTCATGGGGGTGATCGGGCTCGTCTCACTGGACGCGGACAAACTGTGGTTTGCCGCCTGCATGTTCGCGTGGGGATCGTGCGCGATCGCCGGCCTCGTGGCCTGGGTCGCACTGAGCATCGTCTGGCTGCGCGATGGTGCACGCGGGCTGCACATGGCATCACGCCGCTGGTGGCTGCTGCTGGGCCTGGGCGTGCTGGCAGGCCTGCCCTTGCTGGCGATGGCGCTGTATTACTTCGCCGAGCTGGGTTCGTCCGTGCTCAGCGGGCTGTTCGCCGGGCCGTCCCTGCTGGTGCCCACCGGTATGTTGATCCTCCTGCGGCTGCGTGCTGACGCCCTGGGCGAGCCATCCGGCCCGGTACGGTCAAAGGAGTAGGCCCGCGTGGATGAGCGCCGCCTCAAGTACCTGTACACCGCGCTGGCGGTTCTGTTCGGTCTGCCCAGCCTGGTGATGGGGGGCGCGGCGGCGACAATGCTGCTGCTGATGGGGCTGGGCCAGTTCGGCCATGGCACGCTGGCCTCGGTGACGGTGATGCCGCTGTGGGGCCTGGCCGGCATTGCCGGCTGCCTGGCCTGGTTGTGGCTGAGCGCGGGTTTTCTGCTGCAGGGGCGTGCCGGGCTGCAGGTGCGACCGGTCTGGTGGTGGATGCTGCTGGCAGGCGGTCTCGCTGCCTTGCCGCCGCTGGGGCTGGCGCTGTGGTGGGGCATCGCCGTGAACGCCGAAGGCATCGGCGTGTTGCTGTTGGGCCCGTCGATGCTGGTGCCGGCCGCGATGCTGCTGTGGATCAAACGCCGCGCATGACGTGGCCCATGGAAGGAAATCGAACGCATGGATGAGCGTCTGCACAAACGCTGGATGGCGATCGCCGGCCTGTTGGTAGGCCTGCCCACCGTGGCGGCAGGCGGTACGGGTGCCGTGCTGGGGCTGATGGTGGTATGGGACGGCAAGTACCTGACGGGCGACGAGCACAGGCTGTTGCTGCTGTGGTCGTCGGCCGGAATCCTGGGCGCGTTGTCCTGGTTGTGGCTGAGCGGCCTGTTCCTGTGGCGCGGTGTCACCGGCCTGCGCCACTCCCCGGTTGTTGCCTGGGTAGGGCTGGGGGTGGGGGCGCTGGCCGCGTTGGGCGTCGTTGCCGCCACGCTGTACTTCACCTTCAAGCACGGGGAAATCTCTACATTGGCCTTCCTCGGCTTTGGCCCGCCGCTGCTGGTGATGGCAGGGCACCTGGTGTGGTTGCGTTGGGCGCGCGCGGCCTCGGCGCCGCCGGCACCCGCTTGAACGCGCAGCGCTGACCGCGCTGAAGGCTCGGTTCGACCGAAATGCAGGCACTTCCGCGGAGACAGCATTTGCTGCCGGGCCCCTTCTCAGGTACCTTTGCGACGCTGCCATGACCGTGGCAATAGGTACTTCCCTGAGCCAGGCGTTCCATGCATTGCCCCTTCTGCCAACATGCCGATACCCGGGTCATCGACTCGCGCGTCTCTGAAGACGGCGCGACGATCCGCCGTCGGCGTGAATGCGAAGCCTGCGGCGAGCGCTTCAGCACCATGGAAACAGTCGAGCTGAAGCTGCCGGCCATCGTCAAGAGCGATGGCACCCGCGAAGCGTTCGACCAGCGCAAGGTCCGCGCTGGCTTCGACCGCGCGCTGCAGAAGCGTGCGGTGGCCGAAGACAAGATCGAAG
This sequence comes from Stenotrophomonas sp. YJH_SMC_119, assembly GCF_059368315.1. Lineage (NCBI taxonomy): Bacteria > Pseudomonadati > Pseudomonadota > Gammaproteobacteria > Lysobacterales > Lysobacteraceae > Stenotrophomonas > Stenotrophomonas sp. YJH_SMC_119. The sequence goes on along the minus strand of NZ_JCAFRP010000008.1, from coordinate 176,939 downwards.
CGGCAGTACGTGCCGTGGTCCACCAGTTGCGCATCAGCGGCGAGCGCGAAGTGCCCTCGATCAAGGTCGGCGAGTTCGTCATGAACGAACTGCGCAAGCTCGACCATGTTGGTTATGTGCGCTTCGCTTCGGTCTACCGCAGCTTCGAGGATGTGGCCGATTTCCGCGAGGAGATCGAGAAGCTTGAACGCGACCTGCCGTCCAGTACCGAACAGCTGCAGCTGCTGGGCGACGTGATTGCCCTGACCAAGAAGAAGAAGGGCTGACCGCCTCTGCCTTGGTGGATGCCAACCTTGGTTGGCACTGAGGGCGTGGATCTCCTTTGCTCTGGTGGGCGCCAACCTCAGTTGGCGCTGATGGCGTGGATCTCCTTCGCTCTGGTGGGTGCCAACCTTGGTTGGCACTGATGGCATGGATCCACACCGGCAGCGTTACCATGGCCGCATGACCACTTCGTTCTCCGTCCTCGACCACCTGCACATGGCCAACGCGCTGCGCCTGGCCGAGCGCGCTGCCTATACCACCCGCCCGAACCCGATGGTCGGCTGCGTGATCGCCCATGGCGAACGCGTGGTCGGGCAGGGCTGGCACCAGCGCGCCGGTGGACCGCACGCCGAAGTGTTCGCGCTGCGCGAGGCCGGTAGCGAGGCGCGCGGTGCCACCGCCTACGTCACTCTGGAGCCCTGTGCCCACTACGGGCGCACACCGCCGTGTGCACTGGCGCTGATCGAAGCGGGCGTGTCGCGCGTGGTTGCCGCAATGCGCGATCCGTTCCCGAAGGTCGATGGCGGTGGCTTCGATCTGCTGCGCAACGCCGGCATCGAGGTTGCCGAAGGGCTGATGGCGGCGCAGGCACGTGAGCTCAACAAAGGCTTCCTGTCACGCGTGGAGCGCAATCGGCCGTGGTTGCGGGTGAAGCTGGCCGCGAGCCTTGATGGCCGTACCGCGATGGCCGACGGCAGCTCCAAGTGGATCACCGGTCCAGCCGCACGCGAAGACGTGCAGCACTGGCGTGCGCGTGCTGGTGCGATCCTGACCGGCGCCGACACCGTGCTGGCCGACGACCCGATGCTGACCGTGCGCCTGGCCGATACCGAAGTGATGCCACCGTTGCGCGTGGTACTCGATTCGCGCCTGCGTTCGCTCGAGTGCGGCCGCGTGCGCGAGGGCGGGGCACCGACGCTGTACATGCACGATGCGGCGGTGAGTGCGCCGGATGCGGCTGACGCAGAATTTGCCAGCGTGCCCAGCGCAGAGGGCCGGTTGGATCTGGGCGCGGTGCTGGCGCTGCTGGCCGAGCGTGGCATCAACGAAGTGCATACCGAAGCCGGCGCCACCCTGGCCGGTGCGCTGCTGCGCGGCGGCTGGATGGACGAACTGCTGCTTTACCAGGCCCCCACGCTGCTGGGCGACAATGGACGCCCATTGCTGGCCGGCCTCGGCATCAATGCGATGGACCAGCAGCGCCGCCTGCGTGTGGTTGACCAGCGCCAGGTGGGTGAGGACATCAGACTGCTGCTGCGCCCATGATGGAATGACGCAGATCAAGGGCCGGACCCTTGGCGTCACGCCGCTTCGTCGTCTTCTTCGCCGACCGGGCACTGGCCCTTCCACTGCTGCTTCCACAGCACATGCAGGTCGCGGCAGTACGCGCCCAGTGTCTCGCCCGGCAGTTGCCTTGCCTTCAACCGCAGCTGGCGGCGCGTAAAGCCGTCGTCGTACTCATCCGGCAGTACCAGCACGGCACACTGATCGTGGTACATCAGGAAATCGCGGCAGTGGTCGTCATTGCTCATCCACGCATCCAGGTGCCTGTCGCTCAGCTGGGTTGACTCAAAGGCAACCGAGGGTTTGACGACGAAGATCCTGGTGGCTTTGAACCTGGACGCTTCGGCCTGCCAGCACACCATCAGCGCCAGCAACATGAGCGCGATCGACGTCATACGGTGTTTCATGCGGTTGCCCCGGTGGAAGAGGGCAACAGCATTGACCATGCAGGCCGCGCAGGGCCATGCAACGGTTCTGAAAGTGCAGTGGCCCTTGTCGTCGGCGACGATGAGCCGAGCGCGGACTCGGCTCTATACGTGGCTCACGCGCACGCGTCGGTCCACATCATCTCGGCGATCGGGCGCAGTGCCTTGCACTCCTGCGTCATCTCGTCGGCCGACTTCACCTTGGCCTTGGCCTTCAGTTCCTCGGCCATCGCGTCCACGCCGCCGATCTGGTCCGGTGCGATCTTCGCCACGCAACTGCGGTGCTGCTGCAGCAACAGGTCGCAGCCCGGAACGCCGGTCACCTTCGGCGCGTTGGCCGCCTGCGCGTCCTGCATCCAGTCCTCGAACGGTGCCAGCGCACCGGCCACGGTACCCACCAGATCATCGAAGTTGCCGCTGTACCAGTAGCCATTGTCCTTGGCCGGGTACAGGGTGAAGGTGCCGCTGGCCGGAACGCGCGCGCCACTCTGCAGTGCCTGGGTATAGGCATCGGTGAACTGCTTGCGCGCGGCCGGGCTGGCATCGTCGGCCAGGCTGGCGGCGAACAGCGGCCGGACCTTGCCCAGGTCGGGCACCTGGCAGCTGTAGCTGATCCGCGCCAGCTTCTGGTCTTCAACGTATTCGTTGTCTTCGATCACGCTCTTGGTCGCGCGGCACTTCGAATCACGCAGCGCCTTGGCATACAGCGCTTCGGTGGCCGCAGCGTCGACCTTGGCGCCGGTGCCGGCCAGTACCGTCTGCCAGGGTTCGGCCAAGGCCTTGGCCAGCGCACCCGGGGTCGGGGTCACGGCGTCCTGGCCCTCGAACGCCGGCTTCAGTGCGTCGTTGAGCGTGCGCGTGGCGGCCGCGTCGTCTTCCAGCAGCACGCGTGCATACAGGTCGAAGGCCTGCTCGGGCGTCAGTTGGGCCGGTGCTGCGCTGGCAATCAGCGGGGCGCACAGCAGCACGCTGGCCAGAAGGGTTCGGGTGGGGGTCTTCATGACGGTGTTTTCCTGTTCGAGACGCGCGCAAGCCTAGCGCATCTGCCCACACTTTCGATGGCGCGATGCAGCCAGGTGACGGTGTGCAGCGGACAAAAAAACGGGCCCCTTGCGGGGCCCGTTCGATCGCACGACGAGGAGCGATCGTTGGATCAGAAGCTGGCGCGCACGCCAACCGAGTACTGGGTGACGTCGCGGTAGCCGGAGATTTCGCCCACCAGACCCCAGGTCTTGGTGAAGTTGATCTGGCCGCCGACGGTGCCGACCCAGGTGCCCTTGAAGTTGTTGCCGCCGTCCATGTAACCGGCCTTGGCCCAGGCTTCGGTCATGCGCGACGGCTTGCCGCGGATGCCCATGGTGACGCGGCCCAGGTTGGTGTGGTCCTTGTTGCGCAGGCGGCCGTAGAAATCGGAGTTGACGGTGATTTCGGCCTGCTGGCGGACCCAGGCGGCGTCAGCGGTGAAGTCGACGCGGTCGGTCCACGGCATGTGGTAGCCGATGCCCAGCTCCGGCTGGTTCAGCTTCAGCTTGTAGGAGCCGTAGTCGTAGTTGTACGACTTGCTGGCGTAGGTCCAGCCACCGAACACATGGACCTGTTCGGACAGGGCGACCGAGCCACGCAGATAGCCGCCGTCGACCTTCGGGTCATCCAGCAGGTCGTCGTTGGTCTTGACCTGCGTCCAGCCGCCTTCGACGTAGGTGTAGCTCAGGGCGTCGGCCGAAGCCGAGAACGGGGCGGCGGCCAGCAGGGCGGCCACGATCAGGATCTTGCGCATGGGAATTCCTGTGAATTTCAGTCCATTGGCGGGCCTGCCCTCGCGGCTGCCCGTGGCGACATCATGTCGTCCGGGGCAGAATTTTAATGAAAGTTTTACAAATTGCGAGCGACGGCCGTCACAGCTGTGGCATCCGACCCCGTTCAGCCCGGGCTGGTACACTAGCCACGCCGGTTCGCCGGTACACAAACGTCTTCAGGGCGGGGTGCAATTCCCCACCGGCGGTAGGTGCGCAAGCACGAGCCCGCGAGCGCCCCGGCCCACGGCCGGGGGTCAGCAGATCCGGTCCAATGCCGGAGCCGACGGTCATAGTCCGGATGAAAGAAGACGGTGCCACAGGGCTCTTGCCCTGCGTGCGCCTGTTTGCCTTGCGGCGTTTTTCGCTCACTTTTCGCGGAGAACGTTTCTTGTTTACTGGAATCATCGAAGGCGTCGGCCGTCTGGTCGCACGCGAACCCATCGGCGGCGATGTCCGCTTCACCTTCAATGTCGGGAATCTGCCGTTCGACAACGTGCAGATGGGCGAGAGCATTGCTATCAACGGCGTCTGCCTCACCGTCATCGCATTCGACACCAACAGCTTCCAGGCCGATGCTTCCACCGAGACCCTGGGCCTGACCACGCTGGGCCAGCTGGGCGAAGGGGCGGTCATCAATCTGGAGCGCGCCATGCGGCCGACCGACCGCCTCGGCGGCCATCTGGTCAGCGGCCACGTCGACGGCCTTGGCCAGGTACTGTCCATCCACGAAGACGCACGTGCCCAGCGCTGGCGTTTCGGCGCGCCGGCCGCGCTGCGCCGCTACATCGCCAAGAAGGGCTCGATCTGCGTGGACGGCGTCAGCCTCACCGTCAACGAAGTGGACGATGAGGGCTTTGAAGTCGCACTGATCCCGCACACGGTGGCCAACACCGCCTTCTCCGCCTCGGGCGTGGGTAGCGCGGTCAATCTTGAAATCGACCTGGTCGCCCGTTATGTGGAACGACTGATCAGTGTGCCGACCAACGGTCAGCACCCACAGGGAGATGTCGCATGAATTTCGCCCCGATTCCGGACATCCTGGAAGACATCCGCCTGGGCCGCATGGTCGTCATCGTCGACGACGAAGACCGGGAGAACGAAGGCGACCTGATCATGGCCGCCGAGCTGGTCAAGGCCAGCGACATCAACTTCATGGTCACCCATGGCCGTGGCCTGGTGTGCCTGCCGCTGAACCGTACCCGCGCCGCCGATCTCGGCCTGGCGCCGATGGTGCAGGCCAATACCGCCCAGTTCCAGACCAACTTCACGGTCAGCATCGAGGCCGCCGAGGGCGTCACCACTGGCATCTCGGCGCATGACCGCGCCCACACCATCCGCACCGCGGTGAAGCCCAACGCCAAGCCGTCGGACCTGCACCAGCCGGGCCACATTTTCCCGCTGATCGCCCAGCCGGGCGGCGTGTTGACCCGCGCCGGCCACACCGAAGCCGCCGTGGACATGGCCATGCTGGCCGGGCTGGAACCGGCCGGCGTGCTGGTGGAGATCCTGAACCCGGATGGCAGCATGGCGCGCCGCCCGGAGCTGGAAGTGTTCGCCCGCGAGCATGGCCTGAAGATGGGCTCCATCGCCGACCTGATCGCCTACCGCCTGGCCACCGAAAAGACCGTTGAACGCGTGGACGAGCGCGAGATCGACACCGAGTTCGGCCCGTTCAAGCTGGTGACCTACCGTGACCGCATCGCCCATGACCTGCATTTCGCGCTGGTTCGTGGCACGCCGGATGCGGAAACCCCGACCCTGGTGCGCGTGCAGGTGGAGAATCCGCTGGCCGACCTGCTGCACTGGCGCCGTGACGACTTCGGCGTGGCTGCCACCGATGCCCTGCGCGCGATCGATGCCGAAGGCGCCGGCGTGATGGTGGTGCTGCAGGCCCCGCGCGACGGTGAAGCCCTGCTGGCCCGCCTGCGCCAGCAGCCGGCGCCGGTGGTACCGGGCAAGGACAAGGACGTGAGCCAGTGGCGCCGCAACGGTGCCGGCGCGCAGATCCTGTCCGACCTGGGCCTGGGCAAGCTGCGCGTGCTGGGCACCCCGCGCCGCCAGATCGGCCTGGCCGGGTACGGCCTGGAAGTGGTGGAGGCGGTCACCCTGTAATGGGAATTGCCGGCCAGCGGCCGGCACTACCGGTGGGTGCAGACCCCATGCCACCGGTGGGTGCCGACCCCATGCCACCGGTGGGTGCCGACCCCATGCCACCGGTGGGTGCCGACCCCATGCCACCGGTGGGTGCCGACCGTTGGTCGGCACGCCCTTGCGCCCCCGCCAGCCACGGCCGGGACCCATCCACGCTAGAATTACCCCTTAATCGAATCCCCCAAGCCGCATATGAGCCACTACGAAGGCGATCTTCGCACTCCCGAATCGGCGCGCTTCGCCATCCTGGCCAGCCGCTGGAACGCCCGCATCACCGATACGCTGGTCGCCGGCGCCCGCCAGAGCCTGGCCGGCAACGGCATCGCCGAAGCCAACATCGACGTGATCCGCGTGCCGGGTGCCTGGGAGCTGCCGCTGGTGGCCGCGCGCCTGGCCGCCGCCCATGAACACGCCGCCATCCTCACCCTGGGCTGCGTGATCCGTGGCGACACCCGCCACTACGAACACGTGGCCGACCGCTGCGCCGAAGGCCTGATGCGCGTGCAGCTGGACTTCGGCGTGCCGGTGCTGAACGGCGTGCTGGCGGTGGAACGCGTTGAAGACGCCGAGGCCCGCGCAGGCGGCAGCCACGGCAACAAGGGCGAGGAAGTCGCACTCGCCGCATTGGAAATGGTCAACCTTCTGGAGCAGCTGCCATGAACAAGAACACCCAGGGCAAGCCCTCCGGTAAACCCGTCCGCCGCGATGGCGTCGACCCGGTGCTGCGCTCGCGCGCACGCCGTCGCGCCGTGCAGGCCATCTACGCCTGGCAGATCTCTGGCGGCAACGCCCAGTCGCTGATCGCCCAGTTCGCCCACGAGCAGGCCCGTGAAATCGCCGACCTGGCGTATTTCGAGGCGCTGCTGCACGGTGTGCTCGACAACCGTCGTGATATTGACGAAGCCCTCGGCCCGTACCTGGACCGTGGCATCGAGGAAGTGGACGCGATCGAGCGCGCGGTGCTGCGCCTGGCCGGCTACGAGCTGCGTTATCGCCTGGACGTGCCGTACCGCGTGGTGATCAACGAAGCCATCGAATCGGCCAAGCGCTTTGGTTCCGAACATGGCCACACCTACGTCAACGGCGTGCTGGATCGTGCCGCCGTGGAATGGCGCAAGGTCGAATCGGGTCACTGACCCGCTGCGTCCCGCATCGTTCATTGAACGGCGCGGGAATCTGCTTCGGTAGAGTCGACTGTCAGTCGACTGCCTTTCGATCAGCAGTCGTAGTGTCGGACCGGAGAGCAGTCGACTGACAGTCGACTCTACCCCCCCCCCAGCCGGTTCACCTGGTCGGCATCCGCGCCCGCCGCCCATCCATGCAACCCGCCGGAACGCCCCATGTCCCTGGCCGAATTCGCCCTCATAGACCGTATCCGCGCCCGCACCCTCGAGCGCGACGACATCCTGCTCGGCATCGGCGATGACGCTGCGCTGCTGCAGCCGCGGGCCAACGAACAGCTGGTGGTCACCGCCGACACGCTCAACAGCGGTGTGCATTTCCCGGTGGAAACCCGGGCCTTCGACATTGGCTGGAAGACCTTGGCGGTCAACCTGTCGGACCTCGCCGCGATGGGCGCGCGCCCGGCGTGGTGCACGCTGGCGCTGTCCCTGCCGGAAGCCTCTGAAGACTGGATCGAGGCCTTCGCCGATGGCTTCTTCGCCCTCGCCGACCAGCATGACATTGCACTGATTGGTGGCGATACCACGCGTGGCCCGCTGTCGCTGTCGGTTACTGCGATGGGACAGGTCGGCCGTGGCCAGGCATTGCGCCGCGACCGCGCGCAGGTGGGCGACGACATCTGGGTCAGTGGCACGCTGGGCGATGCCGCCGGTGCGCTGCGCCTGTGGCAGCAGGGCGCGCTGAACCTGGCCACCGCCACGTTGCTGGCCGACTACGAGAGCCTGCGTCTGCGCCTGCTGCGGCCGACGCCGCGCGTCACCCTCGGCCTGCGCCTGCGTGCGTTCGCGCATGCGGCGGTGGACGTGTCCGACGGCCTGCTGGCGGACCTCGGCCACATCGCCATGCGCAGCGCAGTGGCTGCACACGTTGATGCCGATCTGTTGCCGATTTCGAATGCACTGCGTGAGCTGCTCGGTCGTGAAGCCGCGCGTGAGTGCGCACTGCGTGGCGGCGACGATTACGAGCTGTGCTTCACCGCCGCCGCCGACCAGCGCGATGCGCTGCATTACCTGGCCGAATCACTGGATCTGCCGCTCACCCGCATCGGCCGCATTGCCGAAGGGCAAGGCGTGCACGTGGATGGCGAAGCCGCCGACGGCGGCTACCAGCACTTCGCGTGACCGGCAAAGGTCTGCACACGATTCGTATCCTGTAGAGCCGAGTCATGCTCGGCTGCTTCTACGCAATACATGAAAGGTGGGCGCAAGCTCGGCTCTGCATCAGCGACACGGGTCTACCGCTCAACGCGGGCTTCCGCATCGCGAGGTGTGCCGTAGTCATCCAGCCATGTGAATGACACTGACGCTGGGATGACTGCGCCATCCGGCAGTGCATAGCGTACCTGTGCTCCCGGCGCGATCATGTCCACCTCGACGCTGCGGCCGTCGGCAAGCGTCAACGAACTCAGCGACACGTGGTACGCGCTTGGGTTACGCACCTGCAGGCCATCGCCATCGCCGGACCACAGCAGGGCAGCTGCCGCATCGCGCGCATTGCCCGGCAGCCCTGCCGGGCGATGGAACAGTTTCACCCGCGTGCGCACTGCGAACTGAAGCAGGTTGCGGTCTGCAGTTCCGGAAGGCTTGGGCGGTATGTCCAACAGATTGAAGTAGAACACCGACTCGCGATCCATGGGCACCGGCGGATCCGAGGGGCGCGGTGCATAGGTGATGCGAAATGCCTGGGCATGCTGTGACAGCAGCAGGCGCGGTTCGGCCGGCGTCAGCCGGAAGGGCGTGCGTACATCTTCCGGTCGTGCGTGGCTGTCGCCATCGTCGATCCAGACCTGGGTCATGGCAGGCTGCTCGCCGACGTTGCTCGCTTTCACTGTGACATCGCGGCCCTTGGCGGCATCGTGCACGATGCGGGTTCCCTGCAGTGTCACGGCGGCCTGGCCGGGAAGGGCGAATAGGGCAGCCAGCAACGCGGACAGCCCCGAAAGGAATGAGAATTTCATGCGGCGCCTCGCTGGACGACGACAGCCTGGCGCATCCGGCCAGGCTGCCACGGAAGTCAGTCGTAGAGAACAACGAAGTCACCGGATGCGTTGGCCTGCCCGGCCTGCGCATTCTGTGAGGGCGATGCGTACCAGGCGCTATACGTCAGCTGTCCACTGCCACCGGCGGCAATCGTCAGCCACCGCGTCGGGTCATCACCGATGCGCTGGTGATTGTCGTCCGCGTCATACAGCGCAACCCCGACGTTGCGTGCTGTCGAGGCCGCTGTCAGTGCGAGATTGCCGGTGCTGTCATGCTGCGTACCACCGAAGCGGACGCCAACCTTCTGCGCGGCACCGGAGCCGCTGCAGTCAAGGTTGATGGTGAAGTTCTTCTGGCCTGCACGTGTTGCCGCGTTCACCGAGACAAGATCAACCTTGCCCATCGGCACGGTGATCGCGCCACCGGTCGTGCCGACCGTACAGGTGGACGTTTCCAGCGATCCGGTGATTTCCAGGCGCTCGGCGTGGGCCAGGGAGGGAATCGTCAGGGCCAGGAAGGCCCCGCACAGCAGTTGCGTTTGAAGGGGCATGGACTGTTCTCTCTGCAATGGAATCCTGCACGACAGCGATGTCGTGGGTTGGCGGGAGTCTGTCCGGGTGTAGTCCCCAACGATATGAAGAATGTTGCAAAAGCCCGTCATTGCGGCAATTGCAACTTTCTGCATGGGCGATGGCTCGGCAAGCGCGTACGGTGCGTGTCCCCGCCTTTGCCCCAGTAGATGCCAATGATGTCGCTCTGTCCTGCATACGCTGGCTGGCTCGCCCTGTTGGGAGCGACGGTTGCTTTCAGTGCGAGCGCGACCTGCCGCGCACCGGGGGGCGACGCACAGCTGGATCACGTTTTCGACGTCGCCTTTACCGAGCGCGCCGATGTCACTCTGGGATTCCGATCTGGATCGCTGACGCTGGTCTGCGATGCAGGCGAAACGCAGATGGAGGAGCTGCTTCAGCTGTCTGGAATGAAGTACGTTCGCGACGTGCCCTGGGGGAGCCGTGCCATTGCCGCCTACGAAATGGATTCCACCTCGCCCTTGTTGGCCTTCAGCTACAGCTATGGTGGCTGCGAAATATCCGATCCCGAATGCCCGATCGAGGAGGTCGAGGAAGGTGGCGTTCCGCTGCGCGACGGTGTTCCGAGCCGGTACTCGCTGAATGGAGCAAGAAAGAACGTCACCATGCAGGTCATCGCGTTCTCACGGGGCGGACCAATGCACGACGTGGCCCGCCGGCCTGCGGGCTCCCTGCGCACGACGTCTGGCGGCACGGGTGGGTTCCATCGTTTCAACCTTGGCTTCCGCTTTCGTGCCCAGACCTGCGCGGTCACTCCGCAGAACGTCGACCTGGATCCGGTGGACGCGGTAACCCTGCAGCGCAACGGCAGCGCGGGCGAGAAGTCGTTCAATGTGCGCGTCAGCTGTGCCGCCTCCGGGCGCCGACTGGTTCTGGAGCTGGTGGACGTTCACGATCCTGCCAGCACGTCAAACACGCTGAAGGCGGCGCCGGGCAGTACCGCCAATGGTGTGGCAGTGCAGATCCTCAGTGGAGGGAATCCTGTGCGGATGAAAGCCCCCTGGACCCATGGCGCCGCATCAGGCAGTACCCTGCCGGTTCCATTCAGTGCGCGCTACCTGCGCACGACCGGGACGCTGCGCACCGGATCGATACGTGGTGAAGCAACGTTGCTGGCAGATTACTACTGAGGTGCGTCGCGCATGAATGGAATGCGGGCATGATCCCTTCCACTACGCCGCGTCCAGGTCTGTGTGCTTCACGGCTTGCATCGGCCATGGCATTCGCTCTGTCGGGACTGGCGTTACCTGCCCACGCGGAGACCGAAACGGGCCTTGAATTCAGTGACGGCTTCCTCGTGGGTGGGCGAACCATCGATATGCGTCGCTATGTGCGCGGCAACCCCATGCCCGCAGGCGACTACCGCGTTGATGTGCTGGTCAACGGCCAGTACCTGCAGACACGCGACATCACCTTCGTAGCGGGCGACGACCCTGACCGGGCGGGTGCCTGCCTGTCTGCGGATCTGCTGCGGGAGCTGGAACTGCAGGCCACCTATCGAATGGCGCTGGAGCGGGCAACGGGTTGTATCGACCTGCCGTCCGTGATCGCGGGGGCAACAGTGACATTCGACAGCGGCACGCTGCAGCTGCTGATCTCCGTGCCGCAGGCTGCACAGGCGAGGGCGGCACGAGGCCTGGTGCCGGTTGAGCTACGTGATCCAGGCATCAACGCCCTGTTCGTGGACTACAGCGCCAGCCATGGCCGTAGTGCAGGCGTCGATCGCAGCCACCTCGGCCTGCGCATGGGTGCGAACATCGGGAGCTGGCGCTTCCGCCATCGCACCGCCTTCAACCATGCGCGGGGGCAGGTGCGCCGTACCACCATCAACAGTTACGCCCAGCGTGACATTCCCGGGTGGAACAGCCAGCTGTTGCTGGGTGAGGGCAACACCAGTGGGCAGCTGTTTGACAGTGTGCCGTTCACGGGGGTGCGTATCGCCAGTGATGAACGGATGCTGCCTGATTCACTGCGCGGATATGCACCGGTGGTACGTGGCATTGCCGACAGCAGTGCAGTGGTGCGCATCGAGCAGGACGGTGTTGTCATCCATGAAGTAAACGTCGCTCCAGGGCCGTTCGCGATAGACGATCTGTATCCCACCAACTTTGGTGGTGACCTGCAGGTGATCGTAGTGGAAGCCGATGGCCGGCAGCAGCAGTTCACCGTCAGCTTCTCGGCGGTGCCACAGGCGCTGCGCGCGGGTACGTCCCGCTCAAGCGTGACCGCCGGTGCACTAAGAGGCCGTCACGTCCTGCAGCGGCTGGGCTTCGCCGAGGCCACCCATGCGCATGGACTGAACAATCGACTGACAGCTCTCGGGGGATTGCAGCTGGCTGAAGGATACGGTGCCGGCCTGCTGGGGGTGGCGGTCAACACTCCTGTCGGCGCGCTGGGCATGGACGTCACCCATTCGCGCGCCCGCCAGGCGGACGGGCGGCCCCTGATCGGCAACAGCTACCGGGTGAACTATCAGCGCTACCTGGCAGAAAGTGGCACCAACTTCGGGCTTGCGGCGTATCGTTACAGCACCCGGGGCTTCCTCACGCTGCACGATCTGGCAACGGCCCGCCCGGACGAGTGGCATCCAGTGGGACGTGCGCGCCAGCGCTACCAGCTGAACTTCTCACAGAGGATCGGGGAGCGCAGCAGCCTGCATCTCGACGGCGGCCACGTCGCGTACTGGGACAGCACGCAGCGCCAGAATGATCTGCAGCTGAGCTTCAATACCGTTGCGGGGAAGGTCAACTACGGCGTATCCGTCATGCGTTTCCGGCAGGGAAACGGTCGTCAGGACACCCGCTACGACCTCACGGTCAGTCTGCCCTTGGGATCCCACGGCAGCACGCAGCGGACCAGCACCCGCGTGGGTCGCTCTGACGGTGGAGGCCAGGCCCAGCTGAGCCTGACAGGTGCGGTGGGAGAGCGTCGCGCGCTCAACTATTCACTGTCTGGAGAGCAGCGGGCGGGCGGGGTACGCAGCAGCACTGCATTCGCCGATTATCAAGGCCGCTACGCACATCTCAGCGCGGGCTTCACCCGAGCCGGGCATTTCAGCAGTCACACGCTGGGGGCCGCTGGCAGCATCGCCTTGCACCGTGGTGGGATCACCCTGGGGCAGCCAGTGGGAGAGGGATTTGCGCTGGTGCAGGCGCCCGGCGCGCACGGCGCCCGCATCGGAGCCGGTGCTGATCTCCGTGTTGATCGCCGTGGTTATGCGCTGCTGCCGCACATCAGCCCTTACCGCTGGAACCGCATTGATCTTGACCCGTCCGGTTTGCCGCTGGAAGTGGAACTCCTACAGACCTCCCGGCGCATCGCGCCGACAGCGGGCAGCATCGTACGTGTTCCGTTCGAAGTGCGACGCGAGCGCTCCTTGTTCATCGATGCGACGGACGCGCTTGGGCAGCCGTTGCCGTTTGCCGCGCGCGTGCAGGAGGAGAACGGCACGCCGCGCGGAGCCGTTGGGCAGGGGGGCGTGATTCATCTGCGCGGTGCCCAGGATGAAGGAGCATTGATCGTCGATGCCGATGGCCCCAGCCGCTGTCGACTGCTGTACCGCATGCCCGCCAAGCCTGACGCCTATGGCCTGTCCTGGACCCAGGCGCTGTGCACGCCAATGGGCGACGCCGGGTTGCGGGTAGAGACCGCGATTCCAGGTCCTGACATTCAATCTTCGCTTGCTCCAGGAGAATCTCCATGATCGATCAGTACCGTCATCTGCCGGCCATGCTTGCATTGCTGATGGCCGCATCGCCGGCCAGCAGCCAGACACTTTCCATCAGTGGCCGAGTGTTGCCGGGTACCTGTGCGCTGGCCACCCCCGCCATCACGCTCGACAGCGTCAAGGCCGATGCACTCAATGTGGGCAACAACAATCTCAAGACCAGCAATCTGAATTTCACCGGATGCATCGGCGTCACCAAGGCACTGCTTTCCTTTGACGGGACCGCTGCGGAGGGCGATGCCCTGCGGTGGAAAAACACGGCGACGAGCGAGCCCGCCAAGGGCCTTTCCATTGTGCTGCTGGCAGGCGCGAGCGGATCGACACCTCTGAAGAAGGGAGACAAGGACATTCCTGTCATAGTGACTGGCGCGACGGCCAGCTACACGCTGCGTGCGGGCTACTACCTGCCCTCCACCAGTGGTATCAACGCGGGCTCGGTGCAGACCGAGATCACCATCACAGCAACCTACCAGTAGTCTTCATCCAGTCGCTGCATGGGGAAGAACTCAGGTTCCAATGAGCTTGCCATTGCGAATGGATGCTTCACCTCCATGCCGGATGACGTGCGCGTACGGCAATGACGACCTATCTCGCCTTGCCGATGTGCCGGCGAGGGGGGAATGGTCGTCAGTCGACTGGGGTACACCGCGCGGAGAAGCAGATGGCAGGATCGAAGTCTTGACTGTATCTGAACGAAGGCCCCATCTGTCGTGATTGTCCATTGAGTGACTGTGCAGCCGGTGGCGATGCTGCCGGATCGCTCGCTACTGACCACGCGCATGTCCCCTTCCGAACGTTCGCACAACACTGCCATCGACGGCCTGCGTGCAGTGGCGGTGCTGGCCGTCGTCGTCTTCCACACCAACGCCACGTGGCTGCCCGGGGGGTTCACCGGCGTGGACCTGTTCTTCGTGGTGTCCGGTTTCGTGATCAGCCAGTCGCTGGCCTCCCGTACGCATGCGTCGCTGGGCGCGGTGCTGCTCGACTTCTATCGGCGTCGCGTGCTGCGCCTGTTGCCGGCGTTGCTGGTGATGCTGATGGCGACCTTCGTGCTGTCGGCACTGTTCATTCCCCGCGCGTGGCGCAATGAGCAGTTCGACCAGACCGGCTGGGCCGCGCTGGTCGGCCTCAGCAACATCGTGCTGGCCGGCCAGCAGGACGACTATTTCTCGCCCGGTGCGGAACTCAATCCGTTCCTGCACACGTGGACGCTGGGCGTGGAGGAGCAGTTCTATCTGGTCTTCCCGCTGCTGTTCTTCGTGTGGCTGCGCGGGCGTGAGCGCTGGCCGTGGTCGCGTTGGCTGTTGCCGGTGCTCACCCTGCTGTCGCTGGCGTGGGCAGGCTGGCAGGCGCAGACGGCACCGGCGGCAGCGTTCTACCTGCTGCCGGCGCGGTTCTGGGAGCTGGCTGCGGGCGCGCTGCTGTACCAGTGGATGCGCACGCGTACGCTGGGCCGGAACGGTGATGCGGTTGCAGTGATCGGTCTGGTGCTGCTGGGTGCAGGCGTGGTGATCGCACCGCAGCTGGCGATGCCGGTTCCGGGCGTGCTGGCCACCGTGGCCGGTACGTTGATGCTGTTGGCGAGCGTGTCGGCACCGGATACATCGCGCATTGGGCGTGCGCTGGGCTGCGCACCGCTGGCCTACTTGGGCCGGTTGTCCTACTCGCTGTACCTGTGGCATTGGCCGCTGCTGGTGCTGCTGCGCTGGACCTGCGGCCTGCACGGTGCTGCGCTGTGGCTGTATCCGGTACTGCTGCTGGCGGTGTCGGCCGCGTCCTACCACTTCATCGAGCGCCCGCTGCGCAGTGCGGCGCCGCTGCTGCGGCTGGCACCGGCCAAGGTGCTGGCGATGGGGCTGCCAGTGGTCGCGCTATGCGGCGCAGGCGCGTGGGCTACGGTGGAATACCACGAGCAGATCTCGCTCAGCGTTACCCGCGATGGCTACGCATGGCAGGCGCGTCGCTATCCCGCATGGCGGTCGCTGGAGCCGGTGAGCGCGCCGGCGCTCGAAGGGCGGCGCCTGTTCGTGGTGGGGGATTCGCATGCGGCGGCCTACCGCACCATGACCAGCATGGTCGCGCGCCAGACCGGCATGGAGATGCGCCAGGATGACCGCGGTGGTTGCAGCTTCGTCAATCTACTGCGGGCCAGCCCGGCCGACTGTCGGGACTTCATTGAAAACGCATTGTCGAATATCGAGCGTGAGGCGCGTCCGGGTGACATCGTGCTGCTGGCAGCATTGCGCATGCCGGAGCTGCGTGGGTTCGATTGGCAGCGCCAGGATGCACAACAGATCTATCAACAGCTGTTGGACGAGCGCACCCCGGCCCATGCACAGGCCGCGCGTGACGAGGCTGATCGTGTTCTTGGGCGTTTGCAGGAGCTGGCCGTGCACGTGGTTGTGGATGCACCGCTGCCGTTGTTCAAGGCCGGGGCCTACCGTTGTTCGGATTGGTTCAACCGCCGCAATCCTGCCTGTGCCGGTGGCCTGAGCATGCCGCGTGCCGATCTGGAAAGGCTGCGCGCGCCGCAGATGGCGTTGCTGGCCGAGCTGGCGGCGCGCTATCCATGGCTCACGGTGTGGGACCCGCTACCGTTGCTGTGCGGGCCGCAGACCTGCTCGGCGGTGGAAGAGGGTGAACCGCTGTTCTTCGACAATGATCACCTGAGTGGGCATGGCAACCGCGTGCTGCTGCCCAGCTTCCGGCAGACGCTGATCGATAGTGCAAGCGACAAGTCCTTGTAGAGCCGAGCCCACGCTCGGCTTGCCACGCGCAGCGCGGGCTTGATCGGGACCGGGTCGACGAGCAGCCGAGCATGGGCTCGGCCCTAAAGGAGTGCACGCGGCCTATGCCAGCGGCAGCACCTTGCCTGGATTGAGGATGCCGTCCGGGTCCAGCGCGGCCTTGATCGCGCGCATCGTCGCCAGCGTGGCCGGGCTGAACGCCTGGGCCATGAAATCGCGCTTGGCCAAACCAATGCCATGCTCGCCGGACAGCGTGCCGCCCAGTGACAGCGTCAGTTCGAAGATCTTCGGCAGTGCGGCATGCGCGCGTGCGTTCTCGTCGGCGTCGTCCGGGTGGTAAAGAATGTTGACGTGCAGGTTGCCGTTGCCAGCGTGACCGAAGGTGACGATGGTCAGCGTGTAGTCGCGCGCCAATGCCTGTACACCGGCCACCAGTTCCGGAATGCGCGACACTGGCACCACCACGTCTTCATTGATCTTGCCGGGCGCGACCGTCCGCAGTGCCGGCGACAGCGCCTTGCGCGCCGCCCACAGCTGGTCGCGCGCGCGGCCTTCCATCGCCACGTCCAGCTCGATCATGCCGTCGCCTTCGGCGGCGCTGGCCAATGCCTGCAACAGATAGGGCAGGGTGTCGTGGTCACCATCGGCCTCGACCAGCAGCATCGCACCGGCCTCCGGAACATCGGCGCCATTGAGCCGCAGCAGCTCCAGGCTGCGTGCGTCCATGAATTCCAGGCGGGTGGGTACCACCGGCTGCGACATCAACCGCGACACGGCGGCTGCGGCGGCATCCGCATCGCGGTACAACACGCGCAGCCCGGCCTGGCTGACCGGCAGCGGAGTGAGCTTGAGGGTGGCTTCCACGATCAGCGCCAGCGTGCCTTCGCTGCCCACCAGCAGGTGGGTGAGGTCGTAGCCGGTGGAATCCTTGGTGTAGGCACCACCGCAGCGGATCACCTCGCCGGTGCCGGTGACGGCGACCAGACCGAGTACGTTGTCGCGGCTGGTGCCGTACTTCACCGCGCGCGGGCCACCGGCGTTGCAGGCCAGGTTGCCACCCACGCTGCAGATCTCCGCGCTGGATGGGTCCGGTGCCCAGAACAGGCCATGTGGCGCCAGCGCCTGCTGCAGCGTTCCATTGAGCACGCCGGGCTGCACCACGGCGCAGCGATCACCGGCACGGATCTCCACGATGCGGTCCATGCGGGTGAACGACAACACGATGCTGCCCGGCAACGGCACGGCTGCACCGGTGGTGCCGGTGCCGGCGCCGCGCGCGACCAGCGCTACGCCATGCACGCGACAGGCACGCACCAGTGCCTGCACCTGTTCGACGCTGGCGGGCAGCGCGACGGCAGCGGGGCGCTGGTGGCGCCACGAGTTGTCCTGCGCGTTCGCCTCCAGCGCGTTGTCATCCATGCGCCAGCCCTCCGCGCCCAGCAGGGCAGACAGTTCGGCAATCAATGCGGCGGGCAGGGCAGTACTCATGACAGATCTCGTGGGGCAGCAGGAGCGGGTTGGATCAGTTTCCAGGCAACAACGGCGCCGGCCAGCGGCAGCCAGACCCAGCGCAGTTCAGAGAGCAGGGTAGCGATGCCGCGCGCGCTGAAGAACTGCGGGGCAAACGGTGAAACGCGGATCGGCCGCCACGGGGCGAAGAAGCGCTGTTCGCTCCACGGCCAGGCCAGGGCAACGCCAAGGCCGCCGGAGGTCATGGCGTCGAGCAGGGGATGGCTGGCCGCGCAGATGAAGACGAACACGGTGGCTTGCATGGTCGATGCCACCGTTGGCCGCGCCTTGGTAGGTGCCAACCTGGGTTGGCACAATGCAGACCACAACGCCGCCAATGCGGCCAACACCCCGGCAAACAACAACGAATGGCTGGCACCGCGATGGCCGAACGCATCGGCATAGGGAATATGCAGGGCAAAGGCCAGTACATCGGCATCGGGCAGCATCGCGGCGACCACACCGGCGGCCAGCAGCCATGCCGGAATGCGGCCACGATCCGCGGCGCACCACAGCGCCAGAGGCACAGCGGCATGGGTGATGATCGAAGGCATCAGTCACGCACCATGGTCGTGCCGGCCAGGCTGCGCTCTGGTAGCTGCCAACCTTGGTTGGCACAGAAGCGCCGACCAAGGTCGGCCTCTACCAAAGCAAACGGTAGCCATCAGCAATCATCCAACCGGAACGCATCGCGCAGCCACTGCAACTGCGGCGGCTCGCCCGTAGCTTCCACCACATCAAAGCGGCACGGCGCATCGGCCAGCGCGGGATGGTCCTGCAGGTACAACAATGCGGCATGTGCCAGGCGCCGACACTTGCGCACATCCACCGAGGCCGCGCCGCCACCGAAATCCGATCGCGCGCGATAGCGCACTTCCACGAACACCACGGTGCCGGCGTCGTCCATCACCAGGTCCAGCTCACCGCCACGATAACGCACGTTGCGCGCACGCGGCTGCAGTCCGGCCCGTTGCAGATGCTGCTCGGCGGCGGCTTCCACCGCCGAGCCCCGTTGGCTGCGCTCAGCGACCACCGACGATCGGCATCGGCCGGCCGCCATTGAAGGTGGACCAGGCCGGCTGGCGCAGGATGTTGCCGTTGCTGTCCAGGAACAGGGTGCCGGTGGCACCGTCCAGGCCACCTTCGTTGGACAGCTTGTCCAGGTAGGCGGTGATCTTCCAGGCATCGGCGCCGAAGGCGAACAGGCGGCCGGCCGCACCGCGTGCGCTGGGCAGGGTGCTGGCGACCTGGCTGGCCGACGGCAGGCCCGACACGCTGCGCACGTTCCAGGCTTCGTTCGGGTAGACGATGCCGTCCAGCGCCACGTCTTCTTCCATCTTGCCGCTGCCGACGGTCAGCTGCGAGGTGCCGACGCGGGTGGCGCCACCGGCACCGGCCAGCGCCAGCTGCGGCGCCAGCAGGCGAGCCTGCGGGGCGCGCACGGCGAGGAACACGGCATCGACCTGGCCGGCATTGCGCACCTGCGCACCGACATCGCCAACCGCATCGCTGACGCCGACCGTGGCCACCACCTGGCCGCCGCGCTGGGCGAAGCGCTGGGCGAAGGCGGCGGCGGCACGGCGACCGGTATCGTCGGCGCTGTTGATCACCAGCGCCTTGCCGCGCTCGCGGCCACGCAGGTATTCGGCGGCGACGATGCCGTCGTCTTCCGGCGCCAGCGAGAAACCGGCGCTGCCGGCCGGCGGCGCGTCCTTGCCACGGTTCAGTGCCAGCACCGGCACCTGCAGCTGCTGGCGGCCGTACACCGCGTCCACTTCGTCGCGGCCCAGCGGACCGACCACGAAGTCGGCACCGGAGGCGACGGCCTTGTCATATGCGGCCAGCGCACCGGCCGGGGTACCGGCGGTGTCGATGAAGTTGATGTCCGGGCGGCGGCGGGTCTCGCCGTAGTAGGCGGCGAGCAGGCCATCGCGCACCGGCTGCGCGGCGGTGGCCAGGCGGCCGCTGAGCGGCAGCAGCACGGCCAGCTTGGCCGGCGGGCGGTAACCGTCGCTCATCGCCGGCGGGCGCTTGCTGGTATCGAACTGGGCGGCGCCGTCGCGGTCGAACGGGCGCGGCAGCGGCAGGCCGCGTGCGATCAGCGCACGGCCAGCGAAGTTGTACAGCGGGTCGTTGGCCGGCAGGGCGGCGGCACGGCTGCGCAGGGTAGCGTCGTCGAGCGTGCCGAGCAGGCCGGCAATGGCGGCCTGGTTTTCGCTGCGGGCGCTGCCGGTCAGGCTGGCGTGCGCGCGGGCGCGCTCGGCGGCGGCGCCGAAGCTGTCGCCGGTGCCTTGCAGGGCATTCGCGCGTGCCACGTACCAGCGCGTGCGCAGGGCCGGCAGTACGTTGTCGCCGCTGTCCTTCAGCAGTGCCAGCGCCTGCGCCGGCTGCTTGTCGGCCAGTGCCAGCTCGGCGCCGGTCAGCTGGTAGCGCTGCAGGCTGGCGCCGGTCAGCTGGCGGGCGGTGAGCTGGCCCAGCAGGCTGCGCGCGCGAGCGCTGTCGCCGGCCAGGTGCCAGGCCCAGGCGGCATCGGCTAGGGCGTTGCTGCGGGCGCCACCTTTCAGGGTTGCGGCCAGCGCTTCCAATTGCAGGGCGGCGTCGCGCGGTTTGCCCTGTTCGATCAGCGCCAGCGCCTGGCTCTGGGCCGGCGATTCGGGCGCGCTGGTCAGGCTGGTGGTGGCACAGCCGGCCAGCAGCATCAGCGACAACGACAGGGCGGAGATCCGTGCGGCGGGCTTGTTCATGATCGGGTCCATGCGATGAGGGCAGCGGCCTTGGCCGGGTACACGCTACGATTCTACCCTTGCCCCGTGAGTACCGCTGAAATGAGTGTCCCAACCCTGTACGTCGTCGCCACCCCGATCGGCAACCTGGCCGATCTGAGCCCGCGCGCGCAGGAGGTGCTGCGCTCGGTGGCGGCCATCTGTGCCGAGGACACCCGCCGCAGCGGCCAGCTGCTGTCCCATTTCGGCATCCAGCAGCCGCTGGTGGCCCTGCACGAACACAATGAAGAGGCCCTGTCGCAACGCCTGGTCTCGCGCCTGCAGGCGGGCGAATCGCTGGCGCTGGTCAGCGATGCGGGCACCCCGCTGGTCAGCGACCCCGGCTTCCGCCTGGTGCGTGCTGCCCGTGCGGCCGGCATCAAGGTCAGCCCGATTCCCGGTGCCTGCGCCGCCATTGCCGCGCTGAGCGTGGCGGGCCTGCCCAGCGACCGCTTCAGTTTCGAGGGCTTCCTGCCGGCCAAGGCCAGTGGCCGTCGCGACCGCCTGCAGGCGCTGGCCGGCGAAGTGCGCACGATGGTGTTCTACGAATCCTCGCACCGCATCGCCGAATCGCTGGCCGACATGGCGGCGATCTTCGGCGGCGAGCGCCCGGCAGTGCTGGCACGCGAGCTGACCAAGCTGTTCGAGACCGTGCTCGATGGTGATCTGGCGGGACTGCTGGCCAAGGTGGAAGCCGACGAGAACCAGCGCAAGGGCGAGTTCGTGGTGATGGTGCAGGGTGCTGGTGACGACGAGGAAGCGCAGCTGGCGCATGGTCGCCGCGTCTACGCGAAGCTGAGCGAGCACCTGCCGCCGTCGACCGCCGCCAAGCTCGCCGCCGAGTTGACCGGTGCACCGCGCAAGGCGTTGTACGGGAGTTGATGGATCGTGCGGACCAAGGTCCGCACCCACCAGATCGGAATCTGCACCCACCAGGGCAGCGACATCGGTAGATCCACGCCATGCGTGGATGGATGAACCGGACGCCGCGATCGGCACGGCAGGAAGGACGTGCGTGCGCTAGAATATGCGCTGGCGGAGCCGGCCAGACAGTCGCGTCATCCCTTCGGGGGTGCCGAGGAAAGTCCGGGCTCCATAGGGCAAGGTGCCAGGTAACGCCTGGGCGGCGCAAGCCGACGGAAAGTGCAACAGAAAGATACCGCCTACGTCTTCTTCGGAAGGCCGGTAAGGGTGAAATGGTGCGGTAAGAGCGCACCGCGAGTCTGGCAACAGACCGGCACGGCAAACCCCACCTGGAGCAAGACCAAATAGGGATCCTTTGGCGCGGCCCGCGTTGGATCCGGGTAGGTTGCTTGAGCGTTGCGGTGACGTAACGCCTAGAGGAATGACTGTCCACGACAGAACCCGGCTTATCGGCCGGCTCCGCCTCTTTCTTCTACATGCGTGCTTCCATATGCGTGAACCGCGCATCGGTAGTGCCGGCCGCTGGCCGGCAGATTCACGCTGCCAGCAGCGGCGGACAGAATACCGGCCAGCGGCCGGCACTACCTCGACGTCGCGCGGTCCTCAACCCGGCGTACGGTATTGCCCGGCGGAGATGAACTGCTCGAACCGTTCACACCACACCACCACGGTGGTGTAGTCGTCCACGTCCACGTTCGCAGGCACCTCCACCAGGAAGCGGTTGAAGGTCTTCACCTCGCCGATGCGCTGTGCCTGCGCCTTGATCTTCAGGAAATCGGCCTTGTTGTCGACAAAGTCGCGGACCAGGTAGACCTTGTAGTCCGGCCCCGGGCCCATCTTGCCGTCGAACGCGACCTGGCGGGCGCTGACGCTGACCTTGCCTTCGGCCCAGTGCACCGCGTCGCTGCCCTTGAGGTGGCGACGGAAGGTGGTGTGGTAGCGGGCGTCGCCCATTGCCGCCTGCACCTTCGCGACCGGCGGGTCATCGGGAGCGATCAGGATCGGCAGCAGGTAGATGCCCAGGCCGAAGCCCAGGCCGAGGGTGAGCAGGTGGGTGGCGAGCAGGATGAGGGTACGGCGCATGGGGCCTCCATGTGGATGTGGATCGCGCGGCATGGCGCCGGGCATGACCACCTTGGGAGGTTGCGGGCGGCATTTATAGACACAGTGCGAGACGCAAAAAGGGCACAGTGGGATGACCGCAGCGGCGCAGGCCCTGTGGCGCGGGCGAGAAGGCGCTGCGCCGGGAAGCTGAATGACGCCGTTGGCAGTCCTGGAGCGGGTAGTGCCGGCCGCTGGCCGGCAGCTGCGTGGCCTGCCCGAAAATCCGGAGGTTGCCGGCCAGCGGCCGGCACTACCCTGCTGGAAAGAGATGCCGGCCGGCGGCCGGCACTACCGGGTCAGAAAATGACGTGGCTCTGTCCGTTGGCTGCACCCTGCGGGCCGAAGCGGCGCTCGTGGATCTCGCCGTGGCCACCGGCGTCGATCAGCAGCACGGTGCTGGCGCGGGTGCCGTAATCGTCGCCGCGGATGAAGGCCGGGCTCAGCCAGCGCTCGCGTTCCAGGCCGATGCCGGTGTCGGGCAGGTCGCTGTCGGCGGGGCGGTGTTCGTCGGCCAGGGCCTTCCAGAGCGGGGCCAGGTCCTCATCGCCGGCCTGCAGCCACGCCGACAGCGCAGCCATCAACCTGCGGGTCTTCGGCCAGGGCGCGTCCAGCGCGCCGTTGGACATGCCATGCACACCCGGGCCCAGGCTCTGGCGCTCGGCGGGGTGGTTGCCGAGGTACTCCAGGCTGTCGCCATCGGCCAGCAGCAGGTTGAAGGGTGCATACGCGCCCGCCACGGTGGCCAGCCGGTCGATATGCACGGCGGCGGAGTCGCGGCCGCGCAGGAAGTCGGCCACCAGTGCACCCCGGGACGGGCCGGTCTGTGCGGCCAGCGGATCACGGACATTGGTGACCACGGCCGTGCGGCCGCCGGCGCCGACGCCGGCCCAGCCACCGCCGGAGCGCAGGTCGCGCCCTCCGATGACGGAGGTCTCATCCTGCCAGGGGGCCAGCGCCGCGGTCGGGCGGGCGTGGAACTCATCACGGTTGCCGGTCATCACCAGCCGCCAGCGCGGGTGGTGCATCCAGCCAAGAGCGAGCAGGCACATGGCCTCATTGTGCATCGTTTGCGCAGTCCGGCGGCGTTTCCGGCCGGTTCCGGATGAATGCGCGGGCAATGTTTCACGCCTTGTCCACAGCCCTGAACTTCCGTTCAATCTCAAAAATTGAGACGGATCAGCAACTTGTGGATAAGCCTTGAACAATTCTCTAAAGGTTGTTGCAAGCCATTGATGCGGCTGGCGATTTCCCCGCTGAAAAGTTGTTGACAACCCTTCGGCCGCTGCTAAGGTGGGCATCAGAGGGAAATCCGGGTGTTTTGTGGGTTTTCGTGGTTCAATGTTTCACCGGGCGAAGGATAGGTGCACGCGTCGTGTTCCAGGGCGAGACGGCCATCACAGTTGACGATAAAGGGCGCATGGCGGTTCCCACCGCTTACCGCGACCTCGTCGCGCGCGCCAGCAACAACCGTCTCGTGCTGACCTACAACCCGTTCGAAGCCGGCTGCCTGTGGCTGTATGCAGAGTCGGAATGGGAGCGGGTCCGCGACGACGTCATGTCCAAGCCCAACACCCAGCGCGTCGTGCGCCTGTTGCAGCAGAAGCTGGTCGGCTCGGCCGCCCATCTGGAACTGGACGGCAACGGTCGCATCAGCATCCCCGCCAGCCACCGCGGTGCGGTGGGCATTGAGAAGAAGGCGGTATTGCTCGGTATGGGCGACAAGTTCGAATTGTGGAGCGAGCAGGCGCATCGGGCCCTGATCCAGCAGACGTTGTCTGACGAGGATCTGGGTGATGGGTTGCTCGACCTGAAGTTGTGAGCCGGGGTGCCCGGATGCGCCCAGAAGCGCAGACCGGTCACCTTCCGGTGTCGCAGTCGCCGGCGGTGCACCTGCCGGTCCTGTACACCCAGGTCCTTGAAGGCCTGAGGGTGATCGAAAACGGACGTTATCTGGATGGCACGTTCGGTCGTGGCGGTCATGCACGTGGCGTGCTCACCCAGCTCGGTCCCGAGGGGCGCCTGCTGGTCATGGACAAGGATCCGGAAGCCATCGCCGTTGCCGAGCGCGATTTCGCGCCGGACCCGCGCGTGTCCATCTTCCGTGGCAGCTTCGCCCAGCTGCTGCAGTGGGATGCGACGGCCGAAGGCCTGGACGGCGTGCTGTTCGACCTGGGCGTGTCGTCGCCGCAGCTGGACGTGGCCGAACGTGGCTTCAGCTTCGGCAAGGACGGCCCGCTGGACATGCGCATGGACCCGGACAGCGGTGAAAGCGCCGCGCAGTGGATCAACCGCGTGGAAGAGCGCGAAATTGCCGACGTGCTGTGGACCTATGGCGAAGAACGCCAGAGCCGCCGCATCGCCCGTGCCATCGTGGCCCGCCGCGAGAAGCAGCCCTTCTCCCGCACCGCCGAACTGGCCGAGCTGATCGCCTCGGTGATGCCGCGTGGGAAAGACAAGATCCACCCGGCCACGCGCAGCTTCCAGGCCATCCGCATCCACATCAACCGCGAGCTGGCCGATCTGGAAGCCGGGCTCGATGCGGCGGTGGAGCGGCTCAAGCCCGGTGGCCGGCTGGCGGTGATCAGCTTCCATTCGCTGGAAGACCGCATCGTCAAGCAGTACATGAACCGCCTGGCCAAGGCGCCGCCGGCCAACCGCCGCTTGCCTGAGGCGGTGGCGTTCGTGCCGACGCTGGACCTGATCGGCGGTGCCATCAAGGCTACCGACGAGGAACTGGCCGCCAACCCGCGTGCGCGCAGCGCCGTGCTGCGCGTGGCGCAGAAGCGGGAGGCCGACGCATGAGCCGGCTGCTGCTGATCATCCTGCTGGCGTCCACCGTGGCCTCGGCGATCGGCGTCGTGTTCGTGCGTCACCGTCATCGGCAGACGTTCATCGAACTGTCGCGCGCCGAGCGCAAGCGCGATGACATCAACCTGGAATTCGGCCGACTGCAGCTGGAGCAGGCGACCCTGGCCGAGGCCAACCGTGTCGATCGCATCGCCCGCGAGAAGCTCGGCATGAAGTTCCCCGAGGCCGCCGACATCGTGGTGGTGCGGCCATGAGCAAGGCCGGCCGCAACCGCCCGCGCAATGCCTTCAACCTGCGCCAGCGCCTGCGCTGGGTCGCGCTCGCGCTCGGCCTGTGCTCGGTGTCGCTGGTCGGTCGTGCTGCCTACGTGCAGATCATCAACAGCGACTTCTACCAGCGCCAGGGCGAGGCCCGTTACCTGCGCGAGCTGCCGATCAAGACCTCGCGCGGCATGATCACCGACCGCAACGGCGAGCCGCTGGCGGTATCCACGCCGGTCGCCTCGATCTGGGTCAATCCGCAGGACCTGCTGCGTTCGCCCGAGCGCATCCCGGAGCTGGCCCAGGCGGTCGGCATGTCGGTGGATGAGCTGAGCAGCCGCCTGTCGCAGAAGTCGGACAAGGAATTCATGTACCTGCGCCGCCGGATCAATCCGGACGAGGCAGAGAAGGTGGTCGCGCTGAAGATTCCGGGCGTGGCCGCGCAGCGCGAGTTCCGCCGCTTCTACCCGCAGGGTGAAGCGATGGCGCACGTGCTGGGCTTCACCAACATCGACGACCGCGGCCAGGAAGGCCTGGAGCTGGCGTTCGACGAATGGCTGCGCGGCAAGGCCGGTGCGAAGCGGGTGATCCGCAACCGCAAGGGCGAGACCGTCGAGAGCGATCTGCTGCGCGCCGCTGAGCCGGGCAAGGACCTGACCCTCAGCATCGACCGCCGCATCCAGTACCTGGCGTTCAAGGAACTGCGCAACGCGCTGGTGGCCAACAAGGCAGCGGGCGGTTCGATGGTGATCATGGACGTGACCACCGGCGAGATCCTGGCCATGGTCAACCTGCCGACCTACAACCCGAATTCGCTGACTGGCGCGCTGCCCGATGCGCGCCGCAACCGTGCGGTGACCGACCTGGTCGAGCCGGGTTCGACGATGAAGCCGTTGACCATCGCTACCGCGCTGCAGGCCGGTGCGGTGACCAAGGACACCATCATCGACACCAATCCGGGCTACATGACCCTGGGTCGCTTCACCATCCGTGACGTGCCGCGCAACAACGGCGTGCTGAACGTGACCGGCGTGATCACCCGCAGTTCGAACGTGGGTGCGGCCAAGGTCGCGGCGAAGATGCCGGACCAGGTGTTCTACGACGGCGTGCGCCGCTTTGGTTATGGCTCGGTACCGCACAGCGGTTTCCCCGGTGAATCCGGCGGCGTGGTGCTGCGCCCGGCGCGCTGGTCGGGTACCACCAAGACCACGATGTCCTACGGCTACGGCCTGAACGTGACGCCGCTGCAGATCGCTACCGCCTATTCGGCACTGGCCAACGGCGGTCGTCTGATCGCGCCGACCTTCGTCAAGGGCCAGCGCAATGAAGGCCAGCAGATCATCGACGAAAACGTCGCCAGGCAGGTGGTGGCGATGATGGAAACCGTGGTCACCCAGGGCGGCGCCAAGCAGGCGGCGGTGCTGGGCTACCGCGTGGCCGGCAAGACCGGTACCGCGCGCAAGGCCGGTCCGGGTGGTTACGAGCGGGGTCATTACAACGCGCTGTTCGCCGGCGTGGTGCCCGCCACCAACCCGCGCTTCGCCACCGTCATCGTCATCAACGATCCGCAGGCCGGCAAGTTCTACGGCGGCCTGGTGTCGGCGCCGGTCTATCACAACGTGATGGAAGGCACCCTGCGCCTGATGGACGTGCCATTGGACGACCTGCAGTCGTGGCTGGCCGCACAGCAGTCCGGCAAGGTCGGCCACTCGGCCTCGATCCTGCCTGCGCCGCCGGCCGAGACCGCGCTGCCGGTGGATGCCGCCGCTGAATTCGATGCTGCGCTGCCGAGCGCGCACGCCCAGACGCCGCCCACTACGGGAGGCACGCAATGAGTCCTTCGATGTTGCTTTCGCAGTTGCTTCCGGACGTTGCCCTTGCAGGGCACGACCCCGTTCTGACCGGCCTGGTGCTGGACAGCCGCGCCGTGCGTCCCGGCAATGCCTTCGTCGCCATCGCCGGTTTCGGCGCGCATGGCCTGGGCTTTGTCGAGCAGGCCCGCGCCGCCGGTGCCAGCGTCATCCTGTTTGAACCGCCGGCGCCTGCCGAACTGCCGGCACCGGCCGATGCGATCGCCGTGCCGGGCCTGCGCGCACGCATGGGTGCGATGGCCGACCAGTTCCATGGCGCGCCGTCGCGGGCGATGGCGATGGTCGGTGTCACCGGCACCAACGGCAAGACCTCCACCGTGCAGCTGCTGGCCCAGGCCTGGCACCTGCTCGGTACGCCCAGTGGCAGTATCGGCACGCTGGGCGCCGGACTTTATGGTGCGGTCGAGCCGACCGGCTTCACCACGCCGCTGGTGCTGCAGATGCATGCGCTGCTGGCGCAGCTGCGCGACGCCGGTGCGCGCGCGGTGGCGATGGAAGTCAGCTCGCATGCGCTGGACCAGGGTCGCGTGGATGCCGTGCACTACGACGTGGCGGTGTTCACCAACCTCACCCGCGACCATCTGGACTACCACGGCGACATGGCCAGCTACGGCGCGGCCAAGGCGCGGCTGTTCCACCGTCCGGGCCTGAAGGCCGCGGTGATCAATCTGGACGACGCGTTCGGCGGCCAGCTGTTCGCCGGCCTGCCGGCGGGCGTGCAGCCGATCGGCCTGAGCTCGCGCGGTGCCACCGACGCCAGCGTGCGCGCCGAGGCGCTGCAGCTGGATGGCCGTGGCATTGCCTTCGAACTGGTCATCGACGGCCAGCGCGCGGCGGTGCAGTCGCCGCTGCTGGGCCGCTTCAACGTGGACAACCTGCTGGCGGTGGCCGGTACCCTGCATGCGCAGGGCCAGCCGCTGCCGCGCATCGCCGAGGTGCTGTCGGCACTGCAGCCGATCCGTGGCCGCATGAACCGCCTGGGCGGCGAAGACGGCCTGCCGACCGTGGTGGTCGATTACGCACACACCCCGGACGCGCTGGAACAGGCGCTGGACAGCCTGCATGGCCACCTGCACGGCGCGCTGTTCTGCGTGTTCGGCTGCGGCGGCGAGCGTGATACCGGCAAGCGCCCGCAGATGGCGGCCATTGCCGAGCGTCTGGCCAACCAGGTCATCGTCACCGACGACAACCCGCGTGGCGAGGATGGTGACGTGATCGTGGCCGACATCCTGGCCGGCTTCACCGATGCCTCCGCCGTGACGGTGCAGCGCAGCCGCGCGCGTGCGATCGGCCTGGCGGTGAAGCGTGCCGGTGCCGGTGACATCATCCTGATCGCTGGCAAGGGCCACGAGCCGTACCAGGAAGTGAATGGCGTGCGCCATGACTTCGACGACACCGAAGTGGCCGCCGCTGCACTGGCGGCCAAGGCCGGTGTACTAGAGGCGCAGGCCGGGGAGGGCACCGCATGAAGCGCACCCTGCTTTCGCTGATCGCACACTGGGCCGGCGGTGAGATCCACGGCGACGACGTGGCCATCGATGCGGTCAGCAATGACACCCGCAGCCTCGGCCCGGGCAGCCTGTATGTGGCGCTGCGCGGCGAGCGTTTCGACGGCCATGACTTTGCCGCCGACGCGCAGGCGCGCGGTGCCAGTGCGCTGCTGGTCGAGCGCCTGCTGCCGATCGAACTGCCACAGGTGCTGGTGGCCGACAGCGAACTGGCACTGGCGAAGATCGCCACCGGCATGCAGCGCGACCGCGGCACCGAGGTGTTCGCGATCACCGGCAGCAACGGCAAGACCAGCGTGAAGAGCCTGCTGCTGTCGATCCTGCAGCAGGTGGCACAGCACGCCCACAAGGTGGTCTACGCCAACCCGGGCAACCGCAACAACGAGATCGGCCTGCCGCTGGCGGTGATCGATGCGCCGGAAGATGCCGACTACGCCGTCTACGAGATGGGCGCCGGCAAGCCGGGCGATATCGCCTACCTGACCGACATCGCCCGCCCGCGCTATGCGCTGGTCAACAACATTGCCCCGGCGCACCTGGAACGCATGGGCAGCCTGCTCGGCGTGGCGGTGACCAAGGGCGCGATCTATGCAGCGCTGCCGGCCGATGGCGTGGCGGTGATCAATGTGGACGATGCCTACGGCCGCTGGTTCGAACAGCATTTCGTCGGCACCCCGCCGCGTTGCCGCGTGCTGCGCTACGGCCTGGAACATACCGCCGAGGTGACCGCGCGCGACATCCGCGCCGGCGCGCAGGGCAGCCAGTTCACTCTGGTTTCGCCAGCCGGCGAAGCACGCGTGGTGCTCGGCCTGCCGGGTCGCCACAACGTCAGCAATGCGCTGGCCGCAGCCAGCCTGGCGCTGGCCGCGGGCGTCGACCTGGCGCTGATCGCTGCCGGCCTGGCCGAAGCGCAGCCGGTGCCGGGCCGCCAGATCGCCCATCAGCTGCGCAATGGCGCGGTGCTGGTGGATGACAGCTACAACGCCAATCCCGGCTCGCTGGCGGCGGCGATCGACGCCCTGGCCGCCGCGCCGGAAGAGGGCTGGCTGGTGCTGGGCGACATGCGCGAGCTGGGTCCGGATGCCGAAGCGCTGCATGCGCAGGCCGGCATCCGCGCACGTGCTGCCGGCCTGAAGCGGCTGTATGCGCTGGGTCCGCTCAGTGCCGCCGCTGCGGCCGCCTTCGGCGAAGGCGGTCGCCATTTCGCTACCCATGGTGCGCTGTCACAGGCGCTGCAGGATGAGTTGCACGCTGGTGTGCGCTGCCTGGTCAAGGGTTCCCGTGGCAGTGCCATGGACCTGATCGTCAAAGCGCTGCTGGCGCAAGGAGAGGAATCCCCGCATGTTGTATGAACTGGCTCGATGGTTGCAGCAGTTGGAGAGCCTGTTCGGGCTGTTCAACTACCAGACGTTCCGCGCCATCCTTGCCGCGCTGACGGCCCTGTTCCTGTCGCTGTGGCTCGGCCCGGCGATGATCCGCAAGCTTGCCCAGTTCAAGGGCGGCCAGCCGATCCGCAAGGACGGCCCGCAGACCCATTTCTCCAAGGCCGGTACGCCGACCATGGGTGGTTCGCTGATCCTGCTCACCATCACCCTGTCGGTGCTGATGTGGGCCGACCTGCGCAACCGCTACGTGTGGCTGGTGCTGGCGGTGATGCTGTGCTTCGGCGCCATCGGCTGGTATGACGACTGGATCAAGATCGTCCGCCGCGACCCGAACGGCCTGAAGTCGCGCTGGAAGTACCTGCTGCAGTCGATCTTCGGCCTGGCCGCGGGCCTGTTCCTGTTCTACACGGCCGACGTGCCGGCCGCGTTGACCTTCTACATTCCGATGTTCAAGTCGATCGCGCTGCCGCTGGCCGGCATCGGTTTCGTGGCCATCGCCTACTTCTGGATCGTCGGCTTCTCCAATGCGGTGAACCTGACCGACGGCCTGGACGGCCTGGCGATCATGCCGACCGTGCTTGTGGCCTGCGCGCTGGGTGTGTTCGCTTACGCCTCGGGCAACGTGGTGTTCGCCAACTACCTGCAGATCCCGCAGATTCCGGGCGCCGGCGAGCTGGTCATCATCTGTGCGGCCATTGCCGGCGCGGGCCTCGGCTTCCTGTGGTTCAACACCTATCCGGCCATGGTGTTCATGGGCGACATCGGTGCGCTGGCGCTGGGCGCGGTGCTGGGCACGATCGCGGTGATCACCCGCCAGGAACTGGTGCTGGTGATCATGGGCGGCGTGTTCGTCATCGAAACGCTGTCGGTGATGATCCAGGTCGCCTCGTTCAAGCTGACCGGCAAGCGCGTGTTCCGCATGGCGCCGATCCACCACCACTTCGAACTGAAGGGCTGGCCCGAGCCGCGCGTGATCGTGCGCTTCTGGATCATCTCTGTCGTGCTGGTGCTGATCGGCCTGGCCACGTTGAAGGTGCGCTGAGATGAACGACCTGTCCCGCCAGGCAACACGCCTTGAAGCCATCGAAGGCAGCTACGACAAGTGGCTGCTGGGCGCGATCATCGCGCTCACCGGCGTGGGCGTGGTGATGGTGGCGTCCAGCTCGATCGCCTTGATGAGCAGTCCGTTCTACTACCTCAACCGCCACCTGATCTTCCTGGCGGTGGGTATCGTGCTGGCGGTCATCGCCGCCCGCACTGAACTGAAGTCCATCGAGCAGTACAACCAGATGCTGCTGCTGGGCTGCTTCGTGCTGCTGCTGGCGGTGTTCGCACCGGGCCTGGGCAGCACGGTCAACGGTGCGCGCCGCTGGATCAACCTGGGCATCTCCAAGTTCCAGACGGTCGAAGCGGTGAAAGTGCTCTACATCGTCTGGCTGTCCAGCTACCTGGTGCGTTTCCGCGACGAGGTCAATGCGACCTGGCCGGCGATGCTCAAGCCGCTGGGCGTGGCCGGGGCGCTGGTGGTGCTGCTGCTGCTGCAGCCGGACTTCGGCTCGTCCACCCTGCTGCTGGCGATCACCGCCGGCATGCTGGTGCTGGGCGGGGTGAACATGCCGCGCATGTCGATGCCGGTGATCATCGGCCTGGTCGGCATGAGCGCACTGGCGATCATCGAGCCGTACCGCATGCGCCGCATCACCTCCTTCCTGGACCCATGGGCCGACCAGCAGGGCGACGGCTACCAGCTGTCCAACGCGCTGATGGCGGTGGGCCGTGGCGAGTGGACCGGCGTCGGCCTGGGCAACTCGGTGCAGAAGCTGTACTACCTGCCCGAAGCGCATACCGACTTCATCTTCTCGGTCACCGCCGAGGAATTCGGCTTCCTGGGCACCTGCGTGATCGTGGCCCTGTACGCGCTGCTGGTCGGCCGGACCTTCTGGCTGGGCATGCGCTGCGTGGAGATGAAGCGGCACTTCTCCGGCTACATCGCCTTCGGCATCGGCCTGTGGATCAGCATGCAGACCTTCGTTTCGATCGGCGTGAACCTGGGCATCCTGCCGACCAAGGGCCTGACCCTGCCGCTGATCTCCTCCGGCGGCTCGTCGGTGCTGATGACCTGCGTGGCGATGGGCCTGCTGCTGCGCGTGTCCTATGAACTCAAGCGCGCCGAGCGCCGCCAGGCCGTGCGCATCGGCGGCAGCGAAGACGCCGCTGCCGAGCCGAGCGACGAGCCGGCCGCGCCGGTGGCCGCCAGCGTACCGATGAGCGCCGAGCCGGTGGCTGCCGCTGCAGCGAACGCTGCGCGTGGCACCAGCCGCCTGCAGTCGCGCATCGAACCGACCTTCGGGAGGCTGTCATGAGCACAGCCACCGACAACGTGCGCCCGGTGATGATCCTGGCCGGTGGTACCGGCGGTCACATCTTCCCCGGCCTGGCCGTGGCCCGCGTGCTGCGCGCGCGCGGCGTGCCGGTCACCTGGATGGGCGCCGACGGTGCGATGGAAACCCGTCTGGTGCCGCAGCACGACATTCCGATCGACACGCTGGCCATCACCGGCCTGCGCGGCAAGGGCAAGCTGGCCCTGCTGGGCGCGCCGTGGCGGCTGATGCGCGCGCTGCGCGCGGCCGGCATGATCATCCGCAAGCGCCAGCCGCGTGCGGTGGTGGCCTTCGGTGGATTCGCCTCCGGTCCCGGCGGCATGGCCACGCGCCTGCATGGCCTGCCGCTGATCGTGCATGAGCAGAACCGCGCACCGGGCCTGACCAATCGCATCCTGTCGCGCTATGCACGCCGTCTGCTGACCGGCTTCCCGGGCACCTTCGCCCAGGGCGAGGAGTTTGTCGGCAACCCGGTGCGTGCGGAGATCGCCGCTATCGCACCGCCGGAACAGCGCTTCGCCGACCGCCAGGGTCCGCTGCGCGTGCTGGTGGTGGGCGGCAGCCAGGGTGCACGCGCGCTCAATACCGGCGTGCCGCAGGCGATCGCTGCGCTCGGTGCCG
Source organism: Stenotrophomonas sp. YJH_SMC_119 (assembly GCF_059368315.1). NCBI lineage: Bacteria > Pseudomonadati > Pseudomonadota > Gammaproteobacteria > Lysobacterales > Lysobacteraceae > Stenotrophomonas > Stenotrophomonas sp. YJH_SMC_119. Next base: position 143,661 of record NZ_JCAFRP010000008.1, on the reverse strand, counting down.
GGGTTCCGGTGCAGGTGCGCCACCAGAGCGGCGAGAAGATGCATGCCGAAGCGGTCGAGGCCTATGCCAAGGCCGGCGTGCAGGCGGAGATCACCCCGTTCATCGCCGACATGGCCGAGGCGTTTGCCTGGGCCGATCTGGTCGTATGCCGCTCCGGCGCGTCCACGCTGGCCGAGCTGTGCGCGGTCGGTGTCGGCAGTGTGCTGGTGCCATTCCCCGCTGCCGTCGACGATCACCAGACCCGCAATGCGGAGTACCTGGTCGAGCGCGGCGCGGCGGTTTTGCTGAAGCAGGACGGAACGCTGGCCGACGGCATTGCCGCACTGCTGCGCGATCTGTCCGAAAATCCCGCCCGCCGCATGCAGATGGCGCAAGCCGCGCGTGCCCTGGCCAAGGTCGATGCCGCCGAGCGCATCGCCGATATCATTCTCGAGGAAGCTGTATGAAGAAGGCATGCCACCGCGCCTGCCCTGCGCGAGGCCGCGCATGATCCGCCGCCTGCACGACACCAACGACCTGGTGCGCGCGTTCCCGCGCGTGCATTTCGTCGGCATCGGCGGCACCGGCATGAGCGGTATCGCCGAAGTGATGCTGACGCTGGGCTATGAAGTGTCCGGCTCGGACAACGCCGACAACGTGGCGACCCGCCGCCTGGCCAGCCTGGGTGCGCGCATCATGCGCGGCCACTCGGCGGCCAACGTGCTGGGCACCGACTGCGTGGTGGTCTCCAGCGCCATCCGCGAAGACAACCCGGAACTGATGGAAGCGCGCAGCCAGCGCATTCCGATCATGCCGCGTGCGGCCATGCTGGCCGAGCTGATGCGCTTCCGTCGCGGCATCGCCGTGGCCGGTACGCATGGCAAGACCACCACCACCAGCCTCACCGCTGCGGTATTGAGCGAAGGCGGCCTGGACCCGACGTTCGTGATTGGTGGCCAGCTGCTGGCCGCCGGCGCCAACGCCAAGCTGGGTGGTGGCCAGTGGCTGGTGGCCGAGGCCGACGAAAGCGATGGCAGCTTCCTGCGCCTGAACCCGCTGATGTCGATCATCACCAACATCGATGCCGATCATCTGGAGAACTACGGCAACGACTTTGCCCGCGTGCAGGCGGCGTTCGCCGAGTTCCTGCAGCGCCTGCCGTTCTATGGCCTGGCGGTGCTGTGCATCGACGACCCGGAAGTGGCTGCGCTGGCCGCCAGGACCCCGCGCCACGTGATGAGCTACGGCATGAGCCCGCAGGCCGACGTGCGCGCCGAGAACGTGGTGCAGGAAGGGTCGCGCATGCGCTTCACCCTGCGCCTGCCGCAGGGCACCAGCCAGGAAGTGGTACTGGCACTGCCGGGCAGGCACAACGTACTCAACGCACTGGCCGCCGCCGCAGTGGGCTGGCAGCTGGGCGTGGCCCCGGACGCCATCGCGCGTGCGCTGGAAGGCTTCGCCGGTGTCGGCCGTCGCTTCAACGATCTGGGCGAAGTGACCACCGCCAGTGGCGCCAAGGTGCGCATCATCGATGACTACGGTCATCACCCGAGCGAGCTGGAAGCCGTGTTCGCCGCCGCCCGTGGTGGCTGGGCCGACAAGCGCCTGGTGGTGGCCTTCCAGCCGCACCGCTACAGCCGAACCCGCGACCAGTTCGACAAGTTCGCCGCGGTGCTGTCCAGCGTCGATGCGCTGGTGCTGAGCGAGGTCTACCCGGCTGGCGAGGAACCGATTGCCGGTGCCGACTCGCATGCGCTGGCCCGCGCCATCCGCGCGCGCGGCCGCAGCGAACCGGTGGTGGTTGGCAAGGCCGCCGAGCTGGCCAGCGTGCTGCCGGACGTGCTGCAGGACGGTGACCTGCTGCTGATGATGGGGGCGGGCGACATCGGCGCCGTGGCTACCCACATCGCGGTGGAAGGCTTCAAGGGGGAGGGCGAGGCGTGAGCGCGCTGACCTTCCCGCCGCTGCGCGTGACCGACCCGGCTGTATTCGGTCGCGTCGCCGTGCTGCTCGGTGGCACTTCCAGCGAACGCGAGGTGTCGCTGGATTCCGGCCGCAACGTACTGGAAGCACTGCAGTCGCGCGGTGTCGATGCGTTCACCGTGGACGGCATTCCGGCGCTGGCCAAGGCGCTGGCTGCCGGCGGCATCGACCGTGTGTTCAACATCCTGCACGGCCACAACGGTGGTGGTGAGGACGGCATCGTGCAGGGCCTGATGGACGCCTTCGGCGTGCCGTACACCGGCTCGGACGTGCTGGGCTCTGCGCTGAGCATGGACAAGATCCGTACCAAGCAGGTGTGGTTGTCGCTGGGCCTGCCGACCCCGCAATACCGCAAGGTCGACGCATCGAACGTGCATGCACTGGCGGCCGAGCTGGGCCTGCCGGTGGTGGTGAAGCCGGCCAACGAAGGCTCCAGCGTGGGCATCAGCCGGGTCACCGACGACGCCGGCCTGGATGAGGCCGTGGCCCTGGCTGCGCGCTACGACGGCCAGCTGCTGATGGAGCAGATGGTGGTCGGCGACGAACTGACCGTGGCCATTCTCGGCGACGTCGCGCTGCCGTCGATCCGCATCGTGCCCAAGGGCCAGTGGTACGACTACAACGCCAAGTACATCGCCGAGGACACCCAGTACCTGTGCCCGGGCCTGGACGGTGGCGACGAAGAGGAAATCCGCCGCATCGCGCTGGCCGCGTTCCGCGCTGCTGGCTGCCGTGGTTGGGGCCGCGTGGACGTGATGCGCGACCGCAGCAGCGGCCGCTTCTTCCTGCTGGAAGTGAATACCGCGCCGGGCATGACCAGCCATTCGCTGGTGCCCAAGGCCGCAGGCCAGGCCGGCATCAGCTTCGAAGAGCTGGTGTGGCGCGTGCTGGAACAGACCCTGGAGGCCTCGCACGCATGAACGCGGTGCTGCGCATCTTCGTCTGGCTGTTGGCGCTGTCGGTGGTTGCACTGCCGGTGGTGGCCGTGGTCAATGGCTGGGTCGGCGCCGAGCGCTGGCCGCTGGCGAAGCTGCGCGTGCATGGCGAGTTCAAGCGGGTACCAGCCGAACAGCTGCAGCAGGTGCTGCTGCCGTATGCGCGCGCCGGGTTCTTCGCGGTCAAGCTGCAGGATGCCCAGGACGCACTGGAAAAGTTGCCGTGGGTGGAAAGCGCACGGGTACGCAAGCAGTGGCCGGATGTGCTGGAAGTAACCCTGGTCGAGCACAAGCCGTTCGCGCGCTGGGGCAACGACCGCCTGGTTTCCGAGCAGGGCAAGCTGTTCCCCACGCCGAAGAAGCTGGCCGACCTTGCGCTGCCCGAACTGGATGGCCCGGACAGCCAGACCGAAGAAGTGATGAAGCTGTACAGCGACTCGCGTGCATTGTTCGCACCGGCCGGCGTCGATGTGCGCCGGGTGACGATGGATGCACGCGGCAGCTGGTCGCTGGTGCTGAGCAACGGCACCGAAGTGGTGGTCGGCCGCGACGACGCGCGCTCGCGCATGCAGCGCTTCGTCAAGGTACTGCCGCAGCTCAACCGTCAGGACGCGCCGATCGAGCGCGCCGACCTCCGTTACACCAATGGTTTCACGCTGAGCTGGGGTACCCCGGCCACGCCGGCGAAAGCGCCGGCGACCCCGGCCAGAAGCACGCAGGAAAGGACATGAATCGCAAGGGTGACAAATCGCTGATCGTTGGCCTGGACATCGGCACCTCCAAGGTGGTGGCGCTGGTGGGCGAGTACTCGCCGGGCAACCCGATCGAAGTGATCGGCATCGGCTCGCACGAGTCGCGCGGTTTGAAGCGCGGCGTGGTGGTGGACATCGAATCGACCGTGCAGTCGATCCAGCGCGCGGTGGAAGAAGCCGAGCTGATGGCCGGCTGCGAGATCCGCTCGGTGTACGCCTCGATCTCCGGCAACCACGTGCAGTGCAAGAACTCGCCGGGCATCGTGCCGATCCGCGACGGGGAAGTGACCTGGGGCGACCTGGATCGCGTGCTCGATGCGGCCAAGGCGGTGGCGATTCCGGCCGACCAGAAGATCCTGCACGCGATCCCGCGCGAGTACGTGCTGGACGATTCGCAGGAAGGCATCCGCAATCCGGTCGGCATGACCGGCGTGCGCCTGGAGGTGCATGCGCACCTGGTGGTGTGCGCGCAGTCAGCCGCGGCCAACATCAGCAAGTGCGTGCAGCGCTGCGGCCTGCAGGTGGATGACCTGGTGCTGTCCTCGCTGGCCTCCAGCGTTGCGGTGCTGACCGCCGACGAACGCGAGCTGGGCGTGGTGCTGGTCGACATGGGCGCCGGCACCACCGACATCGCGGTGTTCGTGCAGGGCGCGATCTGCCACACGGCTTCGCTGCCGATCGCCGGCGACCACGTCACCAATGACATCGCGCACATGCTGCGCACGCCCACCCCGGAAGCCGAGCAGATCAAGGTGCGCTACGCCTGCGCCCTGGCCCAGCTGGCCACCGCCGAGGAAAGCATCCAGGTGCCGTCGGTGGGCGACCGTCCGCCGCGCCGCATGCCGCGCCATTCGCTGGCGCAGGCGGTGCAGGGCCGTTACGAGGAAATCTTCGAGATGGTGCAGGCCGAACTGCGCCGCTCCGGCTTCGAGGAACTGGTGCGCGCCGGCATGGTGCTGACCGGTGGTGCCTCGAAGATGGAAGGCGTGGTCGAGCTGGCCGAGGAAATGCTGCAGATGCCGGTGCGCGTGGGCATCCCGCAGCACGTCACCGGCCTGGGCGAAGTGGTGGGCAACCCGGTGCATGCCACCGGCGTGGGCCTGCTGCTGATGGGCAGCCAGATCGAGCACCCGCGGCGGCCGTCGCTGCCGACCGGGCGCGCCGGAAGCATGTTCAAGAAACTCAAGACCTGGTTCCGCGGCGAGTTCTGACGCGGAACCCGTAACACCGGGGGTCACCCCGGCGCAGCACCTGCAGTACCCGCATCACAACGCAGCAACGCAATACACAACCCACACAGCCGCAACGGCAACATGACACGCGAAGGCAGGAGGCCCGACCGTCCATGCCACCGACAAGCGGATACAACGAGGACACGGACATGGCGCATTTTGAACTGATCGAAAAGATGGCACCCAATGCGGTGATCAAGGTGGTTGGCGTGGGCGGCGGCGGCGGCAATGCCGTGGCGCACATGGTCAACTCGGCGGTGGACGGCGTGGAGTTCATCACCGCCAACACCGACTCGCAGGCCATCAAGAATTGCGGTGCCAAGCTGCAGCTGCAGCTGGGTACCAACGTGACCAAGGGCCTGGGCGCAGGCGCGAACCCGGAAGTCGGCCGCCAGGCCGCGCTGGAAGACCGTGAGCGCATCATGGACGCCCTGCAGGGCGCGGACATGGTGTTCATCACCGCCGGCATGGGCGGCGGCACCGGTACCGGCGCTGCACCGGTGGTGGCGCAGCTGGCCAAGGAGATGGGCATCCTGACCGTGGCCGTGGTCACCAAGCCGTTCCCGTTCGAAGGCCGTCGCCGCATGCAGGTGGCGCTGAAGGGCATCGAGGAACTGAGCCAGCACTGCGACTCGCTGATCACCATCCCGAACGAGAAGCTGATCACCGTGCTGGGCCGCAATGCGACCATGATCCAGGCATTCCGCGCCGCCAACGACGTGCTGCAGGGCGCCGTGCAGGGCATCGCCGACCTGATCGTGCGTCCGGGCCTGATCAACGTCGACTTCGCCGACGTGCGCACCGTCATGTCCGAAATGGGCCTGGCGATGATGGGTACCGGCACCGCCCGTGGCGATGACCGCGCCCAGGCCGCTGCCGAATCGGCCATCCAGAACCCGCTGCTGGACGACGTGAACCTGGCCGGTGCCAACGGCATCCTGGTCAACATCACCGCCGGTGCGGACTTCACCATGGCCGAGTTCGACGAGATCGGCCGCACCATCGACGGCTTCGCTTCGGAAGACGCCACCGTGGTGGTTGGCACCGTGCTCGACCCGGACATGCAGGACGAAGTGCGCGTGACCGTGGTTGCCACCGGCCTGAACCGCGTGTCGGCCAGCAAGGCCCAGCGTCCGGGCGAGCGCGCGCCGATCAAGCTGGTCCGCAACGCCACCACCGGCCAGCCGGAGTTCGGCGACTTCGACAACGGCGGCGACGCCGTGTCCAAGGCCGTCGGCGGCATGGGCCTGGGCCTGCGTCGCGCCAGCAGCGATACCGCGGCGGCTTCGGCCCCGTCGGCGCCGTCCTCTTCGGCCCCGGCCGCGGCAGAACTGCCGAACGATTACCTGGACATCCCGGCGTTCCTGCGCCGCCAGGCGGACTGAGCGGGCCGGCCCGGGGTTGTCCTCCCCGGGTTGCGCCACCATGTCCTGAAAACGCGGGCGCCGGGCCAGGATGGGCCCGGCCGCCCTGCGTCATGTGCGTCCCATTGGCGCGCCGGTGTGTCCTGCCTGCCTTTCAGCCGGGGTAGGGGACCGTGCGTGTTAATCTAATGTGTCACTTCCGGTCCATCCCCCATGATCCAGCAACGCACCCTCAAGAACACGATCCGCGCCACCGGCGTTGGCCTGCACAGCGGCGACAAGGTCTACATGACCCTGCGCCCGGCACCGGTCAACCATGGCATCGTGTTCCGCCGCGTGGACCTGGACCCGGTGGTGGAAGTGCCGGCCAAGGCCGAGCTGGTCACCGAAGTGACGTTGTGCACCGGCCTGACCTGCAACGACGCCAAGATCCAGACCGTCGAACACCTGATGTCGGCGCTGGCCGGCCTGGGCGTGGACAACATCATTGTCGAACTGTCCTCGGCCGAGCTGCCGATCATGGACGGTTCGGCCGGCCCGTTCGTGTTCCTGCTGCAGTCGGCGGGCATCGTGGAACAGGATGCGCCCAAGCGCTTCATCCGCGTGCTGAAGACCGTGGAAGTGACCGAAGGCGACAAGGTGGCCCGCTTCAGCCCGTACGAGGGCTACAAGCTGGGCTTCACCATCCAGTTCGACCACCCGATGATTCCGGCCAAGCAGTCGCGCCAGGAAATCGAGTTCTCGACGCTGGCCTACACCAAGGAAATCTCCCGCGCGCGCACCTTCGGTTTCATGCGCGACCTGGAATACATGCGCGAGCGCAACCTGGGCCTGGGCGGTTCGATGGACAACGCCATCGTGCTGGACGAGTTCCGCGTGCTCAACGAAGACGGCCTGCGCTATGCCGACGAATTCGTGCGCCACAAGATCCTCGATGCGATCGGCGACCTCTACCTGGCCGGTGGCCAGGTGCTGGGTGCCTACGAAGGCTTCAAGTCCGGTCACGCCCTCAACAACAAGCTGGTGCGGGCGCTGATGGCCGACGCCACTGCCTGGGAATGGGTCAGTTTCGACTCGCCGGCGACGCCGGATCCGGTCGAATATGCCACTCCGGCCTACGCCTGATTTCTGTAGGCTGTTGAATTTAAAGACAAAAACGCCGCCTTCCAGGGCGGCGTTGTCGTTTCAGGCGTGTTCGGCGCATTCAGCATGCTTGATACGCGTCAAGGCCGGTTCGAGGTCACGGTTTTGTGAACCTGTTGGATCGGAAGCCTGAATTTAACGCAGTTTTAACAACAATCTAACGACAGGCCCCCGGATGGCAGCTAGGATGCGACCCGGCCCCCGAAATGTTTCACGCCGTGGTGACATGTGCGACGGGGAGCGGAGCCGGATGCTCCGTTGTCGTCAGGACCGCTTCTTCGGCTTCGAAGGAACGTCCTGCAGGCAAGCCAAGGCGTCGCGTAGCCCTTTGTGCGTGGCGGCTGAAACTGCGTGGGGTCCATTCCGGTTGTCGAGCGCTGGGGAGCGCGTGGGAGTGGGAGACGCAGTCTTGATGGTCACCCTGGTGGCCTTCAGCCCGATGGAACGGGCCGCGTCGAGCAACTGGGCTTCGGCAAGCCGCAACTTGGCATGCCAGACCGGGGACTCGACGAGAAAAACGAGGTGTTCCCCGTCCACATTGGCCAGCCGGCAACGGCTGCGCAGAGGTGGCGGCAACTGGGGGCGCAACTGACGGTCCAGCGCGTCGAGCCACAAGGCACGCCGCAGCGGGTTCCCGCTTTTGTCCGCCATCACCGCATCCAGCGCCGGCTTCGGCACTGACGCGGGGCGAACGCTGGATTTCGGCTCAGACATGAAAACTCACTGATGGCATTCAAAAAGATCGTAATCAAAACGCGTGAAGGACAGGCCAAGTCGTCGCCGATCGCGCGTTTGCGGTTCTATTTCGAGGACCGCCCCCGCGCCCTGCTGGGCAGCGTGCTCGGGGTAGGCTGCATTATCGGCCTTGCTGGCGGCATTGGCGCCAGCGCGCTGAATGATTCCCGGCTGCAGGCCAAGGTCGAGCGTCAGGATGCGGAACTGGCCAAGGTCAAGCGCGATGCGCAGACCCAGGTCAACGCGCTGGCGGCACGCCTCGGCGAGCTGCAGGCGCAGGCTACCCGCCTGAACGCCCTTGGCGAACGGCTGACCCAGATGGGCAAGCTGGAAGACGGCGAGTTCGACTTCAACGAGACGCCTGGCCTCGGTGACGGCGATGCCGGCGGCCCGACCAGCGACATCCCGGTCAAGGACGTCAACGCCGACTTACAGGTGCTGGAGCAGCGTTTCGCTGCTTCAGGCCGCCAGTTGTCGGTGATGGAATCGCTGATGTTCGACCACCAGCTGCAGCAGAACGCCGTGCCGTCGCGCATGCCGATCCGCAACAGCTACGTGACCTCCGGCTTCGGCACCCGTGCCGACCCGTTCGGCCGCGGTGCCGCCACCCACAAGGGCATGGACTTCCACGCCAAGGTCGGCGACCCGGTGATGGCCGTGGCCGAAGGCGTGGTCAGCTTCGCCGGCGTGAAGGGCGGCTACGGCAACGTGGTCGATGTCGACCACGGTAATGGCTACGTCACCCGCTACGCGCACAATTCGCGCCTGGTGGTGAAGGCCGGTGACCTGGTCCGTGCCGGGCAGGAAGTGGCCAAGGCCGGTTCCACCGGCCGTTCGACCGGCGCCCACGTGCACTTCGAGGTGTGGGAGAACGGCAACGTGGTCAACCCGCGCAAGTTCCTCGGCGACGGCGGCAACACGCCGGTCGGCCGCATCAGCCGCGGCTGATGCCCGGGTCGGATCCCTTCCGCGCCGCGGTAGGGCTCTGACCCGATGCGGTTGATCTGGTAGTGCCGGCCGCTGGCCGGCAACCTCATGATCTTCGGCAGCATCGCGGATCACCGGCCAGCGGCCGGCACTACCCCTCGGGGTTGAAACCTCAGCCGCCCGTCCCAAGCTACAATGGGTGTTGCCATCGACAGGGCGCCAGGCGCCCTGTTTCGTTTGCGGCGGACGGATCCCAAGGGGGAGGCCGGGCGTCGTGTCCATCCAACCCGGTTCCTTCAATGATCAACAGCCTGCTTACCCGCGTATTTGGCAGTCGTAACGAACGACAGCTGCGCCAGCTCAACCGCATCGTCGCCAAGATCAATGCGCTGGAGCCGGAGATCGAGAAGCTTTCCGACGAGCAGCTTCAGGCCAAGACGCCGGAGTTCAAGCAGCGCATCGCCGATGGTGAAGCCCTGGACAAGGTGCTGCCGGAAGCCTTCGCGGTCTGCCGTGAAGCCGGCCGCCGCGTGCTGGGCATGCGCCACTACGACGTGCAGCTGATCGGCGGCATGGTGCTTCACCTGGGCAAGATCGCAGAAATGCGCACCGGTGAAGGCAAGACCCTGGTGGCGACCCTGCCGGTGTACCTCAACGCGCTGGAAGGCAAGGGCGTGCACGTGGTCACCGTGAACGACTACCTGGCCCGCCGCGACGCCGCGCAGATGGGCAAGCTGTACAACTGGCTGGGCCTGAGCGTGGGCGTGGTCTACCCGGGCATGCCGCACAGCGACAAGCGCGAAGCCTATGCTGCGGACATCACCTACGGCACCAACAACGAATTCGGCTTCGACTACCTGCGCGACAACATGGCGCTGTCCAAGGCCGACCGCTACCAGCGCGGCCTGCACTACGCCATCGTCGACGAAGTCGACTCCATCCTGATCGACGAAGCGCGTACCCCGCTGATCATCTCCGGCCCGGCCGATGATTCCCCGGAGCTGTACATCCGTGTCAACCGCGTCGTGCCGCACCTGGTCAAGCAGGAAGCGGAAGACGGCGAAGGCGACTTCTGGGTCGACGAGAAGGGCAAGCAGGTGCACCTGTCCGAAGCGGGCATGGAGCACGCCGAGCAGCTGCTGGTGGAAGCCGGCATCCTCAACGGCGAAACCGAAGGCCTGTACGCGGCGCAGAACCTGACCGTGGTCCACCATCTCAACGCCGCCCTGCGCGCGCACGCGATCTACCAGCGCGACGTTGACTACATCGTGCGCGACGGCGAAGTGGTCATCGTCGACGAGTTCACCGGCCGTACCCTGGCCGGCCGCCGCTGGTCCGATGGCCTGCACCAGGCGGTGGAAGCGAAGGAAGGCGTGCCGGTCCAGCGCGAGAACCAGACGCTGGCGAGCATCACCTTCCAGAACCTGTTCCGCATGTACAAGAAGCTGTCCGGCATGACCGGCACGGCCGATACCGAAGCCTTCGAGTTCCAGAGCATCTACGGCCTGGAAGTGGTGGTGATCCCGACCAACCGCCCGACCATCCGCAAGGACAGCCCGGACCAGGTGTTCCTCAACCGCAAGGGCAAGTTCAATGCGGTGCTGGCCGACATCGAAGAGTGCGCCAAGCGCGGCCAGCCGGTGCTGGTCGGTACCACCTCGATTGAAACTTCGGAAATGCTGTCCGAGCACCTGAGCAAGGCCGGTGTGAAGCATGAAGTGCTCAATGCCAAGCAGCACGACCGCGAAGCGACCATCGTCGCCAACGCCGGCCGTCCGGGCGCGGTGACCATCGCCACCAACATGGCCGGCCGTGGTACCGACATCGTGCTGGGCGGTTCGTTGGAAGCAGAGCTCCACGCGCTGGGCGAGGACGCGACCGACGAGCAGAAGGCCGCGGTCAAGGCCGACTGGCAGAAGCGCCACGAGGCAGTGAAGGCGGCGGGCGGCCTGCACATCGTCGGCACCGAGCGCCATGAGTCGCGCCGTATCGACAACCAGTTGCGTGGCCGTTCAGGCCGCCAGGGTGACCCGGGTTCGTCCCGCTTCTACCTTGCATTGGAAGACAATCTTCTCCGGGTGTTTGGGGGAGAGCGTGTCCAGAAGATGATGCGCATGATGGGCATGAAGGAAGAGGACGTCATTGAGGATCGATTGGTCACTCGAATGATCGAGAAATCGCAGCGCAAGGTCGAGGCCCACAATTTCGACATCCGCAAGAACCTGCTGGACTTCGACGACGTCAACAACGACCAGCGCAAGGTGATCTACGCCCAGCGCGACGAACTGCTGGACGCCGAGTCGGTGAAGGACAACGTCGACGGCATCCGCGACGACGTGATCTTCGACGTGGTGGCCCGCTTCGTGCCGCCGAACTCGATCGACGAGCAGTGGGACCTGCGTGGCCTGGAAGCGACCCTGGAGTCGGACTTTGGCCTGCAGATGTCGCTGACCGACCTGGTCAAGGAACACGAGGAGCTGGACGCCGAGGCGATTGCCGCCAAGGTGCAGGAACGCGTCAACCAGCACTTCGCCGAGAAGGAAGCCAGCGTGGGCGAAGAGACCATGCGCGCGCTGGAGAAGCACGTGATGCTGACCGTGCTGGACCAGAGCTGGAAGGAGCACCTGGCGCGCATGGATTACCTGCGCCAGGGCATCTACCTGCGTGGTTACGCGCAGAAGCAGCCCAAGCAGGAATACAAGAAGGAAGCCTTCGAGCTGTTCTCGGACATGCTGGAAAACGTCAAGCGCGAAGTGGTGACCCTGCTGTCGCGCGTGCGCATCCGCAGCGACGAGGAAGTGCAGGCGCTGGAAGCGGCCGAACGCCAGCAGGCCGAAGCCCGCCTGAGCCAGTCGCAGTTCCAGCACCAGGACGTGGGCGGTTACAGCGCCGACGAGGAAGCCGCGCAGGTGCAGGCTGCCCAGCAGGGCGTGGCGCAGATGCAGCGCGACGAGCCGAAGATCGGCCGCAACGATCCGTGCCCGTGCGGCAGTGGCAAGAAGTACAAGCATTGCCACGGCCAGCTGAGCTGATGCCGAAGAGCCCCGCGAAAGCGGGGCTTTTCGTTTGTGGCAGGGGAGTTGCAGCGCATCCGTGATTGCGCCGGCCGCCCTGTTCTGGGCATGCTTCCCCCCATGCCTTCCCCCACCCGATCGATCCATGTCGTGGCCGCCGTCATCACCGACGCCCGTGGCCGCGTGCTGCTCAACCGCCGTACCGAGAACCGCGACATGGCCGGCCTGTGGGAGTTTCCCGGCGGCAAACGCGAATCCGGCGAGACCTCCGAACAGGCGCTGGTGCGCGAGCTGCGCGAGGAACTGGGCATCGAGGCCGATGTCGGCGAGTGGCTGATGGATGTGCCGCAGCGCTATCCGGACAAGCACCTGACCCTGGAGGTGCGCCATGTACGCAGCTGGAAGGGGACGCCGCGCGGGCGGGAGGGCCAGGCAATCACCTGGGTGGCGCCGGACAAGCTGGGCCGCTATTCAATGCCACCGGCCGACCTGCCGGTGGTGGCTGCCCTGCGCCAGCCCGACAGCTACCTGATCACCCCGGCACCGGCCGATGATGAGGGCGGCTTGCAGCATTGGCATGAACAGCTGCAGCGCGTGGTGGCCGCGGGCCAGCAGCGCATCCAGCTGCGGTTGCCGACGGCGCATCCGCAGCGGCAGGCGATGGTCGAACAGGCCGTGCGCGCGCATCGTCGCAGTGGGGTGCAGTGGCTGCTCAATCGCGATATCGAACTGGCACGCGCATTGGGCGTGGGTGTGCATCTGGGCAGCGAACAGCTGCTGCAGCTGTCGCAGCGCCCGCTGCCCGAGGGCCAGCTGGTGGCCGCATCCTGCCACGACCTGCAGCAGCTGCAGGCCGCACAGCAGCTGGGCTGCGACTTCGCCGTGCTGGGCCCGGTGCAGGCCACGGCCAGCCATCCGGACGCGGTGCCGCTGGGCTGGGACGCGTTCGCCGAGCTGCGCGCGCAGGTGTCACTGCCGATCTATGCGCTGGGCGGCATGGGCCGCGGTCACGTCGCCGAAGCGCGTCGCCATGGCGGGCAGGGCATCGCCGCCATTCGCGGGCTGTGGCCGGAGTGAGCCGGCATGCGGGGTCAGATCCCTGCGCAGCAGGGCTCTGACCCCGCCCGATCACAACGTGATCCAGAAACACCCGTACTGCCGCCGCAATCCCAGCACCGTCGAGGCGCGCGCCACGCTGCCCGGCAACGTCTGCTCCAGGCGCAGGCCGACCGGATGGCGCACGGCCGGCGGCTCAGGGTCGGACCCCTGCGCAGCAGGGCTCTGACCTTCATCCTGCGATAGCGGCAGCGCCTGCGAGGGATACACCGGCACCACGTCCACCAATGGCCGCCGCGCCAACGATTCCAGTTGGCCGAGAATGCGCTGCGCGCCCGCGTCGGACACCGAGCCCCACAGGTACAGCGAGGACAGCCGATTGACGTCGTTGCTGAGGATGCCGTTGCGCAATGCGTCCACGAGCTCGCTCAGCCGGCGCGGGCAGCGTGCACCCAGCGTGTCGCGCGCTGCGGTATTGCCGGTCGGGGAGGGCGGCGGCAGCCGTGACCGTGCACCCACGCTGTCGCAGGGCCGGTCGGTGTACACGCTCTGGCCCTGCGCATCGGTGCAGCGGTTCAGGCGCGTGGACTGTGCGTGGGCGACGCTCGACAGCACGCATAGCGGCAGCAGCAACAGCAGGAAGGAAAGCCGGATCATCCTCGCAGGGTAGCGCCGATCCGGCGTGCTTTCAGCCGTGCAGCAGTTTCAGCACTGAAGTGGTCGGCTTGGCCAGGTTCAAGGTGTAGAAGTGCAGGCCGGGCGCGCCGCCTTCGATCAGGCGCTGGCACAGCCGGGCCACCACTTCCGTGCCGAATGCACGTACCGACTCGGCGTCATCGCCGTAGGCCTGCATCTTGCGGCCGATCCAGCGCGGAATCTCCGCACCACACTGCTCGGAGAAGCGGCGCAGCTGGCTGAAGTTGGCGATCGGCATGATGCCGGGCGTGATCGGCACCTGCACGCCGAGCCGGCGCACTTCATCGACGAAGTGGAAGTAGGCATCCGGGTTGAAGAAGTACTGGGTGATCGCCGCATCGGCACCGGCATCGATCTTGGCCTTGAAGTGCTTCAGGTCAGCCAGCGCATCGGTCGCCTGCGGATGCGTTTCCGGATACGCGCCCACTTCGATGTGGAACGCATCGCCGTGCTCGGTGCGGATGAAGTCGATCAGCTCGGCGGCGTAGCGCATGTCGCCGGGGAAGCCCATGCCCGAGGGAAGGTCACCGCGCAGCGCGACCAGACGACGGCAGCCGATGGCGCGGTACAGCTTGAGCAGTTCGCGGATCTCCTGGCGGGTGCCGCCCACGCACGACAGGTGCGGCGCGGCATCGAACCCATGGTGCTGGTTGAGGTGGCGCACGGTCTCGGAGGTGTAGCTCAGGGTCGAGCCACCGGCGCCGAAGGTACACGACACGTATTCGGGGGCGTAGTCCTTCAGCTTGGCCGCAGCACGGTCCAGCTGGCTGCGCTGTTCGTCGGTCTTGGGCGGATAGAACTCGAAGCTGATGGCGGTCATGGCGCGGATGGCGGCGGTCGGTGCGAAACAGTATATCTCTTCATCAAGATGGATGCATGAGAATTGCGTGAGAGCCCGCCGTCCCCGGCCCGCGACCGTTCGCCCCGCCGTGCGGCCGCTGCTCCGAAATCGCAACCGGGGTGCCTCCGCCAGGCCCACGCTGCTCCCATCCCGGCACCACCCACCCAATGAAGGAGCAGACGATGAAGATCTTCCTGGCACTCTGGTACGCAATGAAGGCCCTGGCCCGGCTGGCGATGATCGGCATGGCGATGGCCGTGCTCGGTTCCGGCTCGGCGCATGCGGCGGCCGCCACCGGCACCGGCAAGGTGCAGGTCGAGGTGGTCGGCAAGGGCCGTCCGCTGCTGATGATCCCCGGCCTGAACAGCAGCGCCGAGGTCTGGCGCGAGACCTGCCTGGCGCTGAAGGACGTGCAGTGCCATCTGGTGCAGCTGCCGGGCTTTGCCGGCGCTGCGCCAGCCGACCCGCGCCCGGCCGAATTCCTGCCGGCCATGCGCGGGCAGCTGCTGGCCTACCTGCATGACCAACAGCTGGGCCCGGTGGTGGTGATCGGCCACAGTCTTGGCGGCCTGCTGGGGCTGCAGATGGCGCAGGCCGAGCCGAAGGCAGTCAGTGCGCTGGTGGTGGTCGACGCATTGCCGTTCCTGCCGGCCGCGCGTGACCCGAACGCCACCGCAGACAGCGTGCGGCCAATGGCCGACCAGCTGCGCAAGGGCATGCTCGCCGCCGATGCCGCGCAGTGGCAGGCGCAGCTGAAGGCCGGCCTGCCGGGCATGACCCGCGATCCACAGCGGCAGGCCGAGCTGGGGCGCTGGGGCGAAGCCAGCGACCGCCAGACCACCGCTGACGCCATGCATGCGGTGATGACCACCGACCTGCGTGACAACATCGCCTCGATCACCGCACCGACGCTGGTGCTGGGCAGCTGGGCCGGCTACCAGCCGATGGGCGGCACCGAGGACAGCACGCGCGCGGTGTTCCAGGCGCAGTACGCGAAACTGCAGGGCGTGCAGATCGCGATGAGCGCGCAGGGTTTCCACTTCCTGATGTGGGATGATCCGCGCTGGCTGCGCGGTCAGGTGCAGGCCTTCCTCGACCACCACCACTGAGTTTCAACACGCCTCGGAATGGACATGCCGGATTCCTCCTCGACGGTACGCTTCTGGCTGCTCAATGCGCTGGTGTGGGTGCTCTATGGCGTTGCCGGAATCGGCCTGCGCCAAGCCTATTTCAGCGATGCCGGAAGCGCAGGCGTGTTGATCACGCTGGGTCTGGCGTTGGCCCTGTTCGGGTGCAGCGGTGCCATCCGCGCGCTGGCGCTGCGTGCCGACTGGTGGGCGCGCGGCACGGCCGGGCTGTTGCTGCGGCTGGCGCTGTCGGTGGCATTGGGCGCGGCAGTGGCGCAGCTGCTGGTGAACATCGCGCTGCACTCGGCGCTGGCCTGGAACTGGGTGAGCCTGGGGCGGCAGACGGCCGACTTCAGCCCCAAGGCGCTGCTGCTCTACTGGTACACCACTGCGGTGATGCTGGCCCTGTGGGCAGCGCTCTGGGCAGGCCTGCACAGCCTGCGCCGGATACGCAGTGCGGAACTGGCGCGCCTGCGTGCCGAGGCCGAGCGCAGCGCGCTGGAGCGCGATGCACTGCGTGCACGGCTCAACCCGCATTTCATGTTCAATGCGCTGAACAACCTGCGCGCGCTGATCCTGGAAGATCCTGAGCGTGCGCGCGACATGGTCACCCGCCTGTCGCGCACGCTGCGCCAGGCGCTGGCACACAGCCGCAGCGAGCAGGTCACCCTGGCCGAGGAACTGGTGGTAGTGGACGACTACCTGGCCATCGAGGCAGTCCACTTCGAACAGCGTCTGCAGGTGAACCGGCAGATCGATGCCGACGCCCTGCAGGCACAACTGCCGGCGATGGCGCTGCAGCTGCTGGTGGAAAACGCGATCAAGCATGGCATCGCCAGCCGCCCGGGCGGCGGTGAGGTGCAGATCCGTGCCACGCTGGACAATGATGTGCTGCGTCTGCAGGTCGACAATCCGCTGGGCAGCGCCAACGAGCCTGCCCATGGCCATGGAGTCGGCCTTGCCTACCTGCGTGCGCAACTCGGCACGCAGGGGAGTTTCATGCTGCAGCCGGTCGGCGACCGCATGCAGGCCCTGCTGGAGATTCCGCAATGAGTGGCGTGCTGCGTGTGTTGATCGTTGATGATGCACGGCTGGCGCGGCAGGAGCTGCGCACGCTGTTGTCGGCGCTGCCGTGGGTGCAGTGCGTGGGCGAAGCAGACGATGTGCCCGCTGCACGCGAGGCGATCGCCACACTGGCGCCAGACCTGGTGCTGCTGGATGTGCAGATGCCCTCCGGCAGCGGCTTCGATGTGCTGGATGGGCTGGAGACGGTGCCGGCGGTGGTCTTCGTTACTGCCTACGACACCTACGCGGTGCGCGCCTTCCAGGCCAACGCGCTGGACTATCTGGTGAAGCCGGTCGAGGCGCCGCGCTTGCTGGAAGCGTTGCAGCGGGCGCGCCAGCGCGAGGTGGTGACGGGCGAAACGCCGGAGCCGCGCAGCACGCTGGGCGCGCAGGACCAGGTGTTCGTGCGCGAGGGCGAACGCTGCTGGTTCGTCGCGGTCTCGGAGATCCGTCGGCTGGTGGTGGATGGCAACTACACACGGCTATGGTTCCGCGACCAGAACGCCCTGCTGACCCGCAGCCTGAGCGCGCTGGAAGCACGCCTGCCGCCGGAGTTGTTCTTCCGCGCCAACCGCAACACGCTGGTCAACCTGCGCCGCATTCGTGGCGTGACGCCCAGCATTGCAGATGGCTACGATCTGGCGCTGGACGACGGCAGCGAGGTGGAGGTATCGCGGCGGCAGGCACGTGAACTGCGCGAGCGGATGGCGTTGTAGCTGCCGCTACAGCTCGGCACTGACCGGGCTGGTGATGAATCCCCACAGCAGGCGTGCCATCACTGCGGGCGAGCGTGCCTGCCTGCGCGCATAAGTCTGTAGCGCATCCAGCCGCGGGCGGTCATAGAGGTGGCCGGCCAGCAGCACGGCATGCACGCGGCGGGTATTGGCGATGTCGTGCAGCGGGTTGCCATCAAGCAGCACCAGGTCTGCGGCTTTGCCGACCTCGACGCTTCCATGCGATGCCTGCCGTTGCAGATGACGTGCGGCCTGCAGCGTAGCTGCGCGCAGCACGTCGGCCTAGCTCAGGCCGGCCTGTCGCAGCCACTGCAGTTCATCGTGGTAGCGGAAGCCGCCCAATCCGGTATCGGTGCCGACCAGCACGGTGACGCCGGCACGATGGGCCGCACCGGTGAGAGCCAGGCCATGCTCGAAGTAGGTCTTCAGTGCGTCTTGGCCGCGTCGGCCGGGATAGCGCGCTGCGGTGGCCTGCAGGTCATCACGCCACGCCCAGCGTGAAAGCGGGTCCAGATAGGCCAGGCTCGGATCGTCGACGAAGGCGGGGTCGCTTGCGCGTGCATCTTCTTCGCGGGTGACATGGGTCGGTACGAACGCGGCACCGCTGGCCTGCATCAAAGCGAACGCCTTGTTGCAGAGCGTGGGCTGATAGCTGGCAACCATGCGTTCGGCCAGTACGATCGGGTCTTCGCCGTCGACCGTGCCACCGCGCCATGCCGCCGCGTTGTCGAAGCAGTGGCGCACGAACAGATGGGCGTGCTCGAAGCTGCGCTGGCCCGCCTGCACCGCGTCGTCCAGAGGCACCGCCTTGGGCAGGTGGCCGACCAACGGACGGCGCAGCTGCTGCGCCTCGGTGGCCAGCCGCTGATAGGTGTCCGCACGCAGCCGGTTGTAGACCTTCAACGCGTCGACCCCGCGCGCGCTGTACGTCCGTGCACGCGCAGCGGCGGCCTCCGGCGTGAGTGACGGATCTTCGAAGTAGAAACTGGCGATCTGTACGAAGCGCGGTGCAACCTGCTGCCCGGCAATGGCCTGTGCGGTCCAGCGGCGCTTGTCGGCCACGCAGGCGATCAGCGGATCGGTGGTCTGCGGGCAGTCCATCATGTCACGGGTGCCGGTGATGCCGTTGGCCAGCATCAGCGGGAACTGCAGCTGCGGCGACAATTGCAGTGCATGGGTGTGCATGTCCCAGAAACCGGGCAGCAGCCAGCGGCCGCCGGCGTCGAGCACGGGAAGCCGCGCGTCCTGCGGATCTTCCTCAATGGCAGTGATGGTGCCGTGGCGCACTGTCACGGTGGTGGGTTCGCTGACCTGGCCGCGCGCCACGTCCACCACCCGCGCATTGACGATCACGCGGCTGTTGCCCGGCTCGGGCAACGGCGGAGCCGACAGCGGCCAGAGCAGAGCGGCGGCGAACAGCAATGGCGGCGCCAGCAGGAGGATGACCAGTACGATCGGCCACTGCCGACGGTGGGCGGAACGGGGCAATGCGCATGCTGCATCCATGAGCCGGCGATCCTTGTAGTGGGTCGCCCGCAGGGTGCTGCAAGCGGGACGCTGGCGCCAGTGACCATCGGCATCCGGCCCTGTCTGCCTCCGGGGCGGTTACCCTGTGCAGCAGAACTCCTGATCACACCCGCGCCATGTCCATCGTCCTCACCGATTTCGCCCGTCCCCGCCTGTTCCCGCGCGTGCCGCGTGGCAACACCATCCAGGACTGCACTGCCGAGCAGTTCGAGGCACACCTCAATGCGCATGCGCCGCTGAAGGTGCTGGATGGCTACGCGCCGTTCTGCAAGCTGTTCGTCTACGAGAACTGGACCAGCACGCGCTGCCTGACCGTACCGATCACCGAGGCCAACCGCCACCTGCTGCGCAGTGGTTACGAAGCGCGCAACCGCGAGGAACTGCCGGTGCTGGTGCGCTGGTTCGAGGGCGTGGAATCACCGCGTGCGAACTACCTGGTGGTGATCCTGTACAGCGCCGAGCAGCTGGCCAGGGAAGGCTCGCCGATCAAGGCCGACTGGGGCATCGTCGGCTGCATCTACACCGCCGAACCGGAAGAGGTACCGATGGCGCCGATCACGATGATGCGCAATGCGCTGGGCGTGGACGAGGGCGGATCCGGCGTGCCGCTGGACCGCGAAGCCTACCGGCGTTCCGTCCAGTTCTGGGAGAACAACGCGAACTGGCGGCCGTGAGCAACATTTGTCATCCACGCATCGCGTGAATGTGCGGACCGCAGTAGAGCCACGCCATGCGTGGCCGCTTGGCCTTCAGGCAGCTTTCCATTCCCACCACGGGTAATGGTACTCGCGGTCGATGGCCTGCCAATGCTGGCCGCATTGCGTGCAGGCAACGGTGTGGCAGTCGCCCCAGCAGCCCTCAGCCTCTTCCACCGAGAGCAGCTGCATCTGTCCTTGTTCAATCAGGCGACGGGGATCGAAGAACGGGTAGCCGGGGTTGAGCGCGCACAGGCAACCCTCGCGTGCACGCCAGTAACGCAGCCGACGCAGGGCGGCCTTCAGATACGCCTGGTTGCTGATCAGCATGCCGCCAAGCGCGATGCCTTGGCAGCGTTGTTCGATCAGATCCACATGTGCGCTCAACGCGTCCAACGATGAGGCACTGAACAGTCGTGCGACCGTACGTGCGGCATCGGTGATGCGCGTTGCGTCGCGCGACAACAGGTCCTGCAGCAGCACATCGGCCTGTGCATCGTCGAGCCGGGGTATCGGCGCTGCAGACCACGGCCAGCGCATCAGCGTGACTTGCCGATGGCGGCGTAGTGGCCGGCGGTGAGGCGCAGCAGATCGGTGGGTGCCAGTTCCACTTCCAGGCCACGGCGTCCGGCGCTGACATGCAGCGCGGGCAGCGCTTCGGCACTGGCGTCCAGGAAGGTGCGCAGGCGCTTCTTCTGCCCGAGCGGGCTGATGCCACCCACCAGGTAACCGGTTGCGCGCTGCGCGGCGTCAGCAGCAGCCATCTCGCACTTCTTGCAGCCGGCGGCTTCGGCCAGTGCCTTCAGGTCCAGCTGGCCGGCCACCGGCACGATCGCCACCAGCAGTTCGTGTGTCTCGGTGCTGGCCAGCAGGGTCTTGAACACCTGGGCCGGATCGAGGCCGAGCTTGTCGACAGCTTCGCCGCCATACGATTCGGCGTGGGCGTCATGCACGTAGCTGCGCACGGTGTGGGCGATCTTCTCGCGCTTGAGCAGGTTGATGGCCGGGGTCATGTAGGCATGGTAGCGCGCGCTGGGCGCGTTGCCTTGACCGAGCCTACTGCCGGAGAGCATCCACGCATGGCGTGGATCTACCGTGGGGACTGGATGCGGGGTGTACGGCCACACGCAAACGCAGAACGGACGCCCGAAGGCGCCCGTTCCGTGGTGTTGCATGCACCGGCAGTGCCGGCCGCTGGCCGGCACCCCGCAGGCATCAGTAGCGGTAGTGGTCCGGCTTGAACGGGCCTTCCACCGGCACGCCGATGTAGTCGGCCTGTTCCTGGCTCAGGGTGGTCAGCTTCACGCCGATCTTCTCCAGGTGCAGTCGCGCCACTTCCTCGTCAAGCTTCTTCGGCAGCAGGTAGACCTTCTTCTCGTAGCTGTCCTTGTTCGCCCACAGGTCGATCTGTGCCAGGGTCTGGTTGGCGAAGCTGTTGGACATCACGAAGCTCGGGTGGCCGGTGGCGCAGCCCAGGTTCACCAGGCGGCCTTCGGCCAGCAGGAAGATCGCGTTGCCGTTCGGGAAGATGTACTTGTCCACCTGCGGCTTGATGTTGACGTGCTTGATGCCGGCGAACGACACCAGCGCATCGACCTGGATCTCGTTGTCGAAGTGGCCGATGTTGCAGACGATGGCCTGGTCCTTCATCGCGCTCAGGTGCTCGATGCGGATGATGTCCTTGTTACCGGTGGTGGTGACGTACAGGTCGGCACGGCCCAGGGTCGATTCGATGGTGTTGACTTCATAGCCTTCCATCGCCGCCTGCAGGGCGCAGATCGGGTCGATCTCGGTGACGATCACGCGCGCGCCGTAGGCACGCAGCGAGGCCGCGCAGCCCTTGCCGACGTCGCCGTAACCGCAGACCACGGCCACCTTGCCGGCCAGCATCACGTCCATCGCGCGCTTCAGGCCGTCGGCCAGCGACTCGCGGCAGCCGTACAGGTTGTCGAACTTGCTCTTGGTGACCGAGTCGTTGACGTTGATCGCCGGGATCAGCAGGGTGCCGGCCTGGGCCAGCTGGTACAGGCGGTGCACGCCGGTGGTGGTCTCTTCGGAGACGCCCTTCCAGTCCTTGACCACGCGGCCCCAGTAACCCGGGCGTTCCTTGGCGACGCGCTTGAGCAGGTTCTTGATGACCTGTTCTTCGTGCGAGGACGAGGCGGTGTTGACCCAGTCACTGCCGTTTTCCAGCTCGTAGCCCTTGTGAATCAGCAGGGTCACGTCACCGCCGTCGTCCACCACCAGCTCCGGGCCGGTCAGGGTGCCATCGGCCAGGGTGAAGGTCAGCGCGTCCAGGGTGCAGTCCCAGTACTCTTCCAGGGTCTCGCCCTTCCAGGCAAACACCGGGGTGCCGGTGGCCGCAATGGCGGCAGCGGCGTGGTCCTGGGTCGAGAAGATGTTGCACGAGGCCCAGCGCACGTCGGCGCCGATGTCCTTCAGGGTCTCGATCAGCACCGCGGTCTGGATGGTCATGTGCAGCGAGCCGGTCACGCGCACGCCCTTCAGCGGCAGCTCGGCCTGGTACTTGCGGCGGATCGACATCAGGCCCGGCATTTCGTGCTCGGCGATGTCCAGTTCCTTGCGGCCCCAGTCGGCCAGCGTGATATCGCGGATCTTGTAGTCACCTTCGGTGGAGAAGGTCTTGGCAACAGCGTTCATTCGTGTGCTCCGGTTGTGGACGAGCGGGTGCTCGCATCTAGCCGGGCGCCGTTGTTACAAAGCCACCTTACCGAGCCTGGCCGGGCCTCGTGGGATCCGGTCGCAGCGCCCCTCGGCAGGGGAGAACCCCCATTATATCGCGGCCCCGACGTGACATCCGGATGACCCAACCATCGGCAGATGGGGCCGCGTGCACGGCCTGTTAAGGTCGGTGTTTTCACGCATCACACAGGTGGAACGATGAGCATGCACGCGCGCCGTACTCGGCGCTGGACCGGCCTGGTCCTGTCGATGGGACTGCTGGCGGTGGCCCCGCTGGCCTGGGCCGCAGCGCCGCAGCCGGTGGCCGCACAGGCCCAGGGCGTCAACGGCTACGAACTGCCGTCGGCCGCGCTGCAGGCGGTGGTGGACGCGCCGCGTGCACCCTCGTTGTACCTGTCGCCGCGCCGCGACGTGGCCGCGATGATGCAGATGCCGTCGCTGCCTTCGATCCAGGTGGTGGCGCAGCCGGAACTGAAGCTGGCCGGCCTGCGCATCAACCCGCGCACGTTCTCCGACAGCCGCTTCAGCTTCGGCGAGAAGCTGTGGCTGATGAACGTGGCCGACGGCAAGGAGCGGCAGATCAGCGGCCTGCCTGCCAAGCTGTCGATCGCCAGTGTGACGTGGTCGCCGGACCAGAAGTGGCTGGCCTTCAACCAGGTCGACGCCGGCAGTGGCGCCAATGAACTGTGGCTGGTGGACGTGGCCGGCGGCAGCGCCCGTCGCCTGGTTGCCGGCCTGAACACGGTGATCGGCAGCGGCTACCAGTGGCTGCCGGACAGCCGCGGACTGGTGGTGTTCACCCGCCCGGCCAACCTCGGTGCGGCCCCGGCCGCCGACGGCATTCCGACCGGCCCGGCCGTGCAGCAGACCAGCCAGGGCGGCGGCGTGGTGTCGATCCGTACCTACCAGGACCTGCTTAAGAACGAGGCTGATGCGCGCCAGTTCGATTACTACGCGACCACCCAGCCGATGGAAGTCAGCCTGGATGGCACTACCCGCGCGATCGGCGCGGCCGGCATCTTCATGGGCTTCTCGGTGTCGCCGGATGGCCGCTTCGTGCTGCGCCAGCCGGTGCAGCGCCCGTATTCGTACGTGGTGCCGGTGGACAGCTTCCCGCGCCGCATTGAAGTGATCGACCGTGCCAGCGGCAAGCTGGTGCACACCGTGGCCGTGCGCCCGCTGGTGGAAGGGCTGCCGACCGGCAACGACGCCGAAGTGACCGGCGTGCGCGACATCCGCTGGCGCGGTGATGCCGACGCCACGCTGGTCTGGGCCGAAGCGCAGGACGGCGGCGACCCGAACAGGGACGCCAAGGTACGCGATGCGGTGCTGATGCAGGCCGCGCCGTTCGACAAACCGCCGGTCACCCTGGCCCAGCTTGGCAGTCGCCTGGCCGGCATCAGCTGGGGCCGCGGTGACCTGGCCCTGCTGACCGAATCGTGGTGGAAGACCCGCAGGACCAAGACCTGGTTGATCGCCCCGGACAACGCCGGTGCCGAGCCGCGCCTGCTTTGGGATCGAGACGGGCAGGACCGCTATTCCGATCCGGGCCGGCCGCTGTTGTCCAGCGACGACCGCGGGCGCTCGCTGCTGCAGACCAGCGCCGATGGCAGCAGCCTGTATCTGGCCGGTGCCGGTGCATCGCCGGAAGGCGATCGTCCGTTCGTGGACCGCTTCGACATCGCCACGGGCAAGGCAACCCGCCTGTTCCACTCGCAGGCGCCGAGCTATTCGCTGCCGGTGGCATTGCTGGACAACCAGGGCAGCTCGCTGCTGCTGAGCCGCGAGAGCCCGGACGAGCCGGCCAACTTCTACGTGCAGTCGCTGGCCGATGCTGGGAGCGCACCGCGCGCGCTGACCCACTTCGCCCATCCGTTGCCGCAGCTGAAGGGCGTGCAGAAGGAGCAGATCCGCTACAAGCGCAAGGACGGCGTCGACCTGACCGCGACTCTGCTGCTGCCGCCGGGCTACGACCCGAAGCGCGACGGCCCGCGCCCGCTGCTGATGTGGGCCTATCCGGGTGAGTTCAAGAGCGCAGCCGCGGCCAGCCAGGTGACCGATTCGCCGTACCGCTTCAATGCGGTCAGCTACTGGGGCCCGCAGGCGTTCCTGGCCAAGGGCTACGTGGTGCTGGCCAGCCCGTCGATGCCGATCATCGGCGAGGGTGACAAGGAGCCGAACGACACCTACATCGAACAGCTGGTGGCCAACGCGCAGGCAGCCGTGGATGAAGTGGTGCGCCGTGGCGTGACCGATCGCGATCACATCGCCATTGGTGGCCATTCCTACGGTGCGTTCATGACCGCCAACCTGCTGGCGCATACGCGCCTGTTCAAGGCGGGTATCGCGCGCAGCGGCGCCTACAACCGCACACTCACGCCGTTCGGCTTCCAGGCCGAGGAGCGCAACTACTGGCAGGCGCAGGACGTCTACCAGAAGATGGCGCCGTTCAACTACGCCGACAGGATCAAGGACCCGATCCTCTTCATCCACGGCGTGGACGACAACAACTCCGGCACCTTCCCGATCCAGAGCGAGCGCATGTTTGCTGCGGTGAAGGGCCTGGGTGGCACCGCGCGGCTGGTGATGCTGCCGAACGAATCGCACGCCTACCGCGCACGCGAATCGATCATGACCATGCTGGCCGAGAGCGAGCGCTGGCTGGAGCAGACCATCGGCCCGGCCGAGCAGGGCAAGGCGAAGAAGAAGCGCTGACCGGGCCCGGTAGTGCCGGGCGGTGGCCGGCAACCTCATGGAGCCATGCAACCTGAGGTTGCCGGCCAGCGGCCGGCACTACCAGATGAAACCATTTTTGCATCGCAGCACGACGCCCGATCTGGGATAGGCTTGGGGCCTGGATCCGTTGACCGAGGCCTGTGCGTCGCCGATGAACGAGTACCGCAGCAGCATCGAATTTGCTTCTCCCGATCTTCCGCTTCGCGATGATGTGCGCCGGCTTGGCGCACTGGTCGGCGACCTGCTGGTCGAACAGGTGTCGGCCGCGTTTCTTGATGACGTCGAGGACGTGCGTACCCGCGCCATCGCCCGTCGCGAAAACCAGGCGCCGCTGTCGGAGCTGGCCGATGGCCTGGCCGGGCGCACGCCGCAGCAGGCCGAGACCATGGTGCGGGCCTTCAGCACCTACTTCCAGGTGGTCAACATCGCCGAGCGCGTGCATCGCATCCGCCGCCGCCGCGATTACCAGCGCGCCGGTACCGCCGCGCCGCAGCCCGATGGCCTGCAGGATGCGCTGCAGCACCTGAAGGCACAGGGCGTGGGCCTGGACGAACTGGCGCAGTGGCTGCCGCGCATCGACATCGAACCGGTGTTCACCGCGCATCCGACCGAAGCGGTGCGCCGTGCGCTGCTGGAGAAGGAACAGCTGATGGTGGCCAGTCTGGTCGACAACCTCGACGGCCAGCGCACGCCGGGTGAAGCCGCCGCCGATGCCGCGCGCTTCCGCATGGCGCTCACCGCGTCGTGGCAGACCACCGATTCCTCACCGGTGCGGCCGACCGTCGATGACGAGCGCGAGCACGTCGGCTTCTATCTGGGGGAGGTGCTGTACCGGGTGATCCCGGTGCTGTACGAATCGCTGCAGCAGGCGCTGCGCGATACCTACGGCGAAGAACTGCCGCTGCCGCGCCTGCTGCGCTTTGGTACGTGGGTGGGCGGCGACATGGACGGCAACCCGAACGTGGATGCCACCACCATCCGCAACACGCTGGATGCGCAGCGGCAGGCGGTGCTCGGGCGC
This sequence comes from Stenotrophomonas sp. YJH_SMC_119, assembly GCF_059368315.1. Lineage (NCBI taxonomy): Bacteria > Pseudomonadati > Pseudomonadota > Gammaproteobacteria > Lysobacterales > Lysobacteraceae > Stenotrophomonas > Stenotrophomonas sp. YJH_SMC_119. The sequence continues at coordinate 117,396 of NZ_JCAFRP010000008.1, read as the reverse complement.
TACCAGAAGGAACTACTGCAGCTGGCCAGCCTGCTCAGCCAGTCCACCGAGCGGGTAGGGGTGAGCGATGCGCTGCAGGCGCGCGTGGCGCAGTACCAGCAGCTGCTGCCGCAGGTGCAGTCGCGCCCGCGCCATGCCGACATGCCGTACCGCCTGCTCAACGACCGCATGCGCGCGCGCCTTCAGGCCACGCTGGATGATGGCGAAGGCAACTACGCTGGCCCGGACGAGCTGATCGAGGATCTGCAGCTGATCCTCGACAGCCTGCGTGCGAACCGCGGCGAGCATGCCGGTGGCTTTGCCGTGCAGCGCCTGCTGTGGCGGGTGAAGACCTTCGGCTTCCATCTGGCGCGGTTGGACGTGCGCCAGGAGTCGAGCGTGCACGCGCGCGCGCTGGCCGCCGTGCTGGGCGGCGAGGAGGCCTGGCAGGCGCTGGATGCACTGGGTCGTGCGCGGCTGCTGGGCCCGCATGCCAGCGGTGAAACGGCATTGCCCAACGGTGACGACGAAGGCAACCAGCGGCTGGATGCGGTATTCGCGGCACTGGCCGATGCACGCGCACGCCATGGCGGTGATGCGCTGGGCAGCTACATCATCTCGATGGCACACGACCGCAGCGATGTGCTGGCGGTGCTGGCGCTGGCACGCCGTGGCGGGCTGGTGGAAGAGAACGGATCAGTGCCGCTGGATATCGCGCCGTTGTTTGAAACGGTGGACGACCTCAAGCGCGGTACCGCCACCCTGCGCGACCTGCTGGCGGACCCGGTGTACCGCGCCCATCTGCGTGCGCGCGGCGACGTGCAGATGGTGATGCTGGGTTATTCGGACAGCAGCAAGGACGGCGGTATCGCCGCCTCGCGCTGGGGCCTGCAGCGCGCGCAGGTGGAACTGCTGGAGGTGGCGGCCGAGGCGGGCATCCGGCTGACCTTCTTCCATGGCCGCGGCGGCTCGATCAGCCGTGGCGGTGGCAAGACCACGCACGCAGTCGACGCGTCGCCGCGCGGCAGCATCGACGGCCGCCTGCGGGTGACCGAGCAGGGCGAGGTGATCCATCGCAAATACGGCATTCGTGCGTTGGCGCTGCGTTCGCTGGAACAGGCCACCGGCGCGGTGCTGCGCGCCAGCCTGCGCCCGCGCGCGGCTGAGCCGCGCGAGGACGACTGGCGGCCGGTGATGGACGTGGTGTCCGCTGCCAGCAGCGAGGTCTACCGTGGCTTCGTCGGCCAGGCCGGCTTCATGGACTACTTCCGCACCGCCACGCCGATCGATGTGATCGAACGGATGACGCTGGGCTCGCGTCCGTCGCGCCGGCTCGGCCAGGACGCAGCACTGGGCAACCTGCGTGCGATTCCCTGGGTGTTCGCCTGGAGCCAGGCGCGTGCCGTCATTCCCGGTTGGTATGGCGTGGGCAGTGGCCTGCAGGCGGCGGTGGATGCCGGTCACGAGGGTACCTTGCGCGAGATGGCGCGCGACTGGCCGTTCTTCCGCACCTTCCTGGACGACATCGCGATGGTGCTGTCCAAGGGCGATATCACCATCGCCGAGCAGTTCTCGAAGCTGTCGGGCGAACTGCACGAACGCTTCTTCCCGCAGGTGCAGCGCGAGCTGGACCTGACCCGGCACTGGCTGCTGGCGTTGATGGACCAGCAGACGCTGCTGGACCACGACGCGCGGCTGGCGCTGTCGATCCGCCTGCGAAATCCCTACGTCGATCCGATCAGCGTGCTGCAGGTGGATCTGCTGCAGCGCTGGCGGGCCAGCGGCCGCGAGGACGACGACCTGCTGCGCGCGCTGGTTGCGTGCGTGAACGGTGTTTCGCAGGGCGTGCAGAACACCGGGTGAGGTGTAGCGGTAGTGCCGGCCGCTGGCCGGCAACCTCATGATGTTTGGCGGCACGCACGAGGTTGCCGGCCAGCGGCCGGCACTACCTCATTCCTCCGGCGACGGCGGGTTCGACGCCAGCAGTTCCAGATGGCGCTGTTCCATTTCCTGACGCAGCTGGCGGCGGATCTGTGCGGCGGCCTGGCGGCGCTTCTCGTCGGATGTGGCCGGCTGCAGGGGCGGCACCGGCGTCGGCCGGCCTTCCTCGTCCACCGCCACCATCGTGAAGAAGCAGCTGTTGGCGTGGCGCACGCTGCGCTTGAGGATGTCCTCGGCCACCACCTTGATGCCGATCTCCATCGACGAGGTGCCGGTGTAGTTCACCGAGGCCAGGAAGGTGACCAGTTCGCCCACCGCGATGGGCTGGCGGAACATCACCTGGTCCACCGACAGGGTGACTACGTAGCTGCCGGCGTAACGGCTGGCGCAGGCGTAGGCGACCTGGTCGAGCAGGCGCAGGATCGCACCACCGTGGACCTTGCCGGAGAAATTGGCCATTTCCGGCGACATCAGCACGGTCATGGACAGCTGGTGGGTTTTCAGTTCGGTCGACATGCGGCGGATTGTATCGGCAACCGCGCGATTGTTTCCGGAGGCCATGAAAAAGCCGGCCAGCGGCCGGCTCTACCAGAAAGCAGAAGGGCCGCTTGCGCGGCCCTTCTTCAAGGTCAGCCGACTAACAGTCGGCTCTACCGGTCGGCTCTACCCGCCGGCTTTACTTCAGCTTCGCATCGGCGCGCAGGGCGGCGGCGCGGTCGGTCTTCTCCCAGGAGAAGGCCGTGGCGTTGACGGTCTCGCCTTCGCCGTTGAGGTAGCTGAACTCCTTCGGCTTGCGGCCGAAGTGGCCATAGGCCGCGGTCTGCTGGTACATCGGGTGGATCAGGTCCAGCATCTTGATGATGCCGTACGGGCGCAGGTCGAAGTGCTTGCGGATCAGCTTCTCGATCTTGTCGTCGCTGATCTTGCCGGTGCCGAAGGTGGTGACCGAGATCGAGGTCGGCTCAGCCACGCCGATGGCGTAGGAGACCTGCACTTCGCAACGGTCGGCCAGGCCGGCGGCAACCACGTTCTTGGCGACGTAGCGGGCCGCGTAGGCCGCCGAACGATCGACCTTGGACGGATCCTTGCCGGAGAAGGCGCCACCACCGTGACGGGCCCAGCCGCCGTAGGTGTCGACGATGATCTTGCGGCCGGTCAGGCCGCAGTCGCCCACCGGGCCGCCGATCTCGAACTTGCCGGTCGGGTTGATGTGGAACTTGGTGCCCTTGTGCAGCCACTTGGCCGGCAGCACCGGCTTGATGATCTCTTCGCGGACGGCCTCGATGAGGTCCTTCTGCTTGATGCCCGGGGCATGCTGGGTCGACAGCACCACGGCGTCGATGGCCGAGACCACGCCGTTTTCATAGCGCAGGGTGACCTGGCTCTTGGCGTCCGGACGCAGCCACGACAGCGGCGAGTTCTTCTTCTTGCGGATCTTGGCCTGCTGCTCGACCAGGCGGTGCGACAGGTGGATCGCGGCCGGCATGTAGCTGTCGGTCTCGTTGGTGGCATAGCCGAACATCAGGCCCTGGTCGCCAGCGCCCATTTCTTCCGGCTTCTTGCGATCCACGCCCTGGGCGATGTGCGGCGACTGCTTGCCGATCAGGTTCAGCACGCCGCAGGTGGCGCCGTCGAAGCCGACGTCGGAGCTGTCATAGCCGATGTCCGTGATGACCTTGCGGGTCAGGGCTTCCAGGTCGATCCAGGCGCTGGTGGTGATTTCACCGGCCACGATGGCAACGCCGGTCTTGACCATGGTCTCGCAGGCCACGCGGGCGCGCTGGTCCTGGGTCAGGATCGCGTCCAGCACCGCATCGGAGATCTGGTCGGCAACCTTGTCCGGATGGCCTTCGGAGACCGACTCGGAGGTGAAGAGATAGCTGGACATCAGGCGTAATATCCCTTGATTCGGATGGAAAGATGGGCGCGCATGATACACGGGGTGCGCCGCCTGTGCATTGTGAACCTGTACCGGTTGCCGGTGGTTAAGCCCGCGTAGGCCCGGCAAGGGCCGTCCTGACGGGATTGGGCCCCGGCCTCGAGGCCCAGTGTTCCACCAGTGTGACGGCGGGCCGGGTGGCGAGGGGGGCGGTTGCGGCCCCTCCGGCCGGGGACGACCGTCATCGTTCTGCCCCGAAACCGCCATCTGGCTGCCGCCTGCCGGGCGCAGGCTGTCGGCCAATACGGCCGCCGGGCATGAGTGGATCCGCCATGCAGGAACTTGAACAGCGTCTCCAGCAACGCTTTCCCGATTGGTTCCATGGCCGTCGTGGCCAACTGGCGCGGCCATTGCTTCGCAGCGTCGGGCGCTGGTCGCGGTTGGACCAGATCGAAGCATTCCTGCAGCGCAGTGCAGGATTGCGCGGATTCGGCTTCGTCGCCGCCGGGCTGGAGTTCATCGATGGCCAGTACCAGGTGGATCCGGCCGCGTTGGCGAAGATCCCGGCCACCGGTCGCTTGCTGATCGTCGCCAACCACCCGTCCGGCGCACTGGACGCGCTGGCCCTGCTGGACGCGGTCGGCCGCATCCGCCGCGATGTGCGGATCGTGGCCAACGACCTGCTGGGGGCGATCGCGCCACTGCAGGACCTGCTGTTGCCGGTGCGCATCCTCGGTGGCAAGGCCCAGCGTGGCAGCCTGCACGCTGTGGAGGAGGCGCTGGCCGCCGAGCAGTGCGTGATCGTGTTCCCGGCCGGCGAGGTCTCGCGCCTCTCGCTGCGAGGCATCCGCGATGGTCGCTGGCAGCGCGGTTTCGTCCGCTTTGCCCGTGCCGCCGGCGCGCCGGTGCTGCCGGTACGGGTGGAAGCGCGCAACTCGGCGCTGTTCTACGGCGCCTCGACCCTGTTCAAGCCGGCCGGCACCGCGCTGCTGGCGCGCGAGATGTTCACCCGTCGTGGCCGCCCGCTGCGGCTGAGCATCGGTGAGCCGATGCAGCTGGGCAAGGGCGGTGACCCAGGCGCACAGCTGCTGGCCGTACGCCGCGCGCTGTATGCGCTGGGCCGCAATGGCGCGGCCGGCAATGCCGCTGCCTTCGCAGGCCCCGAGCCGCTGGCGGCCCCGGTGCCACCCTCGCAGGTCGCCGCTGGGATTGCCGCAGCCACCCAGCTGGGCCAGACCGCCGACGGCAAGCAGATTCTGCTGGCCACTTGTACTGCCGATTCGCCGCTGCTGCTGGAGCTGGGCCGCCTGCGCGAACTGACCTTCCGCCAGGTGGGCGAGGGCACCGGGCGCAGCCGCGACCTGGACGACTTTGACTCGCGGTACGAGCACATCGTGATCTGGGACGCGGCCGCGCAGCGCATCGCCGGCGCGTACCGGATCATGCGTGGTGCCCACGCGCTGGCCCGGCACGGACTGTCCGGGCTCTACAGCGCGTCGCTGTTCCGCTATTCCGACGATGCCATCACCCACATCGCCGAAGGCCTGGAACTGGGCCGCAGCTTCGTCGTGCCCGACTACTGGGGCAGCCGCAGCCTGGACTACCTGTGGCAGGGCATCGGTGCCTACCTGCAATGCCGGCCGGGCATCCGCTACCTGTTCGGCGCCGTGTCGATCAGCGCGGCGCTGCCACGCGATGCGCGCGAGCAGCTGGTGGCGTACTACCAGCGCTATTACGGCGGTACCGCTGGCCTGGCCGAATCGAACCGGCCGTTCCAGTACTTCGCCGCACCGCCGAGTTTCGGTGAGCTGGATGCAGGCGCCGCGTTCGACGTGCTCAAGGCCAACCTGGCCGCACTCGGCACCGGCGTGCCGACGCTGTATCGCCAGTACACCGATCTGTGCGAACCCGGTGGCGCGCGCTTCCTCGCCTTCGGTGTGGACCCGGACTTCAGCGATTCGATCGACGGCCTGATCGAAGTGGACCTGTGCGCGATCCGGCCGAACAAGCGCAAACGCTACCTGCGCGATGCGGGGACGCCGGCATGAGCGTGCTGGCGAACCTGTCGCCGCACCGGCGCGCAGTGTTCGTCTCTGACGTCCACCTGGGTTCACGTCATTGCCATGCCACCGAACTGGCACGCTTTCTCTCGCAGCTGCGCTGTGAGCGTCTGTACCTGGTCGGCGACATCATCGACCTGTGGTGGATGGCCCATCGCCGTGCCAACTGGCGGCAGTCGCACAGCGAGGTCATCCAGGCCCTGCACGCGCTGCGCCGTGCCGGGACCGAGATCATCTACATTCCCGGCAACCACGATGCCTCGCTGCGCCAGGTGTGCGGGCTGATGCTGCCAGCGATGCAGGTGCGCCGCCGCGCCATCCATGTGACCGCCGATGGCCGTCGCCTGCTGGTCGCGCACGGCGACGAGTACGACGGCGTGACCCACTTCGGCGGCCTTCAGGAAAAGTTCGGCGACTGGCTGTACTACCGCATCCTGACCGGCAACCAGGCGCTGAACGCGGTGCGGCGCCGGCTGGGCATGCGCTACTGGTCGCTGTCGGAATTCCTGAAGAAGCGCAGTGGTGCCGCCGAACGCTACATCGAGCGTTTCGTGCAGGCCGGGCTGGACGACGTGCGCCGGCGTGGTCTGGATGGCATCGTCTGTGGCCATATCCACCGCGCGGCGCTGGTCGAACGCGATGGCCTGGTCTACGCCAACGACGGCGACTGGGTGGAGAGCCTGACCGCACTGGCCGAAGACCACGATGGCGCGCTGCGCCTGCTCGATCACAATGGCCAGACCCTGGTGGAACTGCCGGGCGCGCGGCTGTCGCAGGCGGCGTAACCCGTTCCGTAGAGTCGACTGTCGCGCGTAGCGCGTGGTTTCCGCGGCCTGATGGGAGAGCAGTCGACCAGCAGTCGACTCTACAGACGCGGTGTCCGGGAGTGAGACGGCGCGCCCGCAAGCCGCTAGCATCGGTCCATGGATTCCCTGACCCAGATCGTGCTCGGCGGCGCCGTCGCTGCTGCCATCGCTCCGCCCGGCCATCGCCGCGCGGCCCTGCTGGCCGGTGCCGCGCTCGGCACCCTGCCGGACCTCGATGCCCTGTGGTTGGGCTTCACCGCCGCCGACCCGGTGGCGAACATGATCGAGCACCGCAGCTTCAGCCATTCGCTGCTGGTGCTGCCCTGGGTGGCGGCACTGATCTGGTGGTTGTTCAAGCGCTTCGGCAACGGCCGCGTCGCGCAGTCACCGGTGCGCTGGTTCTGGGCAATCCAGCTGGCGCTGGTCACCCATCCCGTGCTGGATGCGTTCACCGTCTACGGCACCCAGTTGTGGTGGCCGCTGCGCCCACACCCGACCATGGGTTCCAGCGTCTTCATCATCGATCTTGGCTACACGGTGTGGCTGCTGCTGGGTTGCGTGCTGGCCTGGTTTGGCCGCGCCCGCCCCTGGGCTGGCAAGGTGCTGGGCGTGGCGTTGCTGCTCAGCAGCGCCTACCTGGGCTGGGGCCTGATCGCAAAGGCCCAGGTCGACCGTGCTGCCCAGCAGAGCCTGGCGGCGATGGGTCTGGGCGATGCACCGCGCTTCTCGGTGCCGATGCCGTTCAACACCCTGCTGTGGCGCGTGGTGGCGATGACGCCGAACGGCTACGTGGTGGGCGACCGCTCGCTGGTGGCCGACCATGGACCGATGCAGTTCGAAGGCCATGCGTCCAATGTGCAGGCGTTGCGCGAAGCAGGGAGCATCCCGGCAGTGCAGCAGCTGACGTGGTTCAACCGGGGCTTCATGCGTGCACAGGTGGTGGACGGGCGGCTGGTCCTGAGCGACCTTCGCATGGGGCTGGAGCCGGACTACACCTTCAACTTCGCCGTGGCCGAGCAGGTCGACGGGCAGTGGCGACCGATCACGCCCGAGCAGGTGCGGACGGATTACAGCAGCCCGGCCGCGCGCGCGGATGCCGGGCGCCGGCTGGCGGCGATGTGGCAGCGGATCTGGCACGAGCCGGCAGCCTCCGCGACTGGTGCGGCGCACCCGTAGATCCACGCCATGCGTGGATGGCGGGACATCGGCAGTGGCAGCCACGCATGGCGTGGCTCTACTGCGGTTGGCGGTTGAGCTTGATAGAACGGTTCAGCACCTGGCGTGGGACGTTGGCAATGTCAAAGCCAACGAACGCCAGCAGGAACTGCAGCCCGGAGATCAGCGCGACCATGGCGATCATGATGGTACCCACCGGCGTGGCGACATCGGCCTGGGCCGACCGCACCCAGTGGTACAGCCCGAACAGCCCCCCGAAGGCGAGCAGGCTGCTGCCGGCGATCAGCTCCAGTGACGCGATGCTGAGGTCGCGCAGGAAATAGTTGTAGGCAATGCGCTTGAGCGTGTTGCGCAGGTGCTTGAAGCTGAACTCTCCCAGGATGCGACCGATGCGCAGGTTGCTGGTTTCGTCGCCGTAGTGGGCGTCCATTGCCACATCCTGCACGACCGCGCGCACGGTGTTCAGTCGGAACAGCATGTCGGTCTCGAAGAAATAGCGGTCGCTGACCGCCTCGAGCTTCAGGTGGCTGGCGACCTTGGCATGGATGGCGGTGTAGCCGTTGGTCGGATCGAACACCTGCCAGTATCCGGATGAGGCCTTGGTCATGAAGGACAGCAGCAGGTTGCCCAGGCGCCGCACCGGGGGCATGCGGCGGATGTGGGTCAGGTTCCAGAATCGGTTGCCCTTGGTGTAGTCGGCATGGCCGTCGGCGATCGGCGCGACGAAGTCCATCAGCAGCGCCGGGTCCATCTGCCCATCGCCATCGACCTTCACCAGAATGTCCATGCCATCTGCGATGGCCGCGCGGTACCCGGTCTTGATCGCGCCGCCGACGCCCAGGTTGTGCTGATGGAACAGCACGGCGATACGCGGGTCGTTGGCTTCGGCCTGGATCAGGCGGCCGCTGCCGTCGGGGCACGCATCATCCACGCAGTAGATCGCCGTTACCGCATCATCGATCGCCGCGAGGACGGACAGCACGTGGCGGGTCACTTTGTAGCAGGGGATGATCACGGCGATCCGAGCCGGCGTGGATGCGGAGGGCGTACTGGTGGTCATCGGACTCATGGGGCGGGGTGGGCCAGCAGGGCCTTTGCCGGCAGTTCCACCAGATCCCCCTGCAGCACCTGCGGTGCGTCGCCCTCAGGCGCTACGGTGATGTGGTGGTAGCGGTTGAAGGTGAAATTGAACGCCTCGTCGGACATCAATGGGAAGTACCGGCGGAAGTACTCCATCTGTGGCAGGTACAGCACATGGTTCACGGCGGGAATACCAACACCCGGCAGGAGGGCCCCGAACCCACCGGGAGCCACCAGCGCGCCTTCGGTCGTGGTGGCTGAGCCGCGGGCCTGCAGGGAGTGCAGGACGGCAGTGCGGTCCATTGCGAAGATCGGGCCGGCCGGCTGCACGGGATTGAACAGGCCGTTGCCCAGCAGATTGGCCAAAGCGGCGGTGGCCAGGACCAAGGTGGCCGCATGCGCCGAGAGCTTTGGGCGGAGGGCGGCAACGGCCAGCCCCGCCAAGCAGAGGTAGGGAATGGCATCGGCGGCGCTGTGCAGGCGGCTGAACTGGCCTTCGCCGAACAGGAACTTGGCCACGCTGCCAGCCATCAGCAGCGCAGCCAGCAGCAGCAGACGCCTGCGCTCCAGGCGTACGCCGCACCGCACCAGGATCATCGCGCAGCCGATGTTGAGCAGCAGGCCGAACGCCAGCAGCGCGCGTGCGGGTGGCACCATCGAGAGTCCGGTCAACTTGCCGACCAGAACGGGCACGGGCAGGAAGATCCAGCAGGCGATCAGCAGTACGCCAGCGGCGAGGGCCAGCACGCTGCCGCGGTGGCCCCGCACCCATTCGCGCAGTCGTGCGCCATCAGCAAGGACCAGAGTGAACAGCGGCAACAGGCTGCCGAGTACGGCGATCTCGCACTCGTTGGAGCCTTTGAACATTGGCAGCGGTGCAAACCGGTAGGTCATCAGGTTCGGGAAGACGTGCGCGAACAGGGACGTCAGCCCGACCCCACCTCCGGCGCTCTGGCGCTGGCCCGGATAAACCGTGTTGCGAACGATCGGGATGATGTCGTGGAAGTAACCGATGAACACGGCCAATGCGAGCGCGCCTGCGATGCCGGCATCGATCAGTCGTGGAAGCGTGAGGGCATCGCGACGGAAGGCCAGGACCAGCACCGCCATGGCCAGCAGCGAGGAAATGATGAAGGGCGGATAGGACACTGCGATCACCCAGACAGCGAGGGCGTACGCACTGGCCAGGATGCGAACCCAGCGATTGCCGATGCACAGCCAGGCTGCGGCGGCCCAGGGTGCCAGAGCGAAGGCACCGGCATTGCTGGTCCACCAGACCTGCACGAATGGCGCGAAGAACAGCGTGGCCGAAACCAGCACTGCGGCTGGTACCGGCATCCGCAATTGGCGCAGGAACAGGGCCCATCCGCTCAGGAAGGCCATGGCCATGAACATGAAGAAGAACGAATAGGCGTTCGCTGCTGGCAACACGAAGAACGCCCAGTGGTAGGGCTTGAACAGCAGGCCCCAGTCGAGCAGCGGCAGCGCCTGGAAGGTGCGCAGTGACTCGTGGTACGGCGAGTGTGCGTTGAACTGGCCGAAATCGTTGTTGACCGCGATCTGGATGTAGGGCGTGAACACGATCCACTCATCGCTGCGGATCATGCGGGCGCTGCCAAGCACCGGGTTCTGTGGCGCCAGGCCGAGATACTCGTAGGCCAGCGAGTAGGAGGATGGCGTCAGCGCGAATGCGACGTAGAGAATGCACAACAGCGCGATGATCCCGGCGAGCAGGCGCGTCTGGCCGGGCGGGAGCCCGCCCGGCAGGTTCACTTCATGGGTGGAGAAAGGCGTTCGTCCGCTGTCACTCATCATGCGCTCGCAGGTAAGGTCCATCCATGCGCGACGTACCCGCACACCGCTGCCTGAGGGCAATAGAGGGGGATCCCGGCACGCGCCGTTCCGAGGCCGGGACTGCGGGATTCTAGCGGGTTGCCGCCGGAGCCGCAGGCCATCCTGTGGCGAGGATGGGCCTCAATACACCGTCGCGCGGCCCTGCACGAACGAGTAGAAGAACACCGCGTTCGGGTCGTTCTGCACCAGGCGGAACTCGCGGCGCATGCCCTCCACGGTTTCCTCGTCCACCGAGCCGGCCTGCAGCAGCTGGTCGGCGGCCGACAGCAGCAGCTGTTCCCAGAACGCGATCATCGTCTTGCGACGCGCCGGCTCGCGGTTGTCCAGGTGGATGGTCTTGATCTCGGTGTGCACGTCGCGGAAGCCGCCGGCCAGCAGCAGGTTGCCCAGCTTGGCGCCGACGAATGGGTCGCCCCCGTGGTCGTACTGGAAATCGTTGAAGGCCATCCAGTAGCGCCAGATGTGCGGCGAATACGGATCGAGCAGGAACGAGGCATTCATCACTTCGGTGATGTACACCGGCGAACCCGGTGCCAGCACCCGGCGCACTTCGCTCAGCACACGTGCGGGTGACGGCACGTGCTCCAGCACCCAGCACAGGAACGCCGCGTCGAAGCTGCGTGCCTCGAACGGCAGCTCACCGGCATCGGCCTGCTGCAGGGTATAGCGGTCGCTGCACCACGGCGTGCGCGCCAGGTTCTCGCGCGCGGTGGCCAGCTGCGTTTCGCTCAGGTCCACGCCGGTCACGTGCAGCTCGGGGAAGCGGCGCAGCAGGATCTCGGTCTGTGCGCCGACGCCGCTACCGACTTCCAGCAGGCGCCGAGCGCCGCTGTAGTCGATCTGGCCGAAGATGCTTGACTCCAGCAGCCGGGCCTGGGTCATCAGGCGCTGCTGCTCGGTGCCGGAAAACCCGTGCAGATAGGTCGGGGAGGAAATCGGCGGGGTCATGGTGGGCTCTTGTAGCGTCGAGCTGGCTCGACTGTTCGCAAACGCGGGGCTGGCGGCTCAGGCCGCCGAAGGCAGCGCCGGTTCCCCGGCGATCAGGCGGTCGAAGTATTCGGTGGTCAATGCGATCTGGCTGGCCGGATCCTCGGCACGGTTGACCACCGCGCGGAAAGCGGCATTCTCCGGCCGGTCCTTGGCATACCAGCCCAGGTGCTTGCGCGCGATGCGCACGCCCTGCGGCTCGCCATAGAACGCATGCAGCGCGTGCAGGTGGCTAAGCAGGATGTCGCGCACTTCCGCCAGTGATGGCGGTGGCAGTTCCTCGCCGGTGGCCAGGTAGTGCGCCACTTCGCGGAAGATCCACGGCCGGCCCTGCGCCGAGCGACCGATCATCACCGCATCCACGCCGGTTTCCTTCAGGACGTAGGCGGCCTTCTGCGGCGAATCGATATCGCCGTTGGCGATCACCGGAATGCGCAGCGCGGCCTTGATCTCGCCGATCGTGGCGTACTCCGCCTGGCCGGTGTAGTGCTGGTCGCGGGTACGGCCGTGCACCGCCAGTGCCGCGATACCGCTGTCCTCGGCGATGCGTGCGATCAGCGGGCCATTGCGATGATCGCAGTCCCAACCGGTACGGATCTTCAGCGTGACCGGCACGTCCACCGCGTTGACCACGGCCTCGAGGATGCGCGCCACCAGTTGCTCGTCGCGCATCAGTGCCGAACCGGCCCAGGCGTTGCACACCTTCTTGGCCGGGCACCCCATGTTGATGTCGATGATCTGCGCGCCGTGGTCGACGTTGTAGCGCGCGGCCTCGGCCAGCTGCTGCGGCTCGGTGCCGGCGATCTGCACGCTGATCGGGGCCGGTTCGCCGTCATGGTCCATGCGGTGGATCGACTTGCGCGTGTTCCAGAAGCGCGGATCACTGATGGTCATTTCCGAGGCGGCCAGACCCGCGCCCAGCCGTTTGCACAGCAGGCGGAAGGGCTTGTCGGTGACGCCGGCCATGGGCGCCAGCACGACGTTGGGGGCAATGGTGTACGGGCCGATCTGCATGCGCCCATTGTAGGGCGCGCGCGGCGGTACGGCCGCGTCGGGCGCGGTCCGGTTCAGGCCGATCGGCACCGACCTCATGCCGTACCGGCATCAGCAGATGCTTGACGGTTGCTTCCGCCGCCCCCACGGGCGGGCGATGGTGGGCGGCTACCTCAGGCTCTGCCAGGCCTGGCCGGTACCCAGCGCGAAGGCCAGCCCCAGGCTGAGGCAGACCACTGAACTGACCACCCAGAAACGCCGGCCGTTGTAGCCGGGCCGGAGCAGGGCCAGCCCGAAGCCCATCGCCGCGCGCATCAGCAACAGCAGGGCGATGCCCGACAAGACCAGACGGCTGGCCGGCAGCGGCGAATGCCAGCCCGCGGCTGCCAGTGCGTACAGCGTCCAGGCCACCAGCACGGCAGTGATGCCGGCGGTCATCAGCGGCGGCCACCAATGCCCGGCCTGTGCCAGCCGGACCATGCGCTGGCCAGCACCGAAGTACCTGTACCACGCGGCGCCGAAGGCAATGCAGCCGATATGCAGCAAGGCTGCGATGGCACTACCGGCGGCGGCAACCAGCAACCAGGGGAATCCGTCCATGTCCTGCCCACGCTGAAACGCTGCGCGGATGGTGGGTGAGGGGCGGGATGCGGGCAATGCGACCGGCAGTCGCAGCTGTTCGATGCGACCGCCGCCGATGGCGCTTCGCTCAGCGCGGCGGATCGATCTGCAACCCGGCGCCGAGACGGTCCAAGGCCACGTCCACGCGTGGCAGCCGTTGCCGGCCCTGCGGCCACAGCAGGCGCAGTGGCAGGCCGCGGCAGTCCAGCGATGGCAGGATCGAGACCAGGCTGCCGCGCGCCAGCGCGTCATCGACCAGCCAGGTGGCCAGCTGCGCGATGCCGAAGCCGGCCTCGACCGCCGCCACCTGGGCCTCGGCGCTGCCAACCACCAGGCGCGCGCGGGCCTGCAGCGGTGTACTGCGCTGCCTGCCATCGGCCACCTGCCACGGCCCGATGCTGCCGTCCGCGCGTCCGAACAGCACACCGTCATGCCCGGCCAGCTCGGCGGCCGAGCGGGGCTGGCCATGCCGAAGCAGATAGGCCGGGGAGGCGCAGAAGCGCAGGCATTCGTAACCGAGCAGGCGGCTGCCCAGCGTGGCGGGCAGCGGCTCGGGACCGCCGATGCGTACGGCGAGGTCGACGCCGTCCTCGGCGAGGTCGCTGAAGCGGTCGCTGAAGGTCACCTGCGGATGCAACTGTGGAAACTCGGCGGCCAGCTGCAGCAGCAACGGCCAGACTTTGAGGCGCCCGAAGGTGGCCGGCGCATCCACCCGCAGGCGGCCCACGGGCGCGTCTGCGTGCGAGACCAGCACCGACTCGGCATCGGCCAGCTCGCCCAGCACCCGCACGCAGGTGCGGTAGAAGCCCTCACCGGCCTCAGTCAGGCGAAGGCGGCGCGTGCTGCGCTCGAACAACCGCGCGCCCAGGCGTGCCTCCAGCCGCGCGATGGTCTTGCCCACCGCCGAACTGGTCAGGTGCAGGCGTTCGGCGGCGGCAGTGAAGCTGCCGGCATCGGCGGTGGCGACGAAGGCCTCGATGCCGCGCAGGCGCTCGGTGGGAAGCATGGGGAATTTCTGTCCGGAATCGATGGAAAACATAGCAGTAATCGGAACCCGGGGAGGAAATAGGCTGGCGGCCCCTGTTCTGATGCCCGCCCATGTCCTCCCTCGATTCCGCTGCGGCCGCTGTCCACGCAAACGCCCGCGCACGCCTTTCGGTTGTCCTGCTGGCGGTGTCCGCCTTCGTCATCGTCACCTCCGAGTTCCTGATCGTCGGCCTGTTGCCGGCGCTGGCGCGCGACCTTGGCCTGGGCATCGCCCGCGCCGGGCAGCTGGTTACCTTGTTCGCGTTCACCGTGATGCTGGCCGGGCCACCGTTGACCGCGCTGCTGTCACACGTCGGCCGGCGCCGCCTGTTCGTGGCCATCCTGCTGTTGTTCGCGGGTTCCAACGCGCTGGCCGCGATGGCCACGCAGCCGTGGCTGCTGGCGCTGGCGCGGGTGCTGCCGGCACTGGCCCTGCCGGTGTTCTGGGGCACCGCCAGTGAGACTGCTGCGCAGCTGGCCCCTGCAGGGCAGGGCGGTCGTGCGGTCGCGCGGGTCTACCTGGGTATCACCGCCGCAATGCTGTTCGGTATCCCGCTGGGTACGTTGGCTGCCGACGCCCTCGATTGGCGCGGCAGCTTCTGGCTGTTGGCGGCCCTGTCGCTGTTGATGGCCGGCGCGCTGGCGTTGTGGATGCCGGACACCGTGGCCGGACCGCGGCGCGCGCTGGGCGAACAGGCACGAGTACTGCGCCAGCCGCAGTTGCTGGGCGATGTGCTGCTGTCGGTGCTGGTGTTCACCGCGATGTTTGCTGCCTATACCTACCTGGCCGATGTGCTGGAGCGGCTGATGCAGGTACCGGCGGCACAGGTGGGCTGGTGGCTGATGGGCTTCGGAGCTGTCGGGTTGATCGGCAATGCACTGGGTGGGCGCTGGGTCGATCGTGCGCCGCTGGGCGCGACCCTGGTGTTCTGCGCGGTGCTGGCGCTGGGCGTGCTGGCCAGTGTCGGGCTGGCCGGCCACGGCACGTTCGTGCTGATCGCACTGGCCCTGTGGGGTGTGGCGCATACCGCATTGTTCCCGCTGTGCCAGGTGCGGGTGATGCGTGCGGCGCCGCAGGCGCAGGCGCTGGCGGGAACCTTGAATGTGTCCGCGGCCAACGCCGGAATCGGCCTCGGCGCGCTGCTGGGAGGTGGGGCCATCGAACGCTTCGGGCTTGCCTCGCTGGGCGTGGTGGCCGCTGCCGTGGCGCTGCTGGCAATCGTCGCGGGCCTGCTGCTGCGGCAGCTTGCCCGGTCTCGCTCATCCACGCATGGCGTGGATCTGCCTCATTGAAAGGCAAACAAAAAAAGCCCGGGTGTCTGCACACCCGGGCTTCTTCATCCACGCATGGCGTGGATCTACTTTGCTTCGGCGTCGGCCGGGGTGAAGCGCGGCATCGCCGCTGCAGCACCTTCCTTCTCGGTCGAACGACCGGCGAACTGGTTGGCGAAGCGCACGTGGCGGGCGAACGGGGCGTCGGCCACCTGCGCCAGCGACGCGGCCAGCGCACCGTTGAAGGCGTCACCGGCACCGGTGGTGTCGATCGCCTGCACCTGTTCGGCACCCACGCGGTAGTACGGCTGGGTATCGCCGCGCAGGTTCTCGTCGGCATGCGACACGAACACGCCCACCGAACCCAGGGTGACCACCACGGTACCGTTGCCGACCAGCTTGCGGCACAGCGCGTGCAGGCTGGCGCCATCCAGCGCGGCGACGTCGTTGGCATCCACCCGCTCACCGACATGGCGGCCGAGCAGGGCAGCGAACTCGGTCTCGTTCGGGGTGATCACATCGGCCAGCTTGAGCAGGCCGATGGTCGAGGGGGCATCGGCCGGTGCGGTGTTGAGCACGGTGGTGACGCCGGCCTCGCGGGCCGTGGCCAGTGCCGCTTCGATGGTCTGCACCGGCGATTCCAGCTGCACCAGCACCACCCTGGCGCCGGTCAACAGGGCCTGCTGCTGTTGCAGGAAGTCGGTGCTCAGCGCAGCGTTGGCACCCGGGCCGATCACGATGGTGTTGCGGCCACGGGCATCGACGTAGATGCCGGCGGTGCCGGTCGGTTCGCTGCTGGCTTCGGCGATGAGGCCGAAACCATCCTGCGCCGCCAGTTCGCGCGCGGTGGCGCCACCGGCGTCGTCGCCCAGCGCGCACACGAAGTGCGTCTCGGCACCGGCGCGGCAGGCCGCCACGGCCTGGTTGAAGCCCTTGCCACCGGGGCCGGTGCTGTAGCGGCCGGCAATGGTCGCGCCCGGTGCCGGCAGCGACTCGCACCGCCACACGTGATCGACATTGAAGGAACCGACGACAACGACACTGCTGCTCATAGGGAATCTTTTCTCAACCAAGGGTTCAACTGAAGTGCGTCAGCACGCCGGCGATGGTCGCCGTCATGAAGGTGGCAATGGTACCGCCCAGCACCGCGCGCAGGCCGAACTTGGCCAGGTCGTGGCGACGTTCCGGGGCCAGGCCACCGATGCCGCCGATCTGGATCGCGATCGAGCTGAAGTTGGCGAAGCCGCACAGCGCGTAGGTCGCGATCAGGCGACCTTCGCTGGACAGGCTGACGCCAGCCACCTGGCCGTTCACGATCTGCGACAGCTCGGTGTAGGCCACGAACTCGTTGATCACGACCTTCTGGCCGATCAGCGAACCGACGGTGGTGGCATCGGCCCACGGCGTACCGATCACCCAGGCGATCGGGGCCAGCAGGTAGCCGAAGATGGTCGACAGGTTGGTCGGCTTGCCGATCTGCGCAGCCAGGCCGGTCACTTCACCGATCCAGGTCAGCGGGGCGTTCAGCAGCGCGATCAGGGCGATGAAGGCCAGCAGCATCGCGCCGATGTTCAGCGCCAGCTTCAGGCCGTCGCCGGCGCCGGCCGCAGCCGCGTCGATGATGTTGCTGGAGGTCTTTTCGACTTCCATCTTCACCGTGCCGCGGGTGAGCGGGGTGCCGGTTTCCGGGATCAGCAGCTTGGCCACGACCAAGGTGGCCGGCGCGGCCATGATGCTGGCCGCCAGCAGATGCTTGGCGTAGAAGGCCTGCTGCGCTGGGTCGCCGCCGCCAAGCATGCCCACGTAGGCCGCCAGCACGCCGCCGGCGATGTGTGCCATGCCGCCGATCATCATGGTCAGCAGCTCGGACTGGGTCATCCTGGCGATGTACGGGCGCACGGTCAGCGGCGCCTCGGTCTGGCCGATGAAGACGCTGGCGCAGACGCTGGTGGTTTCCGCACCGGACACACGCATGACCTTGGTGATCGCCCACGCCATCACGCGCACGATCGCCTGCATGATGTTCAGGTGGTACATCACCCCCATCAGCGCCGAGAAGAAGATGATGGTCGGCAGCACCTGGAAGGCGAAGATGAAGCCGTAATTCTTGGTGTCCATCAACGAGCCGAAGATGAAACCGGAACCCTCGTTGACGAAGCTCAGCACCTTGACGAAGCCGTGGCCCAGCGCGTCGAACACGTCGCGCCCGCCCGGCACCAGGATCACCAGCGCCGCGAAGGCGATCTGCAGGGTGATACCGGTGGCAACCAGCTTCCAGTCAACCGCGCGCTTGTTATTGGAAAACAACCAGGTGATGCCGATCAGCACCGCCAACCCGAACAGGCCGAAGCCGATCCTGCCCAAACCTTCGACCATGTGAGTGACTCCCCTGGGGCGTCGCGAAAAACGGGAAGCCTAGTGCAGGGCAGGGGCCGGGGCAAGAAAAAGCAGCGTGCGCGCGGCCAACGGTACCGATCAGGCCAGCAACGGCAAGGGCTTGCGGCTGGCGGCGGCAGGTAGAATGGGGGTCGATCCCGGCCCGGATGCGGGCCCGCAGCAGGAGATTCGCATGCAATACCGTCGCCTGGGCTCCACCGGCCTGCCGATTTCCGCCTTGTCCTTCGGCGCCTGGGTGACCTTCGGTGACCAGATCCCGCGTGATGAGGCCCGCAACCTGGTGGCCGCCGCCTGGGATCATGGTGTCAACTTCTTCGACAACGCCGAGGGCTATGCCAACGGCCGTGCCGAACAGGTCATGGGTGACGTGATCGCCGACCTGCGCCTGCCGCGCGACGGTTTCTGCGTGTCCAGCAAGGTGTTTTTCGGCAGCGCCAAGGACCCGCGGCCGACCCAGCGCGGGCTGTCGCGCAAGCACGTGACCGACGCCTGCCACGCTGCACTCAAGCGCCTGCGGGTGGACTACCTGGACCTTTACTACTGCCACCGCCCGGATCCGGACGCGCCGATCGCCGAGACCGTGCATGCGATGGACACCCTGGTGCGGCAGGGCAAGATCCTCTACTGGGGCACCTCGGAGTGGTCGGCGGTGCAGATCCAGCAGGCGCTGGACATCGCCGAGGCGCGCAACCTGCAGGGCCCGTCGATGGAGCAGCCGCAGTACAACCTGCTGCACCGCGAGCGGGTCGAGGTCGAGTACGCGCCGCTGTATGCCGGTGCCGGCCTGGGTACCACCATCTTCTCGCCGCTGGCGTCGGGCCTGCTCACCGGCAAGTACGACCAGGGCATTCCGGCCGATGCACGGCTGGGGCGGGAAGGCATGGAGTGGTTGCAGGACCTGGTGCTGGGGGCCGACGCCGGGGCCCGCCTGGGCCAGGTGCGGCGCTTCAGCGAGGTGGCACGCGCGCTGGGCCACGCCCCGGCCACGCTGGCCATCGCCTGGTGCCTGCGCAACCCGAACGTTTCCAGCGTGATCCTCGGCGCCAGCCGGGTCAGCCAGCTGCTGCAGAACCTGCAGGCACTGGACGTGCTGGAGCAGGTCGACGCGAGCGGCTGGGCGCAGGTGGAAGCCGTCTTCGCCTGAACCCCGGGGCCGACCGGGCCTCGGGGGCCTGGCTCGGGCCGGTTCGGCCGAGGGAACGGGACGGGAACGGGACGGGAACGGGACGGGAACGGGACGGGAACGGGAACGGTAGAGTCGCCTGTCAGTCGACTGCTTCGAATAACCGACTGCTTCGAGCAACAGCAGTCGACCAACAGTCGACTCTACACACCTGCGTCGCCATTTAATTGATGCGATCTATCGAATTACGGAACTCGATCATTAATCCCATCAATGAAATTGAGAATGGTTGTTGATTGTCAACTGAGAATCATTATCATTTAACTCGTCCCTCGCACGAGTCCAGATGCTCATGAATGCTCAACCTGTACTGCTGCGCCCCGAAACGCTGACCCTCCGCGATCGACCGGTCCGCGTCGTTCCGCCGGAAGAGGTCATCGACAGCGAAGCCCTGCTCAAGGGCCGTCGTGAAATCCTGATCCAGCACGGCGACCGCTTCTATCGCCTGCGGCACACCAGCAACGACAAGCTGATCCTGACCAAGTAATCGCGGTCTGGTCGCCCGCCTCCCTCCCTCCTGCCGGCAGCGCCGACAGGGTGGGCGACCCGTCCGCTCCCGCTCTCTCCCCCTCGGTCTACCGCGTGCACCTTCCGGGTGTGCCGGTGACCGGGGGTTCCCCTGCCTGACCGAACGAACCCAGATGACCCGCCATACCGCCCTTTGCCTTGCTGTCTGGATGGCGCTGCCGCTGTCCGCCCACGCTGCTGCCACTGCTGCCCCCGATGCGCGCGAATTCGATCGGGTGCAGGTCACTGCCACCCGCACCGAGCGGGCGGTGAGCGACGTGGCGGCAACGGTGGATGTCATCGACCGTGAGCAGATGGACCGGCACCTGGTGCAGGACATCAAGGATCTGGTGCGCTACGAGCCGGGCCTGTCGGTCACCCGCAGCGCGACCCGCTTCGGCCTGGATGGTTTCCGCATCCGTGGCCTGGACGGCAACCGCGTGCGCATCCAGACCGACGGCATC
This sequence comes from Stenotrophomonas sp. YJH_SMC_119, assembly GCF_059368315.1. Classification (NCBI taxonomy): domain Bacteria; kingdom Pseudomonadati; phylum Pseudomonadota; class Gammaproteobacteria; order Lysobacterales; family Lysobacteraceae; genus Stenotrophomonas; species Stenotrophomonas sp. YJH_SMC_119. The sequence continues at coordinate 97,171 of NZ_JCAFRP010000008.1, read as the reverse complement.
GTCATGCCGACCCGGTTCGACATCGGTTCGTTCGCCAGTTCCAACCGCAACTTCACCGACCTCGATACGCTCAAGCGCGTCGAGATCGTGCGTGGCCCGGCCAGCTCGCTGTACGGCTCCGATGCACTCGGTGGCGTGGTCGCGTTCGTGACCAAGGACCCGGCCGACTACCTCAAGGGCGGCAAGAACAGCTACTTCGGCCTGAAGTTCGGCTACGACGGTGAGTGGAAGGGCCTGCTCGGCGGTGCCACGGCCGCCTTTGGTGGCGACCACTGGAGCGGCCTGGTCAACGTCAACCACCACCAGGGCCAGGAAACGGACAACAAGGGGACGGTGCGCAGCGACAACGACACCCGCACCGCGTCCAATCCGCAGGATCGCGACGGCCGCAGCCTGCTCAGCAAACTGGTCTATGCACCCAGCGAGGACCAGCGCTTCCGCCTGACCGTGGAAGGCAACGAAGACACCACCGATACCAATGTGCTGTCGGCGATCGCCAGCGTTGCACCGCGCCCCGGCGCGATGGCTGCGGCCACTGGCATGAAGTCCCACGACACCCAGAAGCGCAACCGCGTGTCCTTCGCCCACGAGATGGATGCGCTGGACCAGCCGTTCGCCGACAGCCTGCATTGGCAGGTGTACGCGCAGAACAGCGAAACCCGGCAGCAGACCGACGAGACCCGCACCGACGGCACCCGCCGCCACCGCGTGTTCTCCTTCGACCAGCATGCCTATGGCCTGCAGGCGCAGTTCAACAAGGCGTTCACCACCGGCAGCGTCGAGCACGCATTGACCTACGGTTTCGAAGGCACCCGTACCGAGATCCGCCAGAAGCGCGACGGCTATCAGGTCAGCAAGGCTGGCGTGGTCAGCAACACGGTGCTGCCGGACACCTTCCCGGTGCGTGACTTCCCGATCAGCAAGACCACCGAGCTGGGCCTGTATGCACAGGATGAGATGCGCTTTGCCGATGGCAGGCTGTCGCTGGTGCCGGGCGTGCGCGTGGACCGCTACGAGCTGAAGCCGGAAGTGGACGGCATCTTCGCCGAAGACAACCCGACCACGGCCGTGGCGCAGCTGAAGAAGACCAGCGTGTCGCCGAAGCTGGGCATGGTCTGGCGCTTCACCGACGAATGGTCGCTGTTCGCCGGCTATGCACGTGGCTTCCGTTCGCCGCCGTACAACGACGTCAACATCGGCCTGACCAACGTCGCCTTCCGCTATACCGCCATCGCCAATCCGGATCTGAAGCCGGAAACCAGCGACGGCTACGAACTGGGCCTGCGCTTCATTGCGCCGGCGGCGTACGTCAGCGTCAGCGGCTACTACAACGACTACAAGGATTTCATCCAGTCCAACGTCGATACCGGTCGCAACGCACAGGGTCTGACCGTGTTCCAGTCGCAGAACATCGCCGACGCGCGCATCTATGGCGCGGAAATGAAGGCCGGCATCGAATTCGGCGAACTCAGCCCGGCGCTGAAGGGCTGGGCGCTGCGCAGTGCGTTGGCATGGTCGCGTGGTGACAACCGGACCGATGACGAACCGCTGGCCTCGGTCGATCCGCTGCGTGGCACGCTGGGCCTGATGTACGACACCGATACCTGGGGCGTCGAACTGGCCGGTACCTTCGTGCAGCGCAAGAAGCGCCTGCCGCCGCCTGCGGCGCAGACCAATCCGAACGCACCGGCGCCGTTCGTCTACCAGCCGGCCGGCTACGGCGTGCTGGACCTGATGGCGCACTGGAACTTCGCGCCGGGTGCCACCTTCAATGTCGGCGTGTTCAACCTGGCCGACAAGCGCTACATCGAATGGTCGTCGATCACCCCGAGCCTGATCACCGATCGCGCACTGAGCGATCGTTTCAGCAGCCCGGGCCGCACCTTCTCCGCCAGCCTTGCCGTTTCCTGGTGATCTCATGAGCCGAGCCTTGTCCGCACGCAGGAATGACTCCATCGCCGCGCCGAACAGCGCGGCCTGGCCGACCCCGGCACAGCTGGCCACGCTCGGCACCGTGTTGTGCCTGTACCACGCCGACGGCAACGAGCTGGGCGGCTGGCGCCAGGCCGTACGCGTACACGCCTGCCAGGGCGTGGACAGCGAGGGCCTGCGCGAAAGCCTGTGCTTCCTTGATGGACGCGGCCGCTGCGTGTGGCGCCTGTACCTGCTGCCCGACAGCGATTTCCTGGCCTGGGACCGTCTGGTCGCGGCGCTGCCGCCGGGACCGGAACACGACAGCGAGGCGAGCGTTGGCGAACGCCTGTGGCGGCGCCTGGCCGGCCATCTTGGCGGCCAGCGCTGGCGCCTGTGCGCGCTGCGCTTGCATGCCGCCGACGACGGACGCACGCTGGCCGCCAGTCTGTCGACCCTGTCCTCGCTGGGCGCGGCCACCGCGCGCCGCATCGCACGCCTGGAAGGTGCTGAAGGCGAGCTGGCGATCGACGACTGCTGCTGTGCCGACGCCGCCCGGCGTCCGGCGCCCCAGATTCCCGGCGACCTGCCGCTGATCCGCCTGTGACCCTCTCCTGATGGAACGCCCGTTGGCCACGGATGGCCCCTCAATGAATCTGCAACCCCGAAGGAAGACCCCGATGAAGCTCCAGACAGCCAGCGCCATGCTGCTGCTCGCCGCCAGCGGCGTGGCCAGCGCGCAGCCCTCCGATATCGCCCGCGACCACGACAGCATCCTCGCCATGCAGGGTGAGTACACCGTGGACTTCGCCTTCGACGAGACCGTGCTGCTGAAGCCGGGCTACGAGCGTGCACCGGCGATGCGCAGCGGCGGCAGTGAAGTGGTCATCGTGGTCGAGAACACCCCGAAGCGCATCGTGCTGCAGCACCTGCTGCTGGATGAAAAGAGCGGCCACATCACCAAGCACTGGCGCCAGGACTGGGTGTACGAAGCACCGAACCGTTTCGAGTTCAGCGCCGACCAGACCTGGAAGGTGCGCAGTATTCCGTCGGCGGTGAACCAGGGCGCCTGGACCCAGTGCGTGTACGAAGTGAGCGACGCACCGCGCTACTGCGGCACCGGCACCTGGACCTACACCAACAACGTGCCGAGCTGGACCAGCGATCTGAGCTGGCGCCCGCTGCCGCGCCGTGAGTACACCAAGCGCAGCGACTACAACGCGCTGGCTGTGGTCAACCGCCATACGCTGACCCCGAACGGCTGGACCCACGAACAGTTCAACACCAAGGTGCAGCGCAACGCCGATGGCAGCCAGGTGGAGATCGCACGCGAGTTCGGCTTCAACGACTACGTGAAGACCACCGAGGTCGACTTCACCCCGGCGCGCAACTACTGGAAGGCCACCGCCGGCTACTGGGCCAAGGTGCGCCAGCGCTGGGATGGTTTCCTGACCCAGGCCCCGGGCGTGCACCTGAAGACCAGGATCGACGGCATGGCGATGATCATTCCGCTGTTCACCCAGGCCGAAGAGATCCAGGCCGGCAAGAAGGTGAAGGACAAGCAGATTGACGACGTGTTCGCCAAGTACGTGGAAAAGGCCCAGTAGATCCACGCCATGCGTGGATGCGCTTGTTCCTTGAACACTGGCAGCGCCGTCCTGGGCTCTTGGTAGGTGCCGAGCTTGCTCGGCACGCGCCCCGGTTCGGCGCCGCCTCAGGCCTCGCGCAGCGCCAATGCCGGTGGCGTATGCAGGATCGCCCGCGTACCCCACCAGCCCGCCAGCAGGCTCAGCCCGATGCCGACCACGCCGCCGACCAGCAGGCCCGGCCACGGCGGCAGCAACGGCAGCTCGAACACCTTCTGCGAGACCGCCACGCCGATCGCAGCCGCGGCGCCCACCGCCAGCAACGCGGCCAGCGTGCCCAGCGCGCCGAATTCCACCAGTACCGCGCCACGCAGCTGGCGCCGGGTCGCGCCCAGCGTGCGCAGCACCGCGCTGTCGTAGCGGCGCTCGCCCGCCGTGGCCTGCAGTGCGGCCAGCAGCACCAGCACGCCGGCCAGCAGGCTGAACACCATCACCAGCTGCACCGCCTGTGCCACCCGCTCCATCACATCGCGCACCTGCGAGATCACCGCGTCCACGTCCAGCAGCGACAGGTTGGGCTGCGCGCGTATCAGCTCGCCCAGTCCGGCTGCCTTGCCGGCCGACAGGTGGAATGCCGACAGCAGGTTGTGCGGGGTGTCGCCCACCGCATTCGGATTCAGCAGCACGAAGAAGTTCGGCCGGAAGGTGTTCCAGTCGGCCTTGCGCACACTGGTCACGGTGAACTCGCGCTCCTGCTCGCCAACTGCAATGGTGATGCGGTCGCCCGGATACACGCCGTAGCGCTTGGCCCAGCCGATTTCAACCGACGCCTCCGCCGCCGTGCTGTCGGGCGTCCAGAAGGTGCCGTTCATCAGCGTGTTGGCCGGCGGGAAGCTGCTGCGCCAGCTGAAGTTCAACGGCCGGTTCTCGTCGTCGTCATCGCGCTGGGCTTCGCCTGACGCCGGCTGCCCGCTCTGGTCCGGCGAGCGATCCACGCGCAGCGGCGGCTTGCCGTTGATCGCGATCAGGCGGCCGGTGGCCATCGGTTCGATGCTGGCGTCGTTGGCGCCCAGTCCACGCAGCGCGGCCAGCACGCTGTCGCGCTGTTCGGGCTGGATGTTGATCAGGAAGTAGTTCGGCGTGTCCGCAGGCAGTCGCTCGCGCCACTGCTGCAGCAGGCCGGGGCCGGTCACCGCCAGCAGCAACAGCGCGCACAGCGACAGCGACAGCCCGACCAGCTGCATCACCGCCAGCATCCGGCGCCGGGTCAGCGCCGCCAGGCCCAGCCGCCAGTGGCCGTGCAGACGGTGCTGCAGGCCGCGCAGCAGCTGCAGCAGCACGAAACCGACCACGCCGGCCGCCACCGCCAACGCGGCCAGGCCGCCCAGCACCCACAGCGCCAGCTTGAGATCACCGGTCACCTGCACCGCCAGCAGCAGGCTCGCCGCCAGCGCTGCTACGTAGGCCAGCAGCGAGGCCGGGGGCAGGGCGGCGAAGGAGCGGTTGAGCACGCGCATCGGCGGCACCCCGCGCAGGCGCAGCAGCGGCGGCAGGCCGAAGCCGAACAGCAGCAACAGGCCGATGCCGGCGCCGGTCAGCGCCGGCATCGCTTCCGGCAGCGGCAGGCGCTGCGGCACCAGGCTGCCCAGTACCTGCACCAGGCCTTCCTGCGCGGCCATGCCCAGGCCGATGCCGAGCGCACAGGCCGGCACCGCCAGCATCAGCAGCTGCAGCGCCAGGCCAAGCAGGATGTCGCGCTGGCGCGCGCCCAGGCAGCGCAGGATCGCCACCTGGTCGATGCGGCGCAGGGCAAAACGGTTGGCCGCCAGCGCGGTCGCCACGCCGGCCAGCAATACCGCCAGCAGCGCGCTCAGGCCGAGGAAGCGCCCGGCAAGATCAAAGGCCTGGCGCACGCCGCGCTGGGTGTCGTCCACGCTCAGCAGGCGAAGGCCTTTCACCTGTGGCAGCAGCCACTGGCGCAACGCGGCAACCTGGTCGGCGGAGCCGGCGAACATGAGCCGGTAGTTGATGCGGCTGCCGGGGCCAAGCAGGCCTGTGCCTTCCACATCGGCGCGGTTGACCAGCAGCGTGGGGGAGAGCGTCAGCAGGTCGCCGCCGGCATCCGGCTCGGCCTCGATGATGCCGGCGATGCGCAGCGTGCCGGCGCCGAATTCGAGATCATCGCCGGCCTTCAGTCCCAGCCCCTGCAGCAGGCGCGGGTCGGCATAGGCCTGGCCCTTGGGCGGCATGCCGGCGTTGGCGATCAGCGCGCCACCGGGCGTGCTGCGCACCCGCAGCGTGCCACGCAGCGGATAGCCCGCCTGCACCGCCTTGATGCTGGCCATCTGGCTGGCATCACCGTTGAACAGCACGCTGCCGAAGCTGGCGATGCGGGTGAAGGCCAGTCCACGCCGCTGCGCCTCGTCGGCGAATGCCTGCGGCGGGTCATCGCGCCCGGCGATGCCGAGGTCGCCGCCGAGCATCTCCGCCGCGCTGCCGGTCAGTGCCAGGTTGACCCGGTTCACCAGCGTGCCGACCGCGGTCATCACCGCCACGCCCAGCACCAGTGCGGCGAACACGGTCAGCAGGTCGCCGGCCAGCGCCTCGCGGCGCAGTGCGCGCCACGCATGCCGCAGCAGGTTCATGCCTGCGCCCCACGCTCGACCGGCAGCAGGCGGCCGTTGTCGATGCGGTGGATGTACTGGCAACGCTGGGCCAGGCGCAGGTCGTGGGTGACCAGCACCAGGGTGGTGCCGCTGCCGGCGTTGAGTTCGAACAGCAGGTCGCTGATGTGCTGGCCGGTGGCGTGGTCCAGCGAGCCGGTCGGTTCGTCGGCGAACAGGATGCGCGGGCGGGTGACGAACGCACGTGCCAATGCCACGCGTTGCTGCTCGCCGCCCGACAACTGGCGCGGATAGTGGCGGGCGCGATGGGCCAGCCCGACCTGGGCCAGCACTTCATCGACCCGCGCCCGGTCTTCGCGTCCGGCCAGTTCCAGCGGCAGCGCGACATTCTCGGCGGCGGTCAGCGCCGGCAGCAGGTGGAAACTCTGGAACACGAAGCCGACCTCACGCGCGCGCAGCTGGGCGCGGGCCTCCTCGTCCAGCGCCGACAGGTCCTGGCCAGCCAGCGCGATGCGGCCGCGACTGGGCAGGTCCAGCCCGGCCAGCAGGCCGAGCAGGGTGGTCTTGCCGGAACCGGAGGCGCCGACGATGGCCACGCTGGTGCCTTCATGGACCGTCAGGGTGATGTTGTCCAGTATGTGGACTTCACCCTCCGGGCCCTGCACGGACTTGCCGACCTGGTCGACGGCGATGGCGACGGGCGCGCTGCGGGGGGACAGGCTGTCGATGAGGAGACTCCAATGCGCAAGACGGGATGGAGCCGGCGAGCCGGCGCGATGATGGTGCTGCTGCTAGGGTTCCTGCTGCTGCCCGGGCTGGCCTGTGCCAAAGGTCCGGCCGGCACCGTGCTGGTGCTCGGCGACAGCCTCAGTGCTGCCCACAATATCCCTGCCGACGCCGGCTGGGTCAGCCTGCTGCAGCAGCGGGTCAGGCAGCAGTCGAAAACCCCGGCGCGCATCGTCAACGCCAGCATGAGCGGCGAGACCACCGCCGGCGCACTCACCCGCCTGCCGGCCCTGCTGGCGAAGGAAAAGCCGACCGTGGTAGTGATCGCCCTTGGCGGCAATGACGCACTGCGCGGGCTGACCCCGGCGCAGGTGCAGGGCAACCTGGGAAAGATGGTGCAGGCCAGCCAGAAGGCGGGCGCGAAGGTGCTGCTGCTGGGCATCGACGTGCCGCCCAACTACGGGCCGGCCTATCGCCAGCGCCTGGCGGCGGCCTACAGGGCGCTGGCCACGCAGTACAAGGTGCCGCTGCTGCCCTTCCTGCTGGAGGGTGTCGCCCTGCAGCCGGGCATGATGCAGGCCGACGGCCTGCACCCGACCGCACAGGCGCAGCCAAAGGTGCTGGACAACGTCTGGCCGCTGCTGAGGCCGCTGCTCTGAACCGTTTGTGTACCCCTTGACGGAACTTCACATCGCGTCCACCGTCGATCCGGCATGTTTCACAAAGCTGAAGTTAGAGGGAATCACATGCGTCAGACGAAGGAGACCTCCGGCTTGGTGCTGGTGGTCGAAGACAACCGCAACATCTCCGAGATGATCGGGGAATACCTGGAAGGTCGCGGCTTCGAAGTCGACTATGCACAGGACGGCCTGGATGGCTACCGCCTTGCGGCGGAGAACAGCTATGACGTCGTGGTGCTCGACTTGATGTTGCCGCGCCTGGATGGCATCGAAGTGTGCCGTCGCCTGCGCAACGATGCGCGCAAGTCCACCCCGGTGCTGATGCTCACGGCACGCGACACGCTGGACGACAAGCTCACCGGCCTGGGTTTCGGTGCCGATGACTACCTGACCAAGCCGTTCGCGATCCAGGAGCTGGAAGCCCGCCTGCGCGCGCTGATCCGTCGCGAACGTCGCCAGGTCGGTTCGGAAGTGCTGAAGGTGGCCGACCTGGTGCTCGATCCGGTCAGCATGCGTGCGACCCGTGCCGGCACCGAGCTGCAGCTTTCGCCGATCGGCCTGCGCCTGCTGACCATCCTGATGCGCGAATCGCCGCGCGTGGTCACCCGCCAGGAGATCGAGCGCGAGATCTGGGGCAATGGCCTGCCGGATTCGGACACCCTGCGCAGCCACCTGTACAACCTGCGCAAGATCATCGACAAGCCGTTCGACCGTCCGCTGCTGCACACCGTGCAGAGTGCCGGCTACCGCATTGCCGACATCGCCCAGCCGATGGCCTGAGCAGGATACTCGCCGGTGCAGCAGCAGGCCCGGCCGGGTTGTGGCCACGTACGAGGGCAGGGCATGACCGGTCTGCACTGCCGCCGGTCATCGCCCATGCACCCGCACGGCGTGGCGCGCTGCCTATAATCGCAGCGCTCTGACCGGGACTCCGCAATGCCGCACGGCCTGCCGCGCAAGATCCGTATCGCCTTCATCCTGCAGGCAGTGCTGGCCAGCCTGGGCATCCTGCTGGGTGCGTGGCTGGTCTCGCTGGTGATCAAGCACAGCCTGGTGGGCGCTGCCCTGCGCGAGGAGGCGGCGTACTACTGGACGCTGCACGAAGCGTCCCCGGTGCAGCCACCGCCCAATACCCAGAACATCCGCGGCTACCTGCTGGAAAGCGGGCAGTCGGCACTGTCGTTGCCGGCCAACCTGCGCAACCTGGAGCCCGGCTTCCACGAACTGCCCAAGGACGACCAGCTGGTGCTGGTTGATGTGCGCCCGGCTGGCCGCCTGTATCTGGTGTTCCTGCGCTCGCGGGCAGAGATGCTGGCGTTCTGGTTCGGCATCGTGCCGGTGCTGCTGACCCTGCTGGCGGTGTATGGCGCCAGCTGGGTGACCTACCGCGCGTCCAAGCGCCTGGTGTCGCCGGTGAACTGGCTGGCTCGGCGCGTCTCGCGCTGGGACCCGGGGCATCCGGAAGCGGCCGACCTGGAGCCCAACAAGCTGCCGGCGGACATGCAGGGCGAGACCCGGCAGCTGGCGGCCGCGTTGCACTCGCTGGCCAACCGGGTCAGCGCGCACGTGGCACGCGAGCGCAACTTCACCCGCGATGCCAGCCATGAACTGCGCACGCCGCTGACCGTCATCCGCGTTGCCAGCGACATGGCACTGGGCGATGAAAGCCTGCAGCCGCGCCTGCGCCGCAGCCTGCAGCGCATCCAGCGGGCTGGCCGCGACATGGAAGCGGTGATCGATGCGTTCCTGATCCTGGCCCGCGAGGCAGACGTCGAACCGCAGATCGAGCTGTTCGACGTCAACGACATCGTCCGCTATGAAGTGGACAACGCCAACGAACTGCTGGGGGCTCGCCCGGTGTCGGTGCACCTGCACAGCGATGGCCCGGTGCAGCTGCATGCGCCGCCGCGGGTGCTGCAGGTGGTGGTCAGCAACCTGGTGCGCAATGCATGCAGCTACACCGACGAGGGGCGCATCGACGTGCATGTGCACAACGATCGGGTGGTGGTGCACGATACCGGCATCGGCATGTCCCCCGAGGCGCTGTCACGGGCGTTCGAACCGTTCTATCGCGCCGAACCCAGCCGGCCGCAGGGTACCGGCCTGGGCCTGTCGATCGTACGCAGGCTGTGTGATCGCTTCGGCTGGAAGGTCAGCCTGGCCAGCGAGCCGGGTCAGGGCACCGAGGCAACGGTGATCTTCCGGTAGAGGGATTTTGCCGGGCTGCGCCCGGCACCCGCCGAGGCAACATCAACATCAAAAGCGGGCATTCCGTGGAATGGCGGGGCGGTGTGGGTTTGCAGGACACGCCGTAAACCCCCCTCCGGGGTCCGGCCCAGCCGCTGGCGGCTGTGCGTTCGGGCGCTTGCGAAGCAGTGCTTCGCAAGCAAAGCGCCCTCACCCATGGGGGCTCGATGGCGCCATCCATGGCGCCAACGGTCCTGCAAACCCACACCGCCCCGCCTTCGACAGTTTCCCGCGATCCGCAGTACATCCACGCCATGCGTGGATGGGGTTGCTCAGTTGCAGTTGACCTTCGGCGCCAGCGCCTTGGTCCAGATGTCATACCCGGCCGGGGTCATGTGCAGCATGTCTTCGCGGAACAGCGTTGCATCCGGCTGGCCATCCGCGCCCAGCATCGGCGTGTAGATATCGGTGAAGCCGGTGTTGGGCAGCTTGGCCAGCGCGGCCTTGATCAGCGTGTTGGCCTCGTTGATCGCCGGCAGCAGGTGCGCACGCGACGGGCTCGGCTTGATCGACAGGTACTCGACCTTGGTCTTCGGCAGGTCGCGATGCACGCGCTGCACGAAGGCGACCACGTCGTCGCGCACCTGGGTCGCGGTGCGGCCGCTGTTGAGGTCGTTGTCACCGGCGTAGAAGAACACCTTGCACGGCGCATACGGCACCACGATCTGGCCGGCATACCAGGTGCTGTCACGCACTTCCGAGCCGCCGAAACCGCGGTTGAATACAGGCTGGCCGGGGAAGTCGGTGGCCAGGCTCTCCCAGAAGCGGATGGAGGAGCTGCCGATGAACTCGATGCCACCGCGGGGCGGCGGGTTGGCCTGGTCGGCGCTGGCGAACCGGGCCATGTCGCCGGCCCAGGCCACGTTGGAGACCTGTTCGGGTACCCGGGGCGACGTGGTCGGGCCCAAGGCCTGGGCCAGCGGTGCGGCGGTCAGCAGGCCCAGCATCAGCAGGCAGGTACGGCGACGGGACATCAGGCGCTCCAGCAGGGAAGGGAACGCCATCATAGAAGCTGGGGCGGGCCGGGGCTTGCCCCTGGCGGTCCATTCACCGGGCCGGTGCCGGGATGCGGCTGGCGGCCTTGTGGCAAAATGGCGGCCATCTGCCTATTCCTGTGCACCCATGATTCCCTGCCGTGCGTCTGAGCGGTCGCTGCGCCGCGCCCCTGTTGCTGGATGTTCCACCCGTGGCTGATCAGTTCGGCCATCTGCCGCGCGGCCCGCGCCGCATCTTCCAGGCCGCCCGCTGGTCCTGGCAGGGCCTGCGCGCCGCCTGGCTGCACGAATCGTCGTTCCGGCTGGAGGTCTACCTGCTGATCCTGCTGGCGCCGGTCGCGGTCTGGCTGGGGCAGACGCCGGTCGAGCGTGCGCTGATGATCGGTTCGATGCTGCTGGTGCTGGCGATGGAACTGGCCAACTCGGCCATCGAAGCGGTGATCGAACGTTACGGCAGCGAGATCCACGAGCTGGCCGGCCGCGCCAAGGACATGGGCTCGGCGGCGGTCTTCGTGCTGATGATGAACGTGCTTCTGTGCTGGGCGCTGGTCGTGGTCCCGCATGCAATGGCCGGCAATTACGGCTGATCCCCATTCCCCCTTGTTGAAGACTTCCCATGTCCCTTGAGTTTCTTGCCGATCCGAATGTCTGGTTGACCCTGTTCACGCTGAGCGCGCTGGAAATCGTGCTCGGCATCGACAACCTGGTGTTCATCTCCATCGCCGTCAGCAAGCTGCCAGAGCACCGCCGCCCGTTCGCGCGCCGGCTCGGCATCGCGGTGGCCTGTATCACCCGTATCGGTCTGCTGGTGTCGCTGGCGTATCTGGCGCACATGGCGGCCAACCTGTTCACGGTGGCCGGCATGGGCATCTCCATCCGTGACCTGGTGCTGATCGTCGGTGGCCTGTTCCTGATCATCAAGGGCTGCATGGAGATCAAGGAACTGATCAGCGGCGGCGAGGATGAAGATCCGAGCACCACCAAGGCCTCGGCCGTGTTCGGCTACGTGATCGCGCAGATCGCGGTGATCGACATCGTGTTCTCGCTGGACTCGGTGATCACCGCGGTTGGCATCGCCGACCACATCCCGGTCATGGTCGCCGCCATTCTGCTGTCGGTGTTGGTGATGCTGCTGGCCGCCAACCCGCTGGGCCGTTTCATCGACGCCAACCCGACCGTGAAGATGCTGGCGCTGGCCTTCATCCTTATGATCGGTGCGGTGCTGATCCTGGACGGCCTGGACGTGCACGTGCCCAAGCCCTACATCTACGCCGCGATGGGCTTCTCGGTGCTGGTGGAATGGCTGAACCTGCTGATGCGCCGTCGCGCGCGCGAGCACAACGTGCCGGGCGCTGGTAACTGGTAAGCGCCTCTGGCATGTAAGTCCCTCAGAACCCTCGGCCCGGCCGGGGGTTCTGCGTTTGTGGGGGCACGGCTCTGCTACGGCGCTGCGGTTTTTGCACTTGCAGCGGGTTTCCGTGCCTCACTTGTGACCCAGGATCAACAGTGTTTTCCCGGGACGAGGCTTAATCCGCCACAGCAAAGCGCGCAGGCTACGCACTCCCGAATCCCTCCCCCAGGCCCCCCCATGAATTCCAGAGCCGCCTTGCTGGCGCTTGCCGTCGGCGCCTTCGCCATCGGAACCACCGAGTTTGCGCCGATGGGCCTGTTGCCGGTCATCGCCGACGGCGTGGGCGTGGGCATTCCCACTGCCGGCATGCTGATCACCGCTTACGCCGTGGGCGTGATGCTGGGCGCACCGGTGATGACCCTGCTGATGGGACGGTTCGGCAAGCGCACTGCGCTGATGCTGCTGATGTCGATCTTCGTGGTCGGCAACCTGCTCTCGGCACTGGCCCCGAACTACGGCCTGCTGTTGCTGTCGCGCCTGGTCACCAGCCTCAACCACGGCGCCTTCTTCGGCATCGGTGCTGTGGTTGCCGCCAGCCTGGTGCCGAAGGACAAGCAGGCCGCCGCCGTGGCCACCATGTTCATGGGCCTGACCATCGCCAATATCGGCGGCGTGCCGCTGGCGACCTGGGTGGGCCAGCAACTGGGCTGGCGCCTGTCCTTCGCCGGTACTGCAGTGCTGGGCCTGATTGCGATCACCGCGCTCGGCTTCGCGCTGCCGGCATCTGCACCGGGGCCGCGCCCGGACGTGCGCCGCGAACTGAAGGCCATCCTGCAGCCGCAGGTACTGCTGGCGATGGGCACCACGGTGCTCGGCGCGGGTGCGATGTTCACTCTGTACACCTACGTGGCGCCGGTGCTGACCGAACTGACCGGCGCCTCCAACACCTTCATCGCGATGTCGCTGGCCCTGATCGGTATCGGCTTCACGTTTGGCAATGGCATCGGTGGGCGCATGGCCGACTGGTCGCTTGATGGCGCGACCCGCATCCTGCTGGCGGTCCTGGCCGTGCTGATGTTCGTGCTGCCGCTGGCGTTCATGCACCACGCCACTGCGGCGCTGGGCGTGCTGCTGTTCGGCGCGGCGACCTTCGCCATCGTGCCGCCGCTGCAGATCCGGGTGATGCAGGCGGCGAGCGAGGCGCCGGGCCTGGCGTCGTCGATCAACGTGGGTGCGTTCAACCTCGGCAACGCGGTGGGTGCCGCGCTGGGTGGTGCGGTGATCAGCTTGGGTTTGGGTTACGCGGCGATTCCGGTGGCCGGTGGCCTGCTGGCGGCATCGGGGCTGCTGCTGGCGTGGCTGGGGCGTCCCCGCACTGCGGTGGCTGAGGCCTGCTGAGGGGAGAGGGTTTCCGGCAGGGCTTGCAGCCCTGCACCCGCTGCAATCAACGTCAACGTCAAAAGCTGGTTATCCGTGGGGTGGCGGGGTGGGTCCGGTGGCGGGGGACGCCGTAAACCCGTCCCTGGGGGCTTGGCCGCGGCATCCATGCCGCGGACACCCCCGCCACCGGACCCACCCCGCCTTCGACAATTTCCCGCGGTCTGCCGGAACGGCGTTCCGCTCCGGTAGGTGTCGACCTTGGTCGACACGAATGCCTGAAGAACCGCGTTTTGCTTTTGATTTTTCTTTTGATCTTCCCGCGGTGCGCAGGAAATTGTCCGTGGCCGGGAGGGTGGGTTGGCTGGTGGCGTGAGCCGCATGGATGCGGCGATCGAGCTTACATGGACGTACTTGCAGCGCCCCCCAGCCAACCCACCCTCCCGGCCGACCCCGATAACGCTTCCTCGCCAACCACCGCGGAGGGGGCGGCGCCCGATGGCCGGTCTTTCACCCGAACCGTGGCATGCTCGGTGCCCAGTCCACCCGGAACCTCCGCCATGCGCCTGTTCACCCGTGTCCTGCCCCTGATGCTGCTGGCCTCCCTGCTGTCCGGCTGCGGCTACAACGCCATCCAGCAGAAGGATGAAGCGGTCAAGGCCAGCTGGTCCGAAGTGCTCAACCAGTACAAGCGCCGCGCCGATCTGGTGCCCAACCTGGTGCAGACCGTGAAGGGCTTCGCCAGCCAGGAAGAGCGCGTGCTGACCGAAGTGACCAACGCCCGCTCGCGTGTTGGCCAGATCAACGTCAACGCCGACGACGAAGCCTCGCTCAAGCAGTTCCAGCAGGCCCAGGGTGAACTCGGCAGCGCACTGTCGCGGCTGCTGGTGGTCACCGAGAACTACCCGGTGCTGAAGTCGGACCAGAACTTCCGCGACCTGCAGGCCCAGCTGGAAGGCACTGAAAACCGCATCACCGTCGCCCGCGGCCGCTACATCCAGCAGGTGCAGGACTACAACACCTACATCCGCTCGTTCCCGCAGGTGATCACCGCCAAGATCTTCGGTTACAAGACCAAGCCGAACTTCACCGTGGAAAACGAAGCGCAGATCTCCAACGCGCCGGCGGTCGATTTCGGCAGCGCGCCGCAGCAGCAGCCGGCACCGCAGCCGGGCCACTGACCCATGCGCCTGGCCACTGCGCTCCTGGCCCTGCTGCTATGGCTGCCGCTGGCATCGCACGCCCAGCAGCTGGCGCCGATTCCGGCGCTGGATTCGCCGGTGGTCGACGCCACCGGCACGCTGGATGCCGCGCAGAAGCAGGCGCTGGTACAGCAGGCGCTGGACCTTCAGCAGCGCAAGGGCAGCCAGCTGCAGGTGCTGGTGGTAGCCACGACCCAGCCGGAAGACATCGCGCAGTACACCACGCGGGTCTTCGACCAGTGGCAGATCGGCCGCAAGGGCGTGGACGACGGGGTGCTGCTGGTGGTGGCCAAGGACGACCGGCGCGTGCGCATTGAACCCGGTTATGGTCTGGAGGGAGCGATTCCCGATGCCATCGCCAACCGGGTCATCCAGGAATACCTGGTGCCGCGCTTCCGCAGCGGCGACTACGCCGGTGGCATCACCGACGCCACGGCGGTGCTGGTCAAGCTGATCGACGGGGAAGCGCTGCCGGCACCGGTCAGCGGCCATCGCGGGCGTGAGCCCAGTGGTGGTGGCGATACCTGGTTCCTGGCGCTGTTCATCGGTGTGTTCGCCGGCAGCATCCTGCGCGGGATCTTCTCGCGCGTGCCGCGTCCGCTGCGTGGCCTGCTCGGCGGTGCCGGCGCGGCGCTGGCGGCATTCCTGTTCACCTCCACACTGCTCGCCAGTGGCCTGGCTGGCGTCGTGGGCCTCATTGTTGCCATGCTCTCCGGTCACCCGGGCCGCTTTGCCGGTGGCGGTGGCTGGGGTGGTGGCAGCTGGGGCGGCGGAGGCGGCTTCGGCGGGGGCGGTGGATTCGGCGGCGGCGGCGGTTGGGGCGGCGGCGGTGGCCGCTCCGGCGGTGGCGGTGCTTCGGGGGGCTGGTGATGATCCAACGGCTGTGTCGTCATGTGTTTTCGCCGTCGGTACGGCGCGCATTCCCGCCGGCCACGCTGCAGGCGATCACCGAGGCCATCGCGGCCGGTGAGCAGCGCCACGGTGGCCAGGTGATGTTCGCGGTGGAAGCGGACCTGCCGCTGGCCGCGCTGTGGCACAGGGTCACCCCGCGGCAGGCCGCCGAGCATGCGTTTGCGCGCCTGCGCACCTGGGATACCACCCACAACAATGGCGTGCTGATCTACCTGCTGCTGGCCGACCACGCCATCGAGATCGTCGCCGACCGTGGCCTGCAGGGCCGGGTCAGCCCGGCACAATGGCAGCGGGTCTGCACCCACCTGCGGGAGGGCCTGCGTGGCTCCCATCCGGTGGAAGCGCTGCAGGATGCCATCGACGAGGTTTCCAGCCTGATCGAAGGGCACTTTCCGGCCTCGACCCGGTCGAACGATGACGCGTTGCCGAACTCGCCCCAGCTCCTTGGTTGAGCCGGGGCGGCACTGGCCCGAGAATAGGCGTTCAACCGCAAGGCACCTTCCATGATCTATTTCCACGACATCGACCCCATCGCCCTCTCGCTGGGGCCGATCAAGGTGCATTGGTACGGCATCATGTACCTGCTGGGCTTCACCGCCGCCTGGCTGCTGGGACGCAAGCGCATCGCCGCCGGCCGCCTGCCGGGCGTCGACGCCAATGGTTTCTCCGACCTGCTGTTCTACGCCATGCTCGGCGTGGTGCTGGGCGGGCGCATCGGCTACATGCTGTTCTACGCGCTGGGCGATTTCCTGCACAACCCGCTGCTGCTGTTCAAGGTGTGGGATGGCGGCATGAGTTTCCACGGCGGCCTGCTGGGGGTGCTGGGCGCTTGCTGGTGGTGGTCGCGCAAGCACAAGCTGCATTTCTTCGACACCATGGATTTCATGGCGCCGCTGGTGCCGCTGGGCCTGGGCTTCGGCCGCATCGGCAACTTCATCGGCGCCGAGCTGTGGGGCAAGTACACCGACGGCACGTGGGGCGTGGTGTTCCCGTCCGGCCTGCCGGCGCCGCTGAACCAGCTGGACCACGCGACCCTGCAGGCGCAGTTCGCCACCGGCGCGCTGAACCAGTTCGCGCGCCATCCGTCGCAGCTGTATGAAGCCTTCCTGGAAGGCCTGGTGATGTTCGTGGTGCTGTGGGCCGTGTCAGCCAAGCCGCGCCATCGCTATCTGGTCGGCGGCCTGTTCGCGCTGATGTACGGACTGTTCCGCTTCGCGGTGGAGTTCGTGCGCATGCCCGACAACGGCGTCTACGTGGCCTTCGACTGGCTGACCCGTGGCCAGATCCTCAGCCTGCCGCTGATTGCCTTCGGCCTGGTGCTGCTGGTGATGTCGCGCCGTGCGCCGGTACTGCAGCCGCAGCTGCCGGTGACTGCCGGGGGCAAGGCATGAAGGCTTACCTGGACCTGCTCTCGCATGTGCTCGAGCACGGCGCCGAGAAGAGCGACCGCACCGGCACCGGCACCCGCAGCGTGTTTGGCTGGCAGATGCGTTTCAACCTGGCCGAAGGCTTCCCGCTGGTCACCACCAAGAAACTGCACCTGCGCTCGATCATCCATGAGCTGCTGTGGTTCCTGAAGGGCGACACCAACATCGGCTACCTGAAGGACAACCAGGTACGGATCTGGGACGAGTGGGCCGACGAGAACGGCGATCTCGGCCCGGTGTACGGCAAGCAGTGGCGCAGCTGGGCCACCGCCGATGGCCGTGAGATCGATCAGATGCAGTGGCTGGTCGACGAGATCAAGCGCAACCCCGATTCGCGGCGGCTGGTGGTCAGCGCCTGGAACGTGGGCGAGCTTTCGCAGATGGCGCTGATGCCGTGCCACAACCTGTTCCAGTTCTACGTGGTGGACGGCAAGCTCAGCTGCCAGCTGTACCAGCGCAGCGGCGACATCTTCCTCGGCGTGCCGTTCAACATCGCCAGCTACGCGCTGCTGACCCACATGGTGGCGCAGGCCACCGGCCTGGGCGTGGGCGATTTCGTGCATACGCTGGGCGACGCGCACCTGTATTCGAACCACTTCGAGCAGGCGCGCGAGCAGCTGTCGCGTGAACCGCGCGCGCTGCCCAAGCTGTGGTTGAACCCGGAGGTGACCGATCTGTTCGGCTTCCAGTTCGACGACATCCGCATCGACGGCTACGATCCGCACCCGGCCATCAAGGCGCCGGTGGCGGTATGAGCGCGATGAAGCTGTCGATGATCGTGGCGCTGGATCGCAACCGTGGCATCGGTCAGGGCAATGCCATGCCCTGGCACCTGCCGGATGATTTCAAGCACTTCAAGGCGCTCACCCTGGGCAAGCCGATCCTGATGGGCCGCAAGACGGCCGAATCGATCGGCCGCGTGCTGCCGGGACGGACCAACCTGGTGCTGACCCGCAGCGGCCAGGTGCCGTTCGAGGACATGCGCGCGGTGGCGTCGCTGGACGAGGCGAAGGCGATTGCCGAAGGCGAGGGCGCCAGCGAGCTGTGCATCATCGGCGGCGGCGAGATCTTCCACCAGCTGCTGGACCAGGCCAGTGACCTGTACCTGACCTGGGTGGATGCCGAAATCCCCGCTGATACCCATTTCCCCGAAGTCGACATGCAGGACTGGCGGGAAGTGAGCAGCGAGCCGCACCCGGCCGACGAACGCCATGCCTACGCGTTCCGCTTCGCGCACTACGTGCGCCGCTGATCGCGCAAATACCAACGAAAACACCGACGGGGATGTCGACGGGGTAGAGTCGACTGTTAGTCGACTGCTCTCGGCGGTCACCCGAAAAACCCGCGCTGCGCGTGATAGTCGACTGACAGTCGACTCTACCTGGGCTGTCGCTGCGGCATCCGGTAATGCCCGATGATGGCGTGCTGGAACAACAGGTTCTCTTCGCGCGTGCCGCGCGCGATGTTGTGCAGCACCAGCGGCGTGCCATTGGCCAGCCGCCGGTCGGAGACGATGCCCACGTGCAGCAGGCCGTTGCCGTTGAGCTTCCAGGCGACGATGTCGCCGGCCGCATAGTCGGTGGCGGCGGCCGTGATCGGTTGCTGCCAGCCCTGCCGTTCGAACCAGCGCATCAGGTTCGGCACACGGCGATGATCGATGTTGCGGTCCGGCCGTGACAGGCCCCAGATCGCGGGATAGGCACTGAAATTGCCGCGCATGTCTTCATGCACGCGCGCCTGCAGGTCCAGGCCCTGGCTGCGCAGGGCACGCACCACCACGTCGGTGCACACGCCGCGATCAACCGGAACGTCGCCGCCGGGATAGGCCAGCACCTGATAGGTAGGGTCGTAGCGGGTGGTGACGCCGACCTGTGCGCGCGCCGCTGCCACCAGCGGCGGCGAAGGCGCCTGCGGCTGCGATGGCGTGAGGCCGGCGTTTCCGCCGTCGGCGGGGGCCGGGGCCGAAGGGGGCTGGCAGCCGCTGGCCAGGGCCACCGTCAGCAGCAGCACCGTCCATGGTGCCCCACCGCGCCGCGTCATGCCTGCGGCGGGGGACTGTTGCTGCCGGGGCCCGCAGAGCCACCACCCGCGCCGCCGCCACGGCGACGACGACGGCGTGGGCCGCGGTTGCCCGGGGTGGCGGCCGGGGTGTTGCCGCCGCCCTGTTCCTTGCCCTGCGCCGATGCCGCCGGACGCTCGTGCGCCGGTCGCGCTGGCGGGCGTGCGTTGGGCACGGGTGCGGGGACATCGCGGCCCGGCACCTGCACCACGCGCAGTTCATCGGTATCGAGCTGGATCGCGGTCAGCTTGCCGCCCCAGACTGCGCCGGTGTCGATGGCATGCACGCCCTGGGTGATGGTCAGGCCCAGCGCCGACCAGTGGCCGCAGACGATCTTCAGGTCGCGCTCGACCCGGCCCGGCACTTCGAACCAGGGGTACAGTCCCTGTTCCTGCGTGCCCGGCGTGCCCTTGTCCTCGATGCCGATGCGCCCGCGCGGGGTGCAGTAGCGCATGCGGGTGAGCACATTGATGATCGCGCGTGAACGGTCGTAGCCGGACAGGTTCGGTGCCCAGCTCGGCTTGTCGCCGTACATGTTGCGGAACAGCTTGCGGTAGCCGGCACCGTGCAGTTGCGCCTCGACCTCGGCGGCATGCTTTTCGGCCATCTGCGTGGTCCACTTCGGCGCCAGGCCGGCGTGCACCATCATCCAGCCCAGTTCGCGGTCCACGTGCACCAGCTTCTGCAGGCGGAGCCAGTCCAGCAGTTCGTCGCGGTCCTCGGCCTGCACGATGCGCAGCAGGTCCGGGTTGACCTTGCGCTGTTCCTCTTCGGTGCGTGCACCGACGGCCAGCAGCGAAAGGTCATGGTTGCCCAGCACCACCACGCTGTGCTCGCGCAGCGAATGCACCAGCCGCAGCGTTTCCAGCGACTGGCCACCGCGGTTGACCAGGTCGCCGCAGAACCACAGGGTGTCCTGCGCCGGGTCGAAGCGGATCTTCTCCAGCAGCCGCTGGGTGACGTCATAGCAGCCCTGCAGGTCGCCGATCGCCCACACACTCATCGTCCGGCCTCCGTGTCAGTGCAGGGTACGCGGGATGGCCAGCACGAAAGGTGCGACCGGCGCGGCAAATTCGGTGCCGTCGTCGGCGACCATGTCGTAGTGGCCCTGCATGGTCCCGTGATCGGTCCCCAGCATGACACCGGACGTGTAATGGAAGTCTTCACCGGGACGCAGGCGTGGCTGCTCGCCGATCACCCCGTCGCCATCGACATGCTCGACGCGGCCGTTGGCATCGGTGATGCGCCAGTGGCGTGCGACCAGGCGCGCGGCAACACGCCCCTGGTTGTGGATGCGGATCGTGTAGGCGAACGCATAGCGTCCGTCTTCCGGCGCGGATTGATCGTCGAGGAAGCGCGGTGCGACTTCGACGGAGATGGCGTAAACGTCAGCGTCTTCCATACCGGCAGTGTAATCAGGAGGCATTGGCCAAAGCGATGAATTCGGCCACGTCCAGCTGTTCGGCGCGGGCATCGGGACGCACGCCGGCGGCAACGAACTGTTCGGCGGACACCACGTTGTTCAGGGCGTTGCGCAGGGTCTTGCGGCGCTGCCCGAAGGCGGCCTTGACCACCTCGGCGAAACGCTTGTGGTCGTTGATGTTGATCGTGGCCGGGTCACGCGGCACCAGCCGCACCACGGCCGAATCGACTTTCGGCGGCGGCCGGAACGCGCCCGGCGGCACCACGAACAGCGAGGTCACCTGGCAGTAGGCCTGCAGCATCACGCTGAGCCGGCCGTACACCTTGCTGCCGGGGCCGGCGGCCATGCGGTCGACCACTTCCTTCTGCAGCATGAAATGCATGTCGCGGATCACCGCGGCATGTTCCAGTGCATGGAACAGGATCGGCGAGGAGATGTTGTAGGGCAGGTTGCCGACCAGGCGGATCGGCTGGCCGGCGGCCAGCTCGGTGAAGTCCACGCGCAGCACGTCGCGGTGGACGATGGTCAGCTCGCCCAGCGGCTCGGCGGCGGCGGTCAGCGGCGCGATCAGGTCACGGTCGAACTCGATCACCGTCAGTTTCGGATGCACGCGCAGCAGCGGCAGCGTGATCGCGCCCTGGCCGGGACCGATCTCGACCAGGCGGTCACCGTCTTTCGGGTTGACCGCCATCACGATCTTGTCGATGTAGTGGCGGTCGGCCAGGAAATGCTGGCCAAGCTGCTTCTTGGCCGGGGCGGTGAACACCGGGCCGGAGGGGGAATGCGGGGAATTCATGCGCTCAGTGTACGTTGCCGCGCAAGCTGCGCACACAACGTCGTTGCCGCCTGCAGGCTGGAAGGATCGGCAACGCCACGGCCGGCAAGGTCCAGCGCGGTGCCGTGGTCCACTGCAACGCGTGGGTAGGGCAGGCCCAGGGTCAGGTTCACCGCCTGCTCGAAGCCCGAGTACTTCAGCACCGGCAGGCCCTGGTCGTGGTACATCGCCAGCACGGTGTCGAAGCCGGCCAGCTTGGCCGGCAGGAAGGCGGTATCGGCTGGCAGCGGCCCGATCAGGTCCATGCCCTCCGCGCGCAGGCGCTGCAGCAGCGGAATGATCCGGTCCAGTTCCTCGCGGCCCAGATGGCCGTCTTCGCCGGCGTGCGGGTTCAGGCCGAGCACGGCGATGCGTGGCGCGGGCAGGCCGAACTCGCGGCGCAGCGCGGCGTGCACGGTGCGAAGGGTGTGTTCCAGGCTGGGCGCGGTAATCGCGTCGGCCACCTCGCGCAGTGGCAGGTGGGTGGTGGCCAGGGCCACGCGCACGATGTGGTTGGCCAGCATCATCACCACCTTCACCCCAGCCTGGTCGGCCAGCAGTTCGGTGGTGCCGCTGTAGGCGATGCCGCCTTCGTTGATGACGGCCTTGTGCACCGGGCCGGTCACCACGCCGTGCAGTTCGCCTGACAGGCAGGCCTGGCCGGCACCGAGCAGGGCGCCGATGACCGCGCCGGCATTGGCCGGATCGGCCTGGCCGAAACGGCTCGGGGTGGCATTGGCAACCACGCGCAGGCGCAGGTCGCCGGGGACGCGCGCTTCGGCACCCTCGGGCAACAGTTGCAGCGGCAGGTTCAGCGCGGCCGCGGCCGCGCGCAGGGTGTCCGGGTCGGCGAAGGCCAGCAGCCGGCAATCTTCACGCGGCTGCTGGACGAGGCGGACGCACAGCTCCGGGCCGATCCCGGCGGGCTCGCCCGGTACCAGAGCGAGCTCGGGGCGCATCGATCAGGACTGCGGCGGCGTGGCGGTGTTTTCCGCGCGGTCGCCACTGCGGAAGCTGACGTAGGCTTCGCCGCGCAGTTCCTGCAGGAAGCGGTTGTACTCGTCTTCCAGCTTGCGGCGGCCAATGGTCTCGCGGACCTGGGCACGCTGGTTGTCGTTGGTCACGTCGGTCTGGCGAGTGGCCACGCGCTGCAGGATGTGCCAACCGGCATCGGTGCGGAACGGCTGGCTGACGCCGCCGTCCTGGATGGCGGCCACCTGCTGGCCAAAGGCCGGACCGAACGCATCGGCCGGGAACCAGCCCAGATCGCCGCCCTGGCCCTTGCTGTTGTTGTCCTCGGAGGACTCCTTGGCCACGGTTTCGAAGTCCGCGCCACCGGCAATGCGGGCACGCAGGGTATCGATCTTGGCTTTGGCGGCCGCGTCGGTCTGATGATCGTCCACGCGCACCAGGATGTGGCGACCGTGGTACTCGGTGACGGTGCTGGCGCCAGCGGTGGCGCTGGCATCACGCACTTCCACCAGCTTCAACAGCTGGAAGCCGCTGGGGCCGCGGATCGGGCCGACCACTTCGCCGGGCTTCATCTTTTCCATCATCTGCGCGAAGGCCTGCGGGATTTCATCCAGGCTGCGCCAGCCCAGGTCGCCGCCTTCCAGCGCATTGGGGCTGTCGGAATAGCGCACGGCCGCCGCGTTGAAGTCCAGCTCGCCCTTGTCCAGCAGGGCCTTGACGCCATCGGCCTTCTTCTGGCCGGTGGCGATCTGGTCGGCGTTGGCGCCGTCCGGCAACGCGACCAGGATGTGCGCCAGGTGGTACTGGTTGCCTACCGTGGCCTGCTGCTTCAGCGCGGCATCGACTTCACCCTCGCTGACGCTGATGCGGCTCTGCGCGAAGCTCTGGCGCAGGCGCTGCACGGTGATCTCATCACGCACCGATGCGCGGAAATCGTTGAAATCGATGCCGTCGTGGGCCAGGCGCTGGCGCAGGGCGTCCAGGTTCGAACCGTTCTGCTGGGCGATGGAGTTCATCGCCTGGTTCAGCTCCTGGTCGCTGACACGGATGCCGCTGCCCTGGGCGCGGGCCACCTGCAGCTTGACCAGCACCAGGCGCTCGAGCACCTGGCGGCTGAGCACGTCTTCCGGCGGCAGCTGGTTCTCCCGTCCGGCGTACTGCGCCTTGATGTTGGCGATCGCACGCTGGAGCTCGCTCTGCAGGATCACGTCCTCATCGACGACGGCGGCGATGCGGTCGAGCGGCTGCGCCTCCTGGGCAAGCACCTGCAGGGGGGCGGACACGCTGGACACCGCCAGCAGCGAGGCGAGTAGAACGGGGAAGCGCTTGGTCATGGGATCAGATTCGGATCGTAGTCATCGCGGGTCGCCCCGGTGTTGCTGGGCGGCACGAGATAGAGGTCGTCGCGGTTGTAGCCGAGGATAGCACGGCGCAGAGTGCGGTCCGTGTCCTGGCCGATGGAGCTCAGGCCCTTCAGGACGAACTCCACCTGGATGGAGTTGTTCATCTCGCCTTCGCGATTGCGGACATAGCGGCGGCCGACCACACGCACGGCCAGGCAGCAGCTGTCCCACTGGACACCGCCGATGATTTCCAGCGGCTCCTTGTCCTGCAGCGAGTAGTAATAGCGGCCGACCAGGCTCCAACGCGCATTCAGCGGGTACAGGAACGACAGGTCGGCCTGCTCCAGCAGGGTGCGGTCATGCTTGTTGGCACCGGGCAGAGCACCGGCATTGATGCGGTAGCGGTAGCTCAGGTTGACCACGCCGTCGTTGGGCATCAGGTAGCGGGCACGGACGCTGGCCAGATCCTCGCGCTTGTACTTCGGGTCCCACTGGTAGGTGGCGCCCAGGGTCCAGCGGTCGTTGATCATGTAGTTGCCGTCGGCGATCCAGGCTGACTTGCCCTTTTCCACCGGGGCGCCGCCGGGGGTGGTGGTCACCCGCGACTCATCGAAGTACTGGATCTGGCCGATCGAGGCCGAGAAACGTTCCTTGCCGGTGGTCTGGTCGATGAACCGGGTGCTCACCGCCAGGGTCAGCTGGTTGGCGTCGTTCTGGCGGTCGGCGCCGGTGTAGCGCGAGTCGCGGAACAGCTGGCCCCAGCTGAAGGTGAAGTCACGGGTGTCGAAGATCGGCAGCTCGTCCTGGTTGCGGTACGGCGTGCGCAGGTAGAACAGGCGCGGTTCCAGGGTCTGCAGGAACGACTTGCCGCGGATGCTGGTTTCGCGATCGAAGAACAGGCCGGCGTCGATGCTGCCGATCGGCAGGCTGCGGCTGGGCGAGGTATTGCCGCGCAGCTGCTCGGGCGTGGCCGTGTTCGGGTCGATGCCCTGCGAACGCAGGATCTGGGCCTGGATGCCTCTCACACCATCCACCAGACCTCGGTCCAGCTGATAGGCGGTGTAGCGGTAGGCCAGGGTCGGGGTCACGTACCAGGCCGCGCCGCTGATCGGGAACGACACATACGGCTTCACGTCCAATCGCGAACCACCGCTGACACCGACGCCGTCGGTCCACTGCACTCCGTTGCGGGTGTACTGCAGATCCTTACCGGTGCCGACGGCGTTTTTGAAGTTGATGTCGTCGTGGGTGAAGCGCACCGCTTCGGCGTAGATGCCGGCTTCCAGCCAGGGCCGGACCGGCTTGTCCCAGTTGAAGTACAGGCGCGGCTGGCGGTTGTAGGGCAGGGCGCGCTCGTCGAGCGTGTAGTCGGTCAGCTGCCAGCGGTCGGCCATGATGCCGGCCGTCCAGTTCGTGCCGGTGCCATACAGGCCCACCGTGCTCTGCAGGTTGGAGGCGGTCACCCCCACCAGGCGGTTGGCGAAATCCTCGACATAGCGCTCGTCGCTGACCCAGGCCAGGTTGGCGCGGGCCTGCCAGTGGCTGTCCACGTTGTGGTAGCCGGTGAACATCACCCGGCCGCGGTCACGGTCACGCAGGCGGTCGTTGGGCATGAACGAGGTCAACACCTCGCCGCGGCCGCCGTTGTAGAGGTAGCGGAACTCGTTGTCGAGCAGCAGGCCGCGCCGGCTCATGTAGCGCGGGGTCAGCGTGTCGTCGTAGTTCGGCGCCAGGTTGAAGTAGATCGGCTGGGCGTAGTCGAAGCCGTTGCGCCCGGACATGCCCAGCTGCGGGAACAGCAGGCCGGTCTTGCGGCGGTCATCGATCGGGAACTTGAAGTACGGCGCCCACAGCACCGGCACCTTGCCGATGCGCAGCACGGCGTTGCGCGCGGTGCCGAAGCCCTCGTCGTTGTCCACTTCGATCTGCGGCGCCGACAGCTTCCACACCGGCTGCGAGGGGTCGCAGGTGGTGTAGGTGGAGCGGTGCATCTGGCCGACCGCACCCTGCAGGTCGACCGACTCGGCATCGCCGTTGCCCCGGCGCGACACCAGCTGGTACTTGATGTCGGAGATCTTGTGGGTATCGCTTTCCTGGTTGCCTTCGGCACGCTTGGCGACCATCCGGATCGACCCGTCCTGGTAGCGGACATTGCCGTCGGCGATGTAGTTGCCGGTCTCGGTGTCGAAGCTGAGCTTGTCGGTACCGACGAACTGGTCACCCCGGCGCAGCGCCACGTTGCCCTCGTACTGCGGCACGGTGGTGGTGCCCAGCAGCTGGTCACCCTCGATGTCGGTCGGCTGCTGCTCGCGGGCGGCCGCGGCGGCAGCCTTGTCCTGGGCCGGAACCGGGGTGGGGGCGTCAGTGAACGCGGGAATGACGTCGGTGGCCGGGCACAGGCCCCAGTTGAGCGGCTTTTCATCGGCCATCGCCGGCAGGCTGATGGCGATGCTCAGAGGCAGGGGAAGCAGGCGGAGGGCTCGGCGCACGCGGTTCGGATTCGGGCGAAAACGGACGGTAGCTTGCCCCATCCCTTGCATAGGGGCAATGAAGGACGCCGGAGCCTGCCGGTTCGGGTTCATCCGGCGGAGGTGCCCACGGACGGCGTGAGCAGGGTCTGGACATGGGCCACGCTGCACTCGGCCAGGGCCTGCAGGTCGTAGCCACCCTCCAGCATCGAGACCATCCGGCCGGCCGCGTGACGGCGTGCCAGCGCGTGCAGTTCACCGGTGATCCAGGCGAAATCGTCGGTCTCCAGCATCAGGTCCGCCTGCGGATCACGCAGGTGGGCGTCGAAGCCGGCCGAGATCAGCAGCAGCTGCGGGCGGAAGTCGTCGATGGCCGGCAGCATCTCGTCGGCCCAGACATTGCGGAAGCGGAAGCCACCGCTGCCCGGCGGCAGCAGGATGTTCATCAGGTTGCCGGCACCGCGGTCACGGCGCAGGCCGGAATTGGGGAACAGCCCGGCCTGGTGGGTGCTGTAGTACGAGACCCGGGCGTCGTGCTGGAAGATGTCCTGGGTGCCGTTGCCGTGGTGGACGTCGAAGTCGACCACCGCGATCCGTTCCAGGCCGTGGCGGTCGCGGGCATAGGCGGCGGCGATGGCGATGTTGTTGAGCAGGCAGAAGCCCATCGCCGTGCTGCTGGTGGCGTGGTGGCCCGGCGGGCGTACCGCGCAGAAGGCCAGCGGGTCGTCGCCCAGCATCACCGCATCGACCGCGGCCACGCCGGCACCGGCGGCGTGCACGGCGGCGCTGGCCGAGCCGGGTGAGGTCCAGGTGTCCATGTCCAGCTGGCGCAGCGGTGCGGTCTGCGGTTGCAGCACGAAGTCGAGCAGGGCGCTGTCGTGGACCCGGGTCAGTTCACCGAACTTGGCCGGTGGCGCTTCGCGCCACTCCAGCTGGCCGGGGAACGCGGTGTGCAGCGCGTCCAGCACATGCTGCAGGCGTTGCGGGCACTCCGGGTGGCCGGGGCCGGGGTCGTGCAGCAGGCAGGACGGATGGGTGTAGACCAGCATCGTGCAGGCTCAGCGCTGGCGCTGCTGTGGTTGCCACAGCGCTTCGCCCTGGCCGTCGGCACGGGCCAGCACCCGGGCCAGCACGAACAACAGGTCCGACAACCGGTTCAGGTACTGCAACGCCTCGCTGCGCACGGCCTCGTGGCGGGCCAGGGTGACCGTTTCGCGCTCGGCGCGGCGGACGATGGTGCGGGCCAGATGGCAGCGCGCGGCGGCTTCGCCGCCGGCCGGCAGGATGAATTCCTTCAGCATCGGCAGGTCGGCGTTGTAATGGTCCAGCTGCTGTTCCAGGGCCGAGACATCGGCGGCGTGGATCGCGGCGTGGCCGGGGATGCACAGTTCGGCGCCCAGGTCGAACAACTGGTGCTGCAGATGCACCACCAGCGCGCGCACATCCTCGGGCAGGGGCACGGCCAGCAGCAGGCCGAGCGCGGCATTGGCCTCGTCGACGGTGCCGTAGGACGCCACCCGGGCGTCATCCTTGGGCACACGCTGGCCGTCACCGAGGCCGGTACTGCCGTCGTCGCCGGTGCGGGTGTAGATGCGCGAGAGGCGATGACCCATGTCGCGGCTCAGTGGCGGATGTCGCGGCGGGCCTGCTGGAGCTTCAACACCTGCTCCACGGCCAGCTGCAGGGCGGCGGCCAGCGCCACGTAGATCGCCGTGGTGCGCAGGTAGGGGCCGAACCACTGAGCGTAGTTCTGTGCCCAGCCGGCCAGGGTCGGCTCGGCCACGTTGCTGCTGGTCCAGTAGAAGCCGCCCTGCGCCAGCAGGTGACAGACCGCCACCGAGGCGACCAGCAGCAGCGCGCCCTTGGCCAGTACCGGCCAGCGCGCGCTCTGGTAGTTGCGGCCCAGCAGCATGCCGCCGGCCCACAGCGAGAAATAGGCCGGCAGCAGCAGCCAGTAGCCCGGCGACACGCAGTAGTGCTGCCAGAAGTCCAGGCCGCTGCTGCGGATCACGATCCAGTCCACCAGCACCGCGAACACCATCAGCAGCGGGAACGCCCAGCGCGTCCAGCGGGCCAGGTAGAAGCCACCGATGAAGAACACCGCCCATGAGGCATCGGGGATCGCCGCGAAGTGATTGACACGGGTCGCTGCCAGCACCAGAACGAGCACGGACAGGACGAAGGCGCGGTTGGCAGTGTCGGACATGGTGGCGGGCCCGGAGCGGATTCAGGTTTCATTCTAGCCCGCCGCGCGGGTTGGCGCAGGACCGGCCGTTCGGCGTACAGATGGGGCGAGCGCGTATCATGAACGCATGAGTGAACGACATGACGTGCTGATTGTCGGTGGTGGCCTGGTCGGCGCCAGCCTGGCCATTGCCCTGGACCGCCTCGGCCGCGACGTGGGCCTGCTCGAGGCCAGCCCGGCCGGCGAGCTGCCGGCGGTGTTCGACCAGCGCAATCTCAGTTTCGCCGCTGCCACCGTCAATGCGCTGACCGCGCTGGGGGTGACGCAGAAGCTGGCGATGGCACCGGGCCCGATCCGGCGCATCCACGTCAGCCGTGCCGGCGATTTCGGCCGCGTGCAGCTGGAAGCGGCCGATTACGACCGGCCTTGGTTCGGCCAGGTGGTGGTCGCCCGCGACTTCGGCCAGGCGCTGGAAGCGCGGCTTCAGGAGCTGCCGCGGCTGCGCCGTTACCGGCCGATGCGGTTCCTGGGCCTGGGTGAAGTGGTCGACGGCTACCGCCAGGTGCGGGTCGCCGATGAGGCCGGCGAGCGCATATTGCTGGCACGGCTGGTGGTGGGTGCCGACGGTACGACCAGTGGCGTGCGTGGTGCACTGGGCATCGAGGTCGACCGCCATGATTTCCAGCAGACCCTGTTCGTGGCCCGTGTACGCAGCCAGCGCGCGCCGGATGGCACCGCGTGGGAGCGTTTCACCGATACCGGCCCGACGGCCCTGCTGCCGCGCGGCGATCGTCACTTCGGCACCGTGCATGGTGTTGCGCGCGACCAGGCCGATGCGGTGATGGCGCTGGACGATGCCGCCTGGCTGCAACGCCTGCAGAACGCGATCGGCTGGCGTGCCGGCCGCCTGCTCGAGTCCGGCCCGCGCAGCGCCTACCCGCTCATCCAGGTGCTGGCGCGCGCGCTGGCCGGTGAGCGCACGGTGCTGCTGGGCAATGCCGCGCAGACCATTCATCCGCTGGGTGCACAGGGCTTCAACCTGGGCCTGCGCGATGCGCTGACCCTGGCCGAGCTGCTGGA
Organism: Stenotrophomonas sp. YJH_SMC_119; assembly: GCF_059368315.1. Classification (NCBI taxonomy): domain Bacteria; kingdom Pseudomonadati; phylum Pseudomonadota; class Gammaproteobacteria; order Lysobacterales; family Lysobacteraceae; genus Stenotrophomonas; species Stenotrophomonas sp. YJH_SMC_119. Next base: position 67,789 of record NZ_JCAFRP010000008.1, on the reverse strand, counting down.
GGATGCGCATGAAGATGCCGGCAGTGATGCACTGCTGCAGGCCTATGTCGCGCGCCGCGAGGAAGATCGCCGGCAGACGGTGGCGTTCTCCGGCGGCCTGGCGCGCCTGACCAGCAACTCGGCGCCGCTGATGCGGCCGCTGCGCAGCCTCGGCCTGGTGGCCGCGCAACGCGCATCGGTGCAGTCGATGCTGGTCGGTGGCGCGATGGGCTTCCGCGGCGAAGTGCCGCGCCTGTGCCGCGGAGAAGCCGCATGAGCCGGCGCATGCGCCTTGATGTGGCCATCGTCGGTGGTGGCGTGGTCGGTGCCGCGTGCGCGCTGGCGCTGGCCGATGCCGGCCTGTCGGTTGCGCTGGTGGAAGGTCGTGAGCCCGCGCCGTGGCAGGCCGCACAGCCTGACCTCCGCGTGTTCGCCTTCGCTGCTGACAACGTACAACTGTTGAGCCGCCTGGGCGTGTGGCCGGCGATCGCGCAGGCCCGCGCCTGGCCCTACCGGCGCATGCAGGTGTGGGATGCGGCCGGTGGCGAAGATCTGCTGTTCGATGCCGATCGCTTCGGCCGTCGTGAACTGGGCTACATCGTCGAGAACGGCCTGCTGCAGGATCGGCTGTGGGCGGCGTTGCCGGCGGCGGGCGTGCAGCTGCACTGCCCGGCGCGGGTGGAAGCGCTGGAGCAGGACGACGACGGCGTGCGCCTGCGCCTGGATGACGGTCGTCGCTTGGAAGCGGCGTTGGCGGTAGCCGCCGACGGCGCCGAATCGACCCTGCGCCAACTGGCCGGGATCGAGGTTGAAAAGCATGACTACCACCAGCGTGGCGTGGTGGCCTACGTGGACAGCGATCTTCCCAACCAGGCCACCGCCTGGCAGCGTTTCCTGCCGAGCGGGCCGCTGGCGCTGCTGCCGGTGGCCGAGCGCCGCAGCTCGATCGTATGGACCCTGCCCGAGGACGAGGCGGCGCGCGTGCTGGCGCTGGACGAAGACAGCTTCAACCGCGAACTGACCCGCGCCTTCGCGGCGCGGTTGGGTGAGCTGCGGCTGGCATCACCGCGCGCAGCCTTCCCGCTGCGCCGCCAGCTGGCACGTCACTACGTGGCCGGCCGTGTGCTGGCATTGGGTGATGCCGCGCACGTGGTGCATCCGCTGGCCGGGCAGGGCGTGAACCTGGGCCTGCGCGATGTGGCCGCCCTGCAGCAGTGGCTGGCGCCGTCGGCCGAGCGCCGTGGCCAGCCGCGGCTGTCGCCGCAGCGTCTGCAGCGCTGGGCACGCGAACGGCGCAGCGACAACCACATCGCCGCCTGCAGCTTCGATGCGATCAACCGCCTGTTCTCCAACGACGAAATGCACCTGACCCTGGCCCGCGGCCGCGCGCTGGGCTGCGTCGGCAAATGGCCGCCGCTGGTGCAGGCATTCTGGAAGCGCGCCGCCGGGGTGTAGCAGAATGCAAACCGCTCTGGTGGGTGCCCGACGTCAGTAGATCCACGCCATGCGTGGATGAAGATCGCGCTGGATCAAAAAGGGGACGGAGGGGATTAAGTCGTTTGTGCCACAAACGACTTAATCCCCTCCGTCCCCTTTTTCAGTCGACCAGCCAGCCGGCCAGGTCGGCACGATCCAGCTTGCCGCGACGCTTCACGTCCAACGCATTGAACTCATCGGCCAGCGCCGGATTCGCCTGCGCTTCCTCGCGGCTGATGAGACCATCGCCGTTCACATCCAGCGCAGCGAAGTGGATGCGGTACTGGCCAACCACGCTGCTCGGTTCCAGCGAACGCACGGTCACCTGCGCCTCGCCGGCCGGCTGCGGAATCTCGACGCTGCCGCTGACCCGGCCCGCATCCAGCGGTTGCTGGCGGATCGCGCCGCCGGTGGGGCCCAGCGGCTGGCTTTGTGCCGGGGTGTGCGGCAATTGCTGGGCCACCGCTGGTGCGGCGGCCAGCAGGGTGATCAGCAGCGGAATCGTTCGATGTCGCATGGATGCTCCTCCCTCTGCAGCGCCGGGGTATGCCCGGCGGACGTGATGGCCTCAGCGCAGTGGCGACGCCAGTACGGTGATCTCCTCACGGTCGTGATAGAGCTGCTTGGCACGCACCACCAGCGGCTTGCCGGCCTGGTCCTGGAACAGGTCCAGGCACAGGCGGGTTTCGTCCCAGCGCTTCTTCATCGGCAGCTTCAGGTTGAAGATCGCGTGCCGGCACCAGCCTTCGCGGAACCAGGTGGCCATGCGTTCGGCCACGCGGCGCGGCTGCTCGACCATGTCGCAGACCATCCAGTCCAGCGGCTGTTCCGGATGCCAGTGGAAGCCATCGGCGCGCAGGTGCTCGACCAGGCCGGTGTCCAGCACGTGCTGGCGCAGCGGGCCGTTGTCGATGCTCAACACGTGCATGTGCTGGCGGGTCAGCACCCAGGTCCAGCCGCCGGGGGCGGCACCCAGGTCGGCCGCACGCATGCCGGGCTTGGCCAGTGCTTCGCGTTCTTCCGGCGTCAGCAGGGTCAGCAGTGCTTCGTCCAGCTTCAGCGCCGAACGCGAGGGTGCTTCGGGCAGCAGCTTCAGGCGCGGGATGCCCAGTGCCCACGGCGCGCTGTCGGCCGGGTCGGCCACGCAGACGAAGGCGTGGGTGCCGTCGACGAACACCACGTGCAGGCGCGGCAGGCGGTTGTTCAGCTTGTCAGTCAGCTTGCCGGCCTTGCGCAGCGCCGGGCGCAGTGCGTTGCCGAAGGCGCGGGCCAACCCGGACAGCGGCTTGCCGGCGTCCGAGTCCGGGTGTTCCACCCACAGGTCGCCGAAGCGCGGCGCATCGGCCAGCACGTCGAGCATCGGGGTAATACGGTCGGCCGGGTCCAGCTGCGGCAGCTCGGCCAGCACCACCAGCTTCTGCCGCGCGAAGATCAGCTCGCGCCAGCGCAGGCGCGGCGCCAGCGCGGCGGCTTCGTCGCACATGAAAAGCACGTAACCGTCATTGCGCTGGGTACGTGCATAACCTGCGAAACCGGCTTCGCCGGCGCGGAACTGCAGCTCGCCGGCCAGCTCGGGCTCGAAGCCCTGCCGGCACAGGCAGAGCAGGCCGATCCCGGTGTCAGTAACGGGCGCCATCGCTTTCCCCATAGGCGCGCAGCACGCTGCGCGCGGCGTCGCGGTTCAGGCCCTGCACCACTTCGATGCCACGCTTGTTGAGCTCGCCGACCCAGTCGGCCGGCAGCGGGCCTTCATCGAACGGGGTCAGTTCCTCGACGTCGGCCGAGTTGGCACCGATCAGCAGGCGGTCGATGCCCGCCCACACGGTAGCGCCATAGCACTGGCAGCACGGCTGCGAACTGGTGGCCAGGGTGACCGGCGACAGCACTGCGTTCAGGCGCGGGGTCTGCAGGCGCTGCTGGGCCAGCATGTAGGCCATGTTCTCGGCGTGCGCCAGCGAGGTCGCGTGCGGCATCACCCGGTTCACGCCGGCGGCGATGACCTTGTCGTCCGGTCCGAACACCACGGCACCGAACGGACCGCCACTGGCGTGCTCGACGTTCAGCCGCGACAGCTCGATCGCCAGCGCGACCTTGGCCTCATCGCCCGGATATCGACGATCCAGGTCGATCTGGTCGTGGATCCAGGCGGGAAGGGTCAGGTGGACTTGCGCGTACAGCATCGCGGGGGTGCCTCGTGTGGGATGGGAAAAAGTGCGGTTGCTTGGGGAACCGGCGCGCAGTGTAGCCGCACGGGCCTGTATCGGGTGTGGGCGTGGGTCAGCCTGGCGAGCCGGTGCGGATCACCACGTACTGCTTGCGGAACTCCAGCCCGGCCTGCGGCCAGCTGGCCGCGTAGGCGCGCAGCAGGGGCAGGGCGGCGGCGAAGTCGTGGCCGTTGACCCGGCAATCGGCCTCGCACAGGCCGTCGGCATCGCGCGAGGCGAACAGGCGGATGGCGAGGAATTGGCGGGCTTTCAGCAGCTCGTCGAAGGCCTCCATGCTGCGGGTGAACAGGCAGCAAGGGCAGGATCCATGATCGTCTTCGCTGCAGGTGGAGGCATCCACTTCCTGTGCACGGTAGTGCGCCAACGGCCCCAGCACTACAGTGCGCTCGTGTTCCTCGCCATTGTCACCGGCCGGATAGGTCAGGCCCATCATCGGCAGGCCCTGTGCGTCTTGGGCGCCGATCGCGGTCTGCAGGGTCACCAGGTCCACCCGGGCCCAGGCCTGGAAGCCGGACAACAGCGATGCCTGCTCATCGGCACCATTTGCGTGCTGGTACTCGAACAGGCCATCGGCGAACAACTGCGGATGCTGGCTTTCGATGACGGTGGAGGTCTGCCAACCACCGTTGTCGCGCGCGTGTGCGGCCATTGCATGCGGGGTCAGGCGCAGGCCGCTGTCCAGCAGCAGCGCGTTGCCGTCGACGTGGCTGGCGACGCCCGCGTCCTGAAGGACCTGCTGCAGCAGCGGGAGGAGAGCGGCGGAGGTCGTGGTCATGTCAGGCCTGTGGGGTGGATGGGGTGGAACATCCAGGCAGGGCCTGGGCATCTAGCGGTCGAGCGCGTCGAGTTCGGCGCGATATCGCTGCGCGTCGGATTGCTGCTGCGGATCGTTGCCGTGGTCGCGCAGCCAGCTTTCCAGCTCGCGGCGATAGTCCGCGCGGAAATCGGCATTGCCCGGGCTGAAATGCAGCTTGCGTGCCGCCACCTCCACCCGCTCGCGCGCGCTGGCCCGGGCCTGGGCGACGCCGTGCGGGGATTCATTGGTGAGGATGACGAAGTTGCGTGGGAAGCCCGGCGTGTACTTGACCACGAACGGCTGGTCGCGCGCCGGGATACGGATGGCGTTTTCCAGCGGCCACAGCGAAGCGGTGTTGGTGTGGAACACCACGTCCACGTCGCGGCCCTCGGCGGTACGCAGCACCCCTTCGTAGCGCCAGATGTACTGCTCGTTGAGCGTGGAGCTGGTTCGCTCGGCCTTGACGATCACCGCTTCACCACGCTCGCCCACCACGTTGAGGAAGGTGGCGTTGAGGAAGTGGCCGAGGAACATGTTGAGCATCGCCAGCGGGAACACCACGATGGCGTAGCCCGGAAAGCGCCGCCACCACGAGACCAGCCCGGCCAGCACCATCGCTGCAAAGAACGTCAGCAGCGGATGCTGCGAGATGAACCAGAACAGGACGGAGAGGGCGGTGATCATTGTCGATGGTGTGCGGGCGCCGTGCTGGCGCCCGCGCAGGTCCTCAGGCCGACCAGGTATCGCGCAGGGTCACGCTGCGGTTGAACACCGGCTTGGCTTCGGTGTGGTCGCGGCGGTCGGCGACGAAGTAGCCGGTACGTTCGAACTGGAACGACTGCTCCGGCGCGGCGCTGGCCGCGGCCGGCTCGACATAGCCGGTGACGGTGCGGCGCGATTCCGGATTGAGGTAATCGCGGTAGGTCTTGCCTTCCGATTCATCATCCGGGTTCGGCACCGAGAACAGGCGGTCGTACAGGCGGATCTCGGCCGGCACGCCATGCACGGCGCTGACCCAGTGGATGGTGCCCTTGACCTTGCGGTTGGCGCCTTCCATGCCCGGACGCGATTCCGGATCCAGCCAGCCGCGCAGCTCGGTGATGGTGCCGTCGGCATCCTTGATCACTTCGTCGCAGCGGATGATGCCGGCGCCGCGCAGGCGCACTTCGCCACCCGGCACCAGGCGCTTCCAGCCCTTCGGCGGCACTTCGGCGAAGTCCTCGCGGTCGATCCACACTTCGCGTGCGAACGGCACTTCGCGGCTGCCGAAGCTCTCGTCCTTCGGGTGGTTGCTGAAGGTCAGCTGTTCTTCATGGCCTTCCGGCAGGTTGGTCAGCACCAGCTTGACCGGATCGATCACTGCCATGCGGCGCGGCGCTGCACTGTCCAGGTCTTCGCGCAACGCGCCTTCCAGCACGCTGAAGTCGATCAGCGAGTTCTGCTTGCTGATGCCCACGCGCTCGGCGAACAGGCGCATCGCGGCCGGGGTGTAGCCACGGCGACGCAGGCCCTGCAGGGTCGGCATGCGCGGGTCTTCCCAGCCGTCCACCAGCTGCTCGGTGACCAGCGCCATCAGCTTGCGCTTGCTCATCACCGTGTAGTTGATGTTCAGGCGCGAGAACTCGATCTGGCGCGGCTTGGCGGCTTCGCGCGGCAGGCCGGCATCGACCAGCGGCTGGGTCAGCGCATCGTCATGGGCGAAATCGACGTTGTCCACGCACCAGTCGTACAGCGGGCGGTGGTCTTCGAACTCCAGCGTGCACAGCGAGTGGGTGATGCCCTCGATCGAATCACCCAGCGCGTGGGCGAAGTCGTACATCGGGTAGATCGGCCACGCGTTGCCGGTGTTCTGGTGCTCGACGTGCTTGATGCGGTACAGCGCCGGATCGCGCAGGTTGATGTTGCCGCTGGCCATGTCGATCTTCGCGCGCAGGGTGCGCGCGCCATCCGGGAACTCACCGGCACGCATGCGGCGGAACAGATCGAGGTTTTCCTCGACGCTGCGGTCGCGCCACGGCGACGGGCGGCCCGGCTCGGTCAGGGTGCCGCGGTAGGCGCGCACTTCCTCGGCCGACAGGTCGCAGACATAGGCCTTGCCCTTTTCGATCAGCTTCTCGGCGGCCAGGTAGTAGGCCTGGAAGTAGTCCGAAGCATGGCGCAGCTCGTTCCACTCGAAGCCCAGCCAGCGCACGTCGTCCTGGATCGCGGCCACGTATTCCGGGTCTTCCTTGGCCGGGTTGGTGTCGTCGAAGCGCAGGTTGCAGACGCCGCTGAATTCGCCGGCGATGCCGAAGTTCAGGCAGATCGACTTGGCATGGCCGATGTGCAGGTAGCCGTTCGGCTCCGGCGGGAAGCGGGTCTTGATCGCCTGGTGCTTTCCGCTGGCCAGGTCCTCGCGCACGATCTGGCGGATGAAATCGCGCTTCTCGTGGCTGTCGGCGGGGGTCTCGGGGCTGGCGGGGGTGTGCTCGGACATGAGTCTGGGGCGAAAAAGGGCAGAAAGACCAACAGTCTAGCGCGTACGGGGCAGGGCTGCCCGGTGGGGTGTGGGGATGCCGGCCCGCGGCCGGCACTACCCAACTGCACGGCGGTCCACCTTCCGCCGGCCCGCTGCCGGCGCTACCGGAAGGTGGGTGGGTAGTGCCGGCCGCTGGCCGGCAGAACGGTCATGCGCCGTCACCACCACCATTCAGCCCCCGGGCGTATGCTGGAACCCTGTCCCACGGAGCCGCCGCATGCACATCGTGTACAAGGCCGACAACCTGTTCGACGCCCACCTGGTCAAGCACGCGCTGGAAGATGCCGGCATCCCGGCCTTCGTGTTTGGCGAGCAGCTGCTGGGCGGCATGGGCGAGCTGCCGCTGTTCGGTGTGCTGCGGGTGGGAATCCCCGATGCGGCACGCCCGCAGGCCGAGGACATCGTGGCGGCGCTGGACTTGGGCCACGCGCCGGACGCCCCCATTTCAGATGCAGACGACATAGCCGGACTTCCGGCGTAGGAGCGCATCATGTTGGGAATTGGCCAGGGCATCCTCGGCATCGGCGCCTTCAAGCAGCGCCTGCCACGCCCGGAAGAGGCGCTGCCGGGGCGTGACCAGCCGCTGCCGCTGCACAGCAACCAGCACTTCGTGAACAGCCATCCGCTGAAGGACCGTTTTGCCGGCCTGCAGCAGATCCGTTTCGCGCTGGGCTGCTTCTGGGGCGCCGAGCGCAAGTTCTGGACCGAACCGGGCGTGTACAGCACCTCGGTGGGCTATGCCGGGGGCATCACCCCGAACCCGACCTATGAAGAGGTCTGTTCGGGCCTGACCGGCCACACCGAAGTGGTGCAGGTGGTGTTCGACCCGGCGGTGGTGAGCCTGGAGCGCCTGCTGCAGCTGTTCTGGGAGAGCCACGACCCGACCCAGGGCATGCGCCAGGGCAACGACACCGGCACCCAGTACCGCTCGGCGATCCACGCTACCGACGAGGCGCAGTACAAGGCCGCGCTGGCCAGCCGCGAGGCCTACCAGGCGCAGCTGGATGCGGCCGGCTACGGCCCGATCACCACCGAGATCGTGTACCCGGCACCGGCGTACTACTACGCCGAGGACTATCACCAGCAGTACCTGGCGAAGAATCCGAACGGCTACTGCGGCATCGGCGGCACCGGCGTGAGCTGCCCGATCGGGTTGGATGTGGAGGCGCCGCGCTGACGCGCGGTGGTCCGCCTGCGGCGGGCAACGTCAACGGCTGAAAGCCAAGGCCAAAGCCAAAGCCAAAGCCAAGCGGCTCTGGTTTGCTGTGAGTTTGGCGGGACGGGTGCAGATGGCGGGACACGCCGTAAACCCGTCCTTGGGGGCTCGGCCACGGCATCCATGCCGTGGACGGTCCCGCCATCTGCACCCGTCCCACCTTCGACAGTTTTCCGGTGACGGTGGGCGAGAGCATTGGTTACTGACGAACTGAAGAAAAACAAAAAGGACGCGGCGTTCGCCGCGTCCTTTTTGTTTGATCCTGCAGTGCTTTCTGTAGAGCTGAAGGCAGCGGCAGGAGCCGCTGCCAACGTCGCTTGCGCGACGGCCCGGAGGGTGCCGGTCAGGACGACCGGCATAGCCATGCTCGGCTCCGAGCAAGCGAAGCGCGCGACCCACTGTTGCTCTTCTTTCTTTCTTCCGTGGCGGGCGGCCGCAGGAAATTGTCAGAGGGCGGGCGGGTTGGGTTCGCGGGGGTGTCCGCGGCATGGATGCCGCGGCCAAGCCCCCATGGACGGGTTCACGGCGTCCCCCGCGAACCCAACCCGCCCGACCCAGCGCGGCTTTTGCTCTAGCAGTCAGTCGAGCAAGCTCGACTCTACCGACCCGCCACGAGGGGCTCAGCCGTTGGCCGGAATCACAGTGCCGCGCGGATCCGCTCGCGCAGCGCCTGCAGATCCTTGGCAAACGCATCGATACCGGTCGCCAGCTTCTCGGTCGCCATCGGATCGGCCGCCAGGTCCGCCGCGAACTTCGCCGCATCGATCGGGGTCACCGCCGCGCCGTCCGCTGCAGCGGCCACCAGCTTGCGCGGCAACTCGCCGTGGTCAGCGTCCAGCTTCTCCAGCAGGTCCGGCGAAATCGTCAGGCGGTCGCAGCCGGCCAGCGCTTCGATCTGCGCGGTCGAACGGAACGAGGCACCCATCACCACCGTCGGCGAACCGCGGCGCTTGAATTCGGCATACACGCCACGCACGAACTTCACGCCCGGGTCTTCGTCGATGGTGGCCGGGGTCTGGCCGTTGGCCACGTACCAATCGAGGATACGACCGACGAACGGCGAGATCAGGAACGCGCCGGCTTCGCTGCAGGCCAGCGCCTGGGTCGGGTTGAAGATCAGGGTCAGGTTGCAGTCGATGCCCTCGGCCTGCAGGATGCGCGCGGCTTCCACGCCTTCCCAGGTCGCGGCGATCTTGATCAGGATCTTCTCGCGCGGCACGCCGGCATCGGCGTACATCTGGATGAACTGGCGGGCCTTGGCCACGGTGGCGGCGGTGTCGTGGGCCTGGTCGGCGTCCACTTCGGTGGACACGCGGCCCGGCACCAGCGTGCTCAGCAGCGCGCCGACGCCGATGGTCAGGCGGTCGGCCACGGCGTGCACCACGGCTTCGCGGTCGCCACTCTGCTGGCGGCCCCAGGCCAGTTCGCGTTCGATCAGCTCGGCGTAGACCGGCAGGTCCAGCGCCTTCTTCACCAGGGTCGGATTGGTGGTGCAGTCCACCGGCTGCAGGCGCTTGATCGCCTCGTAGTCACCGGTATCGGCAACGACCACGGACAGTTCGCGCAGCTGGGACAGTTTGGACGGGGTACTCATTACGGCTCCTGGTGCAGGGGAATCGAATCGCGCGCGGTGCGCAGCGGTAATCAGGGGCGGTCGTTGTGGACCGCGGTCACGCGCAGGCGCAGCTTGCGGCCGCCGGGCGCGTTCCAGTCGATGCTCTGGCCGATCGAAAGGCCGAGCAGGGCACTGCCGACCGGGGCCAGCACGGAAACCTTGCCTTCATCGACGTTGGCTTCGCGGGGGAAGACCAGGGTCAGGACGTGCTTCTCGCCCGACACTTCATCTTCGCACTCCACGCGCGAATGCATCATGACGATGCCTTCGGGAATCTGGTCCGGTGCCAGCACGGTGGCCCGGTTGAGTTCTTCAGCAAGCGCGAGCGCGGCAGGCGTCTGGCTCAGCGCAGGGGATTCGAGCATGGCGTCCAGGCGGTCCATGTCGAAGGTGGAAACGGTGATCGACGGCGGCAGGCCGCTGGCGGTACTCATGGTGAAGCTCCTTGGTTGAAAGCCATGCAAAAGGCGGCACCTGCTGGCGCCGCCTGTCTGTATTGTGGGGACAAATGCGGCCGGAATCGACTCCTGCCGATTCCAGGCCGGTGCTGCGGGGGTTCAGCCGTTCAGGGCGGGGCCGGGCAGGGCGGTCGCTTCGCCGGTGGCATTCACCGCATCAAGGGTGAACAGCGCCTGCGGCAGGCGCTTGAACTGGTCGGCCAGTTCCATCAGGAAGTCGTTCATGGCCGAGCTGCGGCGCCAGATCATGGCGATGCGACGGCTGGGACGGCCCTCGCCGGTGAAGTCGAGCAGGCGGATGTTGTTCGAGCGCGGCACCGGCGGCTGCACCGACAGGCTGGGCAGCAGGGTGATGCCGACGTCGGCGGCAACCATCTGCCGCAGCGTCTCCAGGCTGGTGGCGCGGAACTCGGACTTCTCGTTGGCGCCGAACAGGCGGCACACTTCCAGCGCCTGGTCGCGCAGGCAGTGGCCATCTTCCAGCAGCAGCAGCTTCTGCGTGGCCAGTTCCTGCACATCCAGGTGTTCGCGGCGGGCCAGCGGGTGGCGCCCGGACACCGCCAGCAGGAACGGTTCCTCGAACAGGAACTCGGCGTGCAGCTGGTCGTCGATTACCGGCAGCGCCAGCAGCGCGGCGTCCAGCTTGCCTTCGCGCAGGCGGTCCAGCAGCACATCGCTCTTTTCCTCGACCAGCAGCAGTTCCAGCTCCGGGAAGCGCTCGCGGATGCGTGGGATCACATGCGGCAGCAGGTACGGACCGAGGGTCGGGAAGATCCCCAGGCGCACCGTCCCGGCTTCCGGGTCGCGGCTGCGTCGCGCCGCTTCCTTCAGCTGCTCCACTTCGGACACGATCACCCGTGCCCGTGCCGCCGCTTCCTGGCCGGCCGGGGTCAGCATCACCTTGCGCGGTGCGCGTTCCACCAGCGGCAGGCCCAGTTCTTCTTCCAGCTTGCGGATCTGCGTGGACAGCGTGGGCTGGCTGACAAAGCAGGAGGCGGCAGCCCGGCCGAAATGCTTGTGGTCGGCCAGGGCTACCAGGTACTTCAGATCACGTAGGTTCATCCTTACACCCCAGGGGTAACGGACCGGCTGACGGCATGGTTACCCGACAGGCAGACAATGTTCCCGGTGATCTGGGAACGGTGGATCAGGCCGCTTCAGCAACGGCACCGCTGCTGTTGCTCACCGACGAGCGGATCAGGTGGTCGAACGCGCTCAGTGCGGCGGTCGAACCGGCGCCCATGGCAATGATGATCTGCTTGTAGGGTACCGTCGTGCAATCGCCAGCAGCGAACACACCCGGCAGGTTGGTCTGGCCGCGGTCGTCGATGACGACCTCGCCACGCGGCGACAGCGCCACCACATCCTTCAGCCACTCGGTGTTGGGCAACAGGCCGATCTGCACGAAGATGCCTTCCAGCTCGACGCGGTGGGCGTCGCCGCCGACGCGGTCCTTGTAGACCAGGCCGGTGACACGGCTGCCGTCACCCAGCACTTCGGTGGTCTGTGCGCTGGTCAGCACGGTGACATTGGCCAGGCTGCGCAGCTTCTTCTGCAGCACTTCATCGGCGCGCAGGCTGGAATCGAACTCCAGCAGGGTTACATGCGACACGATGCCGGCCAGATCGATGGCCGCTTCCACGCCGGAGTTGCCGCCGCCGATCACCGCCACGCGCTTGCCCTTGAACAGCGGGCCATCGCAGTGCGGGCAGTAGGCCACGCCCTTGTTGCGGTACTGGTCTTCGCCCGGCACGTTCATCTGCCGCCAGCGCGCGCCGGTGGACAGGATCACCGAGCGCGACTTCAGCACCGCGCCGTTCTCCAGCTGCACCTGCACCAGGCCGTCTTCGCCGGCCGGCACCAGCGCACTGGCGCGCTGCAGGTTCATGATGTCCACCTCGTACTCGCGCACGTGCTGTTCCAGTGCCGTGGCCAGCTTCGGGCCTTCGGTCTCCTTCACCGAAATGAAGTTCTCGATCGCCATGGTGTCCAGCACCTGGCCACCGAAACGCTCGGCGGCGATGCCGGTGCGGATGCCCTTGCGTGCGGCGTAGATCGCCGCTGCAGCACCGGCCGGGCCACCGCCCACCACCAGCACGTCGAAGGCGTCCTTGGCGGCGATCTTCTCGGCATCGCGCTTGCTGGCATTGGTGTCCAGCTTGGCCACGATCTGCTCGAGGGTCATGCGGCCCTGGTCGAACACTTCGCCGTTGAGGTACACGGTCGGCACCGACATGATCTCGCGCTTCTCGACTTCGTCCTGGAACAGGGCACCGTCGATGGCCACGTGCTGGATGCGCGGGTTGAGCACCGCCGCCAGGTTCAGAGCCTGCACCACGTCCGGGCAGTTCTGGCAGGACAGCGAGAAGTAGGTTTCGAACCTGTACTCGCCTTCCAGGTTCTGCACCTGCTCGATCAGCTCGGCGGTGGCCTTGGACGGATGACCGCCCACCTGCAGCAGCGCCAGCACCAGCGAGGTGAACTCATGGCCCATCGGCAGGCCGGCGAAGGTCAGGTGGATGTCTTGCCCCGGGGTGCCCAGGTCGAAGGACGGCACGCGGCCCTGGCCATCGCGCAGCACCTGCAGCGAGATCTTGTCCGACAGGCTTTCCAGGGTCTGCAGCAGTTCCAGCATCTCCTGCGACTTGGCGCCGTCGTCGGCGTGCGCGGTGATCTGGATCGGGCGGGTCACGCGCTCCAGATAGGTCTTCAGCTGCGACTGCAGGTTGGCGTCCAACATCGGTCTTCTCCTGGCTTCAGGCAAACAGGGGGCGTGGCACCGCTGTACAAGGTAGCGGACCAGCTGGGGGTAGGGGTGAACCCAAGACAGCGACCGTGGAAGGGGCTGGCTGGCCAAGGCGGGCGAGCGTTGGCTGTCTTGGGTTCACCCCCACGCCGGTAGGGCACCGGCATGGGGACGAAGGGCGCGCCGTGGCGTGGGGCCACGGAAGGCCGGTACTGCGTTAGATCTTGCCGACCAGGTCCAGCGACGGGGTCAGGGTCTTCTCGCCTTCCTTCCACTTGGCCGGGCAGACCTGGTTCGGGTTGGCGGCGGTGAACTGGGCAGCCTTCAGCTTGCGCAGGGTCTCGGAAACGTCACGGGCGATCTCGTTGGAGTGGATCTCCAGGGTCTTGATCACGCCTTCCGGGTTGATGATGAAGGTGCCGCGCAGCGCCAGGCCTTCTTCCGGAATGTGCACGCCGAAGGCGTTGGTCAGCTGGTGGGTCGGGTCGCCGACCAGCGGGAACTGGGCCTTGCCGACGGCCGGCGAGGTTTCGTGCCACACCTTGTGCGAGAAGTGGGTATCGGTGGTGACGATGTAGACCTCGGCGCCAGCCTTCTTGAACTCGGCGTAATGGTCAGCCGCGTCTTCGATCTCGGTCGGGCAGTTGAAGGTGAAGGCGGCCGGCATGAAGATCAGGACGGACCACTGGCCCTTCAGGCTGGCGTCGGAAACCTTGATGAACTCGCCATTGTGGTAAGCGTTGGCTTCGAACGGCTGGATCTGGGTGTTGATCAGGGACATCGTTTTTCCTCTGGTGAAGGGGAGTGGGTGAATCGACAGGAGCTAGGTTACCGACTCACTGGCGATAAGAACAATCCATTGATTGCATCTATTTGATAGATGGAGTCTATCATTTGGTCATGAGCAGGCACTGAACCCTGCCGCTCCCATCCTGCAACTGGCTGTGTGACAAGGGAAATCTCCCGGAGGCGCGGAAAGGGGCCGATAGCCCCTCCTTATTCCCTCCGGCAGAACCTGAACGGATTGCAGCTTTTTGCAGTGTCGAGCCACGCTCGACTGCGGCTCTACAATTGCGGCATGTCTTTCCAAACCGAACCCTCCCTGCGCCAGACCGTGGCTGAGGCCAGTGCCCGTCTCGGCGGCATCGAGGCCCGCCACGAGGCTGAACTGCTGCTGCTGCACGTACTGGACCGCCCGCGCAGCTGGCTGTTCGCCCACGCCACCGATCCGCTGGCCGCCAATGACCAGGCCGCCTTCGAGGCGTTGCTGGCCCGCCGCGTGGCCGGTGAGCCGGTGGCCTACCTGACCGGCCGTCGCGGATTCTGGACGCTGGACCTGGAGGTCGACCCGGCCACGCTGATCCCGCGTCCGGAAACCGAGCTGCTGGTCGAGCTGGCGCTGGAGCGCCTGCCGCCAGACCAGTCGCTGCAGCTGGCCGACCTGGGCACCGGCAGTGGTGCGATTGCACTGGCACTGGCCAGCGAACGGCCGCAGGCGCAGGTGCTGGCCACCGACGCCAGCCCGGGCGCGCTGGCCGTGGCCGCGCGCAATGCCGCCCGCCATGATCTGCGCAACGTCCGCTTCGCTGAAGGCGGGCACGACTGGTATGCACCGCTGCAGGGCGCGCGTTTTGATCTGATTGCCAGCAACCCGCCGTACATCGCCAGCGACGATCCGCATCTGGAGCGGGGTGACCTGCGCTTCGAGCCGGCCACCGCACTGGCCTCGGGTCCGGATGGCCTGGACGACATCCGCCGCATCGTCGACGGTGGCCAGGCCCACCTGCTGCCCGGCGGCTGGCTGCTGATCGAGCACGGTTGGGACCAGGGCGAGGCGATCCGCGCGCTGTTCGACGCGGCGGGGTTTGCCGAGGTGCAGACCGTGCAGGATCTGGAGCAGCGCGACCGCATCACCCTGGGCCGGCGTCCGGCCTAGAATGGAGGTTCTCCTGCCACGGCAGGGCATCACCCTGGAGCTGCAAGCATGCGTACGCTGTACCCCGCCATCACCCCCTATGACGTCGGCACCCTGAAGGTCGACGACCGCCACACGCTGTACTTCGAGCAGTGCGGCAACCCGGACGGCAAGCCGGTGGTGATGCTGCACGGTGGCCCGGGCGGTGGCTGCAGCGACAAGATGCGCCAGTTCCACGACCCGTCCAAGTACCGCATCATCCTGTTCGACCAGCGCGGTGCCGGCCGTTCCACCCCGCACGCCGACCTGGTGGACAACACCACCTGGGACCTTGTTGCCGATATCGAGAAGCTGCGCGAACACCTCAAGGTCGATCGCTGGCAGGTGTTCGGTGGCAGCTGGGGTTCGACCCTGGCGCTGGCCTATGCCGAAACCCATCCGCAGCGCGTGACCGAACTGGTCCTGCGCGGCATCTTCATGCTGCGTCGCTGGGAACTGGAATGGTTCTACCAGGAAGGCGCCAACCGCCTGTTCCCGGATGCGTGGGAGCATTACCTGAAGCCGATCCCGTCGGTGGAGCGCCATGACCTGATCTCGGCCTTCCACCGCCGCCTGACCAGCGACGACGAAACCACCCGCCTGGAAGCGGCCAAGGCGTGGGCGGTGTGGGAAGGCGCGACCAGCTTCCTGCATGTCGATGACGACTTCATCAACAGCCACGAAGACCCGCACTTCGCGCTGGCGTTTGCCCGCATCGAGAACCACTACTTCGTCAACGGCGGCTTCTTCGAAGTGGAAGACCAGCTGCTGCGCGACGCGCACCGCATCGCCGATATTCCCGGCGTGATCGTGCACGGCCGCTACGACGTGGTCTGCCCGCTGGCCAACGCCTGGGACCTGACCAAGGTCTGGCCGAAGGCGAAGCTGGAAATCACGCCGGCCTCGGGCCATTCGGCGTTCGAGGCCGAGAACGTGGACGCGCTGGTGCGCGCCACCGACAGCTTCGCCTGATCGGTAGTGCCGGCCGCTGGCCGGCAACGCCGCACCGGTAGCGCCGGGCCATGCGCGGCGCTACCAACCCTCATCCACGCATGGCGTGGATCGACCACAGCCTGGTAGTGCCGGCCGCTGGCCGGCAAACCTGAAACGGGTGGATTCCTGCAGGCGCCGGCCAGCGGCCGGCGCTACCAATCCCCGGCCAGCAACGCGTCGGCCAGCACCTGCAGCTTCGGCGAATGCTGGCGCGACGGTGGGTAGATCAGCGACAGCGCACGGCTGCGACCTTCAAACGGCTGCAGCACACGTTGCAGGCGGCCGTCAGCCAGCGCGTCGGCCACCGCGAAATCCATCACCTGCACGATGCCGATGCCGGCGATGGCCGCTTCCACCAGAGGATCGCCGCTGTCGAACACCATCCGCGTCGGCGGCGTGAACTCGCGCAGTTGCCCGTCCTGCAGGAACTGCCAGTCCACCAGCCGGCCACTGCGCAGGTTGCGCACCGCCAGGCAGGCGTGATCCTGCAGCGCGGCCACATCGTCCGGTGCGCCACAGCGGGCCAGATACGCGGGGCTGGCCACCGTCACCCAGCGCAGCGGCCGCAATGGCCGCGCGACGATGCGCTGGTCGGCGATGACGCCGGTGCGCAGCGCGGCATCGAAGCCTTCCTCGACCAGATCGACCAGGCGGTCGCTGAGCACGGCTTCCACCTGCAGTTGCGGATGCTGTTCCAGTAATGGCGCCAGCATCGGCACCAGCACCTTGCGCCCGAACATCGACGGCGCACTGATCTTCAACGTACCCGAGGGCGTGCACGGGCGGTCGGCCAGTTGCCGCTCGGCATCGTCCAGGCCGGCCAGCAGCGGTGCCACCTGTTCCACGAACTGGCGGCCATCCGGGGTCAACGCCACGTTGCGGGTGTTCCGCTGCAGCAGCTTTACCCCCAGCGTGGCTTCCAGCCGCCCGATCGCGCGCGACAGGCCGGACTGGCTCAGGCCGAGTTGGCCGGCGGCCACCGTGAAGCTGCGCGCTTCGGCCACCTGCACCAGCATGCGCACCGCATTGAGGTCCATCGAGGCTGCATTCATGCGGAAAATCATGACAGATATGGGTGGCAAGGGGTTTATTGAATAGTCCGCATCAATGAGACTGCGCTCCCCCCACCGCTTCAATCCGCCGATGCCTCCCCTCAAATATCCACGCTGGGCGCTGACCCTGCTGGCCACCGCGCAGCTGATCATCGCCCTGGACGCCACCATCATCTTCGTCGCCCTCCATGACATGGGCCGCGCGCTGCAGATCAACGCGCAGCAGCTGCAGTGGGTGGTCAGTGCCTACACCGTGGCGTTCGGTGGCAGCCTGCTGCTGGGTGGTCGCGCCGCCGACCTGATCGGCCGTCGCCGTTTCTACCGGCTGGGCATGCTGCTGTTCGCACTGGCGTCGCTGCTCGGTGCGTTGGCGCCGAATGCCACCTTGTTGATCATCGCGCGCGCCGCGCAGGGCGTCGGTGCGGCCCTGCTGTTCCCCGCCACGCTGGCACTGATCAACACGCTGTACGCCGAAGGCCCGGTGCGCAACCGCGCGCTGGCGATCTGGAGCATGGCCAGCGCGGTGGGCCTGGCGCTGGGCACGCTGCTGGGTGGCGTGCTGACCCAGGCGTTCGGCTGGCCGGCGGTGCTGGCGGTGATCGTGCCGCTGGCCACGGCGTGCGCGGTCGCAGCCGGTGCGTGGTTGCCGTCCGATGGTCCAAGGGTGCGCGGCCGCTCCTTCGATCTGGCCGGTTGCCTGACCGTCACCGCCGGCGGCAGCCTGCTGGTCACTACCCTGGTGCAAGGGCCGGAGTGGGGCTGGACGGCACCGGCCACGCTGATCTGCCTGCTGCTTTCAGCCGTGCTGTTGACGGTGTTCGTACAGATCGAAAAACGCAGCCGTGACCCGCTGATGCAGTTTTCGCTGTTGCGCCTGTCGGGCCTGCGCGCGGCACTCGGCCTGACCTTCGCCTTCATGAGCAGCTATGGCGTGCAGTACTACTTCCTGGCGCTCTACTTCCAGGATGGCTATGGCTGGAGCCCGCTGCAGGCCGGCATGGCCTTCCTGCTGCCGACGTTGGTGTGCACCTTCGGCATCCGTATTGCCGAACGCATGCTGCGGCGCCGTTCGCCACGGCAGGTACTGGCCTGGGGCTTCGCCGCCGGTGCCATCGGCATTGCCGCGGTGGCGCTGGCGATGCCGCACGGTGCCAGCTACTGGCCGCTGCTGCCGGGCATCGTGGTGCTCAGCATCGGCCAGGGCATGAGCTGGACGGCGATGTGGATCGTGGCCGGGCAGGGCGTGCCGGGTCCGCAGCAAGGCGTCGCGTCCGGCATGGCAGCCACCGCCCAGCAGATCGGCGGGGCGTTGGGACTGGCGGTGCTGGTGATGGTGGCCAACGCCGCGCGCGGCACGCAGGCAGCAACCAGTGCCGACGCCCTGCAGGGCATGGTCAATGCACAGTACGGCGCCGCGTTGTTCGCCGCGCTCGGCGTGGTGATCGCGCTGGGCCTGCGCCCGGCGCCGGTCGAATCGGCCGCCACCGTCTGCCCGGTCAGCGATGCATGATTGAAGGCGCTGGCGTGGGTGGTGGATGTCCCACGCCTGCGGTAGTGCCGGCCGCTGGCCGGCAATGCAATGATCCAACTACCCTGAGGTGGCCGGCCAGCGGCCGGCACTACCGATCCGGAATGGATCCACGCGCGTTCAACCGAACGCCAGCAACTGCGGCTGCAATGCGCTGAAGATCCGCGCCAGCCGCTCAGCCCAGGCCTGCTGCCCAGCCACATCGGCAATCAGGTCCTGGCGGATTTCCAGTTCCACGTGCACCAGCCCGCGGCCTTCGCCATGCACCGGCACCGCGTAGTCGCTGGTGCTGCTCACCGAATACGGTTCATTGTCACCCACCACCAGGTCGCCTTCCTCGCGCAGTGCCTGCAGCAAGGCATGGGCGAAGCGCGTGTCCTGGTGGTACAGCACGCCGGCATGCCAAGGTCGCTGCGCGCCATTCATCGCCGGAGTGAAGCTGTGCATCATCACCAGCAGGGTGGAGCGGCCGGCATCTCGGCGCGCATCCAGTTCCGCGTCGATGCGCGCGTGGTAGGGCGCGTGGATCGCATCGATACGCTGCTGCCGCTGTGCCGCCGACAGCCCGGCATTGCCCGGCACCACGGTGTGGTCGCTCACCTCCGGAATCAGCGTCGGCGAGGCCAGCGGGCGGTTGCAGTCGATCAGCAGCCGCGAATAGGTCTGTTCGATGGCCCAGGCATCCAGCCGTTCGGCCAGTGCGCGGGTGGTGCCGGCAATGCCGATGTCCCAGCCGATATGGCGGTCCAGTTCGGCCTGCGGCAAGCCCAGGCCTGCGAGGGCACGCGGCACCTGCTGGCCGGCATGATCGGCCAGCATCAGGTACGGCGAGGCACCCTGAGGCCGGTGGATCGTATGGATCGCCGGGTCGTCGGCGCCGAGCAGCGCCGGCAGCGCGTGCAGGTCGGCGTCAGCCACGCGGGCGTCCGTCCAGATGGTGCTCGATCATCCACAGCCCGGCCCAGAGCTTGGCGTCCAGCTCGTAGCCTTCGCCCATCTTCTGCACCAGCCAGGCCGCTGCCTCACTGCGCGGAATCTCGTGCACGATGATGTCTTCGCTGTCGTCACCACCGCCCTCGCCAACGCGGCGCAGGCCGGTAGCGCGCACGAAGGCGATTTTTTCGCTGCTGGCGCCGGAAGAGGTCGGGCCGATCAGCAGCACTTCGGCGTGATCGGCGGTCCAGCCGGTTTCTTCTTCCAGTTCGCGCACGGCCGAGACTTCGATCGATTCGCCGGCGTGGATGTCGCCGACCAGGCCGGCCGGCATCTCGATGGTGGGTGCCTGCAGCGGCACGCGGAACTGTTCCACGAACAGCACCTTGTCCTCGGGGGTGACGGCGATGATGATCGCGGCCAGGCCACCGGCATGGGTACGTTCGCTGTATTCCCAGGTGCCGCGCACCAGCATGCGCTGGTACTTGCCTTCATAGACGACACGCGGGGCTTCGGTGTTGCGCTGGCTCATGCGGGCTCGCTGTGGGTGGGAAGAATATCGGGCACGCCGGCGGCATCGAACAGCCGGCGGCGGGTCATCGGGCCAAAGCGCAGGGTCTGGCACAGGCCGCCGAGCAGCTCGGGATCGGCGGTCTGGCGCAACAGGCCGGGCTGGCTGCCTTCCAGCGGCGCGTCCAGCGCGATGGTGGTCAGCTGGCGCCAGAGCTGGGCGTGCTCGCGCTGCTCGCGCAGGCGCACCGCCATCTGGGCGGCGCCGCGCAGGCGCAGGAACGGCACTTCGTCCAGGCGTTCGTACAGTGCATCCATGCTGCCGAAATGGGCCAGCAGCACGGCGGCGGACTTGCTGCCGACGCCACTGATGCCGGGAATGTTGTCCACCGCATCGCCGCACAGCGCCAGATAGTCGGCAATCTGGTGCGCGTGCACGCCGTGCCGCGCCTTCACTCCGGCCACGTTCCAGCGCTGGTTGCGTGCGTAGTCCCACTGCTCGTCGTGATCCAGCAGCAGCTGCGACAGGTCCTTGTCGGCGGAGATGATCACGCCGCGGTGGCTGCCACGATGCACATGCAGGGCGCTTCCGATCAGGTCGTCAGCCTCGTATTCATGGTGGGCCAGAACGGCGAGGCCCAACGCCGCGCACAACGCCTTGCAGTGCACGAACTGGCGCTTGAGCGCCTCCGGCGCCGGGTCGCGGTTGGCCTTGTAGGCGGGGTACAGGCGGTGGCGGAAGCCACTGTCCAGCGCTTCGTCGAAGGCGATGGCGATGTGACGCGGGCGTTCGCGCTCGAGCAGGTCCAGCAGGAAGCGGGCGAAGCCGTGCACGGCATTGGTCGGCCAGCCCTGCGCGTCCTGGAACTGGTCGGGCAGGGAGTGCCACGCGCGGAACACATAGATGCTGGCGTCGACCAGGTACAGCGACGGCGGTGGTACCGGCAGGGTCATGCCGGAGGCGTCCAGTCGCGCAGCAGGGTGGCAGGGTCCGGACGCTCGCGCTCGGGCACGGCGGCCTTCGGCGTGCCGATATGGATGAAACCGGCGATGCCTTCGCCCTCGGCCAGGCCCAGGTAGGCGTGCACGGCGGGGTCGAAGGCCATCCAGGCGGTCAGCCACTGCGCGCCAAAGCCCAGCGCCTGTGCGGCCTGCAGCAGGGCGAAGCAGACGCAGCCGGCGGTCATCAGCTGCTCCTGTTCGGGCACCTTCGGGTCCGGGCGCGGGCTGGCCACCACCACGATCACCAGCGGCGCATGGCTGAAACGCTGGCGATCCTTCTCGAACACGGCCTCGCCCGCATGCGGGTCGCGTTGGCGGCTGCGCTCGGCCAGGAAGTCGCCCAGAGTGTGACGTGCATCGCCGGCGATCTTCAGGAAGCGGAACGGTACGCGCTTGCCGTGATCGGGCACGCGCACTGCCGAAGCCAGCATCCGCTGCAGGGTGGCCGGGTCCGGGCCGGGCTCGGCCAGTTGCCGCGAAGGCACGGAGCGGCGGGCATCCAGGGCGAGCAGGGCGGCGGGGTCGGGCATGGAGTCTGAACCGGTCATCACGAAGGTTTGATTATAGTCGGGGTGGTCAAAGACACCGTCTGTGTCGCGTCTGGCCTTTGAATACCAAATTGTGATGAACGTCATGCCACTGGCGGGAAACGGGCGGCCGCTTCCCCTCGCCTCGCAGGCCTTGCACGGCTTACGATATCTACCTTGCCGGGCCGCCGGTCATGAGGTTTGAAGTGAGGACTGTTTCACTGTCCGTGACGGGCTGGCCGGCCTACCATCGACGTACCGGTACATGGGGTGTGCCGGTCGTCGCGATGTCCACGTTGTCTGTCGTACCAGAGAAGGTGGGGAGCCTTCCCGAATGATGAGCGCGCCCACACCGATGGGATCGCCGGGCCGTGACCCGGCCCAGCTCCAGCGTGCCCGGGACATGGTCCTGCCCGCGCTGTGCCAGGCCTTTGGCGCGGCACTGGCGCGCTTCGACGATGCCCTGTTCGACCGGGCCGGCAATGCCGGTTCGTCGCAGCTGCTGTTCCTGGATGCGATGCGCGAACTGCGCCGCCGCCGCGAGGACATTGCCGGTGCCTTCTCTGGCCACCTGCAGCGGGCCTGGGATGCGCTGGCCAGTGGTGAGCCCATGTCGGCCGAATCGACGCTGTCCGGCCCAGCCGAGGATGGCCTGAGCCTGCTGGCCGAGCACGTGCTGGAGTCGCGGCTGGCGGTGCGCAATTTCGCCACGGTGCTGCTGCGTGACTTCAAGCCGGTGCTGGCGCGGCTCGACCGTCGCCTGGGCCGTCTGGTCGGCGGCGCCGAACTGGATGCCGACCATAATCCCATCAGCCCCGAACACCTGGGCGTGGCCATCCACGAAGCCTTTGCCGGCTGTGAACTGGCCCCGGAAGTACACCTGGTGCTGATCAAGCTGTGCGAGCGCGACCTGCGCGCGCCGGTGGGTCGCATCTACGAGAAGCTGGACGAGCAACTGGCCGCGGCCGGGGTGATGTCGCAGATGGGGGCGCCGCGGCGTCCGCCGTCGGCCGCGCCCGACCCGCGCATGGCCTCGGGCCTGGATGACCTGGTGGAGCAGCGCCCGGGCTCGGGCCTGGACGGCGAATTCGGTGATGACGAGCAGGCCGCGCCGGCCTGGGCGCAGCGCTTTGCCGCACGCTGGTCCGAGCGGCGTGGCCACATGCAGCAGCACCTGGGCGCCGAAGGCAGCGGCACCGGCGAGGCCCATGCGGGCCAGCAGGGCATGCTGCTGGAGGCGCTGCACGAACTGCTGCAGCAGACCCGCCACGTGCGCGAGGACGCGACGTCGGCCGCACAGGTGGCGATCGGCCAGCAGCGTCCGCTCAGCCAGCGCGAGATGATGTCGGTGCTGTCGCTGCTGCAGGCCACGCCCAGTGCGACCCTGCGCGCAGCGATCGGCGAGGACGGCGAATCACTCGCGCAGCGGTTGAAGAGCGAAGTGCTGTCCAGCGCCACCCGTCTCGGTGTCGACCCGGGCCAGACCCGGCTGGACCCGCAGGACGAGGATGCGATCGACCTGGTGGGCATGCTGTTCGACGTGATGCTGGACGAGCGCGAACTGGAAGGCCGCTCGCGCGAGTTGATCGGCCGCCTGGTGGTGCCGTTCGTCAAGGTCGCCATGCTCGACCGTCGCATGTTCGTGCAGAAGACCCATCCGGCGCGCAAGCTGCTCAACTCGCTGGCCGAGGCCTGCGAAGGCAACACTGGCGAAAGCCAGGCCGAGCGCATGCTGATGGCCAAGGTCGAGGAGATCATCGAGCGCCTGGTCGCCGAGTTCAACGAGAACCTGGCGATCTTCCTGACCCTGGAAGAAGAATTCCGCGAGTTCCTCGTGCAGCATCGCCGCCGCGTGGAAATCGCCGAGCGTCGCGCCGCCGAAACGCAGCGTGGCCAGGAAAAGCTGGAAATGGCCCGTACCCGTGCCGGTGCCGAGCTGGACCGCCGCATTGGTGATGCCACCCTGCCGCCGGCCATCGCTGAATTCCTGCGCCAGCCGTGGCAGCACCACCTGACCCTGGCGCTGCTGCGTGAGGGCGAGGAGGGCGCATCGGTGGCCGAGGCCCTGAGCCTGGGCGACGGGCTGCTGGAGGAAGTGGCCGAGGCCCGCCGCCAGATCGTCGGCAAGCCGTGGCTGCAGGCCTGGCAGCCGGCGCTGGCCAAGGTGTTCGCCAGCGTGGGCGTGCATGGCGACGCCGCCACCGGCGCCATCGATGCCCTGCATGACACCCTGCAGGGCATTGCCGAATCGCGGCCGGAACTGCAACGCGCGCTGCCGGAACTGCCGCAGGTGGCACTACCGACCCCGCCGGTGGCCGAATCGCCGGCGGTCGAGCTGGGCGGGCAGATCGATGCCGATGATTTCGACAATGCCGACGCCGATCGCTTCCGCCGGATGGAGATCGGCAACTGGCTGGACTTCGTCGACAAGGACGGCAAGGTGCAGGCCGGCAAGCTGTCCTGGGTCAGCCCGATTTCCTCGCGCCTGCTGTTCGTCAACCGTCGCGGCGTGCGCTTCTGCGTGGCCTCGCCGGAGGAACTGGCGGTGATGGTGCGGCTGGGACGTCTGCGCGCCCATGTGGATGACGGTGCGTTCGACAGCGCCATGCAGGGCGTGATCGATCGGCTGGACCCGGGCAGCGCCACGCTGCACTGAGTGGAGCCGCCTGCTAGGATCGGGAAAACTCACCGATCAGCGGGGACCTGCATGGCCGTGGCGTTGCTGGGGATCAAGGAGACCGCGCCGGGCGAACGGCGCGTGGCGCTGACGCCGGAAACCGCGCGCAAGCTCGGCGCCCTCGGCATTACCGTCTGGTACGAGGCCGGCGCCGGTCTCGCGGCAGGTTTCACCGATGCAGCCTACGACGATGCCGGTGCCCGCGCATTCGACGCCGGCCGCTGGGCCGAAATCGACATCCTGTTGTGCGTGCAGGCGCCGCCAGCGGCGGTGCTTGAACAGCTGAAGCCGGGTGCCACCGTGGTTGGCCTGTTGACCCCGGCCAGTGATCCGGGCCTGGCGGCACTGGCTGCCGATGACCGCCTGCACCTGTTCCCGCTGCAGCAGCTGCCGCGCACCACCCGTGCGCAGGCCATGGACGTGCTCAGTTCGCAGGCCGGCATGGCCGGTTACAAGGCCGCGCTGATCGCCGCCGAACGCGCACCACGTTTCTTCCCGATGTTGACCACCGCTGCCGGCACCGTGCGTCCGGCCAAGGTGCTGGTGATCGGTGCCGGCGTGGCGGGGCTGCAGGCCATTGCCACTGCCCGGCGTCTCGGTGCACAGGTGGAAGGTTTCGACGTGCGTCCGGAAACCCGCGAGCAGATCCAGTCGCTGGGCGCGCGCTTCCTCGACCTGGGGGTGAGCGCGGCGGGCGAAGGCGGGTACGCGCGCGCGTTGACCGATGAAGAGCGTGCCGAGCAGCAGCGCCGCCTGGCCGACCACCTGCGCAGCGTGGATGTGGTGATCTGCACCGCAGCGGTACCGGGGCGACCGGCGCCGACGATCGTGACTGCCGCGATGGTGGAGGGCATGGCCAACGGCAGCGTGATCGTGGACCTGGCCGCCGAGAGCGGCGGCAACTGCGCACTGACCCAACCGGGGCAGTGCATCGAGCATCAGGGCGTGACCATCGATGGCCCGCTGGGCTTGGCCAGCCGGGGCGCGACCCAGGCCAGCGAGATGTATGCGCGCAACCTGCTCAACTTCGTCGCGCTGTTCGTGCGCGAGGGGCAGCTGGCGTTCGACTGGGACGACGAGCTGCTGGCGAAGACACGCTGGCAGGCATGAACGACATGGGGTCAGATCCCTTTGCCTCTGGCAAAGGGCTCTGACCCTGGTTCCCGGAATCTGCCAGGGGTCGGATCCCTTTGCCTCAGCAAAGGGCTCTGACCCCGTTCCCCGCGGCGTTTCAGCGCGGCTTCGCCGGCGGTGGGTTGTCGCGCACCCAGTCCTTGCGTTGTTCCGGCGTCATCTGCGACCAGCGCTCGCGCAGTGCGTCGCGCTGCGCGGGCGGCAGTTCCCGCATCTGGCCGAACAGGGCCCGGGCCTGCTCACGCTGTTCCGGGCTCATGTGCTCGAAGCGGCGCAGGCCACGGCGGGCCTTGTCGCGCTCCTCCGGGCTCATCGTCTGCCAGCGCTGGCCATGCGAGAGCATGCGCTGGCGCTGGCCGGCATCGGCGCTGTTCCAGCGGTCGCGCAGTGGCGCCAGCAGCGATTCCCGCTGCGCTTCGCTCAACTGTTCCCAGGCCGGCAGCGGCGTGGCCGGCGCAGGGCGTGCCGCAGGGGCGGGCGCGGCGCTCTGCGCCAGCGCCGGGAGGGCCGGCAGCAGCAACAGGGTCATCAGCAGGGGCAGGGTGTGCAGTCGGGGCATGATTCACTCCATCGCCAGGTCGGTATCGCCCAGCCACAGGTACAGATCGGGATTTTCGTCGTAGAGCGCGCTGTTGTCTTCCACCGAGGCCAGCACAGGTGCCGGCGCGGGGCCCGTCAGCGTGCCATGGCCAGTGAACTGCAGGCCGAGACCCAGCGCCACCACCAGTGAACAGGCGCTGGCCAGCCACCAGCGCAGGCGCCCGTGCCGGGTCGCGCTGGCGCCGTGTCGGGCCTGGCGCAGGCGTGCCAGCGTAGCCGGCGACAGCGCGTGCAGCGACTGCGCGTGCAGGCTGCGCAGGGTGTCATCGGAAGGCAGGGAGCGGTTCACGGGTGGATCTCCAGGTAGTCCTGCAGCGCCTGCCGGGCGCGTGCCAGATGGGTTTTTACCGCGCCTTCGCTGCAGCCCATGGCGCGGGCGGTGGTGGCCCCGTCCAGGTCCTGCAGCACGCGCAGGGTGAAGGCCTCGCGCTGGCGGGCGGGCAGGCGGCGCAACGCGTCCACCAGCTGCTGGTACTGCTGGCGCTGTTCATGCGCCTGTGCCGGGTCCGGGCCGGGATCGGCCCAGTCGATCTCGCCGCCTTCCGCGTCCTGGTTGTCGCGCCAGAACGGCAGGCGGAAGCGGCGCCGGCGCTGCACGTCGATCACGCGCCGGCGCAGGATGCTCCAGAACAGCGGCGCCCATTCGGCTGCCGGCTTGTCGGCGTAGTCCAGCATGCGCAGCAGCGCGTCCTGCACCGCGTCCATGGCGTCTTCGCGCTGGCGCAGGCCGGCCTCGGCGAAGCGGAACGCACGCGGGCCAACACTGGCCAGGAACGCTTCCAGCGATGCCGGCAGGGCATCGGTCTCGGCGCTCGGGGGGACGGGGCTGCTCACCAGCACAGGGTACGGTTCCTCGCTCGGGGTCACCATCGACAACGCGTGAGCGCCACTTCGGTTGACGCCGGGTGCACGCCGGGTTCAGCCCATGGTTATGATGGGCCGACGAAGACAGAGCGGGAGCGTTGCCAGTGAGTGACGGGTTCGTAGCGCTGTACATCTTCATGCTGGCCGCCATCGCCGGCCACGTGATCATTTCGCGGGTGCCGGTGATCCTGCATACCCCGCTGATGTCGGGCTCCAATTTCATCCACGGCATCGTGCTGATCGGCGCGATGGTGGTGCTGGGGCACGCGCAGACACCGTTGGAGAAGGCTCTGGGCTTCCTCGCCGTGGTGCTGGGTGCCGGCAATGCCGCCGGTGGCTACGTGGTCACCGCGCGCATGCTGGAAATGTTCAAGCCGAGCGCGCCCAAGGGCGGCAAGGACGAGCCGAAGGAGCCGCAGGCTTGAACATCAGCACCGTCGAACTGCTCGACTGGCTGGTCAAGGCCAGCTACCTCGTCGCCGCCACGCTGTTCCTGCTGGGCCTGCAGCGCATGGCCTCGCCACTGACCGCGCGCAGCGGCATCCGCTGGGCCGGGCTGGGCATGCTGCTGGCCACGGCGGCCACTTTCTTGCTTCCCGAACTGCACAACGTGCCGCTGATCCTGGTGGCGCTGCTGCTCGGCGCGGGCCTGGCCTGGTGGTCGGCCGGCAAGGTTGCCATCACCGACATGCCGCAGATGGTGGCGCTGTACAACGGCATGGGCGGTGGATCGGCGGCGGCGATCGGCGCGGTGGAGCTGCTGCGCTACGCCTTCCTTGCCAACCGCGATACCAGCCACTGGAGCGCGCAGGCGCTGGCCGACCTGGCCGCGCGCCAGCCGTCGGGCACGGTGCTGCTGCTGGCGGTGGTCGGCGCAGCGATCGGCGCGGTGTCGCTGTCCGGCTCGGTGATCGCCTGGGCCAAGCTGGATGGACGCCTGGACAAGCGCGTGACCTGGCCGGGCCAGCAGGTGATGAACCTGCTGGTGGCGCTGGCGGTGGTGGTACTGGCGATCATCGCCGCCAGCACGCTCAGCACCTGGGCGATCGTCGCCTTCTTCGTACTTGCGCTGGCGCTGGGCGTGCTGATGACGCTGCCGATCGGTGGCGCCGACATGCCGGTGGTGATCTCGCTGTACAACGCGTTCACCGGCCTGGCGGTGTCGTTCGAAGGTTACGTGCTGGGCAACGAAGCATTGATCATCGCCGGCATGATGGTCGGCGCGGCGGGCATCCTGCTGACCCGGCTGATGGCCAAGGCGATGAACCGGCCGATCCGCAACGTGCTGTTCTCCAACTTCGGCGGTGGTGCTGGTGGCGAAGCGCAGGCGATCAGCGGCTCGCAGAAGCCGATCGAAGCGGCTGACGTCGCCGCGATGATGGCCTTCGCCGAGCGCGTGGTGATCGTGCCCGGCTACGGCATGGCCGTGGCGCAGGCGCAGCACAAGATCTGGGAACTGGCGCAGCGGCTGGGCCAGCGCGGGGTCAAGGTGAAGTTCGCGATCCACCCGGTGGCCGGGCGCATGCCGGGGCACATGAACGTGCTGCTGGCCGAAGCGGGCGTGCCCTACGACCTGATCGCGGACATGGACGACATCAACCCGGAGTTCGCCAACACCGACGTGGTGCTGGTGATCGGCGCCAACGACGTGGTCAATCCGGTCGCACGAACCGATCCGGCCAGCCCGATCTACGGCATGCCGGTGCTGGACGTGGTCAATGCGCGCAACGTGGTGGTGATCAAGCGCGGCAAGGGCACGGGCTTCGCGGGCATCGAGAATGCGCTGTTCTACGCCGACAACACCCGCATGCTGTATGGCGACGGTGCCGAAGCGGCAGCCTCGCTGGTCAGCGAGTTGAAGGCGCTCGACGGCGGGCATTGAGGACCGGGGTCGGATCCCTTTCCGCAGGAATGGGCTTTGACCCCTTTGCCGGCCAGCGGCCGGCACTACCGCATCCGCGTGTGGCCGCTGCATCGGGTAGGTGCGGGCCCTGGTCCGCACGCGTTTGCCGGCCAGCGGCCGGCACTACCGCATCCACGTGTGGCGGCTACATCGGGTGGGTGCGGGCCCTGGTCCGCACGCGTTTGCCGGCCAGCGGCCGGCACTACCATCCCATCCACGCATGCGTGGATCTACCTGCATGTCCCCGGCGGGCGTGGCAACCGGCGCGCTCAGCGCGCCAGCCAGGCGCCTACGGCCACGGCCACGGCCAGCCACAGCCACTCCACCGCGCCATTGGCCAGGGTGACCAGGGTCCAGGCCAGGTGCGGGCCCATCCGCATCGTGGCGTCCCACAGGTCCAGCCCGATCGAGCCGCCCATCCAGGCGCTGGCGATGGTCCAGTTGGCCACGGCGGCCACCAGCAGGGTGCCCACCACGACCAGCACGATGCGCAGCCGGCCCGGGCCGAGCGTACCCATGCGCAGCATGAACACCAGTTCCAGGGCGGTCAGTACCGCCATCCAGCCGACCTGCCGGCCGGTCATCAGCGCCAGCACCATCCAGGCAAGGGGAGCAACAACCAGGCCCAGCAACAGCATGATGGGCCAGAGCCAGGTCACGGTCCTGGCACGCGCGGCATTGGAGGACATCGAAGCTCCCTGAAGATCACCCACAGGATACTGTGGTTTGCGGCGGTGCACCGGCGGTGCCGGAGCGGCTGGGCTAGAATGCCGTCTTGCGTGGCCCCGGCCACGGCCCCATATCGGTCCCCATGTATTCCCGTAGCAGCGAACCTGTCCACTTCGAGCGCGATTGCGAGGCCGTGATGGTCCCGCAGGGCGATACCGTGACCCTGCCCGCCGGCAGCTATGGGTACATCACCCAGGCGCTGGGCGGCAGTTATTCGGTGTTCGTCGAGGGCAACCTGTTCCGCATTGCCGGCAAGGACGGCGACGCCATCGGCAAGGAGGCACCGGCACCGCTGGAACTGCCGGCCGACGCCACTGATGAACAGGTGGAACAGCTGGTGTGGCAGCAGCTGCGCACCTGTTTCGACCCGGAAATTCCGGTGAACATCGTCGAACTGGGCCTGGTCTACGAGGTCGAGATCAAGCACCTGGACGAAGGCCAGCGCGAGATCGACGTGAAGATGACCCTGACCGCACCGGGTTGTGGGATGGGCGACATCCTGGTCGACGACGTGCGCAGCAAGCTTGAAATGATCCCGACGGTGGCCGAGGCCGACGTCGACCTGGTGTTCGACCCGCCGTGGAACCAGCACATGATGTCCGAGGCGGCCCGGCTCGAGACCGGCATGCTTTGACCCAGGGCCCGCAGTGAAGCGGGCCCGGCACTACCCGCAACCAGAACAGGAATCCTCCGGTGTCCCAGTCCATCCCCAGCTTCGCCGTTACCCGTTCGGACCACCCGCGCAGCGCTGAAGAGCGCGCCAAGATCCTGGAGAAGCCGGGCTTCGGCCTGCACTTCACCGATCACATGGTGGAAGTGCGCTGGGACAAGGATGCCGGCTGGCACAACGCCAACGTGCGTGCCTACGGCCCGTTGCAGCTGGATCCGGCTGCGGCCGTGCTGCACTACGGCCAGGAAATCTTCGAAGGCATCAAGGCCTACCGCCATGCCGATGGCTCGATCTGGACTTTCCGTCCGGATGCCAACGGCCGTCGCCTGCAGCGTTCGGCGCAGCGCCTGGCGCTGCCGGAACTGCCGGTGGAGATCTTCGTCGAATCGCTGAAGCAGCTGATCGCGGTCGACAGTGACTGGGTGCCGTCGGCCGATGAGTCCAGCCTGTACTTCCGCCCGTTCATGATCGGCGACGAAGCCTTCCTCGGCGTGCGCGGCGCGCACAAGGCCGGCTACTACGTCATCGCCAGCCCGGCCGGCCCGTACTTCGCCAAGGGCGTGGCCCCGGTGTCGATCTGGCTGTCCACCGAATTCGCGCGTGCGGCCAAGGGCGGCACCGGTGCCGCCAAGTGCGGTGGCAACTACGCGGCGTCGCTGCTGCCGCAGCAGAAGGCGCAGGCACAGGGCTGCTCGCAGGTGCTGTTCCTCGACCCGGTCGAAGGCAAGTACCTGGAAGAACTGGGTGGCATGAACGTGTTCCTGGTCTACAAGGACGGCACTCTGGTGACCCCGGAACTGTCGGGCAGCATCCTCGAGGGCATCACCCGCGAGAGCATCCTGCAGCTGGCCCGCGACCGCGGCATGAAGGTCGAAGAGCGCAAGGTCAGCATCGACGAGTGGAAGGACGGCGTGGCCTCCGGCGCGATCAGCGAAGTGTTCGCCTGCGGCACCGCCGCGGTGGTCACCCCGATCGGCCAGCTGAAGGGCGAGGGCTTCTCGGTGGGCGACATCAACGCGCCGGCCGGCGAAGTGACCATGTCGCTGCGCAAGGAGCTGACCGACATCCAGTATGGCCGCCTGCCGGACCGCCACAACTGGCTGGTCAAGCTGGGCTGATCGCCCACGCTGAACTGTAGCGTCGAGCCACGCTCGACTGCTCTTCCGGAAAGCCCGTCCCCGTGACGGGCTTTCTGCGTTATGGGCCTGCGGTCAGATCCCTTTTCCATGGGAAAAGGGATCTGACCCCGAATCAGCGAACGCCGATGTCGGCATAGTCATTCCAGGACACGTGACGGCCCAGTCAGGTCTGTGCAGGACACGAGAAGGTTCCTTCACCTTCACAAACCCTCGACCCGAAAAGTCTCAGAACGAACATTTCATCTTGCTGAAAAGACGCTGAAAATCTTGTGGTGTCCGGTTTCGGCCATTAGCGTCATGTGCACGGCGGATCGTTAGGGGGATCCGCTGACTCACCGGACTTCGAACCTCGCCAATGCAAGCCAGCCCAGGGTTCGGGCCGGTGCTTCTGCCGATTCCGGCATTCACACCACAAGAAAGGGAAATACGATGTCCCAGGTAACGCAACCGCGTGTGCGTCGAGTGTGGGTGGTCCTTGGTGCGTCCGTTCTGTCATCGCTGCTGCTGGCCACGCCTGCGCTGGCCGGTGATGTCCAGCTCAGCGGCCTGCAGTCCGCGCCGACGCACCAGCGCTTCATCGTCAAGTACCGCGACGGCAGCGCCGCCGTGGCCAACACTACTGCGCTGGCTTCGTCGCTGAAGACGGCCGCCGCCGGCCTGGCCAGCAGCCAGGGCCGCGCGCTGGGCCTGCAGCAGGTCCGCAAGCTGGCCGTCGGCCCGACCCTGGTCAAGACCGACCGTCCGCTCGACCAGGCCGAATCCGAACTGCTGATGCGCAAGCTGGCCGCCGACCCGAACGTGGAATACGTCGAAGTCGACCAGATCATGCGCGCGACGCTGACCCCGAACGACACCCGCTTCAGCGAGCAATGGGGCTTCGGCACCTCAAATGCCGGCATCAACATCCGGCCGGCCTGGGACAAGGCCACCGGCACCGGCGTGGTGGTGGCCGTGATCGATACCGGCATCACCAACCATGCCGATCTCAACGCCAACATCCTGCCGGGCTATGACTTCATCAGCGACGCCGCGATGGCGCGTGATGGCGGCGGCCGCGACAACAATCCGAACGACGAAGGCGACTGGTACGGCGCCAACGAGTGTGGCTCGGGCATCCCGGCCTCCAACTCCAGCTGGCACGGCACCCACGTTGCCGGCACCGTGGCGGCGGTGACCAACAACAGTACCGGCGTGGCAGGTACCGCGTTCAATGCCAAGGTCGTGCCGGTGCGCGTGCTCGGCAAGTGCGGCGGCTACACCTCCGACATCGCCGATGCGATCGTGTGGGCGTCCGGTGGCACCGTCAGCGGCGTACCGGCCAACGCCAATCCGGCCGAAGTCATCAACCTCTCGCTGGGCGGCGGTGGCAGCTGCTCGACCACCTACCAGAACGCGATCAACGGCGCGGTCGGCCGTGGCACCACCGTGGTGGTCGCCGCCGGCAACAGCAACACCAACGTGTCCTCGTCGGTGCCGGCCAACTGCCCGAACGTGATCGCGGTGGCGGCGACCACCTCAGCCGGTGCACGTGCCAGCTTCTCCAACTACGGTACCGGCATCGACATCTCGGCACCGGGCCAGAGCATCCTGTCCACCCTCAACACCGGCACCACCACGCCGGGCAGCGCGACCTACGCGTCGTACAACGGCACCTCGATGGCGGCGCCGCACGTGGCCGGCGTGGTCGCGCTGATGCAGTCGGTCGCTCCGAGCCCGCTGAGCCCGGCGCAGGTCGAGAGCATCATCAAGAGCACGGCACGTCCGCTGCCGGGCGCCTGCTCGGGTGGTTGCGGCGCCGGCATCATCGACGCCAATGCCGCCGTGGCCGCAGCGATCAATGGTGGCGGCAACCCGAACCCGGGTGGCAACGTGCTGCAGAACAACGTACCGGTGACCGGCCTGGGCGCTGCGACCGGTGCCGAGCTGAACTACACCGTCGCGGTTCCGGCCGGCAGCACCCAGCTGCGCGTCGCGATCAGTGGCGGCAGCGGTGATGCCGACCTGTATGTGCGCCAAGGCAGTGCCCCGACCGATACCACCTACACCTGCCGTCCGTACCTGAGCGGCAACAGCGAGACCTGCACCATCAACAGTCCTGCCGCCGGCACCTGGTATGTGCGGGTGAAGGCCTACAGCACCTTCTCGGGCCTGACCCTCAACGCCCAGTACTGAGCCCAAGCCCCTCTCCATGGGCACGCCCCGGCTCAGGCCGGGGCGTTCTTCTTTGGGTAGGTACCGGCCTTGCAAGGGCAGCGCTTTGGTGCGTGCCGACCTTGGTCGGCATGCTGTTCCTCAGACCGACTCGAAGCGGTTCGCGGCCACGTTCTTGCGCACGTGCTGCGGATCGAAGATACGACCGTTCATGGCGATGTATACGCCGCTCGGCAGCGACTGCACCGCACCGATCGCGCAGCCGATGTTGAACTCCGCATCCGACCCACGGAACCGCGCCGGGCTGAGCGCGCCGGTCATCACGATGGTCTTGTCCGGGATCGTCGCCAGCACCTTGCCGGTCTGCACCATCGAGTCGGTGCCGTGGGTCACCAGCACGTGGCGGGTCGGCTGCGCGGCGATGGTGGCGCGGATCAGTTCGCGGTCTTCGTCGTTGATGTGCAGCGAATCCTTGCGCAGGATCGGAATCACGTTGAAGCGGAACGTCACGCCCAGCTCGCGCAGGATCATGCCGATCTGGGGGTCGCCGATCTGGTAGTCCGACTTGTCGTCGAAGTAGATCTTGTCGATCGTGCCACCGGTGGTGACGACCAGGAGCTCTTCCATCATGTGCATGCGCGAAACCAGGACAGGTACAGCGGCGCGGGGCCAGGAACACAGATGATACGGCCCGGCGGGCGCAGCGTCAGCGTCGCTTGCCGAAGCGGGCGCGCAGCCCCGGCAGGCTGGCGCTGAAGATCACCAGCAGGGCCAGGGCGATTTCGATCAGCGCCAGCCAGCGTGTTTCCGGGTGGCTCCAGGCGCTCATCACGCCGTGGCTGAACCAGCCCAGCGCCAGCACCGAGGCCCAGAACCCGGCCTTGCGCCAGCCCAGCCGCAGCGCAAAGGCCAGCGCCAGCGGCGGCGCGGTGAACACCAGCTGGGTGGCCAGCCAGTGCTTGTCATTGATGAACCAGCCTGCGAACAGCGCGGCCAGCCCCATCAGGGCCAGCAGCAGGACCGTGCGCGGCGGGCGGCTCATCGGGCCAACCGCTGCGCGATGTCGGCCACCCGGCGGCCCAGCGCGCGGGCCAGCACGGCCTCGTCGTCGGTCGGCTGCGGATCGTCGGCGGCACCGGCCACGTGGCTGGCGCCATAGGGCGTGCCGCCGCTGGTGGTGTGGCTCAACGCCGGTTCGGTGAACGGGATGCCGACGATCACGCAGCCGTGGTGCAGCAGCGGCACCTGCATCGACAGCAGGGTCGATTCCTGGCCGCCGTGCATCGAGGCGGTGGAGGTGAACACGCCGGCCGGCTTGCCGGACAGGGTGCCATTGACCCATTCGGCGCCCAGTCCATCCAGGAAGTGCTTGACCGGCGCGGCCATGTTGCCGAAGCGGGTGGGGCTGCCGAGCAGCAGGCCCTGGCATTCCACCAGGTCCTGCACGCTCACGTAGGGGGCGCCGTCGTCGGGTACCGGCGGCTGCGCGGTCTGGGTCACGGCGGCCACTGGCGGCACCGTGCGCAGGCGCGCGCTCATGCCCGGCACTTCGCCGATGCCCCGCGCGATCTGGCGCGCCAGCCGTGCCACCGAACCGCCCCGGCTGTAGTACAGCACCAGAATCTCGCCCATCGTGCCCGCTTCTCCTCGTCGTGTGGTCGCCAGTATGGCTATCCTGCCAGCATTCCGCATCGGGTACCCTTCCACCGATGGAACCTTTGGATACGCTCAACCTGTGGATGGAGCGCGCGCGGGATCGTGCACGGGCCATCAGTTTCGGCCGCTTCCTGTGGCATCGCTTCCTCGACGACCGCCTGTTCCAGGCAGCGGCGGCGCTGGCCTACACCACGGTGTTCGCGTTGGTACCGCTGGCGATCGTGGTGTTCGGCGTGCTCTCGGCCTTCCCCGTCTTCGACCGCTGGAGCGACCAGCTCAGCGATTACGTCTTCTCCAACTTCGTGCCCAATGCCGCGCGCGCGGCCGAGGGCTACCTGCGGCAGTTCTCGGCCAGTGCCGGCCAGCTCACCGCCGCCGGCTTCATCGCGCTGGTGGTGTCGCTGCTGATCACGCTCAACAGTGTTGAAGAAACCTTCAACCAGATCTGGCGGGTCGGCTCGACCCGGCCCAAGCTGACCCGCTTCCTGGTCTACTGGACTGTACTGACGCTGGGCGCGATGCTCGCGGCGGCTTCGCTGGCGGTGTCGGCGAGGGTGTTCGCGATGCCGCTGTTCGGCACCCAGGAGGGCCGCTGGCTGGCCGAACTGGCACTGCGGCTGGCGCCGATCCTGATCGAGTTCGTCTGCATCACGCTGATGTTCCGGGTGGTGCCGCACCACACGGTGAAGTGGCGGCATGCAGTGCCTGGCGCCATTCTGGCCGCGGTGATCCTGGAGCTGGTGAAGTGGGGCATCGGCGCCTACCTGGGCAGCTTCCAGTCCTACCAGAAGCTGTATGGCACGGTCGCCTTCGTGCCGATCCTGCTGCTGTGGATCTACCTGTGCTGGGTGGCGGTGCTGCTGGGCGCGTCGTTGTCTTCGTCGATGGCGGCCTTCCGCTACCAGCCGGTGGAACTGCGCCTGCCGCAGGGCTACGAGTTCTATGGCCTGCTGCGCCTGCTCGGCCGCTTCCACCATGCCCGAGCCAAGGGCAAGGGCCTGGCCGATGATGAAATCCTGCGGCTGGAGCCGATGCTGACCGATTCGCTGCTGCAGGACCTGGCCTGCAACCTGCAGGAGATCGGCCTGCTGCGCCGCGATGAACGTGGCGAATGGCTGCTCTCGCGCGACCTGGACCAGGTGAGCCTGGCCGATCTTTACGAATGTACCCAGTTGCGCATTCCGGTAGCCGAGCAGCATCTGCCGTATCGCGACGACAGCCTGGGCCGTGCCGCATTGGCGGCGCTGGATGATCTGCGACTGCCCCTGCGTGAACGCCTGAAGCGCAAGGTCAGCGATATCTATACCGACTCTGGAGACATGCCATGACCCGCAAGACCCCGTTGCTGCTCCCGCTGGCCCTGCTGCTGGCACTGTCGGCCTGCAAGCCGGCCCAGGAGCCGACGCCGGCCAGCAGCCAACCGCCGGCGCAGGCACCGACGCCGACCGCACCGGCACCGGTCGAGGAAACCCCGGCCGAGCGCACCACCGCCGAGTTCCCGACGCTGAAGATGAAGGCGGTGGATGGCAGCGACTACGACCTGGCCGCGCACCGCGGCAAGTGGGTGGTGGTGAACTTCTGGGCGACCTGGTGTGCCCCGTGCCGCAAGGAGATGCCGGAGTTGTCGGCGCTGCATGCGATGCGCAGCAACATCGAAGTGGTCGGCCTGGCCTACGAGGACATCGAAGTGCCGGAAATGCAGTCGTTCCTGACCAAGCATCCGGTGACCTATCCGATCGTGATCGTGGACCCGTTCGATCCGCCGGCCGATTTCGCCACGCCGCGCGGCCTGCCGCTGACGCACCTGCTGGATCCACAGGGCAAGCTGGCGTACACCTTCCTCGGCCCGGTGACGGCCGCCGACATCGAAAAGCAGATCGCTGCTGCCAAGTAATGGGGTTGGGCGGCAGGGCCTGCGGCCCTGCACCCGCGGTAGTGCCGGCCGCTGGCCGGCAACCCCAGCAAAAGCAACAGCAACAGCGGGCTATCCGTGGGATGGCGGGGCGGTGTCGGAGTGCGGGGACGCTGCAAGTACGTCCCTGTAAGCTTGGCAGCCGCATCCATGCGGCTGACACCCCGCACTCCGACACCGCCCCACCTCTGACAGATTCCTCATGTCTGGTAGATCCACGCCATGCGTGGATGATTCTCCAGACAAATCGAATATTTCGAATTGAATTCGAAGAGCATCCACGCATGGTGTGGATCAACGACAGATCGCGGAGAACTGTCGAAGGCGGGGTGGGTCCGGGTGCGGGGGCGTGAGCCGCATGGGCGCGAGGCACGCCTCGGGCGGGTTGGGCAGGACGCCCAACCCCGGTCTTGCCGTGTGCGCAGGACAGCGCACACGAGCAAGCCGCGACCGAGCTTACATGGACGTACTTGCAGCGCCCCCCCCACCCGGACCCGCCCCGCCATCCCTCAGGAAGCCCGCCGTTGCTGTTGCTGTTGCCGTTGCTCTGGCTTCGGCAGGTGCAGGGCCGCAGGCCCTGCCGACCTACCCTAATCCTCGACCGGGAAGTCCTCGATCGGCTTCAGCACATCGTAGTGCTCGCGATGCAGCTTGCCCTTCAGCTTCGGCAGCTCCGGCAACGGTGCATCCACGCGCGTGTCCGGCAACCGGTCCAGCAGGTTGCGCACCAGCGTCAGCCGGCCCAGCCGCTGGT
This sequence comes from Stenotrophomonas sp. YJH_SMC_119, assembly GCF_059368315.1. Classification (NCBI taxonomy): domain Bacteria; kingdom Pseudomonadati; phylum Pseudomonadota; class Gammaproteobacteria; order Lysobacterales; family Lysobacteraceae; genus Stenotrophomonas; species Stenotrophomonas sp. YJH_SMC_119. The sequence continues at coordinate 30,072 of NZ_JCAFRP010000008.1, read as the reverse complement.
CGTTGAAATCCACCAACGTCCACGGTGCCGCCTCCCGATGCGTCGCGCGCAGCATCGCCTCGCGCGCCTCGGTGTAGGCGCTGTACTTGCTGCGCGATTTCAGGTCCACCGGAGAGAGCTTCCAGCCCTTCAGCGGATCGAGATGGCGCTCGGCGAAGCGCTTCTCCTGCTGCTCCTGGTCCACGCACAGCCAGTACTTGAACAGCAGGATGCCGTCGTCCACCAGCAGCTGTTCGAACACCGGCGCCTGGCGCAGGAACTGCTGGTACTCGGTCTCGCTGCAGTAGCCCATCACCCGTTCGACGCCTGCGCGGTTGTACCAGCTGCGGTCCATCAGCACGATCTCGCCGGCGGCGGGCAAGTGCGAGGCGTAGCGCTGGAAGTACCACTGCGTGGCTTCGCGGTCGGTGGGCTTGGGCAGCGCCACCACCCGGCACTGGCGCGGGTTGAGGTGCTGGCTGATGGCCTGGATCGCGCCGCCTTTACCTGCGGTATCACGGCCTTCGAACAGCACCAGCAGGCGCTGTCTGCTGTGCTGCACCCAGCGCGCCATGGCGGTCAGTTCCAGCTGCAGCGGCAGCAGCAATTCGTCGTAGTCCTTGCGCTTGAGCTTGGCCATCGTCACACCACGCGGGGAGGAAGCCCGAGCGTAGCGCAGGGGCTGCCCAGGTGATGTCGACGCCGGGCAGAGTCGACGGTCAGTCGACTATCGCGCGCAGCGCGGGGTTTTCGGCTTCCTGCCGAGGGCAGTCGACCAGCAGTCGACTCTACCCAGTCGACGTCATCCAATCGACGTTGCCCAGTCGACATTACCCAGCCGGCATTACCCAGTCGGTTCGGTTGTTCCCAGCCAGCCGTGTTCGCGCGCCAGCTGCTGCACCAACGCCGACAGATCGCGGGCAAACCCGTCCATGTCGAACAGCCCGCTGCGCTCGCGCGCCTGTGCCAGTTCAGCGCGCAACGCCGCCAGTGCTGCAGGGTCGTTGCCCAGCGCGCTGGCGGTGGCGATGAACGCCGCATCGTCGGCGACATTCATCCGTGCCATTCCCAGATGGTGGTTGAGGCTGCCGGCCACGCGCGCGGCGAAGGTGTCGCCGGGGCAGGTCAGCACCGGGCAGCCGGCCCATAGTGCGTCGGACGCGGTGGTGTGCGCGTTGTACGGATGCGTGTCGAGGAACAGGTCGGCCAGCGGGTAACGGGCCAGGTACTGCGGATGCGGCAGCTTGGCCATGAACACCAGGCGTGCCGGGTCCAGGCCGGCAGCCTGCGCGGCAGTGCGCAGGCGGGCGTCGGCCTGGCCCGGTCCGGACAGCAGCCACAGTACGCTGCCGGGCACTGCCTGCAGCACTGCGAAGGCACGGCCCATGCTGCGCGGGTTGAGCTTGTAGCTGTTGTTGAAACAGCAGAACACCACGCCCTGCGCGGGCAGGCCGCAGTCCGCACGGGTCGGCGCAGGCTCCAGCACGCGCGTATTGTCTGACGGCTGGAAGGCTCGTGGCAGGCGCAGCACGCGTTCGCTGTAGCACGGCTCCAGTGCCGGCGGCAGGGCGAAGGCATCGCCGACCACCGCGTCCATCCACGGCGCCCCCGACGTGCCCGGATAGGCCAGCCAGTTCAACTGCAGCGGGGCAGGGCGCATCGCCAACACTTCCGGCGTGCCGCCACCGCCCCAGCCGCGCAGGTCGAACAGCAGGTCGATGCCCTGTGCGCGGATGCGTGCGGCGGTATCGGCATGTCGCAGGCCAGCCACATCATGCAGCTGCGCCGCTGCCTGCAGCCGCTGGCGGATGCGGCTGCCGTCGTCGCGGTTCAGTGCGAACAGATGCAGTTGCAGTGCGGGGTCGCGACGCAGCTGCTCGAACAGCGCCACGGTCAGCAATCCGGTCGGATGTGCGCCGAACCCATTGGAGAGGAAGCCGACGCGCAGCGGGCCGTGCGGGCGCACCGTTGCCGGCGGCAATGGCCGCACCGAGGCAGCCACGGCCAGCGCACGGGTGTGCGCGCAGGCCAACTGTTCGGCAGCGCTGGCGTCCTCGCTGAGGAAGGCGAACGGCTCGACCACGCCCTGGCCGCTGGCAACGGCGGCGCGCACCTGTGCCGCCAGCGTGTCCAGGTCCTGCCAATCGCACAGGCGGCGCTGCCAGGCCAGGCGCTGGGCGGCGATGTACGGCTCGGCCGGCATCAGCCCATGCGCGCGTCGATAGGCCGCCGACGCGCCTTCGGCATCATCGGCATCTTCCAGTGCATGGCCCAGCCACAGTGCAATGCCGGGATGCTGCGGTGCCAATGCCGAGGCCTGGCCGAGCAGCTTGGCCGCATCGCCATGTGCACCGGCCATCCACGCCACGCGGCCCAGCCGTGCCAGCGCTTCGGGGTGATTCGGGCGCAGCTGCAGCGCACGTCGCGCGGCCTGTTCGCCGGCAGCGATGTCGCCGGCTTCCAGTTCCACGTCGGCCAGCATCACCCAGGCGACGAAGTCGTCGGGCTGGCGGGCGATCGCTTGCTGCAGTTGCTGTCGCTGCTGCCAGGCCGACATCGTGCTCAGCCCGCCGACAGCTGGGCCAGGGCGTCGACCTGGTGTTCGTGGCTGAGCCGCTGCAGCAGCGGATCGAGGTCACCGGCCAGGATGTTGGGCAGGTCGTACAGGGTCAGGCCCTCCACGCGGTGGTCGGTGATGCGCCCCTGCGGGAAGTTGTAGGTGCGGATGCGCTGGCTGCGGTCACCACTGCCGACCTGCAGGCGCCTCGACTCGGCCTGGGCCGCGTCCTGGCGTTGGCGCTCGGCGTCGAGCAGCTGCGCTTTCAGGCGCTTCATCGCCTTGTCGCGGTTGGCGTGCTGGCTGCGTTCGGTCTGGCATTCCACCACCACGCCGGTCGGTACGTGGGTGATGCGGATCGCCGACTCGGTCTTGTTGACGTGCTGGCCACCGGCGCCGGAGGAGCGGAACGTATCCACCTTCAGGTCGGCCGGGTTGATGACGATGTCATCGACTTCGTCGGCCTCCGGGATGATCGCCACGGTGGCCGCCGAGGTATGGATGCGGCCCTGCGATTCGGTGGCCGGCACGCGCTGCACACGGTGCGTGCCCGATTCGAACTTCAGGCGCGAGAACGCACCACGGCCGACCACCCGTGCCACCACTTCCTTGTAGCCACCGTGCTCGCCGGGATTGTCCGATTCGATCTCGACCTTCCAGCCCTGGCGCTCGGCGTAGCGGGCGTACATGCGGAACAGGTCGCCGGCAAAGATCGCCGCTTCATCGCCGCCGGTACCCGCGCGCACTTCCAGGAACAGGTTGCCTTCGTCGCGCGGGTCGCGCGGTACCAGCAGCAGCGCCAGTTCCTGCTCCAGTTCCAGCAGGCGCGCCTGCGCGGCGGCGATTTCCTCGTCGGCCAGTTCGCGCAGGTCGGGATCGGCGCGCATGCCTTCGGCGGCGGCCAGATCAGCCTTGGCACGGGATTCATCGGCCAAGGCGATGGCGATCGGTTCAAGTTGGGCGAATTCGCGCGAAAGGTCGCGGAAACGGGTGTTGTCGGCGACCACGTCGGGTTCGGCGAGCAGGCGTTCCAGTTCTTCGCGGCGCTCGGCCAGCGCTTCCAGCTTACGGCGCAGGGTCGGCGTCATCGGGTCTCACGGGTGGGTGGCGGTAACCCGGCGTAGCCGGGAACAGGCGCTCGGCGGCGCGGGTCAGGTCGGCATCGCCGCTCAGTGCGGCAGCGCGCAGGGCAGCGGTAGGAGGATGCAGCAATCGATTGGTCAGGCCGTGCGCCAGCAGTTCCAGCACTTCGTCGGCCGGCTTGCCGTTGGCCAGCTGCTGGCGCGCGCGTTCCAGCAGTTCAGTGCGGGTGGCCTCGCCGAACGCACGCAGCTGTCGTAGCGGCGCCTGGTGGGCGCTGGCCTGCTGGGTCTCGATAAAACGCGATACCTGAAGGTCGATGATCGCCTCGGCCTCGGCGGCCGCCTCGCGGCGTCCGCGGCGGTTGTCTTCCACCGCGCGCTCCAGGTCGTCGACGGTGTAGAGGAAGGCGTCGTTGAGCGTGCCGACCTCCGCCTCGATGTCACGCGGCACGGCCAGGTCGAACAGCAGCATCGGCTTGTGCCGGCGCGCGCGCAGGGCCTTGGCCACCATCTCGCGGTGGATCACCGGTTCGCGCGCAGCGGTGGCCGAGAACACCACGTCGGCCTCGCCCAGGTGGCGGTCCAGTTCGGTCAGCGGCAGGGCTACGCCACCATGGCGGCTGGCAAGTTCCTGCGCGTGGGCGAGGGTGCGGTTGGCGATCAGCAGCCGGCGTACCTTGCCTTCGCTCAGGTGCCGTGCAGCCAGTTCGATGGTCTCGCCGGCACCGACCAGCAGCACGGTGGAATCGTCCAGCCGCGCGAACGCGTTCTGCGCCAGGCGCACCGCCGCCGACGCCACCGATACCGGGTTGGCGCCGACCTGGGTATCGGTGCGCGCACGCTTGGCCACCGAGAAGGTCTGCTGGAACAGGCGGTCCAGGCGCTGGCCGAGCAGGCCGTGGTCACGCGCGGTCGACCATGCGTCCTTCACCTGGCCGAGGATCTGCGGTTCGCCCAGCACCATCGAGTCCAGGCCGGTGGCGACCCGGAACAGGTGGCGTACGGCTTCTGCATCGGCATGCTGGTACAGGTAGCCCTGCAGGTCGCCGGCCTGGGCGTGCAGCCACTGGTCCAGTGCCTGTGCCGAATCGGCCACGGCATACAGCTCGGTGCGGTTGCAGGTGGACAGCAGCACCGCCTCGGCGATCTGCGGAGTATCGCGCAGCGAACCGAGCGCGCGCGGCAACGCCTCACCGGCGAAGGCCGCGCGCTCGCGCAGCTCCACCGGTGCGGTCTGGTGATTCAGTCCGAGCACCCACAGGGTCATTGTTCAGTTGCTTGCGATAAGCTGCTGGCCATTGGACGACATTTTAAGGCCCCGATGCCGACGATGCCCGCATTGATTCGCATCCCCAGTGTTCTGCTGCTGTCCCTGGCCTGCAGCCAGGCCCTGGCGGCGGTGCCGGCCAAGGCCCCCGTACGGGCCCCGGCCACTGAGGAACTGGCGCTGGAACCGGTGATGGCCGGTGAGTTCGCGCTGCAGGCCGGCAAGCTGGCCGAGGCGGCCCGCTGGTACCTGCAGGCGGCCCAGCAGACCGACGGCGACGCCGGCCTGGCCGAGCGCGCGACCCGCATTTCCATGCTCGCCAACGATGACGCCAGCGCCGCCAAGGGCCTGGCCCTTTGGCAGCAGCGCGCGCCCAGCTCGTTGACCATGCGCAGTGCCGCTGCCGCGCTGGCCATGCGCCAGGGCGATGTGAAGGCAGCGCGTGGCGATCTGCAGGCCTTGCTGGCCGACCCGGATGAACGTGGCTGGAAGTTCGCCCTGGCCGCCCTGATCGGCGGCGGCCGCGACCCGGCAGTACCGGCGCAGGTGCTGGGCGAGCTGGTCGACGCCAACGCCATTCCGCCGAAGATCGAGGCGTGGCAGGAGTTCGGACGCCTTGCCCTGCGCATGGACAAGCCCGAGCTGGCGCGGCGCATGATCGACGAAGTGGTCAAGCGCTTCCCCGAAGAACCGCGTGTGGCGTTGCTGCGGGCCAGCCAGCTGCAGCAGGCCGGGGAGACCGGCAAGGCGTTGTCGCTGCTGCACGATGTGGAGCCGAAGACCCGCCAGGACCCGGAACTGCGCAATGCAGTGGCCATTGCCTATGACAGCCTCGGCCAGCCCGCCGCCGCCGAGCGCGTGCTGGCGTTCGGCCCGCAGGACGTGCAGACCTGGGGCATGCGCGCCTCGCTGCTGGCCAAGCAGGGCGACAAGGCCGCGCTGTCCAACCTCTACAACGAACTGTCGCGGCAGGCGGCCAAGCCGGACCCGGCGCAGCGCCTGCTGCTGGGCAAGATCGCCGAATACCTGAAGCGTTATCCCGAGGCGGTGCAGTGGTACCACAGCGTGCCCGGCGGCGATGAACTGAGCGAGGCGCGCCTGCGCGCGGCCAATGCCCAGGCCCTGGCCGGGCGCCTGCCGCAGGCATTGGATGAAGTGCACGCGATCCAGTCCGATGCGGTGGTCGACGACGATGTGCGCCGCGATGCCTACCTGCTGGAGGCCGAACTGCGCCAGCGTGCTGACGACAGTGCCGGGGAGCTGGATGCGCTGGCCCGTGGCCTGGCCGCCTACCCGGATGACAACGGCCTGCTGTACGCCCGTGCGCTCACCTGGGAACGCCGCGACGAGATCCCGCGCGCCGAGGCCGACCTGCGCAAGATCCTGGTGACCGACCCGGAGAACGTGCCGGCATTGAACGCGCTGGGTTACACCCTGGCCGATCGCACCGGTCGCCTGCAGGAAGCGCTGGAGCTGATCGACCGCGCCCGCGTGGCCGAACCGGACAACGCTGCCATCGTCGACAGCTATGGCTGGGTGCTGTATCGCCTGGGCCGCAAGGAAGAAGCACTGGTTCAGCTGCGCCGTGCCTGGACCCTGGCCAAGGACCCTGAGATCGCCGCCCATGTCGGCGAAGTGTTGTGGGTGCTGGGCAAGCATGACGAGGCCCGCCATTTCTTCGACGAAGCGGCCAAGCTCGACCCTGAAAACCGCGCGCTGCTGCGCGCCCGCGAGAAATTCAATCCATGAGTGTTTCCCTGATCCGGCCACTGCTGTTGGCAACTGCGGCCCTGGCGCTGACTGCCTGTACCAGCGTGGGCACGCAGAAGATCCCGGCGCCGGCGGTGGTCGAGGTTGTTTCGGCCGAGGCGGCGCAGGCCGAGGCGGCGCGCGTGGCCGCGCTGCAGGCACAGCCGGACTGGGCTTTCCAGGGCCGGGTCGCGGTCAGCAAGGGCAAGGACGGCGGCAGCGGACGCATCGACTGGAAGCAGGAAGGACGCCGCTATGTGGTTGAGCTGAGCGCGCCGGTGACCCGGCAGAGCTGGAAGCTGATCGGCGATACCCATTCCGAAGCCGGTCGGCTGGAAGGACTGGCCGGCGGGCCGCGTGACGGCGAAGACGCCCAGCAACTGCTGCTGGAGGCGACCGGCTGGGACATCCCGGTCAACCAGCTGCCGGCGTGGATCCGTGGCCTGGTGGCCGGTGATGCTGCCGGTCCGGAGAAGGTCGAGCGTGATGGTGAAGGCCGGCCGCGTCGCATGCAGCAGATGGGCTGGCAGGTGCAGTACCTGGACTGGTACCCGGCCGAGGCCGGGCGCCCGGCGCTGCCGCGCCGGATCGAGGCCAGCAATGGCGACGCCAAGGTGCGCCTGCTGGTCGACCAATGGGGGCAGGGCACCCCATGAGTGCCGGGCGCGATGACACGGGCTGGTCCTGGTGGCCGGCCCCGGCCAAGCTGAACCTGTTCCTGCACATCACCGGCCGCCGTGCCGATGGTTACCACGAGCTGCAGACCGTGTTCCGCCTGCTGGACTGGGGCGACCGCATCGGTCTGCGCCTGCGTGAAGACGGCCAAGTGCGCCGGCAGGGCGAGGGGCTGGCTGGCGTGGCCGAGGCGGATGACCTGGCGGTCCGCGCCGCGCGGCTTCTGAAAGATGCAGCCAATATCGTGCAAGGCGCAGACATCATCGTCGAAAAACACGTTCCTGCAGGTGGTGGCTTTGGCGGCGGTTCGTCCGACGCGGCCACCGTACTGGTGGTGCTGAACCGGCTCTGGCGTGCCGGTCTGGACGAGGACGCGCTTGCTGCGCTGGGCCTGCGCCTGGGCGCCGACGTGCCGGTGTTCGTGCGCGGGCGCAATGCCTGGGCCGAAGGGGTGGGTGAGCGCCTGCAGCCGATCGTGCTGGAGCCGGCCTGGTATGTGGTGGTTGAACCGGGTGTTCATGTTCCCACCCCGGCTCTGTTCGCAGACCCGGATTTGACGCGCGGCAGCCCAGTGGCGAAAATAGAGGACTTCGCTTCCGGGACCTTGGTCGGGAACGCGTTCGAACCGGTGCTGCGCCGCCGTGAGCCTGCCGTCGAGGCAGCGTTCGCCGCGTTGAGCGACATCGGCACGGCGCGGCTGACCGGTTCGGGAAGTGGTTGTTTCGTCGAGTTCGCATCGCAGTCTGCCGCAGAGCAGGGACGGTCGAAGTTGCCGAAGGAGTTGCGGGCAAGGGTGGCAGCGGGCGTTGCGCGTTCGCCACTGCTGGATGCACTCGAGCAACACTGATTTATCAATGCAGGGGCGTCGCCAAGAGGCCCAAGGCACCAGGTTTTGATCCTGGCATTCGTAGGTTCGAATCCTACCGCCCCTGCCAATAGCGGCTGTGTCCGCGCCTTCCAGCGCATCGCCCGCGCGGGACGTGGAAACAACCGCGGTGTTGTCAGCAGCAAGGGTCCATCGGGGTCCTTGCCGACTCCGGATCCCCGCCACTCGTCCCCGCCCGAGACAATCATGATGCAAGAGTCCCCGAACCTGCTGGTCTTTTCCGGCAACGCCAACAAACGTCTGGCGCAGAACATCTGCAAGGAACTGGGGGTTCGCCCGGGCAAGGCGCTGGTCTCGCACTTCTCCGATGGTGAAGTGCAGGTGGAGATCGAAGAGAACGTCCGCAAGCAGGACGTGTTCGTGATCCAGCCGACCTGCGCGCCGAGCGCGGAAAACCTGATGGAACTGCTGGTGCTGATCGACGCGCTCAAGCGCGCATCGGTGGCCAGCGTGACCGCCGTGGTGCCGTACTTCGGCTACTCGCGGCAGGATCGCCGCATGCGTTCCTCGCGCGTGCCGATCACCGCCAAGCTGGCGGCGAAGATGTTCAGCACCGCTGGCGCTGATCGCGTGCTGACCGTCGACCTGCACGCCGACCAGATCCAGGGCTTCTTCGATATTCCGGTGGACAACGTGTATGCGTCCCCGCTGCTGCTGGCCGACATCTGGCGCGCCTACGGCACCGAGAACCTGATCGTCGTGTCGCCGGACGTGGGCGGCGTGGTCCGCGCCCGTGCCGTGGCCAAGCGCCTGGATGACGCCGACCTGGCGATCATCGACAAGCGCCGCCCGCGCGCCAACGTCTCCACCGTGATGAACATCATCGGTGACGTCGAAGGCAAGACCTGCGTGATGGTCGATGACATCGTCGACACCGCCGGCACCCTGTGCGCTGCTGCTGCTGCCCTGAAGGCGCGCGGTGCGCTCAAGGTCGCCGCCTACTGCACCCACGCGGTGCTGTCGGGCCCGGCGGTGGACAACATCACCAATTCCCAGCTCGACGAGCTGGTGGTGACCGACACCATCCCGCTGAAGGACGCGGCGCGGGTGTGCAGCAAGATCCGCCAGCTGAGCGTGGCAGAAATGCTGGCCGAAACGATGCGCCGCATCGCCTTCGGCGAGTCGGTCAGCTCGCTGTACGTCGACTGAGTTTTTCGCCCCTGCCGGCAACGGCGGGGGCATACCCGGATGCTTCTGGTCGCGGAAGCATCTTCAACCGCCACGCCGCAGGGCGCGGCAACAACCTGAGTAGTCGAAAATGTCGAAGACCCATGAAATCAAGGTCACCAAGCGTGAACTGCAGCGTAAGGGTGCGAGCCGCCGCCTGCGTCACGCCGGTGTGATCCCGGCCATCGTGTACGGCGGCAACGCCGAGCCGGTCGCCATCAGCCTGGACCACAACGAAATCTGGCTGGCCCAGCAGAACGAGTGGTTCTATGCCTCGATCCTGGACCTGAACCTGGATGGCCAGGTGCAGAAGGTCCTGCTGCGTGACATGCAGCGCCACCCGTACAAGCAGCTGATCATGCACCTGGACTTCCAGCGCGTGAACGAGAACGAAGCCCTGACCGCTTCGGTCCCGCTGCACTTCGTCAACGAAGACACCTCGCCGGCCGGCAAGGCTGCCGACGTCGTGGTCACCCACGAACTGAAGGAAGTGACCATCACCTGCCTGCCGAAGGACCTGCCGGAGTCGATCGAAGTCGACCTGGGCGAGCTGAAGGCCGGTGACGTGGTGTACCTGTCCGACATCAAGCTGCCGAAGGGCGTGGAAATCCCGGCCCTGGCGCTGGGCAAGGACCACGACGACGCCATCGTCACCGCCAAGGCCGGCAAGGCCGACGAGGCTGACGAAGAAGCGGCTGCCGCCGAGTAATACCGTTACGGTGCCTGCCTCCGGGCAGGCACCGTACTGGAAGGAACCATGGCAGGACTGCGACTGATCGTCGGTCTGGGCAATCCCGGATCGGAACACGCCCGGACCCGGCACAATGCCGGGTTTCATTTCGTTGAGGCCCTGGCGGAGAAAGCCGGTGCGCGATGGAATGTGGACAGCAAGCTGTTCGGTGAGACCGCCAAGGTCGAGATCGCCGGGCAGACGGTGTGGCTGCTCAAGCCCGCCACCTTCATGAACCTCAGCGGCAAGTCGGTCACCGCCGCACAGCGGTTCTGGAAGATCGAACCGGAAGAGACCCTGCTGGCCCATGACGAACTGGACCTGGCGCCCGGCGTGGCGCGGCTGAAGTTCGACGGTGGCCACGGCGGCCAGAACGGCCTGCGCGACACCATCCGCCTGCTCGGCCACGGCAAGTTCCATCGCCTGCGCGTGGGCATCGGCCATCCCGGCCACAAGGACCGCGTAGTGGGTTGGGTGCTGGGGCGCCCGTCCAAGGAGGACGACGTGCTGATCGCACGCGCCATCGACGATGCGATCGACGTGATGCCGCTGGCGGTACAGGGCGATTTCAACGAAGCGATGAAGCGGTTGCATACCCCGAAATAAGCTGTAGGTACCGACCGTTGGTCGGTGTGGAACCATCCAATCCGCTAGGTACCGGCCGTTGGTCGGTACGGAACCAACCAATCCGGTAGGTACCGACCGTTGGTCGGTACGGAACCAACCAATCCGGTAGGTAGCGACCGTTGGTCGGTACGGAACCAACCAATCCGGTAGGTACCGACCGTTGGTCGGTACGGAGAATGATTGGAAAAGCAGCGCCCAGGCCGCTGTTTCCCCAATCACTTTCACCCCAGAGAGCTGTCACCCATGGGTATCAAATGCGGCATCGTCGGCCTGCCCAACGTCGGCAAGTCGACCCTGTTCAATGCGCTGACCAAGGCGGGTATCGCCGCGGCGAACTTCCCGTTCTGCACCATCGAGCCGAACGTCGGCATCGTGCCGGTGCCGGACCCGCGCCTGAACGAGCTGGCGGGCATCATCAATCCGCAGAAGGTCATCCCGACCGCGGTCGAGTTCGTCGACATCGCCGGCCTGGTGGCCGGTGCCGCCAGCGGTGAAGGCCTGGGCAACAAGTTCCTGGCGCACATCCGCGAAGTCGACGCGATCACCCACGTGGTGCGCTGCTTCGAGCACGGCGACATCGTGCACGTGGCCGGCAAGGTCGATCCGATCTCGGACATCGAAACCATCGATACCGAGCTGGCGCTGGCTGACCTGGACAGTGTCGAGAAGGCGCTGAACCGTGCCGAGCGTGCGGCCAAGGGCGGCGACAAGGACGCAGCGGCGCGCAAGCCGGTGCTGGCCAAGCTGCAGGCTGCGCTGTCGGACGGCAAGGCCGGTCGCTCGGTCGGTCTGGACGAGGAAGAGAAGGCGCTGGTGCGCGACCTGTTCCTGCTGACCCTGAAGCCGGTGATGTACATCGCCAACGTGCTGGAAGACGGCTTCGAGAACAACCCGCACCTGGAAGCCGTGCGCGCGCACGCCGCCGCCGAGGGCGCGCAGGTGGTGCCGGTGTCGGCCGCGATCGAAGAAGAGCTGTCACAGCTTGACGACGAAGACCGCGACACCTTCCTGGCCGATCTGGGCCTGAGCGAGCCGGGCCTGAACCGCGTGATCAACGCGGCCTACAGCCTGCTCGGCCTTCAGACCTATTTCACTGCCGGCGTGAAGGAAGTCCGCGCGTGGACCGTGCGCAAGGGCGCCACCGCCCCGCAGGCTGCCGCCGTCATCCACACCGACTTCGAGAAGGGCTTCATCCGCGCCGAAACGATCGCGTATGACGACTTCATCAAGTACAAGGGCGAAGCCGGCGCCAAGGAAGCCGGTCGCCTGCGCCTGGAAGGCAAGGAATACCGCGTGCAGGAAGGCGACATCCTGCACTTCCGCTTCAACGTCTGATCCTGCGGCAGCGGATCGACCCTGGACGCCCCGCCTTGCGCGGGGCGTTCGCGTTTCTGCGGGTGGACAAAAAAACACCACGTTGCGAAACGTTTGCGGTGTGATGTTCGCGGGTACTTGTCCACAGCAAACTCCCATCGCTTTCCACGTCGGGTGTGGAAAACCGGCGAACCTGATGCAGCGCCGAGCCGATGCACGGCTGCGATGGACGTGAGCAGAGCGCGGGCGCGGCGCTACCTGCCTCGATCGTGCAGCGTGGACAAATTTTGACCACGCTTCGAAACGCTTGCGCAGCAACACTCCCACCTACTTGTCCACATCAAATCCCAACCACTCTCCACGAGGGGTGTGGAAAACCGCGAAGAGGCATGGATAAAAAACAGCCACGTCCTGAAACGCTTGCTCCATGCGGTTCGCAGGCACTTGTCCACACCTAACCCCCATCGCTTTCCACGCGGCATGTGGAAAAAGCGCCCGGCACTCCCTTGCCGGGCACTTCCCGCATCACCAGGTGTACGACACGCCCATCTGCGCACTGACATCGCGGAAGCCCATGCCACCGCTCTGCCGGCTCACTTCACCCCAGCCTCGCCAACCGCCGGACAGATTCACCTGCACACCGGCCTTGGCTTCGTAGATGTCGCGCGGCAGCTGCCGCTGCAGGCGCTCGCCGTCCATCGCCAGGCCTGCGCCATTGCCGCCGGACCACCAGTTCACCGCCACGTACGGATGCACCTGGCCCTGCGCCGGGCTCAACCCGCGGCTGTACAGGCGCAGGCCGAGGCGGCTGCTGGTCTCGCTACCGCCGCGGTCCTCGACCACCGTGCCGTTGGCCTCGACCACGCGGTCGCTGTCATAGCGGCTGTGAACCACCTGCAGCTGCGGTTCCAGGTAGATGCCGCGCTGCGCGGTGCGCCGCAGGGGGAGCACATAGCCGGCTTCGGCCGACGCACTCCAGTTGCGGGCGTCATAGCGCTCCTTCTGCAGGCCTTCGCCCTGCACGCTGTTGCGGAAGCGGCCGTACTGCAGCCAACCGTCCACATAGGCGCCGCCCTGCATGCGCGCATCCTGCAGCCAGGTGGCATAGGCGCCCACGCTGGTGCCGGTGACCACGCCCCGCGCGGCGTAGCCGGTCACCTGCGATCGGCTGTCATTGCGCGCACGGCCGTGACCGAGCATCGCACCTGCCTGCAGTTCGTCCTTGCCACCCACCTCGAAACGGCGGCCGACGCCGACCAGCACGCTGCTGATCTGCCCATCGACCTGGACCTGGCGGTTGCGGTCGTGGCTGTCGGGCTGCGCGCTGCGAAGGTGCATCCAAGCCACGGCATCGCCGCTGACGCCCGCTTCGGCGGCGGGATCACCGGCGCGGTCGTGCAGGCTGTGCCGGAACATGCCCAGCGCGGCGCTGCGGTTGGCCAGGTAGGCCGCCGGTTCCGGGCGTTCCACCTGCGGGCGCGGCGGATCGATCGGCGGCTCCGGCGGCAATGGCGGATCGACCGGCGGTTCCGGCGGCGACGGCGGATCGACCGGGGGATCTGGTGGCTGCGGCGGATCAATCGGTGGCTCCGGTGGATCGACCGGCGGCGCGTATTCCGAACGCAGGTACCAGTTGCCATCATCCGGGGTCGACACGCCGCCCTTGAATAGGAAGTAGTCGTAGGCACCGGCGACCGCGCGCCCCTGCAGGCTGAACTGTGCATCCGACTGGCCAGCCACGGTGATCAGGCGGATGCCCTCCTGGGTCAATGCACCGGCGCCGCCGGCGTTGCGCACGCTCACGTTGGCAGTGCCGCTGCTGTTGCCGTTGATCACCAGCTGATCGCCCAGCGAAGTGTCGTCGCCCAGCGCGCGGTTGAAGATCCACTGGCCACCGTTGCCCACGTAGTCGCCGCTGACAGTGACGGTCTTGAAACCGCCCGCCGCCGGTGCATCGAAGGCAATGGTGCCGGCGTGTTCGAGTGCACCGACGCTGGAACTGTCACGCACGTTCCACTGGCTGCTGCCATCCAGCGCCAGCTGTGCGACCTGGTAACCGGAGTCGTTGCGCAGGGCGCCGCTGAACTGAGTACCGTTGCGCAGCACCATGTGCACCTCCGCAGTCGCGCTGTCGACGACCACGTCGCCGCTCAGGCGGCTGTTGTCCGCAGTGAAGCGGATCTCGGACGTTGCCACCGAGCTGCCATCAGTGAACACGGTATCGCTGACCCTCAGCAGTCGGCCGCCGCCCAGGTCACCTGCCTGACGGGCGACAACGGCGGTATTGTTGAGTGTCAGTTCGTGGTTGCTTCCCTGCAGCCACAACGCAGGGCCGTCCAGGGTCTCGATCTGGCTGTCGTTGAACACCAGCCGATCCCAGTAGGGACCAAATACGGTGATGTAGGAACGATAGGCGCCCGAGTTCGTTCCCAGCGCCTGGATGTGCAGGGCGTCCGCAGTGAGCTTTGCAGTGTTCATCTGCACGATGCCGAACGAGGCTGCGCCATGGGTGGTGATCGAGCCGCCGTCCAGCTGTATGTCCGCGGTACTGCCGCCCAGGAACACACCACCGGACACCGCACCGTAGGTCGCAATGTCGAGATTCCTGGCACGGATCCGGGAGTAGGGCGTTGGAGGGTTGCTGCCGGAAGCGCGCAGGCCGTAGACGCCATCGCCATGGGTATCAATGCTGCCACCGGTGATCGTCGCGGTGCCACCCCATACGTCCACACCGTGGCCATACCCGTTGTCACCAAGGGTGCTGATCACAGTGTTGCTCAGGTCCGCCAGCGAATCGGCACCGGACAGCCAGATCCCGGAATTGCCATCGCGCACGGTGAAGTGCGCGCCCTCGGCGGTCAACTTGCCCCAGCTGTTGACGTTGACGCCGTAGCCGCCGGTGCTTTCAAAGCGGGCATTGGTGATTTCCGCTGTGGCGAACGTTCGACTGGTCCGGTTTCCCATCAGTCGGATGCTGCTGCCGTTGGCGGTGGCGGTGCCCCCGGAGATGCGGAGGATCCCCCCGTTGTCAATGTCGAAGTAGCCATTGATGACATCCACATCGCGCAGCGACAACACGCTTCCGCTGCCGCTTGCGGACAGGCGGCCGCTGGAACCGTTGGTTGCCTGCGCGAACGTCATCGCCAGTGATTCCAACGAAAGCAGTGCGCCGCCGTCGGCATAGATGGCGCGGCCGGCACCGTTGCTGATCGTGGTACCCGATACATGCAGCTCGCTTCCACGTCCGCTGGAATACAGGGCATGACCATCGCTGCTTACACTGCCGCCATCGAGCCATATCTTGCCGCCGTTGGTGGCGTTGACCGTGCCGTAGCCGGAACTGTTGCGATAGGCATTGATGACCAGGTTGCTGGCGTGGATGACACTGCCGATGCCGGTTGCGTTGAGCGCATAACCGACGCTTGAACTTCCATTGCCAAGCTGTATGCGACCTCCCTGTACAAGAACACTGCCGCCTGCGGAGGCCTGGATTGCGCTGCCGCCGCCGGTGACATCGACGCGCGTGCCATCGAGCGTTGCCGTGCTGCCGGCTCCGTTCACGTCCAGGGCGAAGCCGCCCATGGAGTGCAGCAGGGTATCGCTCGCACCCAGCTGCAGGGTCTGGCCATTGATGACCTTCAGCGGCCCGGTCAGATCGGCAGCGTGGACCGGCAGCGCCGCCCACAGGGCGGTGGCCAGCAGGCTGGGAAGGAGGGGGGCAGGCGCGAGGCGCGCGCGCCCGGGCGCACGGCGGTACCGTGTGGGGGAGGCGTACATTCTGTTGGACTTCCTGTGGCAGGGCGCAGCACGGCTGCGCGAACTGGCGCGGCAGTGCCGCGTCGCTGCGGAAGCCACACGCGATGGCAGCTGCAGGCGCCATCGGACTTCCGTCCCCCAGGGCGGCGCAGCTACTGCCGGCAGGCGCACCAAGGCGGGATGCGTCCAGCCTAGAAATCGGCGCTGTCCTATGGAATCAGGCGTTTCCTAAAGCCGGTGCAGACCCTTGTACAGGGGCTGCAGGGTTCAGCCTGGAGTGGACCTCAGGCGAACAACGAGGCCTGCAGGCAGTACTCGATCAGCGCCTGATCACTGTCCACGCCCAGCTTGCGCATCGCGCTGATCTTCTGCGTGCTGACCGTCTTGGCGCTGCGCTGCAGCTGGCGTGCAATGTCGCCCACGCTCATGCCGCCGGTGAACAGCCGGATCACTTCCAGCTCGCGCGGCGACAGCCGCGCACGCACCGCATCGGCATCGGCCGGCTCGCTCGCCGCTACCGGCAGCAGGCCCGGGGGCCGGTAGACGCGGTCGGCCAGCACCACGCGCAGGGCCTGTACCAGGCTGCCCAATCCATGGCTCTTGAGCACCACGCCGCCGGCACCAGCGGCATACATCGCCGCAACCAACGACGGGTTGGACACCATCGTCAGCACCAGCAGGCGCGTCTCCGGGAAGCTGCGGCGCAGGAACGAGATCAGCTTTATGCCGTCCCCGAAGCGGTCGCCCCCTGGCATGCTGTAGTCGGTGATCACCGCCTGTGGCCGGGTCCGGGTCATCAGCTCGATCAGCGTCGCCGGGTCGGCCGCTTCGCCCACGACCTCGAGGTCCAGCTCCCCGGCCAGTACGTCGCGGATGCCGGCAAGCACGATCGGGTGGTCGTCGGCGATGAGGATCCGTGTGGTCATGGCGGGTTCGGGTCGTCAGATGAGGAAGGAGATACCGCGCCGAGCAGCGGATGCAGCAGCTGTTCGAGGCGTCGCTGGAAGCCGGCAAGCGGAGCCTCCTGGGTGACCAGGTCATCGCCGCCTGCGAGGCCCTGTTCGATCTGCAGGCCGCTGTCCACCAGCGCAGGTGCGCCGACGATGACCAGTGCGCCGCGGATGCGATGCAGTACCTGCACCACGCGCGCGGGATCGGCGGTGGCAATCGACTGGCGCAGGCTGTCCAGGTCAGCCTGCATGGTCTGCACGAACAATGCCTGCATTCTTGCGGGAACCTGCAGCGGCGGATCATCATCGCGCGTATCGGTGGATACAGGACTTTGCGGCGGCGCGGAAACCGCCACATCGCCCTGGGTGATCCGGATCAGCAGGCGTTGCAGCGCTTCCAGCGTGATCGGCTTGACCAGCACGCCCTGCATGCCCGATTCCTGGCAGCGTTGGCGTTCGGCCGGATCGGCGTTGGCGGTGGCTCCGTGGATCGGCACGCTGACACCGCGCGCCCGCAAGGCGCGCGCCAGGCCATAGCCATCCATCCCGGGCATGTTCAGGTCGGTCAGCACCAGCGCGAACGCGCCCTGCTGCCAGTAGCCCAGCGCTTCATTGCCATCGCTGGCGACCACGGCACGGCAGCCGAGCTGTTCCAGCTGGTCGCGCAGGATCGCCTGGTTGATCGGGTTGTCCTCGGCCACCAGCACCTGCAGGCCGAAACGACGCGTCGCCGGCAGGCGCCCTTCGGCGCTCGCCGCCAGTGGCTGGCCACTGGCCGCGGCCAACGCGAGCACGATCGCATCGAACCGGTGCAGGCCAACCTGCCAGAAGCCATCAATGTGCCGGGGGCGCACGCCGCCTTCGCGGCAGGCGACCACACGCGGTCCACCGGCCCACCGGGGCAGCGGGTCGTCAAGGACCAGGTCGAGCAGCACGGTGGGCGATGGCAAGTCTGCCGTGCTGTCTTCCCGGTACACGCTGGCCTGTGCACCACGCTGCTGCAGGCGTTCGCACAGCGATTGCACCAGCTCGCGCACGCCGCCCCGTACCTGGATCTGCAGGCCCGCAGGCAGCTGCGGCGCAGGGGATTGCTGCGGATCCGCCGGCGCCGGTGGCAGCGGCAGTTCGACGCTGAAGCTGCTGCCCAGGCCGCTCTCGCTGACCACACGCAGCTGGCCTTCCATCAACGCCACAAGATGCGCGCAGATGGCCAGCCCCAGGCCGGTGCCGCGCATCGCATCGGTGCCCGGGTTGGCCTGGAAGAACGGCTCGAACAGGTGCGCCTGGTGTTCGCTGGCAATGCCGATACCGGTATCGGCGACCTGCCACTGCAGCCAGCAGCGTTGCTCCTGCCAGCGTGCCGAAACGCGCACCACCACGCGCCCGCTGTCGGTGAACTTCAGTGCGTTGCTGATCAGGTTGTTGAGGACCTGGCGGATCCGCGCGGCATCACCGCACACCACGGGTGGCACGTCGGCATCGATGCAGGCGTAGAACCGCAGCCCCTTGTTGGCGGCCGCGGCAGCATACGAGTCGAGCGCATCCTCGGTCAGTCGCACCGGATCGAACGGGCTGGGCTCCAGGCTCAGTTGCCCGGCCTCGGCCTTGCTGACGTCGAGGATGTCGCTGATCAGCTGCATCAGGGTCGAGGACGAACGCTGGATCGTCGCCAGATAGTCCTGCTGCCGCGCATCCAGTGGTGTGAGTCCGAGCAGTTCGAGGGTGCCGAGCACGCCGTACAGCGGCGTGCGGATTTCATGGCTCATGGTGGCCAGGAACTGGCTCTTGGCCCGGTTGGCCTGGTCGGCGGCACGGCGCGCCTGCTGCAGCACCTGTTCGGCTTCATGCTGGCTGCTGAGATCGATAAACAGACACAGCACCGCCGGCTCGCCGCGATAGCGCGCCGGCGTCGCGGTCACCAGCAGGTGGCGGCCTTCGGGCGTGGTGTAGGCCAGCCCATCGCCGAGCGTAGTGCCTCCAGCGGCCAGCACGCTGCGCCGCCAAGGGCCATGCCAGCCTCCGCTGTGGTGGTCTTCGCCCAGCCAGCGGCGGGCGAGGGTGTTGTCCAGCAGCACATTGCCATCGATACGGCGCAGCAGGCACAGCCCGATCGGCGCGTTGTCCAGGATGGTGCGGCTGAAGGCCTCGCTTTCCAGCAGGCGCGCGTGGTTGCTGCGCAGTGGTTCGATGACCGAACGCCGATACGCGCGCAGCAGCAGCGTGCCACCCAACGCCAGCAGCAGGGCCACCACGATCGCGCCGAGCAAGGGCCCCTGTGGGTGCTGGAACACCTGCCGCCAGCTGACGTGGTACACCGCCAGCCAGCCGCGCTCGCTGCGCATGCGGAACTGCAGGCCTGCAAGGCCGGCCTTCCAGGAGGTGCCAGCGTCACTGGCGTCTGCTGCATCGCCCAGCAGGCGCTGGCCATCGGTATCGAACAGCGACAGCCGCTGGAACACCGGAACACCCAGCACCTGCCGGTAGTCATCGACACGTCCCGGATCGAGCAGGCAGGCCAGCGCGGCCTGTGAATCCTTGTCGTCCTCGCCCCACAGGCGTGCATCCTGCGGCGCATGCGCGATGGCCAGCAAACGGGTCTGCCGGTCGCGCCACGGTACGCTCACCCAGACGATGCCACCGCGCTGCAGCGCCGGACGCGTGCCCATGACCCGGTGGATGTCGGCGATCGCCGGGCGCAGGTGATGCGGGCTGTTCTGGCTCGCATCGGTAACGCCGATCTGCACCGGTGCCAGCAGCCCGCGCGTGCCCTGGCCATCGACCAGCAGGCATTGCGGTGGTGGGTAGTGCGAGGCTGACCAGAACGTGCCGTAGAAGCGCAGGAAACGATCGCCCAGCTCGTTCGGTAGCGAAAGACTGGCTCCCTCGCTCCCGATCGCCGCGAAGTTGGCGAACAACGGGCCGCGTTGCAGTTCCACGCTGGCATCGGCAACCGGCTGTCCTCGTGCGCCGACATCGTGCAGCCGCCACTGGCGCAGGAAGCGCTCCTGCTCGCGAAGCGTGCCGTCCAGGCGGCGGAAGTGGTACTCGATCTTGCTGCGCTCTTCGTTCAAAAGCTGCGAGCCGGCCGACAGCAGCAGTCCGGCCTGCAGGGTCGCCAGCACCACCACGCCGATCAGCAGGGCGTGGACGCGCAGTGAGCGGCGAGCGAGTCGGCGAACAGGTACGGCCTCGGCCGGCATGGCGGGTCTCAGGGCAGGGGGCGGACAGCGGTACCGGTGGCGGCAGCGCAAAGTCCGCCGCCACTACACAGACAGGATCGTCAATGGCGCTTGATGATGTTGTGAAGCCGCTGTGGAAACCGTGTCAGCTCAGGGCGGCTCGCGATCTTTCGTCCAGTTGCGGTGCTTCTTCGTCCAGCAGGCGGGTGAACTCGTCTGAGGGCAGCGCCTGCGATATCAGGAAACCCTGCACCTGGCTGCAGCCGAGCTGTCGCAACGCCGCGAGGTCGGCATCGCTTTCCACGCCCTCGGCCACGATGGTCAGCCCGAGCTGGTTGGCCAGCGCGATCACCGTCGACAAGGTCAGGTGCAGGGCCGGGTCACGGGCGCAGCCGCTGACCAGCGCGCGGTCGATCTTGACCTCGGTGAAGGGGGTATTGACCAGGTTGTGGACCGAGCTCAGGCCCTGCCCGAAATCATCCTGGGCCAGGCCGAAGCCCTTCATGCGCAGCCGGCAGGCACCGGCGTAGAAGTCGCTGACGTGCCGCGTGGTGCTGTTTTCCATCAGCTCAAAGCACAATTCACCAGGCGTACCGCCGTTGGCCAGGGTCAGTGCCAGCAGTTCGTCGGGCAGGTCCGACTGCTCCAGCAGGTGAGGGGGCAGGTTGATCGATACCGGTACCCGGAACCCTTGTTTGCGCCAGCGTGCCTGTGCGCTGATGCTGGCCTTGAGCATCATCCGCAGCAGATCGCCCTCCAGCCCGTATCGGCAGATCGCCGGGAGGAAGCTGCCAGCGGCCAGCGTGCCCAGCTGCGGATGGCGCCAGCGCACCAGTGCCTCGGCCGCCACGACCCGCCCTGACTGCAGTGACTTTTTCGGTTGGAACCAGGCCGTCAGGCTGCCATCGGCCATGGCCTGGCGCAGCTGCGAAACATCCGGTTCGGGTGCAGCCGCCGCGCGCGTGGGGGCCTTGCCAGTGGCCGGACGCGCCTGCGCCAGCGCCTCGAACAGGGCATTCACTTCGGCGGCCGCCACCGGCTTGGGCAGCAGGCCGATCACCTCCAGCCCCAGTGATTCGGCCATCAGCCGTGCCGAGGTCATCATCCGCCGCGGGGCCGCGCTGACCACGGCAAGGCGGGGGGGGCGTGGCTGCGCCGCCAGCGCCTGGATGAACTGGATGCCGTCCTGCCCGGGCATCAGCAGGTCACTGACCACCAGGTCGTAGGGCTGGCAGGCACACAGTGCGATGGCGGCATCCACGTCTTCGCAGGCATCGACCTGGACGCCGGCACGGCTGCCGAAAAGATTGGCCAGGAAACCACGCTGGAAGGGCTGGTCTTCCAGGATCAGGACACGCTGGGTCATGCGGGATCTCCTTGGCGCAGGGCGGTGAGTGCCTTGCGCAGGCGGGCGATGTCGATGGGTTTGCTGAGGTAGCCCTGCATGCCACTGGCCAGGCAGCGCTCGCGCTCTTCGGCGGTGGCATTGGCGGTGGCGCCGATCACCGGTACCAGGTTGCCGTCATCGCGCAGCTCGCGGGCCAGCGCGTGGCCGTCCATGCGCGGCATGTTGATGTCGGTCACCACCAGATCGAAGCACTGCTCGCGGCACCGTTGCAGCGCTTCAATGCCATCCTGTGCCAGCTCCACGTCGCAGCCGAGGGTGCGCAGCTGCTCAGCCAGGATCACCCGGTTGATCGGGTTGTCCTCGACCGCCAGCACGCGCAGCCCCAGCGGCACGGGCGGTGCCAAGCGCGTGGTCTCCGGCTGCGCCGCACGTTGCTGCTGCACGTTGGCCAGCGCATTGCCGATCGCGGTCATGCCATGCAGGGTCACGACCAGGCTGCCATCGGCGGCAGTGATCGGCTGGTCACCGCCCTCGATCGATGCCACCACGCGCGGGCCCGACCATGCCAGCGGAGTGGCTGCTTCGCCATCCATCAGGATCGCGCCGTCATGGTCCAGCAGCGTCGGGTCACCAAGCAGGGGCTGCGCGTTGGCACCCCAGCGACACAGCCAGCCACAGGCACTGTCGACCAGCTCGCGGTCGCGGCCGCGCACCAGGATCGGTGGTTCCGGCAGCAATGTGGGCCCATCCTCGGCAGCGGCCAGCACCGGCAATGGCAGGCGGACGCTGAAGCTGCTGCCCAGGCCCGGCTCGCTCACCACCTGCAGCTCGCCGCTCATCAAGCGCACCAGACGGTCGCTGATGGACAGGCCCAGGCCGGTACCCTGCGCGCTGGCCGCGCCGCGGACCTGGCGGAACGGTTCGAACAGCCGCGCCTGTTCCTCCGCAGCGATACCCACGCCGGTATCGGTCACCTGCCAGGCCAGCACGCTCGATTCACCTTCGCGCTGTACTTGGCGCACGCGCAACATCACCCGGCCATGCTCGGTGAACTTGATCGCGTTGCTGAGCAGGTTGCCCAGCACCTGGCGGATGCGGTCGGCATCACCGAGCACCCGCGTCGGCAGGCGCGGATCGGTGCAGACCAGGATCTGCAGGCCCTTGCAGGTGGCTGACGCGGCGAAGCTGCGCAGCACACTCTCGGTCAGCTCGCGCGGCGAGAACGCCGCCGGCTCCAGGCTGAGCTGCCCTGACTCGATCTTGGACACATCCAGCACATCACTGATCAACTGCAGCAGGACCGACGAGGAACTCTCGATGGTGCGCAGGTATTGCGACTGCCGGGCGTCCAGCGAGGTGTGCCCCAGCAGCTCCAGCGTGCCCAGCACGCCGTACAGCGGAGTGCGGATTTCATGGCTCATGGTGGCCAGGAACGCGCTCTTGGCCTGATTGGCCGCATCGGCCGCCTGGCGTGCCGACGACAGTGCGGCCTGTGCCTGGCGGTGTCGGGAAATATCATGGAAGACGCATAGCAGCACATCATCGCCCTGGTAGCGGCAGGCGGCGTGCAGCACCTGCAGCTGGCGCCCGTCGCGGGCGGTGAATTCCAGTCCGCGCCCGCGCTCGCCGGCATGTCCGCGCCATGGCGCCTGCCAGTCGCTGTGTTCGCCTTCCTCGCCGAGCCAGTCGCGCAGCAGCTGGTTGGACAGCAGCAGCGCGCGGTCGTTGCGGCGCAGGACGCAGATGCCGACCGGCGCCATGTCGATCACCGTCGAACTGAAGTCCAGGTTCTCCAGCAGGCGGCGGTGCTGCTGCAGGGCCGGCTGGATCAGCTGCAGGTCCACGCGATGCCGTAGCAGGCGCAGCGCAACACCGGCCAGCAGCAGCAACAGCACGCAGACCAGCAGGGGCACGGCCAGGTCGCCCAGCAGCAGCTGCGGCGGCAGGTGGTAGACCAACCGCCAGCCGTCATTGCCGACACTTTTCACCAGCGCTACGCCGCGCGGCAGGCCGCCGCTCCATAACGTACCGAAGCTGTCGTCCTGGCGTTCCCGCAGGATTGTCCAGCCCGCGCGATCCAGCCGCGGCGCCTGGCTGGACAATGCAGGCTGCCCAGAACGGTCGAGCAACGCATAACCGCCGATGCCCTGGCCATCGATCATGCCCGCCGCTGCATCTGTATCAAGCAGCAGTACCAGCCACTGCGCCGGATGGGGACCGGACTGCACCGGCTGCGCCAGTGCGACGCCACGGTCACCCGGGCGCAGCCAGTACACCCGGTCAGCGCCCTCGAGGCTGCCGTTGCGCGCCTGCAGTGCACGCAGCGACGGCAGGCGCGCCAGGTCGACGTCGACCGCGTCGCCGGCCAGCCAATGCGCACCCCGCGCATCGACCAGCAGCAGGTGCGTCTGCAGCGCCTGCAGCGTGTGCTCGGCACGCGCTGACAACAGCAGCCGTTGTCCCGGCTGGCCACCGGGACCATCCAGCGGCACCTGGCGCATCCCTTCGCTGTCCGCAGTTGGCGCATCCGGGCGGCCGGCCAGCACCGAATCGCCCAGGTAGCGCAGCAGGGCTTCGCGCTGGTCGAAATAGATCTGGGCCCTGTAGGCCGCTGCATTCATCTCGCGGCGATGGGTCGAGATGTCCTCGGTGAATGCCGTGAGCAGGTAGAACCCGGCCGCGGCGGCCAGGCAGATGAAGACACAGACGGTCAGGCAGCGCAACAGCACCGACGCGGTGGTCGATGGCACGGTCTTCTGCAGCGAAGGGCGGGGGAAGCGGAACATGCAACGATGCTAGGAAGCGGCGCGGACGGCGCGGAATCAGCTGTTTCCTAAAATCTCCGGCTGGCCGACCGGCCCGGAGCCTGCACGCGGGCACTGTTCAGGTGGCAAAAAAAGGAACCCCCGCCGAAGCGGGGGTTTCCTGTACCGACATTGGCCGGGCACTTACAGCGCGCTGCCACCGAACTTGTGGGTGTACTGCAGGTTGATGGTGCGGCCGACGCTGTCGAACCAGGACACGTCGTAGTACGGATACGCGGTGTAGGTGGCATCCTTCGGCGGCATCTTGTTGAACACGTTGACCACCGACAGCGACAGGCGCGAATGGTCGTCGAAGCGATACTGCACCGAGGCGTTGTAGCGGTAGGTCGCCTTCACGTAGGGGCTGTCACCGCTTTCCCAGTCGAACGACTGGTCGTAGTTGTCCGAGGTTGGCAGCTTGCCCAGGCGCGAACCGTAGACCGTGGCCGACCACGCGTCCTTCTCCCAGGTCACGCTCAGGCTGGTCTTGCTGCGCGGGATGTCGAATCCGCTGTTGACCGCGAACTGGTCCAGGGTCGGATCGCCGGGGTAGCGCTGGAAATCGTGCCTCTTCACCCAGGTGTGGGTGCCATTGAGGATGAAGTCGCCGATACCGGTCTGCAGGCGGTAGCGCAGGCCGACGTCGATGCCGGAGGTCGACTCGCGGGCGACGTTGATCGGCGCCACGCGCACGCCGTACAGGCGGCCGTCGCTGGTACGGGTGATGCGGTCGAGCGCGTCCACGCAGGTCGGCGAATTGATGTCGGCACTGCCGAGCCGGCAGTTCGCTTCGTTGGCCAGGAGGGTGCGCACATCCATGTCCTGCACCTGCTTGCGCATGTCGATGTCGAACCAGTCCACCGACAGGTCCAGGCCGATCGCCGGCGACCAGACCAAGCCTGCGCTCCACGAGGTGCTGGTTTCCGGGTCGAGCTGGCGGTTGCCGGTGCGGCTGCGGATCAGGTTGCGCTCGTAGTCGGAACAGTCGCTGGCGCCATCGGCGCGGCAGCTGTACAGGTCTTCGGCGGTGGTCTCGTCGTTGCCCGGTCCGGCGAACACGTAGTGCAGGTCCGGCGCGCGGAACGCGGTGCCATACGAACCGCGTACCAGCAGCGTGTCGATCGGGCGCCATTCCAGACCGCCGCTCCAGGTCGCCTTGCCGATGGTGTGGCCGGAATAGCGGTACTGGTCGTAGCGGCCGGCCACGCTCAGGTTGACCGTCTCGTGCAGCGGCATGCGCAGCTCGGCGGCGGTCGCCCAGCGGTTGCGCGAGCCCTGGCCGTCCGAATCCTTCCAGCTGTAGTAGTAGTACTGGGTGGCCAGCGGATCGGGATTCAGCGCATAGGCCTGTTGGCCCACTTCCACGGTCGCGGCGAACCCGGCATCACCGCCCGGCAGGCCGAACAGCGCGGAATTGGTCAGCGTGAATGCAGCCGTCTCGGTGCGCGACTTCGGCGAATAGGTAGTGCGTGCGGCAATCGAATCGTACTCGGCGCGGGTCAGCGGCCGGTACAGCCGCGACGGGGCCGCGTTGTAGATCGGGAAACCGTCGTCGTCCACGCCCAGCTGCGGGCCCAGGAACAGGTCATTCGCCTTGGAGGCGATGATCTGCGCCCAGCTGATCCGCGACTGGTACTGCGAATGGCTCAGCGCCGCTTCGTAGTCCCAGTTGCCGGCCAGATTGCCCTTGAAGCCGGTGGTCACGCTGAAGGTCTTCTGCGTGCTGCGCACCATCGCATTGCGCAGGCCCCCCATTTCCTCGGGTGAGAACTGGCGCTGCCAGAACTCGATCTCGCCGGTGGCCTGGTTGTTGAAGTAGCCCGACTCATCGCCATTGGCGTCCATGCGGCCCCACTTGGTGACGTCGCGCATCAGCGACATCGTGTGGTAGCCCAGCTGCACATCGGCGAACCATTGCTGGCCGTTGTCGAAGTCGTAGCTCAGCGAGGCGTAGCCATTGGCGCCGCGGCGCTTGCTGAGGATGGTGCCGTAGCCGATCGAGCTGTCGCTGCCGCAGTAGTAACCGTAGCGCGGGCGGTAGGCGCGGTAGGTGCTGCCCTGGTTCTGCCCGGCCAGCGCTTCGCAGGTGGCCGCGCCCGGATCCAGGTAGTCGTCGTTGTAGTCCGTACGCAGGTAAGCGCGGCGGGCGATGCGCGAGCCCTCGGTGGGGCCGTCCTGGGTCGAATCCTGGATGTCGCGCTCATAGGCCCACAGCGGGGTCTGCGACTGCAGCTCGACGCTGTACACGGCGTTGAAGTTGCCGCGGCTGAAGCCGCTGGCCAGGCTCATGTCGAACGACTCGCCACCGCCTTCGCTGGTGGTGCCCATGCGCATGTCGATCGTGGTGCCGTCGGCCTTCTTCTTCAGGATGAAGTTGACCACGCCGGCGATCGCGTCCGAGCCGTAGATGGCCGAGGCGCTGCCGGTCAGCACTTCGATGCGCTCGATCATCCCCAGCGGGATGTTGGAGACATCGGTGAAGTTGCTGCGGCCCTTGAACGGCATCGGGAAGTCGGCGATGCGGCGGCCATTGACCAGCACCAGCGTGTGGTTCGGGCCCAGGCCGCGCAGGTCCACCTGCTGGGCGCCCGGCGAGAAGTCGGCGCCGCTGGAAGACTGCTGGCTCTGGGTCTCACCGCCGTTCTGGGTCATTGCACGCAGCACGTCCGGCACGCTGGTGAAGCCGCTGGAGCGGATCTGTTCGGCGTTGATCACCGTGATCGGGGCGGGGCCTTCCACCTGGGCGCGCGGAATGCGCGATCCGGTGACCTGCACCGCATCCAGTTGTTGAACCGAGGAGGAAGCCGGTGCCTGGGCCGCCGCGGAAGCAGCCACGCCCATCAACGCCAGCTGGATCGACCACGCCATCGCCTTTCTACGCATGAGGAATTCTCGGAAATGAAGCCGGCCCGCAGAGGAGGGGCCCTGTCCCCCATTCAGATTTCCGGAACGGGCGCGCGCATTTAACGCCTTTTTCATGTCCTTGACTACTGGGTCCCTATCTGGCAAAGAGTGGAAACGCTTGCAAGTCGATTTTGTTCAGGGAGATCAAGATGCGACGCCTCCATCGGACCCTGCGTGCCCCCTTCGCCTGGCTGGCGCTGCTGGTCTTGGCCGTGCCGTTGGTCGCCCTTGCGCAGGACCTGCAGGGCCCGGGCTTCGCCTACTACGAAGCCGGCGATCTCGACGCGCCCCGGCCCGGTCCGCGCGCACCGGCCATGATGCTGATGGGCGGTGGCGAATGGGTGCCGGAGGCCTTCCACTGGTGGCTGAAGCAGGCTGGCAATGGCCGTGTGCTGATCCTGCGCGCTTCTGGCAGTGATGAGCTGCAGGACCGCCTGTACCGCGAGATCGGCGGTACCACCGCAGTGCAGACGCTGGTCTTCGACAGCCGCCGCGGCGCCGACGATCCGGCCTTGCTGCGCGTGGTTGCCGCAGCTGATGCCATCTTCATTGCCGGTGGTGACCAGTCGCGCTACATCCGCTTCTGGAAGGGCACTGCGCTCAACCGCGCGCTGAACGCCCACGTGCGCGCTGGCAAGCCGATTGCCGGTACCAGTGCGGGGCTCGCCATCCTCGGTGGCTATGCCTACGGCGCGATGGACGGCGGCAGCATCACCTCTGCCGGCGCCCTGGCGGACCCGATGGGCAGCGCGGTGACCATGGACAGCGGCTTCCTGCAGATGCCCTACCTGCAGCGCGTGGTCACCGACACCCACTTCGACAAGCGCGACCGGCTCGGTCGCCTGATCGTGTTCGTGGCGCGCGCCGCACAGGACAGTGGCGACCCCGACATCGTCGGCATCGGCGTCGACGAGGACACCGCCCTGTGCGTGGAGCCTGATGGCCAGGCGCAGGTCTACAGTGCTGACGGCGAGGGCAAGGTCTGGGTGGTCAGCCCCGGCCGCGATGCCGACCGCCTGGTCGAGGGCGAGCCGCTGCGCTTCCGCGCGGTGCCGGTAACGGTGGTCGCCAGCGGCAGCCGCATGCGCCTGGATGACGTCCAGGCCGAGGCCGACTACCAGGCCGTGGCCGACGTCAGCGATGGCGAGCTTGAGTTCACGCTTCGGTAGTGCCGGCCGCTCGCCGGCAACCCACCTTCCCTGATACGCCCCCGCCGGCCAGCGGCCGGCACTATCCTGCAATTCATTCCCCGCTACTGCTGGAGACGTATCCGATGAAACTGCGCCTGGCGCTGTCTGCGCTGCTGTCCCTGCCCATGCTTGCCCAGGCCGCACCGGCCGCTTCACCGCTGCTGGTCATCCACGGCGGCGCCGGCGTCGAGCGCAAGGACCTGTCGCCGGCCGAGGAAAAGGCCGCACGTGACGCGCTGCGGGCGGCACTGCTGAAGGGCCATGCGGAACTGGCGGCGGGGCGCCCCGCGCTGGCCGCAGTCACCGCCGCGATCACCGTGCTGGAGGACGATCCCACCTTCAACGCCGGCAAGGGCGCAGTGTTCACCCACGACGGCCGCAACGAGCTGGATGCGGCGGTCATGGATGGCGCGAACCAGGCGGCGGGCGCGGTGGCGGGCGTGCAGCGGGTGCGCAACCCGATCCTGCTGGCGCAGACCGTGATGCAGAAATCCCGCCACGTGATGATGGTCGGGCAGGGCGCCGAAACCTTCGCGGCCGAGCAGGGCATTCCTCTGGTCGATCCCTCCTACTTCCGTACAGAGAAGCGCTGGCAGCAGCTGCAGCGCGCGCTGAAGGAAGAGGCCAGCGGCCAGGCGCATGCCGACCTGGAGACTGCAAAGCACTTCGGTACCGTTGGTGCGGTCGCATTGGACGCGCAGGGGCATCTGGCCGCCGGCACCTCCACCGGGGGCATGACCAACAAGCGTTACGGCCGGGTCGGTGACTCGCCGATCATCGGTGCCGGCACCTGGGCCGACGCACGCTGCGCGGTGTCCGGCACCGGGTGGGGCGAGTACTACATCCGCACTGCGGCCGCGCACGAGATCTGTGCGCGCATGCGCTACCAGGGGCAGAGCCCGGAGCAGGCCGGCAAGGGCGTGATCAACGAGACGATTCCGCAGATGGGCGGCGACGGCGGTGCGATCGTGCTCGGCGCAGACGGAAAAATGGCCACGCCGTTCAACACCCAGGGCATGTATCGGGGCTGGATCGGCGGCGACGGCGTCCCTCATGTCGCAATTTTCGCCAACGAGACCCTGCCGGTTCCCGGGCAATAACCTTGCGTATCAATGGGTTTGCGACAGCGTGTGAAAAAAATGGAAAAAAGCGTTGACAGCCCCCCGTCCCATCAGCAGAATAAGCGGCTCACCACCACACACCGCAACGCTTCGGCGGCAACGGAATGGGGTGGTAAGGAGGGATACCCAAGCGGCCAACGGGGGCAGACTGTAAATCTGCTGGCTTACGCCTTCGGTGGTTCGAATCCACCTCCCTCCACCAGTTTCACGTTGTGACATTCCCGGCGCGGGAGTAGTTCAATGGTAGAACCTCAGCCTTCCAAGCTGATGGTGCGGGTTCGATTCCCGTCTCCCGCTCCATTGAATGAACTTTGAATATTATCGAGTTCATGTCATAATGCAAAACTCGGCTCACGTAGCTCAGTCGGTAGAGCACTTCCTTGGTAAGGAAGAGGTCGAAGGTTCGATTCCTTTCGTGAGCACCATCTTAAGCATCACCTCTCAGACGAATTCGAGATAAGCAGCCATGGCCAAGGGTAAGTTCGAGCGCACCAAGCCGCACGTCAACGTCGGCACCATCGGTCACGTCGACCACGGCAAGACCACGCTGACCGCCGCACTGACCAAGATCGGTGCCGAGCGCTTCGGTGGCGAGTTCAAGGACTACTCCTCGATCGACGCCGCTCCGGAAGAAAAGGCTCGTGGTATCACGATCTCGACCGCGCACGTCGAATACGAATCCCCGGTCCGTCACTACGCCCACGTCGATTGCCCGGGCCATGCTGACTACGTCAAGAACATGATCACCGGTGCCGCCCAGATGGACGGCGCGATCCTGGTGTGCTCG
>NZ_JCAFRP010000007.1:0-261158 GCF_059368315.1 Stenotrophomonas sp. YJH_SMC_119 | reverse complement strand
GGCGAATAAGAAGTGCTCGACTATGGACGGTCAAACGGGCATTTTTATGGTGGTTCATCCGGGCTCTTTGGGGTCTGGAGAGGTGTGGTAACCACCATTTTCCAAAGATGTCCCGGATGAACAACCTACCGAGAGATCACAGTTAGTCGACTAACGCGCGCAGCGCGGGATTTTCGCGGCCTGAACGTAGAGCAGTCGACTAACAGTCGACTCTACCCAGTCGAATCCACCCGGTCGGCTCTACCCAGCCACCCGAACAAAAACGCCGGCGCAGGGCCGGCGTTTTCGTGGATGCAGCGCGGAACCTCAGTGCTTGAGGGTCTTGCGCAGGCGTTCCAGGGCCTGCAGCTGGACGACGGCTTCGGCCAGCTTCTGCTGGGCTTCGGCCACTTCCATGGCTTCACCGCGGTTGGCCAGGATGCGCTCGGCTTCTTCCTTGGCCTTGCGGACCGAGGCTTCGTCGATGTCCTGCGCGCGGATCGCGGTGTCGGCCAGCACGGTCACCACCTGCGGCTGCACTTCCAGGATGCCGCCGGAAATGGCGAAATCCAGCTGCTCGCCATTCGGCGTGGTCACCACCACCTTGCCCGGCTTCAGGCGGGTGATCAGCGGCGCGTGCTTGGGCGCGATGCCCAGTTCGCCCAGCTCACCGGTGGCCACGACCAGGGTCGCTTCGCCACGGAAGATTTCCTGCTCGGCGCTGACGATGTCGCAACGGATCGTGCTCATGCAAATCTCTTCGCTGTTCGCGGCGGCGCAATGCCGCCGTGGGAGTCCACCGGCGCGGGCGGTTGCCCGGCGCCGGCGTCAGGTCGGGCAGGATCGCTCCCGCCCGCCCCGGATCAGGCCTTCTCGGCCATCTTCTTGGCCTTCTCGACCGCTTCTTCGATGCCGCCGACCATGTAGAACGCCTGCTCCGGCAGGTGGTCGTACTCGCCATCGACGATGGCCTTGAAGCCACGGATGGTGTCCTTCAGCGGCACGTACTTGCCCGGCGAACCGGTGAACACTTCGGCCACGTGGAACGGCTGGCTGAAGAAGCGCTCGATCTTACGGGCGCGCGACACGGCCTGCTTGTCCTCTTCGGACAGTTCGTCCATGCCCAGGATCGCGATGATGTCCTTCAGTTCCTTGTACTTCTGCAGGGTCTGCTGGACGCGCTGGGCGGTGTCGTAGTGCTCGTGGCCGATGACCAGCGGGTCCATCTGGCGGCTGGTGGAGTCCAGCGGATCGACGGCCGGGTAGATGCCCAGCGAGGCGATCGAACGCGACAGGGTAACGGTCGAGTCCAGGTGGGCGAAGGTGGTTGCCGGCGACGGGTCGGTCAGGTCGTCCGCGGGAACGTAGACGGCCTGGATCGAGGTGATCGAACCGTTCTTGGTCGAGGTGATGCGCTCCTGCAGGACGCCCATTTCCTCGGCCAGGGTCGGCTGGTAACCCACGGCGGACGGCATGCGGCCCAGCAGTGCCGACACTTCGGTACCGGCCAGGGTGTAGCGGTAGATGTTGTCGACGAACAGCAGGACGTCCTTGCCCTTGCCGTTTTCGTCCTTCTCGTCGCGGAAGTACTCGGCCATGGTCAGGCCGGTCAGGGCGACGCGCAGGCGGTTGCCCGGCGGCTCGTTCATCTGGCCGTACACCATCGCCACCTTGTCGAGGACGTTGGAGTCCTTCATTTCGTGGTAGAAGTCGTTGCCCTCACGGGTACGCTCACCCACGCCGGCGAACACGGACAGACCGCTGTGCGCCTTGGCGATGTTGTTGATCAGCTCCATCATGTTGACGGTCTTGCCGACGCCGGCGCCGCCGAACAGGCCGACCTTGCCGCCCTTGGCGAACGGGCACATCAGGTCGATGACCTTGATGCCGGTTTCCAGCAGTTCGGTGGCCGGGGACTGGTCTTCGTACGACGGGGCCGCACGGTGGATTTCCCAGCTGTCGCTGGCGGCCACCGGGCCGGCTTCGTCGATCGGACGGCCGAGCACGTCCATGATGCGGCCCAGGGTGCCGGCGCCGACCGGCACCGAGATGCCACGGCCGGTGTTGACGGCAACCAGGTTGCGCTTCAGGCCGTCGGTGGAACCGAGGGCGATGGTACGCACCACGCCGTCGCCCAGCTGCTGCTGGACTTCGAGGGTGATCTCGGTGTTTTCCACCTTCAGTGCGTCGTACACCTTCGGCACCGATTCACGCGGGAATTCGACGTCGACGACCGCGCCGATGATCTGAACGATCTTGCCCTGACTCATTGCTGCATCCTCTAATGTGTGCTTTGAACGAACGCGGTCAGACTGCTGCCGCGCCGCCGACGATTTCGGAGATTTCCTGGGTGATCGCTGCCTGGCGCGCCTTGTTGTAGACGAGCTGCAGGGTGCCGATCAGCTTGTTGGCGTTGTCGCTCGCCGCCTTCATCGCAACCATGCGTGCCGCATGCTCGGAGGCGACGTTTTCCAGCAGTGCCTGGTACACCAGCGACTCGATGTAACGCGTCATCACGTGCTCGAGCACGGTCGCGGCATCGGGTTCGTACAGGTAGTCCCAGTCGTGGTGAGCGACCTGCTTCTCAGCCGGCGGCAGCGGCAGCAGCTGATCGAAGCTGGCCTTCTGCACCATGGTGTTCACGAAGCGGTTGTAGACCAGGTACACGCGGTCGATCTTGCCTTCGGTGAAGGCGTCGAGCATGACCTTGATCACACCGATCAGCGATTCCAGCTTCGGCACGTCGCCGATGTGGGTCACGCTGCCGACCATGTTGACCTTCACGCGGCGGAAGAAGGTCGAAGCCTTCTGGCCGATGGTCACCAGGTCCACTTCCGCACCCTTGTCCTGCCATGCCTTGGCTTCGCCCAGCATCTTGCGGAACAGGTTGTTGTTCAGGCCGCCGGCCAGGCCGCGATCGGAGGAGATCACGATGAAGCCGACCCGCTTGACCTGCTCACGCTCGACCAGGAACGGATGCTGGTAGTCGGTGCTGGCCTGGGCCAGGTGACCGATCACCTGCTTCATCGCCTGCGCGTACGGACGCGAGGTCTTCATCCGATCCTGCGCCTTGCGGATCTTGGAGGCCGAGACCATTTCCAGGGCGCGCGTCACCTTGCGGGTGTTCTGCACGCTCTTGATCTTGGTTTTGATTTCGCGTCCGCTTGCCATCTCTTGTTTCCCGTGGCGCGGGGCTGCTGCCCCGCGTTGTTCAACCGTTTGTCATCTGGTCCAGCGGAGCCAGCGGCTCCGCTCTACAGGACCGCGATTACCAGCTGCCGGTGGTCTTGAACTCGGCGATGCCCTTCTTGAAGGCACCTTCGATGTCGTTGTCCCAACCGCCGGTGGCGTTGACCTTGCTGACCAGCTCGCCCTGGGTGTTGGCGAAGTGGGCGTGCAGGCCTTCTTCGAACGCCAGCAGCTTGTTGACCGGCACGTCGTCGAGGTAACCCTCGTTGACGGCGTAGATCGACAGTGCCTGGTTGGCGATCGACATCGGCGCGTACTGCTTCTGCTTCATCAGCTCGGTGACGCGCTGGCCACGCTCCAGCTGCTTGCGGGTCGCTTCGTCCAGGTCCGAGGCGAACTGCGCGAACGCAGCCAGCTCGCGGTACTGGGCCAGCGAGATACGGATGCCGCCGGACAGCTTCTTGATGATCTTGGTCTGGGCCGAGCCACCGACGCGCGACACCGAGATACCGGCGTTCACGGCCGGGCGGATGCCGGCGTTGAACAGGTCGGTTTCCAGGAAGATCTGGCCGTCGGTGATCGAGATCACGTTGGTCGGAACGAAGGCGGACACGTCGCCGGCCTGGGTTTCGATGATCGGCAGCGCGGTCAGCGAACCGGTCTTGCCGGTGACCTTGCCTTCGGTGAACTTCTCGACGTACTCCTCGGACACGCGGGCAGCGCGCTCGAGCAGACGGGAGTGCAGGTAGAACACGTCACCCGGGTAGGCTTCACGGCCCGGCGGGCGCTTCAGCAGCAGCGAGATCTGGCGGTAGGCGACAGCCTGCTTGGACAGATCGTCGTACACGATCAGCGCGTCTTCGCCGCGGTCCATGAAGTACTCACCCATGGTGCAGCCCGAGTAGGCGCTGATGTACTGCATGGCAGCCGATTCGGAAGCGGTCGCGGCCACCACGATGGTGTGGGCCAGCGCGCCGTTCTCTTCCAGCTTGCGCACGATGTTGGCGATGGTCGAAGCCTTCTGGCCGATCGCAACGTACACGCACTTGATGCCGGTGCCCTTCTGGTTGATCACGGCATCGATCGCCATCGCGGTCTTGCCGGTCTGGCGGTCGCCGATGATCAGCTCGCGCTGGCCACGGCCGATCGGGATCATCGAGTCGACCGACTTGTAGCCGGTCTGCACCGGCTGGTCGACCGACTTGCGCCAGATCACGCCCGGCGCAACACGCTCCACCGGAGCGGTCAGGTCGGTGCCCAGCGGGCCCTTGCCGTCGATCGGCTCGCCCAGCGCGTTCACGACGCGGCCCAGCAGTTCCGGACCGACCGGCACTTCCAGGATGCGGCCGGTGGTCTTGGCGACGTCGCCTTCGCGCAGGTGCTCGTAGTCACCCAGCACCACGGCGCCGACCGAGTCGCGCTCCAGGTTCAGGGCCAGTGCGAAGGTGTTGTTCGGCAGTTCGATCATTTCGCCCTGCATCACGTCGGCCAGACCGAAGATGCGCACGATGCCGTCGGACACGCTGGTCACGGTGCCTTCGTTGCGCGATTCCGCGGCCAGCTTGACCTTCTCGATGCGGTTCTTGATCAGTTCGCTGATTTCGGAGGGGTTGAGCGTGGTTGCCATCGTCAAGTCCTAGTGCCGGCAGCGGGGCCGGACGTTAAATGAATTCAGTTAGCGAGCGCGGTCTGCAGACGGGCCAGCTTGCCCTTCAGCGAACCATCGATGACCACGTCGCCGGCGTCGATCACGGCGCCGCCGATCAGCGAGGCATCGACCGCGGTGGTCACGTCGACCTCGCGGTTGAAGCGCTTGCGCAGCGCGACCTTGATCGCGTCCAGCTCACCGGCCGACAGTTCGGCGGCCGAGGTGACGGTGGCCTTGACCACGTGCTCGGCTTCGGCGCGCAGGGCGTCGAACATGCCGGAAATCTCCGGCAGCAGCGGCAGACGATGCGATTCGGCCAGGATGGCCAGGAAGCGCGAGTAGGTCTCGCCGTGGGACACCGGCGCCAGCAGGGCGACGGCGTCGTCACGACCCAGCTCCGGGTTGGCGAGCAGGGCCGCCACGCGCGGGTCGGCGGCGACGTGGGCGGAGAACGCCAGGGCGTCCGACCACGGCGCGAACGCGCCTTCGTCGCGCGCGGTCGCGAACGCGGCGCGGGCGTACGGGCGGGCAAGCGTGAGGGCCTGGCTCATCCTTAGATCTCCGAGGCCAGCTCGTCGAGCAGCGCCTTGTGGGCGTTGGCGTCGATTTCGCGCTTGAGCAGCTTTTCGGCACCGGTCACGGCCAGCGCGGACACCTGCTTGCGCAGATCTTCACGGGCACGGTTGGCGGCGGCGTCGATTTCAGCCTGGGCCAGTTCCTTCTGACGGGTGGCTTCGGTGATCGCTTCGTTACGGGCAGCATCAACGATCTGGTTGGCACGCGCGTGGGCCTGATCGATGATCTCGTTGGCCTTGGTGCGTGCTTCCTTCAGCGCTTCGTTGACCTTCTCCTGCGCCTGGGCCAGATCTTTCTGGCTGCGGTCGGCAGCAGCGAGGCCTTCAGCAATCTTCTGCTGGCGCTCTTCGATCGCGTTCATCAGCGGCGGCCAGATCTTGGTCGCGATGATCCAGATCAGACCAGCGAAGGCCAGCGCCTGCGCAAGAAGGGTGAAATTGATATTCATGGTTAGCTCGATCGCTGGTTTCGGGGTGGACGCGCCGCCGTAGCGGCACATCCGGCCTTCATCCGAAACCGGGTGCATCAGCACCCGGTCGTCTCAAACCGCTGTATCAGCCGGCCAGAGCCTTGGTGACGGCGCCAGCGAAGGCAGCCGACAGCGGGTTGGCGAAGGCCAGCAGCAGGCCAACGGCGACCGAGATGATGAACGCGGCGTCGATCAGGCCGGCGGTGATGAACATGCGGACCTGCAGGACCGGGATCAGTTCCGGCTGGCGGGCGGCCGACTCCAGGAACTTACCAGCCATGATGGCCAGACCCAGACCGGCGCCCAGCGCGGCCAGGCCGATCATGATGCCGACGGCAAGGGCGGTGGAGCTCTGAATCTGCGCGAAGTTGGTCAGGACGGCGAAGTACATGGTTATCTCCAGGAACTTAAGTTGCTAAGGGTGATGAAACGGATGAAGGTTGAAACGCGTTGAAGCTTGAAACTCAGTGAGCGTCTTCCGACAGGCTCAGGTACACGATCGACAGCATCATGAAGATGAAGGCCTGCAGCGGGATCACCAGCAGGTGGAACAGCATCCAGCCGAGGCCGAACACACCACCGGCAATGGCACCGAAGAAACCGGCACCACCCAGCACCCAGATCAGCAGGAACACGATTTCGCCGCCGAACATGTTGCCGAACAGTCGCATCGCCAGCGAGATCGGCTTGCTCAGCCACTCGACGATGTTGAGGATCAGGTTGAACGGCATCATCCACTTGCCGAACGGGGCCGTCAGGAATTCCTTGATGAAGCCGCCCAGGCCCTTGGACTTGAGCGCGAAGAACAGCATCAGGAAGAACACGCTGATGGCCATGCCCAGGGTGGCATTGACGTCAGCGGTCGGCACCGGCTTCCAGTAGTGCACGCCCGCCCATTCCAGCGGCTTGGCGATGAAATCGGCCGGGATCATCTTCAGCAGATTCATCAGCAGAATCCAGAAGAAGATGGTGATGGCGATCGGCGTGACCAGCTTGCTCTTGCCGTGGTAGGTGTCCTTGGCCTGGCGGTCGACGAACTCCAGGCAGATTTCAACGAAGGCCTGCCACTTGCCCGGCACGCCGGCGGTGGCCTTGCGGGTGCCCAGCCAGAACGCGACAACGATCACCAGGCCCATCAGGACCGCGGTGAGGAAGGTATCGACGTGGATATGCCAGAACATACCCTCACCCTTGCCGACCGGCGCGGTCAGGTTGTGCAGGTGATGCTGGATGTAGCTGGTAGGGGTTAGAGCCTCGCCCGCCATGTGTCCGGAACCTTCAGTTAATTGAATTCTGTCAACGCCTGGCCATCGCCAGGACCTGGAACATCAAGCCGACGGCGATACCGGCCAACAGCGCCAATGCAGGCAGCTTGAAGACCAGGAACCCCGCCAGCAGGACGCCGAAAACCACGACCCACTTGGCCACGATCGCAATGATCAGGCGAGCCATCGCCGATCCTGCGGCCAGTGCCCCACCGCCCAGTGCCATCCGTGCCGCCACCCAGCCACCGGCCGAAATGGCCACACCGGACGCCAGCGCGCCGAGGGCGTATTTCGGACCTACCAGCAGGAAGGCCAGGGCCAGGACAGCCACTGCGGCCAGCGGGTAGACCGCGGCGCGCAGCATCAGTCGCCGACCCGCATCAACGGAGTTCAGCACAGGACGTCCCGCGTGGTTGCAAGTGGAGGGCTGAGGCGGCTACAGCAGGGGGGCCTCATCGAGCCGCCAAATTATAGCAATGGGACAATTTGCGAGACAACCGCTCCCTGTTCATCCCTGGAAGCCGCAAGTTGCGGTAACGGTTACATTTTTGCGTGCCACCAGGGGGACAATGACGTCCGCACCATGTTGCGACGCACTATTGAACTTTGGTCGCAGGCTGCGGAACTTTCGTCAGACATGCCGGTCCGATCATTCGACCTGCCTGCAGCATCCTCGTCGGCTCCGCCCCGCAGGTCCCACGATGGCCCCGAAGCCCGGCTCCGGGGCCATCTTTTTGCATCGTCGCGACAGCACTGAACCGTACACATGCCATGGACCATACGTTCACGCATGGTGGACGGGCCTGTCCGGCACAGTGGCCTTCATTCTGATGAACCACTGCAAGGACTCTTCGATGCGCCCCGTACCCACCCTGCTCGCCCTCTCCCTGCTCGCTGCCGGCGCCTCGTTCGCCAATGCGGCCCACGCCGCCGAAGGCGATGACCGCTTTGCCATCCGTCTGGGTGCGATGAACATCGATTCGGACAACACCCTCCGCGGCAGCACCACCGTGGCCGGCCAGGACATCTCCCTGAACGAGGACTTCAAGCTGGGTGGCAAGGAATGGGAGCCGCGCATCGACGGCATGTTCCGCATCAGCAACCGTCAGCGCCTCCTGTTCAACTACTTCAAGTACGACAAGGACCGCCGCGAGACCCTCGACCAGGGCATTTCCTTCGGCGGTGAGAACGTGCCGGCCGGCAGCTTCGTGAAGGGTGAGCTGAAGTACCAGGTGGCCAGCCTGGTCTACGACTACTCGGTGGTTGATACCGACACCTTCGACCTCGGCCTGCAGATCGGTGGCGAGTACGCCAAGGTCAGCACCAAGGGCTACGCCGACCTGGGCACGGTGTACGAAGGCCAGTTCCTCGACGAGAAGGCCGATGGCGTGGCACCTGTGGTGGGCGCCCGCATGACCTTCACGCCGTCCGAGCGCTGGATGATCACGCTGCAGGGCCAGTACCTCAACACGCGCTGGGGCAGCTTCGATGACTACAAGGGCGACCTGAGCCGCGCCAATGCCATCGTCGATTACCGCTTCACCAAGAACTTCGGCGTGTTCGCCGGCTACGACTGGTTCAAGCTGGACGTGGACAAGAAGGGCAGCGACGGTACTGTCGGCCTGAAGCAGGAATTCAAGGGCCCGGTGGCCGGTATCAGCTTCGTGTTCTGATCCCCCGCCCCTTCCACGGCACCCTCTCTCCTGGCGCGGCCTCCGGAACATCGGGGCCGCGCTTTTTTGATTGCACGGTCAAGCAGAAGCGGGTTGGTCGAGCGCGGGGGGCAGAGGGGCTTGCGTGCGAATGTCCCCCGGCGCCGGCCTGCGGCCGTCACCTCCTCCTTTACTTCGCACGCAAGCCCCTCTCCCCCCGCGTGTCAGGCATCCGGGCGGCTTTGGCACTGGCTCTTACTATCCGCAAGCCGAGCCGCAGCGCCGGTGGCAGGCGTTTGGACAAAGTAAAGGAGGAGGCGACCGCCGCAGGCGGACGACGGGGGACATTTGTCCAGACGCCTGCCACCTGCGCTGCGGCCCAGACCTTCGCGGTGGCAGTTGCCGTAGACGCAGGCGTGGTCGAGCGCTGGAGGGAGCGGGGGCTGGCTGCGAATGTCCCCCGGCGCCGGCCTGCGGCCGTCACCTCCTCCTTTACTTCGCACCCAGCCCCCGCTCCCTCCGCGTGTCAGGCATCCAGGCGGCCCAGGCAGTGGCTCTCGACTACCCGCGCTGCGGCCCGAACGCTCGCAAAGAGAGTGATCGAGGCTCAACAAAAAAACCCCGGCAAATGCCGGGGCTTTTCATTTGGAACGGCGCAGGCGCCTTACTTCTTCTTCGGCATGTACAGATCGGTGATCGTGCCGTCGTAGATTTCCGAGGCCATCGCCACCGATTCGCTCAGTGTCGGGTGCGCATGGATGGTGTGGCCGATGTCTTCGGCTTCCGCACCCATCTCGATGGCCAGGCCGATCTCGGCCAGCAGGTCACCGGCGTGCACGCCGACGATCGCACCGCCGATGATGCGGTGGGTTTCTTCGTCGAAGATCAGCTTGGTAAAGCCCTCGGTGCGGCCGATGCCGATCGCGCGGCCACTGGCGGCCCACGGGAACTTGGCCACGCCGACCTTCAGGCCCTTGGCCTTGGCTTCGGTCTCGGTCACGCCAACCCAGGCGATTTCCGGGTTGGTATAGGCCACCGACGGAATCACGCGGGCGACCCACTCCTTCTTGTGGCCGGCTGCCACTTCAGCGGCCAGCTTGCCTTCGTGCGTGGCCTTGTGGGCCAGCATTGGGTTGCCGACGATGTCGCCGATGGCAAAGATGTGCGGCACGTTGGTGCGCATCTGGCGATCAACCGGGATGAAGCCACGGTCGGTGACCTGTACGCCGGCCTTCTCGGCATCGATCTTCCTGCCGTTCGGCGAGCGACCCACGGCCACCAGCACGCGGTCGAAGGTGCCCTGCGCCAGCGCAGGCGCCTGGCCTTCCTCGGCGGCGTCGAAGGTGACGGTGATGCCCTTGGCATCGGCGGTGACGCCCGAGGCCTTGGTCTTCAGGTGCACTTCGATGCCCTGCTTCTTCAGGCGGTCGGCCAGCGGCTTGACCAGGTCCTTGTCGGCGCCCGGCATCAGCTGGTCCATGAACTCGACCACGGTGACCTTGCTGCCCAGCGCGCTGTACACGGTGGCCATTTCCAGGCCGATGATGCCGCCGCCAACGACCAGCAGCGAGCCCGGCACTTCGGCCAGCTCCAGCGCGTCGGTGGAATCCATCACGCGCTTGTCGTCCCACGGGAAGTTCGGCAGCTTCACCGCCTGCGAACCGGCGGCGATGATGCACTTCTGGAAGCGCAGCAGCTGGGTGCTGCCGTCAGCAACGGTGATTTCCAGCTCGTTGGCCGAGATGAACTTGCCGACGCCCTGCACGCTGCGGACCTTGCGCTGCTTGGCCATGCCGGCCAGGCCCTTGGTCAGCTGGTTGACGACCTTTTCCTTGTACTGGCGCAGCTTGTCCAGGGTGATGGTCGGCTTGCCGAACTCGACGCCGAAATCACCGGCATGGGCCACTTCGTCGATGACCGCTGCGGCGTGCAGCAGCGCCTTGGACGGAATGCAACCCACGTTGAGGCAGACGCCGCCGAGGCTGGCGTAGCGCTCGACCAGCACCGTATCCAGGCCGACGTCGGCAGCGCGGAAGGCGGCGGTGTAGCCGCCCGGGCCCGAGCCCAGCACGACCATCTCGCATTCGATGTCGGCCGGCTTGCCGCTGGACAGCGCCGGCTTCGGCGCAGCCGGTTCGGCCGGGGCGCGGTGCGACGGGGTCACCGGCGGCTTGCTGGCCGGAGCGGCTGCAGCCGGAGCCGGCGCAGCGGCCTTGGCCGGGGCTTCGGCGGCGCCTTCAGCGTCCAGCACCACGACCACGGCGCCTTCGGACAGGGTGTCGCCCAGCTTGACCTTGATCTCCTTGACCACGCCGGCAGCCGAGGACGGCACTTCCAGGGTGGCCTTGTCCGATTCCAGGGTCACCAGACCCTGGTCCTTCTTCACCGTGTCGCCGACGGCGACCAACACTTCGATCACCGGCACATCGCTGTAATCGCCGATGTCGGGAACCTTGACTTCAATCGTGGCCATGGTGGGTTTTCCTCATGCCCGCCCGGCATGGCCGGTGGGCTGTCACTGCATCTGTTCACGCGGCCGCGCTAGGGGCTGCGGCCGCACGGTGGGGGCGAAGCGGGTGCCTTACAGCAGCACGCGGCGCATGTCGGCCAGTACCTGGGACAGGTACGTGGTGAAGCGTGCGGCCAGGGCGCCGTCGATGACGCGGTGGTCGTAGCTCAGCGACAGCGGCAGCATCAGCTTCGGTGCGAATTCCTTGCCGTTCCAGACCGGCTGGATGGACGACTTGGAGACACCGAGGATGGCCACTTCCGGTGCATTGACGATCGGGGTGAACGCGGTGCCGCCGATGCCGCCCAACGAGCTGATCGAGAAGCAGCCGCCGCTCATGTCGGCCGGGCCGAGCTTGCCGTCGCGCGCCTTCTTGGCCAGTTCGCCGGTTTCCTGCGCGATCTGCACCACGCCCTTCTTGTCCACGTCGCGGATCACCGGCACGACCAGGCCGTTCGGCGTGTCGGCGGCGAAGCCGATGTGGAAGTACTTCTTCAGGGTCAGGTTTTCACCGCTGGCATCGAGCGAGGCGTTGAACTCCGGGAACTTCTTCAGCGCTGCGGCGCTGGCCTTGATCAGGAAGGCGAGCATGGTCAGCTTGATGCCGGCCTTCTCGTTCTCCTTGTTCAGCGCCACGCGCAGGCCTTCCAGGTCGGTGATGTCGGCCTGCTCGAACTGGGTGACGTGCGGGATCATCGCCCAGTTGCGGGCCAGGTTCGCACCGGAGATCTTCTTGATGCGCGACAGCGGCTGCACTTCGGTCTCGCCGAACTTGCTGAAGTCGACCTTCGGCCACGGCAGCAGGTTCAGGCCACCACCGGCAGCGACAGCAGTACCGCCGGCAGCCGGCACGCCACCACTGAGCGCGGCCTTGACGAACTTCTGCACGTCACCCTTGGTGATGCGGCCACCCTTCTCGGTGCCGTTGATCTGCAGCAGGTCCACGCCCAGTTCGCGGGCGAACACACGCACCGCCGGGGTGGCATACGGCACCTTGGCGGGCAGCACGCCATCGGCGTTGAACTGCACCGGCGGGCTGGACGGGGTACCCGCCGAGGCGATCTCGCGGGCCGCCAGCTTGTCCGGCTGCGCCGGCACAGCGACCGGCTCGACCTTGGTGGTGGTCTCGGCGGCAGCCGGAGCGGCCGCAGCGGCCGCCTTGGTCGGCGCCGGCGCGGCAGCGCCCTCGGCTTCGATGATGGCGACCACATTGCCCTGCGACAGATTGTCGCCGACCTTGACCTTGATCTCCTTGACCACGCCGGCCACCGACGACGGCACTTCCATGGTGGCCTTGTCGCTTTCCAGCGTGACCAGGCCCTGGTCCTTCTTGACCGTGTCGCCGACGGCGACCAGCACTTCGATGACCGGAATGCCGGCGTAGTCGCCGATATCCGGCACCAGCGCTTCAACCGCACCACCGCTGGCAGCCGGGGCGGCCGGGGCCGGTGCGCTCTGGGTGGCGGCAGCCGGGGCAGCGGCCTTGGCCGGTGCCGGCGCGGCAGCCGCCGGCTTGGCGGCTTCGGCTTCGCCTGCGGCCACTTCGATCAGGGCCACGACCTTGCCTTCGGACAGGCTGTCGCCGACCTTGACCTTCAGTTCCTTGACCACGCCAGCCACCGAGGACGGCACTTCCATGGTCGCCTTGTCGCTTTCCAGCGTCACCAGGCCCTGGTCCTTCTTGACCGTGTCGCCGACGGCGACAAGCACCTCGATTACCGGGATATCGCTGTAGTCACCGATATCGGGGACAAGTGCTTCCTTGATTTCGGCCATGGGGATAACTCCGGCAATCTGGTGTAGGGAAACGTCTATTGTGCGGCCAGCGGGGTCCAGCGCCAACCGTTACAGGTGTTTTCAGTACGCACGCAGCCGGGACAGGCTGTTGCCCATGGGTCGCGGCCGCGACCAGTCGGTAGCGTATTGTCCGGACGATGTCCGCTTCATGTCGCCCGCGCGTCGGCCACCGGCTGCCAGGCCTGGCGCAGGCGCGGCAACGACCACGCCGCATTGGCAGGGCTGGTCGACGGCAATGCGACCAGCTTCGGCGGGGTTTCCAGCCGTGGCAGCACCCAGCGCTGGAATGCCTGCAGCGAGGCACCACCATTGCAGCCGATCAGCTTCAGCTCAGGCAGCGTGGCGATCAGTTCCGGCAGCGCATTGGCCACTTCCGTGCCACGCACGATGTCGGCATCCAGGCTGCCGCGCCGCTCGCAGCGGCCGATCACATCCCACAGGCCGATGCCCGCGGCGTTCAACGCCTGCAGCCGTTGCACATAGGGCAGAGCCGCGTCGAAACCGCAGATATCGGCCATCAGCGGCCAGAAGCGGTTGCGCGGATGCGCGTAGTAACGCTGCTCCTGGAGGGATGCCACGCCTGGCATCGAACCCAGCAGCAGCACCCTGCAATCCACGTTCACCTGCGCTTGCAGGCCGACGCACAGCGTTGCCGCGCTCACATCTTCTCCAACTGAATGAATGCCACTGACGACCAGAAACCCCATGGATACAGGCTTTTCGCGCTGATCGCTGAACAAGGAAAACTATTTTTTAACGCGCGTCGGATTCGATTCATGTTGAGGCGACTACGGTGTGCTCGCCCCGCAACCGGGGGCCCAAAACAAGAAACATTAGGAGATACCCCCATGCGCTCCATCCGTATCCTGAGTCTCGCCCTGCTGACCTCCGCCGCCTTCGCGCCGGCTGCTTTCGCCCAGGACAGCAGCTCCACCGATACCGCTTCGGGCAAGCATTTTGCCGTGGTTGGCGGCGTCGCGC
This sequence comes from Stenotrophomonas sp. YJH_SMC_119, assembly GCF_059368315.1. Lineage (NCBI taxonomy): Bacteria > Pseudomonadati > Pseudomonadota > Gammaproteobacteria > Lysobacterales > Lysobacteraceae > Stenotrophomonas > Stenotrophomonas sp. YJH_SMC_119. The sequence continues at coordinate 247,093 of NZ_JCAFRP010000007.1, read as the reverse complement.
TGCTGCAGCCGAAGAATGATCCGATCGACGGCATCAAGAAGGTCGATGGTGGCCCGGCGCCGACCGTCAGCTTCAGCTACTACATCAACGACAACTGGGCCGTTGAACTGTGGGGTGCCGCCGACAAGTTCGACCACAAGGTGAAGGGCCCGAACAATGCCCGCCTGGGCAACGTCGAGCAGCAGCCGGTCGCGCTGAGCGGCCAGTACCACTTCGGCCAGGCTGACAACGTGTTCCGTCCGTTCGTGGGCGTGGGCTACTACCAGTCCAGCTTCAGCAATGAAACGCTGGCCGACGGCAGCAGCTCCGACATCCGCCTCAAGGACGCCAAGGGCGTGATCGGCACCGTCGGCGTGGACATGAACATCAACTCCACCTGGTTCGCCCGTGCCGATGCCCGCTACATGCGTTCGCGTCCGGACGTGAAGGTCGGCGGCGAGAAGATCGGCGAAGCCAAGATGGATCCGTGGACCGTCGGCTTCGGCATCGGTGCCCGCTTCTGATCCAGGCAGCACCGGCTTCACTGATGTAACGCGACGGGCCCTGCGGGGCCCGTCGTCGTTTCCGTCACCCGCGTTCTGTAGAGTCGACTGTCAGTCGACTGCTCTTTCAAAAGTCGAGCATGGCTCGACTCTACAAAAGGCAGTCAACTGACAGTCGACTCTACGCACACACAGGACACGGAGACGCGATGGACGACGTCGACCTGCTGGTGATCGGTGGCGGCATCAACGGCGCCGGCATCGCCCGTGATGCGGCCGGCCGCGGCCTGCGGGTGCTGTTGTGCGAGCAGGATGACCTGGCCGCGCACACCTCCAGCGCCAGCAGCAAACTGATCCACGGCGGCCTGCGCTACCTTGAACAGGGCGAGTTCGGACTGGTGCGCAAGGCACTGGGTGAACGCGAAGTGGTGCGGCGGCAGGCCCCCCATCTGGTCCGTCCGTTGCGCTTCGTACTGCCATGGGAACCCCACCTGCGACCGCGCTGGATGCTGCGCGCGGGCCTGTGGCTGTATGACCATCTCGGCCGGCGCAGCCCGAGTTTTCCCGCCTCGCGCGCACTGGACCTGCAACGCGACCCGCTCGGCCCCTGGCTCTCCCCGGCGCTGCGGCAGGCCTTCAGCTACGCCGATGCGCAGGTCGATGACGCGCGGCTGGTACTGCTCAATGCGCTGGACGCCGCCCGGCGTGGCGCACGGGTACATGTGCGCAGCCGCTGCATTGAACTGCGCCCTGTGCTGGGCCGTTGGCAGGCCACGCTGGAAGCCACCGACGGCCGGCAGCAAACGGTGATCGCCCAGGCCGTTGCCAATGCAGCCGGCCCTTGGGCAGGAGGCCTGCTGGAACGTATGCAGGCGCGCGATGGCGGCCCCGCCCTGCGCCTGGTACAGGGCAGCCACATCGTGCTGCGCCGGCCCTGGCCCGACGACAGCGCCTGCCTGCTTCAGCAGCCCGATGGCCGCGTGGTGTTCCTGCTGCCGTTCGCCCACGACCACCTGCTGGTCGGCACCACCGACACCGACTACCGCGGCGACCCGGCCCGGTGCAGCGTGCTGCCTTCGGAGGTGGCTTACCTGTGCGAGGCCGCCAACCACTACCTGCGCGAGCCGATCACCCCGCAGGACGTGGTCTGGCAGTTCGCAGGGGTACGCCCGCTACTTGCCGATCCAGATCCGCGTGCAGCGAAGCTGAGCCGTGACTACCGCCTGCAGTTGCAGTCCGGCCCGGCGCCCGCGCTGCATGTGCTGGGCGGCAAGCTGACCACGTACCGCGTGCTGGCCGAAGAAGCGCTGGACCTGCTGCGCCCCGCCCTGCCGCAGATGGGACCGGCATGGACGGCAACGGGCCATCCACTGCCGGGCAGCGACTGGGGCGACGCCACGCAGGCGTGCTCGCGCCTGCACGCACTGGCACCGTGGCTGCCCGCAGAGATGGCGCGCCGCTGGGCCGGCGCCTACGGCAGCCGCAGCGCGGAGCTGCTGCACGGCCTGCGGGGTATGAACGATCTCGGCGAGGACTTTGGCGGCGGCCTGCATGCGCGGGAAGTGGCTTTCCTGCGCGACCACGAATGGGCGCGTAGCGCCGAGGACGTGCTGTGGCGGCGGAGCAAGCTGGGGCTGCGGCTGGATGCGGCGCAGGTGGCGCGGCTGCAGGCGTGGATGGGGGGTCGGATCCCTTTCCCAGGGAAAGGGCTCTGACCCCCGTATTGCCACGTGTGCCAACCAAGGTTGGCAGCTACCAGGGTGGCCGCGCGCGACGCGATCGATGCATTAGGATTTCCCCATCGCCACCGGAGACGCTGCATGACGCCCCGCTACGTGCTGGCCATCGACCAGGGCACCACCAGTTCGCGCGCGATCCTGTTCGACCGTGCTGGCGACATCGTCGGCAGTGCGCAGCGCGAGTTCGCGCAGATCTTCCCGCAACCCGGCTGGGTCGAGCATGACCCGCGCGAGATCCTCACCAGTGTCTATGCCACGCTGACCGAACTGCTCAGCCGCGAACAGATCGACCCGCGTCATATCGCCGCGCTGGGCATCACCAACCAGCGCGAGACCACCGTGGTCTGGGACCGCGCCACCGGCCAGCCGATCCACAATGCCATCGTCTGGCAGTCGCGGCAGAGCCATGCCATCTGCGAGCGACTGAAGTGCGACGGGCATGAGGCACTGGTCCGCGAACGCACCGGCCTGCTGATCGACGCCTATTTTTCCGCCACCAAGGTGCGCTGGATCCTCGACCACGTGGAAGGTGCGCAGCAACGCGCCGAGCGTGGCGAGCTGCTGTTCGGCACCATCGACAGCTGGCTGGTATGGAACCTCAGTGGCGGCCAGGCGCATGTGACCGACTACAGCAACGCCGCACGCACCCTGTTGTTCAACATCCACACGCTGGACTGGGATGACGACCTGCTGGCGCTGCTGGACATACCCCGCGCGATGCTGCCGCAGGTGCGCGATTCCAGCACGGTGTATGCGCACACCCGGCCGCAGTTCTTCTTCGACCACCCGATCCCGATCGCCGGCATCGCCGGAGACCAGCAGGCGGCGCTGTTCGGCCAGGCCTGTTTCCAGCCGGGCATGGTCAAGAACACCTATGGCACCGGCTGCTTCATGCTGATGCACACCGGCACGCAGGCGGTGCGCTCGCGCAACGGCCTGCTGACGACCATTGCCTGGGGCCTGGACGGGCGCGTGGAATATGCACTCGAAGGCTCGATCTTCATCGCCGGCTCGGTGGTGCAGTGGCTGCGTGACGGCCTGCGCATGATCGAGCGTGCCAGCGACAGCCAGGCACTGGCTGCGCAGGTGCCGGACAGCGGCGGCGCGTATCTGGTGCCGGCATTCGTCGGCCTGGGCGCGCCCTACTGGCGCAGCGATGTGCGCGGCGCGATGTTCGGCCTGACCCGTGGCACCCGCAAGGCACACTTCGTGCGTGCCGCGCTGGAGGCGATGGCCTACCAGACCCGCGACGTGCTTGATGCGATGCAGTCCGATGCGGGCATCGCGCTGACCGAACTGCGCGCCGACGGCGGTGCGATCGGCAACGACTTCCTGGCCGGCTTCCAGGCCGACATCCTTGGGGTGCCTCTGCTGCGGCCGCGGCTGACCGAGACCACCGCGCTGGGCGCGGCCTACCTGGCCGGTCTGGCCGTCGGGTTCTGGTCCAGCCGCGAGCAGATCGCCGCGCAATGGGGCCTGGACCGGCGCTTCGAGCCACAGATGGAAGTGGCGCGGCGCGAGAAACTCTATGCAGGCTGGCAGCAGGCCGTGGCGGCCACCCTCGCCTTCCACGTCGACTGAAGGTCGTGCCGGCCGCTGGCCGGCAACCCCATGATCCTTGGCGGCGTTTGCAGATTGCCGGCCAGCGGCCGGCACTACCGCATGGCCAGAACGCCCGCAGCGCCGGTCAGAACGCCGGCAGCACCGCGCCCTTGTACCTGGTCTCGATGAAAGCCTTCACCTGCGGGCTGGTCAGGGCCTTGGCCAGCTTCTGCACGCGGGCGTCGTCCTTGTTGTCCGGCCGCGCGACCAGGAAGTTCACGTACGGCGAGTCCTTGCTCTCGATCGCCAGTGCATCCTTGGTCGGGTTGAGGCCCGCATCCAGCGCGTAGTTGGTGTTGATCAGGGCCAGGTCGACCTGGTCCAGCACGCGCGGCAGCATCGCCGAGTCCAGCTCGCGGAACTTCAGGTTCTTCGGGTTGGCGGTGATGTCACGCAGGGTCGACAGCGCGTTGGCCGGATCCTTCAGCTCGATCACGCCGGCCTTGTGCAGCAGGATCAGCGCGCGGCTGTTGTTGCTCGGGTCGTTCGGGATCACCACGTCGGCACCGTCGCGCAGCTCGGCCAGCGACTTGACCTTGCGCGAATAGGCACCGAACGGCTCGATATGCACGCCGATCACCTTCACCAGATCGGTCTTGCGATCGCGGTTGTAGGCATCCAGGTACGGCTCGGTCTGGAAGTAGTTGGCGTCCACCTGCTTCTGCACCAGCTGGTCGTTGGGCTGCACGTAGTCGTTGAACACGCGCACGTCCAGGTCCACGCCTTCCTGCTTGAGGATCGGCTTGACCACCTCAAGGATCTCGGCATGCGGCACGGCCGTGGCGGCCACCACCAGCTTCTGCGAGGGCTCGCCGGACTTGCCGCAGGCGGTCAGGGCCAGCGCAGCGGCGAGCAGGGGCAGCAACAGGGTCTTCTTCATGGGCGGAGGAGTTCTCGGGGGGAGTGTCAGGATTTTTCGTAGTTGCTCAGGGCCAGCTCGAGCAGCGCCTTGGCCTGCTCGCGCAGCATCACCGGCTCGACGATTTCGGCATCCGAGCCGTAGTGCAGCACGTCCATCAGCAGTTCGCGTGAGACGCTGTACGGCACCTTCAGTTCATAGCGGCCATCGGCCAGGAAGCGGCCCTGCTGCTTGGAGTGCCAATGCTCGTCGGCCACCCAGCGCGCGGCCTTGGCACTGAACAGGATGGTCGCCCAGCCCTTCGGCGCACCGGAGAAGATGCCGTAGCTGGCACCCAGCTGCTCGTCCAGCTCGCTGTCGGCGACGTCACGGGCAGTGCTGTCGACCACGCGCGCCTTGTGGATGCGGTCCACGGCGAAGCTGCGCAGGGCTTCGCGGTCATGGTCCCAGGCATCCAGGTACCAGTTGTCGCGGTAATGGGTCAGGCGCTGCGGCGAGACGGTGCGCTTGGTCGGCTCGTCGGTGGAACGGGCACGGTACTCGAACGCCAGCTGGCGGCGCTCCAGCACCGCCGAGGCCACGCTGCGGAAGCTGCCTTCATCGAACTTGCGGCCGCGGTGCGGGATTACCCGCACACGATCCACCGGCCAGTTGGAGACACCGGCCTGCGCAGCCAGCAGGCTCTCGATACGCTGCTGCAGCGGCGCCAGCACCGAGGACAGCACGCCGCCGCCGGTACGCGCCAGCAGGTGCTGCGAGGCCAGCAGGGCGTGCAGCTCCTCCGAGCTGAGCCACAGGCCAGGCAGTTCGAAGCGGTCGCTCTCGTCGGCCTGGTAGCGGAAGCCGGCCTCGCCGTCGCCCTCGATCGGTGCCATCAGCGCATCGCGCAGGAAGGCCAGGTCGCGGTAGACGGTGGCACGGGAACAACCGAGCTTGTCCTGCAGGGTCGCCACCGTCACCGGATAGCGCGCGGACTTGAGCAGACGATGCAGGGCGGTGATGCGTTCGTATCGGTCCATACCCCCGATTATGTCCGAGTCGCGGGTCTTGTGTGGGACGTTTGGGCTATCGTGGTCGCCCCCACCCCCATGGAATGCCCGATGCGCCGGTTGCCCGCCCTGTCCCTGCTGGCCTGCCTGCTGCTGGCTGCCTGCGATCGCGCACCGGCGCCGGCCAGGACCGAAGCCCCCGTGCCCGCGGCCGATCCGGCCCAGGCCGTACTGGGCGCCAGCCAACGCTTTGCGGCCCTGGGCAGTTTCCATGCCGAGCTGGAGGTGCTGGGCGCACCGCAGCCGGTGCGCAGCGCCATGGACTTCGTCGCCCCCGACCGCTTCCGGGTACAGACCCCGGGCGGGTCGCAGACGATCATTGGCGACACCATGTTCCTGCAGGCCGACGGTGCGATCCGCCAGGCTCCCACCCCGCCGGGCCTGCTGGAGCAGTGGCGCAATCCCTTGCCGGCCGACGCCCTGCCTGCCGAACTGCAGGCCGAAGACCTGGGCAGCCAATCGCTGGATGGAGTCGAGACCCGTCACTACCGCCTGCGCGGCGCGCAGGCCGGCGAACGCCTGGAGTACTGGGTGGACGCCCAGGGCCTGCCACGGCAGATCGTGCGCAGCGGCAGCAGCAACGGCCGCAATTTCCAGCTGCGCCTGCGCTATTCGCGCTTCAACGACCCGGCATTGCGTATCGATTTGCCCTGAATAGGCGTCCGCGGCAACGTCTGCTGAAGCGCGCCTTGGATCGATTCTGACCGCCATCACGCTTCCAGTATCATCACCGGCTGTCAACCGCTTCGGAGAAGCCCCGATGTCCCTGCGCGTGTCCCTGCTGATCCCCCTGCTGCTGTGCGCGCCGCTCGCGTATGCACAGGATGCCTCCGAACTGGCGGCGATGTCTTCGCCGTGGAGCGGCAGTGGCGGCGAGCTCGGCTTCGCCTCGGCACGCGGCAACAGCAGCACCGAGAGCTTCAACGGCCGCCTGCGCCTGCGCTACACCGACGGCGACTGGGTGCACAGCATGGACCTGGCCGGCCTGCGTTCCAGCTCCAAGGTGACCGAGACCCGCGACGACGGCACCACTACCCGCCGCAACAACACCACCGCCAACCGCTACACGGGCAGTGCCGGCAGCGCGCTGCAGCTGGGCGAGCACCGCCAGCTGACGGCCACGGTGCGTACCGAGCGCGACGACTTCGCCACCTACGACCGCCAGAGCTCGTTCGGTCTGGGTTACGGCACCCGCCTGTGGAACACCGAGCGCTTCTCGTTCGACGCGCAGATCGGCCCCGGTGTGCGCCGCACCCACAGCACCGAGGACGACCGCACCCGCACCGGCATGATCGGCCGCGGCCTGTTCGACATGAAGTACTCGCTGACCGACAACACCGACCTGGTCAACACCCTGCTGGTCGAATCCGGTTCGTACAACACCTTCGGCCAGAACGACTTCGGCGTGTCGGTGAGCATGAACGAGCACCTGGCGCTGAAGGCCGGCTGGCAGGCGCGTTACAACAGTGACGTGGCCGAGGACAAGCGCAAGACCGATACGCTGACCACGATGAACGTGGTCTACAAGTTCAAGTAAGAAACGGGCGCCAAGGGCGCCCGTTCTTCTTCCGGTAGTGCCGGCCGCTGGCCGGCAACTGCATTCAACTGGGGCACGAGGTTGCCGGCCAGCGGCCGGCACTACCCGCGGTGGCTCAGACGTTCAGCAGTTCGCCGGCGCCATCGTCCAGCAGCAGCTTCGCCACGCGCTGGCCCAGGCCTTCCGGGTCATTGGCGGGGCCCACGGCTTCGGCGCGCACCGCACGGCCGTCGCTGGCGCTGCCAACCAGGCCCTGCAGGTGCAGGTCATCGCCCTGCCACTGCGCGATGGCCGCCACCGGCACGTGGCAGCTGCCATGCAACGCACGGTTCATCGCCCGCTCGGCTTCCACGCAGGCACGCGTGGCCGCGTCATCAAGCGGGGCGAACAACGCCATCAGACGCGCATTGCCACCATCGCACTCCACCGCCACCGCGCCCTGCGCCGGGGCCGGCAGCCACTGCGGCGGTTGCAGGCGCGCGACGATGCGCTCGCCCAGACCCAGACGCTCCAGGCCGGCCACGGCCAGCACGATGGCGTCGTAGCCACCGTTGTCGAGTTTGGCCAGCCGGGTGTTGACGTTACCGCGCAGGTCGAGCAGTTCCAGGTCCGGTCGCAGCGCGCGCAGCTGCGCCTGGCGACGCAGCGACGATGTCCCGACCCGCGCACCGATCGGCAGCGCGTCCAGCGAGGCGTACAGGTTGGAGACGAAGCCATCGGCGGGATCGTGGCGGGTCAGCATTGCCGGCAACGCGAACGGCGCGTCCAGTTCCATCGGCACATCCTTCAGCGAATGCACGGCGCAGTCGGCCTCGCCACGCAGCATGGCCAGCTCCAGTTCCTTCAGGAACAGGCCCTTGCCACCAATCGCGGCCAGCGAACGGTCGAGCACCTCGTCGCCGCGGGTGCTCATCGGCACCAGTTCCACATGCAGGCCGGGGTGTGCCTGGCGCAGGCGGTCGGCGACGTGTTCGCTCTGCCAGAGGGCGAGCGGGCTCTTGCGGGTGGCGATGCGGACGGTTTCCATCCGGTCATTATCGCGCCTCCGGCGCGGATACGGCCAACGGCGGAGCCCCTCGTGGCTGGAGCGAACTGCTGGATCATTGCACTAGGCCGGGCGGGGCGGGTTCGCGGGGGACGCCGTGAATCCGTCCGTGGAGGCTTGGCCGCGGCATCCATGCCGCGGACACCCCCGCGAACCCGCCCCGCCCGGCCTCTGACAGTTTCCGTGTGCATCAGCCACGGAAGATCAAAAGAAAGAATCAAAAGCCGATTGCTTCCGGGGTCAGATCCCTTTTCCGCAGGAAAAGGGATCTGACCCCTCTTTCCCCACCCGATAACAACAATGCCTTTGCCGTCCGACGCGGGAAAAACGAGAGGGTTGGGCCGGGGTGGGGCGGCGGGACCGTTGGCGCCATGGATGGCGCCATCGAGCTACATGGATGTAGTTGCAGCGTGTCCCGCCGCCCCACCCCGGCCCAACCCAGCACGTAGAAACAACGAGCCATGACCCGCTGTTGCTGTTGCTGTTGCTGTTGATTTCATAGCAGTCGCGGCCGCAGGCCGCGCGGACCACTCACAGATGCCGCAGTTCCTGCTTCAGCGTCGCCACGCAGCGGCGGCTGACTTCCAGCGGCTGCTTGCCATGCCGCAGCACCGCCTGCACTTGACCACCCGTGCCTCGACGCAGCTCCACCAGCTCGTGGCGCGCCACCAGGCAGTTGCGATGGATGCGGATGAAGCGGCTGGCGAACTCTTCCTCCAGCGACTTCAGCGACTCCTCGATCAGGTCCTCGCCGCGCGCATGGTGCACCACCACGTACTTCTCTTCCGCCTGCAGGTAGTGGATGTCGTCCAGCGGGATCAGCCGCAGGCTGCCACGCAGGCGTGCGCACAGCATGCTGCGGGCCTGCTGCCCGCCGCTGTCCTGCGGCTGGCCGTCGCGGCCGGCCAGGAACGTGCGTGCACGTGCGATCGCTGCCGCCAGTCGCTCGGCACGCACCGGCTTCATCAGGTAATCGATGGCCGCCGCCTCGAACGCCGACAGCGCATGCGCGTCATAAGCCGTGCAGAACACCACCGCCGGGCGCGGCTCGAAGCTGGCCAGGTGGCGGGCGGCTTCCAGGCCGTCCAGCCCGGGCATGGCGATATCCAGCAGGACCAGGTCCGGCTGCAGCTCCGCGCACGCATGCAGGGCCTGCTCGCCGTTGCCGGCCTCGGCCACCACGTCCACCCCGTCCTGCGCCGCCAGCAGGCTGCGCAGGCGTTCCCGCGCCAGCGGTTCGTCATCGGCGATGACTACCCTCACGGTCGTCCCCTCACTGGATCGGCACTGTCACCTGGCAGGCATAGTAGCCCTCGCTCCAGCCAGCCGTCATCCGCGCGGCGGCGCCGAAGCGCCAGACCAGCCGATGAGCGATGCTGTGCTGGGCATGGCCGGCACCGCGCGCCAGCGCCAACCCCGGCGCCTGCGGATCGGGCGCGGGATTGCGCACGCGGATCTGCAGCTCGTTGCCCTCGCGCACCAGCTGCAATTCGATGGTGCCGCCTTCGGGCAGCCGCGAAATGCCATGCAGCACTGCGTTTTCCACCAGCGGCTGCAGTACCAGCCTCGGCAGTGGCAAGTCCCACGGCAGCGGCTCATCGCGCTCCCAGCGCACCTGCAGACGCTCGCCGAGGCGCAGCGACTCTATCGACAGATAGCGCTCGGCCAGCTCGCATTCGTCACGCAGGGTGGAGTCGCCCTCGCCCGCGCCCAGGGCAGCACGGAACAGATCGGACAGATCCAGCACCGCGCGTTCGGCCACCGCCGGATCACGATGCAGCAGGCTGGCGATCAGGTTCATGCTGTTGAACAGGAAGTGCGGCCGGATCCGCGCCTGCAGCGCGTCGGCCTGGGCACGCGCGTTGGCCTGCACCTGCGCGGCCCAGCGATCGCTCACATAGAAGTAGCGCAGGGCAAGCGCGGCGATCAGTGCCGTGGTTGCCGCACTGCCCAGGGTGAAGCGCCAGAAGCTGATGCCGCGGGCGAAGTTGTCGCCCAGTACCGCGTACAGTGCATGCACGATGCCGGCACAGACCACCGCGATCAGGGTCGCCAGCACGATCGCCGCGACAGCGCCCAGCACCTGCGGCAGCCTCGACAGTGCCTGCCGCAGGAGGCACAGGCTGGCGGTCACCGCCAGCGCCAGCCACAGCGCGAAGCCGCTGGCCGACAGCAGCTCGCCGAAGGTCCAGTGGCGGCTGCCATCGGGCGCCAGCGCCAGCACCACCACCACCAGCTGGGCCAGGCCGAGCATCGCCGCCAGCCGCGGCAGGCGGCACAGTTCCGGCATCCACGGCGATGTGCTGGCCGGGGGCATGGCTCAGGCAGCGCCCAACCGTTCCTGCAGCCAGTCACCCAGCGCCTGGATCTCTTCGGCGCAGACCTGGTGGGCCATCGGATAGCTGTGCCACTCCACCTCCAGGCCCAGCGCCTGCAGGGCCTGCGCGCTGTGTACGGCCACCGCCTGCGGAATCACCGGGTCGCTGCTGCCATGGGCCATGAACGCCGGCACCTGCACCGCACCGTCAACGCGCCTGGCGCTCTCGGCTTCCGGCAGGTAAGTGGACAGTGCGATCAGGCCGGCCAGTGGCGCGGTGCGCGACAGTGCAGCGGTGAGGATGATCGCCCCGCCCTGCGAGAAGCCGGCCAGGAAGATCTTCTCCGGCGCGACGCCGCGCTCGATCTCACGTGCGATCAGCGCATCCAGCTGCAGCACCGATTCCTGCACGCCGGCCATGTCGGCACGCGAGCGGAAGTCCATCCCGACGATGTCGTACCAGCCGCGCATCGGCACGCCGTTGTTGATCGTGATCGGCCGCACCGGTGCGTGCGGGAACACGAAGCGCAGCGCCGGCCAGTGCGGACGCACCAGTTCCGGCACGATCGGCGCGAAGTCGTGGCCGTCGGCGCCAAGCCCGTGCAGCCAGATCACCGACCACTGTGGCGAGGCGCCGGTTTCCTGTTCCACCGTTTGCAGCATGATGCGGCTCCTTCAAGTTCGAGCCGCATTATGCCGCTGGTGCAGGGCCATCAGTACAGCGGCGGTTGCTCGGCGGCTTCCCGGCGCAGCTGCGCGGCGCGCACCAGCACCGGTGGCGGAATGTTCTCTTCGGGGATGTCGAGCAGGCCGAGGCGATGCAGGAAGGCACCCGGGCCGCGCGAGGAGGTCAGCGCCACCACCGGAACGGCCAGCACCATGCCGATCACCACCGGCGCCATCCAGGCTGCCAGCGACGGCGACACCGCCCACGCCAGCACACCCATGAACGCACCAAACACGCCCAGCCCGCCGTAGCCACGGATCAAGGCCATCCACGAGATGCCACCATCGTCACGCTGCTGTGCGTCCCAGCCGGAATCGCGGCCGGACAGCACTTCGGCCACGCCGCGCGACTGCACGTACATCACCACCGGTGCCATCAGTGCGGCCAGCACGGTCTCCACCAGCATCGACACGAACGCACGGATCGCACCGCCGCAACCGCGGCGGTCGACAGGGTCCAGCAGCATCGCCAGATAGCCCAGCACCTTGGGCAGCAGCAGCACCGCCATGGTGGCGGCGAACAGGCGCACCACCTGCTCCTCGTCCTGGGCCCGCCAGTACACGCTGGGTGACAGGTGCAGCAGGGCATTGAAATCGATGCCTTCCTGGAACAGCGGGATCGCAATGCCGATCAACATCAGCATCGCCCACATCGGCGCGGTGAAGTAATGACCGATGCCGATCAGCATGTGGGTGCGGCTGATCCAGTGCAGGCCACGGCTGCCGACCACCTTGCCGTGCTGCAGGTTGCCCTGGCACCAGCGACGGTCGCGCACCAGCAGGTCGGTCAGGGTCGGCGGGCCTTCTTCGTAGCTGCCCCCCAGGTACGGCACCATGTGCGCGGCCCAGCCGCCACGGCGCATCAGCGCCGCTTCGACGAAATCGTGGCTGAGCACGTGACCGCCGAACGGCTTGCGCCCCGGCAGCGCTGGCAAGCCGGCGTGGTCGGCGAAGGCACGGGTGCGGATGATGGCGTTGTGGCCCCAGTAGTTGCTCTCGGCGCCATGCCACCAGGCCACGCCACGGGCAATCACCGGGCCGTACACGCGACCGCCGAACTGCTGCATGCGTGCGAACAGGGTGCGGCCACCGATCACCGAAGGCAGGGTCTGGATCAGGCCGACATCGGCGTTGTGTTCCATGCCGGCCACCAGGCGCACGATGCTGTCGCCGGTCATCAGGCTGTCGGCGTCCAGGATCAGCATCTGCGGGTAAGCGCCACCGAAGCGGCGCACCCAGTCGGCGATGTTGCCGGCCTTGCGCCCGCTGTTGTCGCCACGGCGGCGGTAGAACAGCCGCGTCTGGCCGTCCGGCACGCGCTCGCGCAGTTCGGCGAATACCTGCTCCTCGGCGCGTGCGATGTCCTCGCGCCGGGTATCGCTGAGCACGAAGAAGTCGAAGCGTTCGAGCTGGCCGGTGGCGGCCACCGACTCGTAGATCGCCTGCAGGCCCGCCAGCAGTCGGCGCGGATCCTCGTTGTAGGTCGGCATCAGCAGCGCGGTGCGGCTGTGCACGGTCGGCAGCGGCTTGTCCGGGTCGATGCCAAGGCGATAGCCACGGTCGAACACGGCGGTCAGGAAGCCGGCCACGGCGCTGGCGAAGGACAGCGCGATCCAGGCGAACAGGCCGACGAACAGCACCAGCAGGCAGGCTTCCAGCACGCTGATGCCATTGGCCGACAGCACCCGCCACATCATGCGGGTGGCGATGGCGGTCATGGCCAGGGTGCCGCCGAAGATGTAGAACCGGCGCAGGCCGATCAGGCGTGGCGAGGTACGGTGCCGACGGACCTTCAGCTTGCCTTCGCGCAGGGTCTGTTCGGGCATCGGCAGCGGAGATTCGGCCGGCAGCAGCGCCCAGCCGGCGTCGAGCCCGGGCGCATCCGCTTCCGCGTGGATGGTGTGACCCCCCATCACCGCTTACTCCCCACGATCGGCATGGCCGGCCGTCCCGGCCGGGCTGCATGCGCGAAGGTTCCCGGCGCGCCTTCCCGGCGCCCGCACTTGTCCTGGCTGTACCGGCCCTTGGCCGCACAGTCGCTGTCTGTCACTACCGGAACCCACACGATCTCCAACGGGGCGGAATCGAAAATGCGGCCCAGTCTAGGGCGCCGGATGTAAGCCGAGTGCGAAGGTCTACGCCGGGATTTATCCCCATTCAGCAAACAGCAGGCGATGGCGGACCGCGCAGCGGAATGTCGCTTCGTGGGCACCGGGTACTGGATCGTAACAAACGCGAACGGTTATCATTTCATTAACCAGGCAGGTCGCCGTCTTCCGTACGGCCGAGACCCACCCAGCTGCGCCGGCCCGAACCGTGCGCCCTACGACCCATGGAAGGGGGCCTGCCTGCTTGTCTGCGTGTGCCCGCTGCTTCCATCCGGTCCCCCTCATTCGATGGAAGCCGTCATGTCCCAGCCGTTCCGCTCCCGTTCCGCGCGCCTGCCGCGCACCCGCCTGGCCAGTGCCCTGGCCACCGCCTGCCTGCTGGCCCTGCCCGGCGTGGCCGCTGCAGAGGCCAGCGCCGATGCCTCCACCAAGGACCTGGATACCGTGGTGGTCACCGCCTCGGGCAACCAGCAATGGATCAAGGATGCGCCGGCCAGCATCAGCGTGATCAGCCGCGAGGACATCGCGCGCCAGCCGGTGCACGACCTGGCCACCCTGCTCAGCCGCGTGCCCGGCGTGACCGGTGGCCTCAGTGCGGTTGGCGAGCAGTCCAAGATCAAGCTGCGCGGCATGCCGTCGAACTACACGCTGGTGCTGGTGGACGGCAAGCGCATGGGCAGCTCGGCCTCGACCAACTACCGGCCGGACCTGGGCCGCCAGGACCTGAACTGGATCTCGCCCGACCAGATCGAGCGCATCGAAGTGGTGCGCGGACCGATGTCGTCGCTGTATGGCTCCGACGCCATGGGCGGCGTGATCAACATCATCACCCGGCGCATCGGTGATGACTGGAGCGGCAGCGCCACCCACAGCTATACCCGCCCGGGCGACGGCAAGCGCGGCGACACCCAGCAGATCGGTGCGACGTTCTCCGGCCCGCTCGGCGAGCGCTTCGGCCTGCGCATCGGTGCCAACAGCATGCGCCGCGATTCGGATCGCTCCAATGGTGGTGTCTACGGCAACGCGTATGCAGGCGAGAAGGACCGCAATGTCGATGCGCTGCTGCAGTGGAAACTGAGCGACGCGCAGGAACTGTCGCTCGAAGCCGGCCATGGCGTGCAGCAGGCCTTCATCGACGCTTCGCTGGAAAAGCAGGATGAAGGCGCCTGGGGTGCCAGCGAACTCAAGCGCAGCTCGCTGGCGCTCAACCACGATGGCAAGTGGAGCTTCGGCAATTCGAAGATCAGTGCGTACTGGACCGAGTACAGGAACGACATCGGTGCTACCGGCCGTTCCGAAGCCACCGATACGATCATCGAGGGCAGCCTGACCACGCCGTTCACCCTCGGCGTTGAACACCAGTTCGCCGTGGGCGGCCAGTGGAAGCGCCAGGAGCTGACCAACACCGACACCATCGGCCGCGCGCCGATCGACTATGCCGGCAATGCCGTCAGCGGCTCCGATCTGGAAGTGGATACCTGGGCCCTGTTCGTCGAAGACGAAGTGAAGCTGCACCGCACCCTGGCACTGACCCTGGGCGCGCGCCTGGACCACCATGAGACGTTCGGTGGCCACGTCAGCCCGCGCGCCTACCTGGTCTGGCATCCGGCCGAGCAATGGACCATCCGCGGTGGCGTTTCCAAGGGCTTCCGCGCCCCCAGCCTGACCGAGAACTCCGCCAGCGCCGCCACCCAGTCCGGTGGCCGTGGCTGCACCTCGCTGATTCCGCTGGGCTATACCCGCGGCGGCTGCTACATGGCCGGCAACCCGGACCTGGACCCGGAAACCAGCACCAACCGCGAAATCGGCATCAGCTTCGACAACGATCTGGTCGATGCCGGCCTGACCTACTTCCACACCGACTTCAGGAACAAGATCGAGTACGCACCGCTGGGCAGGTTCAACGGCATCTGGTGGACGCGGATGAGCAACGTGCAGCGCGCACGCACCAGCGGCATGGAAGGCAGCTTCAATGTCCGCTTCGGCGAGCACTGGCGCTGGCGCACCTCGGCGACATGGATGAAGGAAGCCAGGAACCTGACCACCGGCCGCAACCTGATCGATACCCCCGAATTCTCGGGCTATTCGTCGCTGGACTGGACGCCCGACGCGGTGTTTTCCAGCAGCCTGTCGGCGCAGTACACCGGCAGGCAGGCCGGCACGGCGACGACCTTCCTCAAGGCCTACACGCTGTATGACCTGACCGCCGCCTGGAACGTCAATGAGGTACTGACCCTGCGTGGCGGCGTCAGCAACCTGGCCGACAAGAAGCTGTATGCGGAAGGCTCCACCGATTACTTCGTGGCCGGGCGCAGCTACTTCCTCAGCATGACCGCGCGGTTCTGACCAAGAGCGTCCGCCGCGATCGCGCTGGCGACGGACCAGCGCGATCGGCGGTGTTGCGGATTACTCGCTTTCCAGTGCGGCCGCGGCCGCGTTCTGCGTAGCGGCCGTGCGTGCACGGTCCATCGCCACCGCCAGTTGCTGGCGTGCGAGCAGCTGTTGTGCCTGCACCACTTCAGGTGTCGGCAGGAGCACCGGTCCCGGTGCGTTTTCCGGTATAGCAGGTGTGGTCATGCAACCTCCATGGACATCCCGCCGCCGCACGGATTCAGCTGGTGCGGCAGCGGAACTGCGCACCCTATCCTAAAAACAAGGCGGGCGGGTGACGGTGCGCGCCCCTGCCGCAGCAGCCGGAACAAGGCAGGCGTCACATTTTTGACGGTGACGCTTGGATCCTGAATAGGACTTGTCCTATCATGAAAACGTTTTCTCACAGGGATGTCTCCCCCAATGAATACCACTGACCTGTCCCAGTTCAGCCCGAAGTGGCAGTTCCGCTTCAACTTCTTCCGCCAGCACGGCGCCCCCAAGAACCCCGGCTTCAAGCAGGCCTGGAAGGCGCTGTCCTTTGGTGACCGCCTGAAGATCAACCTGAACTTCTTCGCGTTGTTCTTCGGTGCCATCTACCTGCTGATTCTTGGCATGTGGCGCAAGGCACTGGTGGTGATCGGCATCAACATCGTGCTGGCCATCGTCTCCATGTTCCTTCCGGACGTCGTCGGGCGCATGCTGTTCATCGCCATGAACCTGCTGGTCGCCTCCAGCACCAACTACAGCTATTACCTGGAGAAGGTGGAAGGACGTACCAGCTGGAACCCGTTTGAAGGAATGTTCTGAGCCATCAGACCTGCGCAGGATGCGCGGCAAGGATGCAACCGACGCCCGGCCCCCGCCGGGCGTCTTCGTTTCCGGGATCAGGCCGCGCGGCGGGCCATGGCCTCCGGTTCGGCCCGCAGGCGGAAGCGCGAAACCGCCACGGCCAGCTGCTCGGCCTGCTCCTCCATCGCCCGCGCCGCGGCGCTGGCTTCCTCCACCAGTGCGGCATTCTGCTGGGTGGTCTCATCCATCTGCACCACGGTCTGGTTGACCTGCTCGATGCCGGCCGACTGTTCGCGCGACGCAGCCGAGATCTCGGCCATGATCTCGTTGACGCGCCCCACCTGGCCGACGATGGCCTGCATGGTACGGCCCGCACCGTGCACCAGCTGCGCACCGGCACCGACCTGTGCCACGGATGCGTCGATCAGTTCCTTGATTTCCTTCGCTGCGCCCGCCGAGCGTTGCGCCAACGCGCGCACTTCGCTGGCGACCACCGCGAAGCCGCGGCCCTGCTCACCGGCCCGCGCCGCTTCCACCGCCGCATTCAACGCCAGGATGTTGGTCTGGAAGGCGATGCCGTCGATCACCGAAATGATCTCGGCGATGCGCTGCGAGGAGGCCTCGATCTGCTCCATGGTCTGCACCACCTGGTTGACCACTTCCCCGCCCTCGCTGGCAACGTCAGCGGCGGATCCTGCCAGGGTATTGGCCTGCAGCGCGTGGTCGGCGTTCTGGCGCACGGTGGAGGTCAGCTCCTCCATTGAGGCGGCGGTTTCTTCCAGGTTGGCGGCCTGCTGCTCGGTACGACGCGAGAGATCGCTGTTGCCCGCAGCGATCTCACCCGCCGCCAGGCGGATGCTGGCGGCCGACTGCTGGATCTGGCCGACGATCTGGGTCAACTGCTGCACGGTGCTGTTGGCATCGTCGCGCATCACCGCGAACACGCCATGGAAATCACCGCGCATGCGTGCGCTGAGGTCGCCGGCGGCAATCGCGCGAAGCAGCGTCGAAAGCTCAGCCAGGTTGTGATCGCTGACCTGCATCATGATGTTGAGGGTCTCCACCATGCGGCGGAAATCGTGGTCGAAGCGCTGGGCATCACCGCGTACAGCGAAGTCGCCGGCCGCCGCGGCGGCGGCCAGCTGCTGGATCTGCTCGTTGATCGCGGCCAGGTTGCTCTTGGTGGTGGCCATCGCTGCGGTGAACACCGCCTTCTCGCCCGGCAGCGCTTCCATGTCCACGCTGAGGTCACCCACCGCGTAACGCTGCATCACCTCGACCAGGCGCTGGGTGACCGCATTGCTGGAAGCCACCAGCTGGTTGCTGTCGGCCACCATGCGGCCGTACTCGCCGGGGAAGGCAGTGGCGTCCATGCGGTAGCTCAGCTCGCCAGCATCGTGGCGGCGCGCCATTTCCGCCTGCGCCGCCATCACCGCCTGCAGCTGCCCGCGCATGCCCTGCATCGCGTCCAGCAGGCGGCCCACTTCATCGTTGCTGCGCGCAGGCAAGGTGCTGTCGAGCTTGCCGGCGGCGACGTCACCCGCCACCCGCACCGCTTCGGCCAACGGGCGGATCGCCAGGCGGCGCAGCAGCACGTAGACACCGGCACTCAGCGTCAGCGCGGCCACCACGCCCACCAGCAGCGTCAACCACAGCAGCTGGCGTGCCTCGGCCACGATCACCGCGTGCGGCATCACCACGCCCAGCGCGAAGCGCTGCGGGGCATTACCCACGCGTAGCGGCACGTAGACGCGCACGTTGCCGGCTGCATCGGGCGTGAAGGCTTCGAACCGGCGGTCGGCGGCGATGTCGGCCAGCATGCTGCGGGTCAATGCGTCGGTGCGCGGCTTGCCGATCTCGGCGGCATTCGCCGAGGCCAGCACCACGCCGTTGGGCGAAAGCAGCTCGACGCGGCCTGCGCCCATCGGCGTCAGCGTCGCCAGGTGCTTCTGCAGCGCCGCCAGCGAGAAGTCGACGGTGAACACGCCGAGGAAGGTACCGTTTTCGACGATCGGCGAGCTCAACGTGCTCATCAGCACCTGCTGGCCGGCGATGTCGTAGGCGTAGGGCTCGCTGACCTTGGGCAGCTTGTCGCGGCTGGGTACCACATACCAGTCGGCCGAGCCGTCGGCGGCTTCGGTGTAGTCGGTCATGGTCGACTGCTGCGGCTTGCCGTCATGCCAGGCCCAGTAGCTCATGTAGCGGCCGCTGGCATCGTGCATCGCGGTGTTGGCGAACTCGGCATCCTTGCCATCGAAGGCATCGGCCTCCCACATGGTGCTCTTGCCCAGCCACTCCGGGTGGGTGCGCAGCTGCTCGCCCAGCACGGCAGCCAGGCTGGCGCGATCGGGCACGTCGCCCCGCGCACGCTGGGCGAGCACGGCTTCGACCATGGCATCGTTGCTGGCAAACGCCGTGCCCAGATCGGCGGCGACCTGGCGCGCTTCAGCGTTGGCCTCGCTGGTCATGGTCTGGCGCGAGGCATCGATCAGGCTGGCACTGGCCTGGCGATAGATCAGGAACGCCGTCAGGCCGAAGCACAGCAGCGCGATGACGGCGGTGCCCAGCATCAGCTTGTGGGCGATGCTGCCCGGGCGGCGGGCAGCGGCGGAACGGGAAGAAGGCATGGAGGGGTCCGCAAGGCAGTTCAGGACGACCGGCACCGGGAGGGCACCGCGCAGGCGCGCGATCCGTCGCGCAGGCCACCGGCCGCCGGGACCCGCCCGGCGCAGGAAGCGCACCGGGTTAGCGGCCGCCTGCCAACGAGGTTGAGGCGACCGGCCTACACATTCCTGAATCCACTCAGGGACGGGACAGGGATCCGTCCCCGCTTCCCCTATTCGGCCACCCGATCCTTGATCCACTCCGCGCGTGGCAACACCTCGATGCTGCCTGCGGCGTACTGCTGCAGCACGGCGTCCGGCCCGAAACGCGGCTGCCACCCCAGCTCCCTGCGGATGCGGGCGCTGTCGTAGACGCGGTCGACGCTCAGCGGCAATGGCCAGCCGCGGCGCTCGAACTCGGCCAGCAGCTGCGGTACGCGCCGGGCCAGTACATTGCGCGGCTGGGAGGCCAGTTCCAGGCAATCCTCGCGCCGGAACGGGGTCGCGGCGCAGGCGATGTAGCGGGCGAAGGCCGGCCCCTCATCCAGCAGCAGCGCGGCATGGGCACTGGCCACGTCACGGGCGTCGATCCCACGATGCAACCGGAACATCGCCATCCGTTCCGGCGGTTCCGGGAAGCAGCGCCCCATCCGCAGCACGCGCACCCCGAAGTCCGGTGCGGCGGCAGCTTCAGCCAGGGCCTCGGCCTGCAGCTTGCTGCGGTGGTAGATCGTTCGCGGCAGCGGCTCGGTATCCTCATCGATCCAGCGGCATCCCCCTGCCACCACCGCGTGGCCGTACAGCGCGGTGGTACTGGTCAACACGAACCGCCGCGCGCCTGCCTCTCGCGCCGCCTGCAGCAGGTGCGCAGTCGCGTCCACGTTGATCTGCTGGAACACCGCGTCCGGTACCAGGCCGACGTGTGGCGCATGCAGGGCCGCGGTATGGATGACCGCGTCGACGCCCTGCACCGCGCGCACGACGGCTTGATGATCGGTGACATCGGCAATGATGCGCGTGGTGGCAAACGGACTGCGGTCCAGACCCACCACTTCATGGGCAGCCGCCAGCGCGCCGAAGATCGCGCGCCCGATCCGCCCGGAACTGCCGGTCAACAAAATCTTCATTGAGTCCATTCACTCGAAGCGCCCGGGAACTACCGGGATGCTTCGATTCTAGGCATGCAACGGAACATCTGCGATAGGACGACCGCGCAACTGTGCGTTCATCCTGACGACTTCGGCGGAGCCAGCAGTTGACGCGCGATGGAGAGTGGATCGTTGCCGCCTGCCGCGTGGGGCGCGACACCGGTCCGTTAGCAGTTGCCACCGGTGCGCAGTTTGATCGGTTGCCGGTCCTGAACGTTTATCTGATAGCCATCGGGCAGCAGCACAGGATCATCGAACATATGTGCGGCACCGCCACTGCGGCCGCCGGCGTTGCCGCACATCCGAGGGCCGGCAGTGAATACGCGACGAATGCGGCCGCCGGGCCGGCTGCGTGATCATCCCGGTGCGCAGGGCGCGTGAAAACCGGGGCGAAGATGGCGACCTGGACTTAGCGTGCGATGGCCAAGCATGGACGCCGTCGTCCACGAAGGCGGCGTCCACACTGCAGGAGATTTCACATGACTGAGCAGAACCCGCGCAGCTCCAACCGGGGCTTCGCCTCGATGGACCAGGACAAACAGCGCGCGATCGCCGCCAAGGGCGGGCGCGCGGCACATGCCTCCGGCAATGCGCACGAATTCAGTCCGGCCGAAGCACGTGTCGCAGGCCGCAAGGGCGGCGAAGCGATCAGCCGCGACCGCCAGCACATGGCCACGATCGGACGCGAAGGTGGACACGCACGCCACGCCAACGCGCGCCAGCAGCAACAACAGCCTCAGGCGATCGAACGCACGACAGAGGACCCGCAACGCCAGCAGGGCTGAATGCTGCGCGTCAAGCCGATGCACGCTGCCGATGCAGCCCAAGCGCCGCAAGCAGAGCCAGCGCACCCGCCACCGCCATCGCCCAACCGAACCCACTGGCCATCGCACTGCGGTACCAGGTCAGCACCTGCGGCGTGGCGTGCATCGAGCCCGGGTGCAGGATCAGTTCACGCGCCTGCGCAACAAGCCGCTGCTGCCCTGCGGCCTGTGCGCAGGCGGTGAACTGCTGTACGGCACGCTGGCCCATCAGGCTGCCCATCAGCGCGATGCCCAGGCTCATGCCTGCCTGGCGCAGCGCGTTCATCGTGGCTGACGCGATACCTGCGCGTTCGGCCGGTGCGTTGGCCATGATCGCCATGCCGGTCGCTGGCACTGCCAGCCCCATTCCAATGCCAAGCAGCATCAGCACGGCAGTGGCATGAGCGCGCGAAGTAGCCGGTTCGAACGTGGCCATTGCGCATAGCGCCACACCGGCCAGGAGGTAGCCCAGCACCAGCGCGGCATGCAGCCCGAGGCGGGCAACCAGGCGCCCGAACAACAGCGAGACAACACCCATCAACAGGAACTGGGGAGCCAGCTGCGAGCCTGCCAGCGCGGCGCTGTGCCCCTGTGCCTGCTGGAAGAAAAGCGACAGGAAGAACAGGCTCGCGTAGGCGGTGAAGCCCAGCACGAACGAGGCCAGGTTGAGCATGCGGAAGCGACCGTCGGCGAACAGGTCCAGCGGCAGCAGTGGCCGTGCCACCCGCCGCTCGACGATGCCGAACAGGATCAGCCCCGCAATTGCGGCGCCCAGCGCCAGAAGCGTCACCGGGGCCAGCAGGCCCTGCTCGCCGATCGCGATCAGGCCATAGCACAGCGCGCCCAGTGCACCGATGCTGAGCAGCTGCCCGGCCGGATCCAGCGCGGCGTGCTGCGGGTGCCGTCGCTCGGCGATACTCCAGGCGCCAAGCACAAACGCCAGCAGCCCCAAAGGCAGGTTGATCAGGAAGATGCTGGGCCAGCCGGCCCGCTGCACCAGCGCACCGCCGAGCAACGGGCCAAGCACCAGGGCCAGCGCGCTGAAGGCGGACCAGCCACCGATCACGCGTGCACGCTGGCCCGGATCGGGAAATGCGTGACTCAGGATCGGCATCGCACTGGGAATCAACAGCGCACCTGCCACGCCCTGCACCGCGCGCCCGGCGACCAGGGTCGAAAGGTCGTTGGCGCAGGCGCACAGCAGCGAGCCCATGGTGAAGGTGGCGACGCTCAGCAGCCACATCCGCCGATGACCGTAGCGATCCCCCAACGGACCGGCCGACAGCATCAGCGCCGACAGTGCGATCGCATAGGCGTTGATCACCCATTGCAGGCCCGCCATGTCGGTCTGCAGCGCCTGCTGCAGGGTTGGCAGGGCCACGTTGACGATGCTGATGTCCAGCGAAGCGAGGAATGTACCGAGGTAGGCCGCCAGCACCAGGGCGGGCCGTTGGAGGCGTCTCATGCGTGGATCCGGGGGGAGGATGTGCGCGCATCCTATCGACTGACTGACCGTCGGTCAATGACCGGCGGTCAGTCAGTGCGAAGGGGCAGCTAGAATGGCGTCCGTCACACCCGGATACCGCCCACCATGCAGACCCCAGCTGTCGCCAGGCCTCGCACCAAGCCCGCCGAAACCCGCCAGGAGGAACTGATGGACGCCGCGCAGGCGTTGTTCCTTTCGCAGGGTGTGGACGCCACCACCATCAGCGACATCGTCGCCGCGGCCGACGTGGCCAAGGGCACTTTCTATACCTATTTCGCCTCCCGCACCGAGATCCTGCAGGCGCTGGCGCAGCGCTACACGCGGCAGTTCATGGACGAGGTCGAGCAGGCAGTGCAGCAACACCCTGCCGGTGATGGCGCAGCGCGCCTGCGCGCCTGGATCCGCGCCAACATCGAGATCTACGCGCGCACCCACGCGTTGCATGACGTGGTGTACGCCAACCATCACCACCACCAGCGGGGCAATGCCGAGCGCAATGCGATCCAGCAGCAGCTGCTGGGCATCCTCGAAGCGGGCAACGCAGCCGGACTGTGGCAGCTGCCTGCTCCACAGGTCACCGCCTCGTTGATCTATGCCGGCGTGCACGGTGCCACCGACGACCTGATCGCCACACCCGCACAGGATGCCGATGCCTTCATCGCCGCTGTGGAAGCGGATTGCCTGCGCATGGTCGGCGTTCCGGCAGCGCCGACGCGCAGCGGCAGGCGCCGCTGACGCAACGCCTCCCGCTCAGGTGTGGGCGAGAATGTTCAACAGCCGCCCGAACGGGTCGCGGACGAAGAAACGACGCACTCCCCAAGGCTCGTCGGCCGGGCCATACTCCAGCGGGATGCCGGCCGCGTGCATGCGCTCCAGCACCTGCTGCAGGTCGTCCACTTCGATCGACAGATCGGGCACCGCGGTGCCGGAACCCCCTTCGCTGGCAAAGCTCACCTGCGCCAGCGCACTGCCCTGCCCGCCATGGGTGACGATCCAGCCATGGTCCATCACCACCGGCATGCCCAGCAGCCCGCCATAGAACGCTGCGGCACGCGCCGGGTCGGGCGTGGCGATGTTGGCGACAATGCGTTTGACGGCCATGTGCAGCGGCTCCGGTGCGATTTCCCATCCTCGCCGCTGCGTGCATGGCCCGCAAGCGGGCTCGGGCCAGATGCCGGCATCGCCATCTGAGGCGATCGCTGGAACAGAAGAGCCCCGTCGATGACGGGGCTCCGCGTACGGCTCAAACGGCGCGACTCACACGCCCATGCACAGATCGACCACGCAGGTGTTGTACGCCTGCTGGCATTCACCGGCATCGGTGCCACTGGCCAGGCACATCTGATAAGCCCGCCAGCACGGCTGGTCGCAGGGCTCGACCGGCCCAGCCACCGCCACCGAACCGGTACACGCCAACGCGAATACCGCCACTGCGATCACCTTCCTGACAACACGCATCGCCATCACTCCTTGATAAGCCTGGTGAGCCCAGGCCGGCCCACGTTAGCGAGGACACGGGGAGACGAAGTGAAGCCCACTGTCACGCACACTTAACCTGTTCACAATTTTCCTTTCACATGCGTGGGGGATGTCGCCACGGATTGGCGTTAACGGCCTTGTTGCCCGTCCACCAAGGAAGTTGCCCGATGAATCACCCGCTGCACGGCCGTTCGTCCCACTCCCGCTCCCCGCTGCACAGCCGCCTCGCGCTGGCCGTGTCCAGCTCTCTGTTGCTTGCCGCTGCCGCGCCCGCCATGGCCGGCGAGGCGCTCGACGCATGGCAGCAACAGCGCCAGCTGCAGGCGGCGTGGGCACAGCCCGCCGTCAGCGCGCCTGCAGCATCGACGGCCGCCACGCCCGCGGCAACCGCCACCGCCCTGCTCGGCAGTCCGGGCGATGTCGCCAGCTGGCGCAGCGATGAATTCAACGCCGACTGGGGCCTGGGTGCGATGGGGGCCGACCACGCGTATGCCCGCGGCCTGACCGGCAAGGGCGTGCGCCTGGCGCTGTTCGACACCGGATCGGCACTGGCTCACCCCGAATTCGCCGGCCGCAACACCTCCAGCATCACCATCGGCCCGAACTGTGCGTCACCGGGAACCGTCGGCGGTACCGGCGCGTGCAGCCAGACACAGGGTGATCAACCGGGTATCAACTACTACACGCTCGGCGCGGGCGTGCCTGCTTCCCTGCAGGCCAACATCATTGCCGCAGGCCGTGAATGGGGTTTCCGCTATGCCGATCACGGCACGCATGTCCTCGGAACCATTGGCGCCAACCGCAATGGCACGGGGATGCACGGCGTCGCCTTCGGTGCCGATCTGACGACCGCCCGTGTATTTGGTGACACTTACTACGAATGGAGGCGCCAGGCGAGCGGAGGCTACCTGCCTGAAGCCGTGGAACGGACGGATCCCGATGGTGCCGCAAGGCTGGACATGTACGCGCAGCTGCAGGCACAAGGCGTGCGTGCCATCAATCACAGCTGGGGCATCTCCACCCGCAACATGACCGTGGCCGCACTGGATGCCCAGTACGCACGCATCGGTGCCGGCTACGACGTATACGGAAGCATCTACAAGGACAGTGCGAACGCCCCCGCTTCGCAGTTGATCCAGGTCTGGTCGGCCGGCAATGGCAGCGGCGCCGTCGCCGGTATCACCGCGGCCCTGCCGCGCTGGAAGCCGGAGATCGAGCCCTACTGGCTGGCCGTCGCCAACGTTCGCCAGCCCAATACAGCCAATGGTGAAACCGACTACGTGATCAACGCAGGCTCGAGCATCTGTGGCGCTGCCGCCAACTGGTGCATTTCCGCACCCGGCACGGCAATCCTCAGCACCATCGTTTCCGGTGACATCCAGGGGCGGCTGGAGAAGACCGCAGACTACGTCCGTCTTCTCATCGACAGCCAGAATCCCACGTACGACTACGGCCTGAAGACCGGCACGTCCATGGCCGCCCCCCATATCACCGGCGCACTCGGCCTGTTGATGGAGCGCTTCCCCTACCTGGACAACGCCCAGGTGCGCGACGTCCTGCTGACCACCGCGCGCGATCTCGGTGCGGCAGGCGTCGACCCGATCTACGGCTGGGGCATGGTTGACCTGCGCAGGGCCATCGAGGGCTATGGCTCGCTGCGCGTGGATACCAACGTCGTGATGAACCAGAGGGCCGGCGGCCTGAAGGTGTGGGAGGGCGATGCCTGGGACGACTGGACCAATGACATCGGCGGCCCCGGCACGCTGACCAAATCCGGCATCGGTTGGCTGCGCCTGAGCGGCGACAACAGCTTCAACGGCGCGGTGCTGCGCGAGGGCACGCTGGAGTTGAACGGCAGCAACACCCTCACCTCGGCGGTCGATGTGCAAGGCGGCCGGTTCCTGCTCAACGGCAGCCTGGTCTCCACCGCACTCACCACCACCGGTGGCGTCAGCACGGTCAGCGCCAACGGCGTTCTGAAGGACGGGAACCTGACCGTCAATGGCGGCGTGGTGTCCTTCAATGGCATGCAGACCGGCGGCACCACCACGGTCGGCAGCAACGGCCTGCTGAAGGGTATCGGCACGTTGGGCAGCACCCGAGTGGACGGCACCATCGCGCCCGGCAATTCGATCGGCACGCTGACCATCAACGGCGACTACGTGCAGGGCGCGACCGGCGTCTACGCCGCCGAACTCGCGCCTGGCGGGCGCAGCGACCAGTTGCACGTGACCGGTACCGCCACCCTCGGCGGCACGCTGGTCGCGTTGCCGGAACCAGGCATCTACTATCTCGGCGAGCAGTTCAACTTCATCCGCGCTGACGGTGGCATCAACGGCCAGTTCGCGAAAACCGACTTCAGCGCGTTCTCGCCGTTCCTGCAGTTCAGCCTCGCCTACGGCACCAATGGCACCCGCATCGACGTGGCACGCGGTGCCTCGCTGGCCAGCGCCGCCACCACCCCGAACCAGCGCGCGGTGGCCGCCGCGGCGGACCTGCTGGCAATCAACCAGGGCCTGCCCAAGCCGCTGACCCAGCTGTTCCCGCAGCAGGTCGGCGGCGTGCTCGACGGCCTCAGCGGCGAACTGCACGCAGCCACGCCGCTCGCACTGGTGGAAGGCAGCCGCTACGTTCGCGATGCCGCGCTGTCCCGCCGTGCAGGTGCAGTCGCGCCAGGCGCCGATGCGGGCGACGCCACCGGCGCCTGGGTGCAGGCTCTGGGCAGCAACAGCAGGCTGGACGGCAACAGCAATACCGCCCGCACCGAAGCCAACAGCAACGGCCTGCTGGCCGGTATCGACCACGAGTTCTCTGGCTGGCAGGTCGGCGTCCTGGCTGGCACCGGCCGCACCGACGTCAAGCAGCAGGCGCTTCGTGCCAAGTCGAAGATCGACAACACCCACTTCGGTGCATATGCCAGTCACAACTGGGGCGGCCTCGGCCTGCGTGGCGGCGTCGCCTGGAGCAAGCACAAGGTGAAGAGCACCCGCGATGTCGACTTCGCAGGGTTCAGCGACAGCCTGAGCGCTCGCTACAACGCGCATACCCGCCAGGCCTTCATCGAAGCCGGCTACCGCTTTGGTGGCCCGGAGGCCGGGCTGGAACCCTACCTGCAGGTCGCGCGCGTGGAGGTGGACCTGAAGCCGATCAACGAGCGCGGTGGTGCAGCCGCCCTGCACGGCAAGGTGGACGACACCGGCACCACGATCGCCACCGCTGGCCTGCGCTTCGACAAGGGCCTGAAGGCATCATTCCAGCAGGACAGCTGGCTGCACCTGCGTGGGGGCGTGGGCTACCGCCGTGCCTCGGGTGACCGCCGCCAGCTGGCCGACCTCGCATTCGCCAACAGCAGCACCACCTTCGCGGTCGAAGGCGCCCCGATTGCCGACAGCGCCGTGCTGGCCGAGCTGGGGCTGTCGGCCTGGCTGACCCCGCGCCAGCAGCTGGAGCTGGGTTACAGCGGCCAGTACGGCAGTGAAAGCCGCGACCACAGCGCCAACATGCGCTGGTCGGTTCGCTTCTAGACGCGTGTTCTCCTGACGGTTTGGGGCGGCCTCAGGGCCGCCCCTTTTTTATCCACGCCCCAGGGCCATGCGCGATACCCCAGGATCATCGCGTCCTGGATCCATCCGTGGAGCGTTACGCGTGAATGAAGATCGACTGGAGCCGGGTCGCCCAGCCATTGCACCCGGTGGAGTTGAACGCCTCGAGCCGGACATTCTTCCCCGATGTCAGCGCTGCCAACGCCGCCGCGTAGGCTTCCTTGGCTCCCGGCCGGGACATGTCGATTGCAAAGGTATCGGTATTGCAGAAGGCCGTACTCGAAACATGGACGTACACAATTCCCGCCGGGCCGTCCATGTACGGCCGCAGCGACAGAATCGTCATCTGATCGCTGGTTGGCTCCGCCTTCAGTGGTGCAGACAGGCACAAGGCCAACGTCAAGGCCAGCCCCGCTCCCAACCTCCTGCGGAAGCCCGGCGTCGCGTCACTCATCATCATGTAGTTCCCCTGTGGATTCAGACATCAGGCCTCAGGCATCGTCACGGCCCTCAGCTGCATTACTCCGGAGGTGCAGCCGTCGACACGCAATCCGACACGCAGCTTGTTCTGCCAGGCGATGAGCAGCATCGAGACCATCTCCCTCTGCATCGGATGATCATTGAGGAGAATGAAGCGATTGCCACCCCCACAATCCGAGCCCGCTGGAAGCACACCTTGCGTCACCAGGTAGAACCCTTCCCCGCCCCAGCCGGTTGCGACGGATACGATCCGATGGCCTTCCAGATTGTAAGGCTCAGCATTTGCCGTTGAGGCCAAGCCAGTTCCCAGCACTGCCACCACCGCCAGCAGGACCTTGCCGCCGATGGCGCCACGCGGGCGCGATACAGCACGTACTCCAGCCATGTTCTTCCTTCCCCTGTCATGAACAACCGGTTGACGGTGCACTGCGGCCCGTGCGGTCCGCTACGCTCAGCCCAGCAGCAGCTGGTACAGCAGGGGCACGATGTCACCCTGCGGACGCTGGACATGCGAGACATCGGACACCGGCGTGCAGCTCCCCGTGGCGCCACAGGCAAGCACGCGATACGCATAGCTGGTGGCAGGGCGTGCGGCCGACGTCCAGTTCGCGGCGTTGCCTTCGTAGACCGTGGTCCAGGTCACCCCGTCCACGCTTTCCTCGACGACGTAGCGGACGGCAGAGGCCACAGGCGACCACCCAACGAAGTCCTTCGCGGCCGGCGAACGCCGCATCGGCACCGCTGCCTTGGCGACCAGGCTTCCGCCCAGCGTGATGTAATCGGTCCGTTTGTCCTCGCGCTCGCTCGCCTGGTAGCGGAGGACGCCGGCGTGGTCGTACATCGAGGTGATCCGTCCGAACGATGAATCTGTCTGTGTGCGGCGACCGTCAGCGTCGTAACGGTAGCTCTCGGAACCTGCCGCCGCACGCAGCCGGTTGCCGAAGTCGAAGGCGAACGGCTGTCCGTTCTTCGCCCGCAGATTGCCCTGCGCATCGTAGGCCAGGCCGACCACGGTTGACCCTCCGCACCCGTTGATCTTCACGTTGGTCAAGCGCCAGGCGTTGTCATAGCAGTAGTGATGGTCACGGCCGAGAATCGTCACCCGCGTGAGGTTGTCCAACGCGTCATAGCTGTAGCTCGCCGAGCCGAACATGGGCGAGGAAGCCGAAACGAGCCGATCCAGCGCGTCATAGCCCAGATTGCGGTTGCCACGCTGGTTGCGGCCGGTGGCACCGTCAGTGATTGCCATCACATTGCCGACCGCATCGTAGTCGTAGCCGTCGCTGAGGATCCGGGTTGCGCCAAGCGTGTCCTGGCTTTCATCCGGCAACTGGCGCGCGTTCTGCACCATCGTGTGGACAATACCGTTGCCATAGGTGAACTGACGAATCGCCCCGTTGGGGTAATAGACCACGCCGGCGGCGTAGGAGCCCGCCTGCCCGGCCTGTCCCAGCGCGTTGGGCGCATACGCGACCACGTTGCCGGAGGGATAGCGATGCGCGGACAGGTTGCCCAGTGCGTCGTAGGCATACCCCATCGCCAGCGCTTCGCCATCGGTGGGGCTCTGCACCTCACCGATGAGCAGCCCGCGACGGTTGTACGCATAGCTGTTGTGCGTCTCCACCCCGGCGTTCAACGTGGTGACCTGCTTGACCAGGCCATCGGGCCAGTAGCTCCAGCGCTGGTTGCCATTGCCGTCGGGGAACTGCAGTGATGCGAGCCGGTTGCGTGCGTCATAGGAACGCACCACCCGGCGCCCGCTCGCCGCGGCAATGTCCTGGTTGCAGTTGCCTGCATCGGACAGGTCCAACCCCTGCGCGCTTCCAACCGGGTTCGATGCGGCGTCGTAGTCAATTACGGTGGCGCCGGTTTCCGGTTCGATCGTCTTGCACAACCGCTGCGCCGCATCGTAGACATAGCGCCGGGTCGACGTCACCGAGCCATTGCTGGCCCTGCGGGTGATCGACGTCGGCTTGCCGAAGACGTCCCGCGGGATATCCAGCACGGCTCCCTCTGCCAGTTCGATACGTACCGGCCAGTCAAGCTTCGCGGCATCTGCACCGGTGTAGGTCACGACGGTCGGGATACCCCTGGCATTGGTCGTGCGCACGCGCCGCCCCGGCAGGTACTCGGTTGTGCTGACCAGCGCGCCAATCTCGGAATCCTGGCTGACCTGGACCACCCGCCCAAGTGCGTCGTACGTCGTACGGACGCCAGTTCCGGCGTCCTGGACCGTACCGACCCCCGCGACAGGATAGGACTGGAAGGTGACCCGCCCCTCCGTGTCATAGGCGGTCACCGAGGCCCGCTGCGTGCCGGCTTCATTGCCCGCGTCGTACTCGCGCACCAGCAATGGGCGCCACAGCGCATCGTAGTAGGTGACCTTGCGCGCATTGCCGGTGCTGACCGTCTGCCGCCAATGACCGGCAGGAATGCCGTACTCGGCGCCGCCCACCTGGGCAAACTGTGTCGTGGTGGACGCCCAGTCCACCGTATCGCCGTCGGGGTAGTCGACCAGCGACATGCGCCCCATCGCGTCGTAGTCGTAACGCGTGGTGTTGCCCCGGCCATCGGTGATCCAGCGTATCCAGCCATTGTCATCCACGCCGGCAGACTGGGTCGAACCATCCGCATACTGGATGTTCCCGGGGATGCCGCGCTTCCAGCCGGACAGGCTCACCGTATTGCCACGCCCATCCACCACGGCGCGAACGGTACCGTCGCTGTTGTAGTGAATGGTCTGCTGGAGCTGGCCGAAGGCATGGATCCGCTGGGGCTTCGCGGTGGCCGGGTCATAATCCACCTGGGACTCGGTCCGGCCCGTGTCCTGGTTGACCGACGTCCGGACCTGGCCAAGCACCCACTTCGACAGATCATCGTGATAGGTGATGACGTTGGTCTTGCTGTAGGACTGCGCCCCCGCACTTCCCACAACCGTGCCCAGCAACATCATCGCGGAAAGTGCATTGACTCGACGCATCGTCAGTGGGCCTGTTCGCAATGGATGGCGATGGGACAACCAGGATCAGGCAACGGAAAGACCGGCGAAGCGCACATCACAGCAAACCGCGCACACGCACAAAGCCGGACGCGACTGCATCCGGTTGGCGATTGACGTTGATGCTGGACGAAGCCCCCTTCGTCATGCCGCGCCTGTTCCCTGGACTCGGCCAAGTATAACCATGGGAACGGGGCCGGACGCCCGGTCCTTCGCAGCCCTGCCGGGCTGCGAAGGTTCCCGGGCCATGACGCGCCTCCGGGGCTCGACGGCCGCGATCGGCCGCCCGGCGCGGGACGTCAGGCAGCCTTCATGGCGTGCTTGCGTGCCCGCATGACGTTGTGGCACTCCTGCACATCCGGCAGCAGCTGGGTCACTTCCTGGCGCACCGCGGGCGGCAGATCGTTGTCCTGCAGCACATCCTTGAACGCGCCCAGCAGGCGGTCTTCGGATTCTTCCAGTTCGGCCACGTAGCCGTAGTTGGTATCACCAAACGCGGCGCGCACCTTGCCGTAGAACTGCTGCATCGAACCGACCATGGTGCCGTGCTCGGCCGGCTTGCCGCCGCTGGCGGCAACCGAACCGCTGAGCGCCGCGACGATCCGCGCCTTGACCCCGGCGATACGGGTGAACAGTGCCGACAGTTCGGCATCCTTTACCTTCGTTGCGGCTTCCTCATAGAAGGACTTGCCATCACGGGCGATCTCGATCAGGTCGTTGAGGCGATGTTCGATGGTGGACTGGGTGCTCATGGCGTCGCTCCTGTGTGCTCGAAAGTCAGTGGAGAATGGCAGCGCGTCGGCACTGCCTTCGACCTCACTATCATCGTCCTCGTGTGCCGGCCGGGTGAGTACGAATTGATGTACACATCACCATGCGGAACACGTGCTGACTTCTTCATTGCCGGCATCATCGAATGTTCACGGAAAACAAGCGTGCGATGCCTGCCTCACCATGGCGCGATGACGATGATCACACTGATCAGCAGCGCAATCGCCAGAATCACCAGCAGCACATGCCATTGCTTCCAGCTGGGTTTCGGCTTGCCAGGCGTATTCATCGGCGGCCTCCTGTGTATGCCGGGAAAGGAGCTGCCAGACTGAAGCGAAACGACATTGCACAACGTCGACGCGACGTGCACTCCCCGTGCAGGACAGCGGCCAAGGGCGCGCGAAGATAACGCGTCCATAACGCAGTTCAAATGTGAGCGGGATGTTAGGTTCCTCTCGATTCCGGGTAACGGAATGCAGACCGGTCGTAGCGCCGCGCGCATTGCGACCACACAACGGATTTGGAGAGAGAAACAATGCACTACAAATACACTCTGCTTTCGGCAGGGATCGGCGCCGTGTTGGTTGCCGTTTTCTCGCCGGCTGCCAATGCACAGGACGATGCTGCGAAGTCTCCGAAGAACCTGGACCGCATCCAGGTGACGGGATCGGCGATACGCAGCGTGGATGTGGAAACCCAGCAGCCGGTGCTTGCCATCTCGCGCAAGATGATCGAGCAGCAGGGCTTCACCACCATCGCCGACGTCCTGCAGAACCTCACGTCGGCCGGCGCACCAGCGCTCTCACGTTCGCGCACGCTGTCGTCCGGCGAAGACGTCGGCGGCAGCTACGCAAACATCCGCAACCTCGGCGCCACCCGCACCCTGGTGCTGGTGAACGGCAAGCGCCTGGGCGCCAGCACCAGCGGCCTGCAGGACCTGAGCCAGATTCCAATGAGCGCGGTCGAGCGCATCGACGTGCTCAAGGATGGCGCCTCGGTGCTCTACGGATCCGACGCCATCGCCGGTGTCATCAACATCATTACCCGCAAGAGCGTCGAGGGGCTGGAGCTTTCGGCGCAGCATGGCCAGTTCAGCCAGGGCGACGGCAAGGACAGCACGTTCTCGCTCGTTACCGGCGCGCGCGGCGAGCGAGGTGGCTACACCTTGGCCCTGGAATACCAGAAGGCCGACCCGGTGTTCGCCCGCGACCGCTGGTTCTCCAAGCATGGTGGTTCGGGGCCGGGTTATCCGCGCGCGGGCTGGAGCGACCTCAGCCAGAACGGCTCCTGGTGTGACCCGGCGCTTTACGACTGTGCCACCGGAAATTCCGTGTTCAAGACACTCAATCGTGGTGGCGACCCGAAGAACCCGAACGATTACCATCCGATCACGCCGGCCGAGTATTCCAACGGCAACGAGCAGATGCATGTGCAGACCGGCATCGAGCGCCGGTCGCTGTTCCTCAGCTCCGACTATGCACTGAGTGACCAGATCACCTTCACCACCGATATCGGCTACAACGAGCGCATCTCGGACCAGCAGATTGCCGGCTACCCCTACGAATCGACCAAGTTCGGGACGCCTCTGGCCGGCAACAGTGCGTTCAACCCGGTCGGCCATGACATCGCCTTCAACCGCCGCCTGTGGGAGCTTCCGCGCACGACCGAAAGCAAGCTGAAGTCGCTGCGCGTGGCACCGACGCTGTCGGGCTACTTCGAACTGGCCAGCAAAACGTTCGACTGGGAGGTGGGCGCGCTGTTCAACCGCAACGAGGTGACCAAGACCGGCCGTGGTGACATGAGCCTGATCGCCTCGCGCCAAGCGCTGGGACAGTCCTTTGTTGATGGCAACGGTGTAGCACGCTGTGGCAGCGCAGGTGCACCGATCGCCGGCTGCCTGGCCTGGAATCCGCTGCTGCCGTACGGCGTTGCTGGCGCCGGCTCGCTTGCCGACCCGGAACTGCAGCGCTTCCTGTTTCCCACGTTCACCGATACCGGCGTCACCAAGACCCGAAGCTACTTCGCCAACATCTCCGGCCCGGTGCTGGAACTGCCGGCGGGCGAGCTCTCGGTGGCAATGGGCTACCAGTACCGCAAGGAAGAAGGTCGCTACGTTCCCGACGCCTTTGCCCAGTCGCGCCAGAGCACTGCACTGGGGGCACAGACCACTGCAGGCGGTTATAGCCTCAATGAAGTCTTCGCCGAAGTGAATGTGCCGGTGCTGCGTGACCTTCCGTTCGCCAAGGAGCTGACCGTCAACGTTGCGGCACGCTATTCCGACTACAGCAACTTCGGCAGCACCACCAACAGCAAGGCCAGCTTCGCCTGGCGCCCGGTCGAGGAGCTGATGGTGCGCGGCACCTTCGCCGAGGGCTTCCGTGCTCCCAGCATCTCCGACCTGTATGGCGGCCTGGGCACCAGCTTCGAAACCTACGTGGACCCCTGCGGCATCGGCGCCACCAACAGCGTCAACGGCAACGCGGCCTGCAACGCCGCCGGTGTTCCGCGTGGCTACGAGCAGCTGGCCCAGGGCCTGAAGCCCTGCACCAGCTACCCGTGCGCGACCCCGAACGAGTTCACCACGGGCTCGAACCCGAACCTGCGCCCGGAAGAGTCCAAGAGCAAGACCGTCGGTGTGGTCTGGAGCCCGCGCTGGGTCAACGGTCTGGACATCAACCTGGACTGGTACAGCTACAAGATCACCAACATGATCATCGAGGACAACGTCGATCGCATCCTCCGTGACTGCTACGTGCTGGGCAATGCCTCGCGCTGCGGCAGCGTCAAGCGTGCCGCTGATGGCCACATCACCAGCATGTTCTACGGCCTGACCAACCTCGGCGCGATGAAGACCGAGGGCTGGGACCTGGGCATCCGCTACCGCCTGCCGGAGTACGCGTTCGGTCGCTTCACCCTTGACCTGCAGAACAGCTACGTCTCCAAGTACGACGAGGAGAAGCAGAACTCGGCAGGTGACACCATCATGGACGGTCGTATTGGACGCCCGGGGGTGTTCCGCCTGCGGTCCAATATCGGCGTCAACTGGCAGCTGGGCAACCTCTCGGCCCAGTACACGGTGCGCTACTACTCCGGGATGATGGAAGGCTGCATGCCAAACCGGCCCTGCACCGCGCCCGAACGCATCGCCAACGGCGAACCGGATGCCGTGCGCAGGGTCGGCTCGAACGCGTTCCACGACATCCAGGTCAGCTACAGGCTGCCCTGGGATGGCACCGTGGCAGTGGGCTCGAACAATGTGTTCGACCATCGCGGCCCGATCATGTTCTCCAAGCCGCAGAGTTCCTTCCCCTACTACGGCGGCTTCGATATCGGCCGCACGGTGTACGTGAAGTACTCGCAGCGCTTCTGACCGTAGCGTCCGTGCACGTGGCCGGCGGAAGGGGAGTTCCGCCGGCCACGCCGCACACAACCTCCACCCAATCTCCACGCTACTTCGACCCAATCTCCAACATCCCCGGCAACACTGGCGCAACGGCAGCAGATGGAGCAGGCAAGCGAGGATCGCCCGCGCGGCATCCACCTCGCCCGACCTCTCCGGATTCACCACTGAATGCGATGGACCACCCCCTCCCCGCTGCGGGGATGAGGCTGGTCCAAGGGAAGCAAGCGATGACAACGGCAGTACACAGTGGCTTGACCGATCTGGTCATGGATGCGCAGCGCTACCTGCGCCGGATCCTGCCCGGCCTGGCCTCGGTGGTCGGCCCCGTGGCTGCGGCACGCTTCATTCCGCAGATCATGGCCTCGCGCTATCACATCGCCGAGCTGACCCTCTATGGTGAAACGCCGGCGATGCTGGCAGTTCCACGCGTCCCGGGCGAATCCAGCAGCCGCGTCATCCAGGATGTGAAAGTGCTGCGCTCAGCGGCAAAGGCCATGGTGCTGTATGTCTCGCCGTACCTCACCCCCACCCAGCGCAGGTTCCTGGTCGAGAACCATATCGACTTCGTGGTACCGCACAACCAGCTGTACGCCCCCAGCCTGGCGATCGAGTTCCGCGATGCGCCCGACCACGAGAAGAAGGCGATTTCGCTGCTGCCTTCGGCGCAGGCCGTGCTCATCCACGTACTCCTGTCCGGCCAGGCACGCTGGTGGTCGCCGCGTGAGGTCAGCCGTGCTGCCGGATACACCTCGATGACCGCGTCGAGGCTCTCCGCTGAACTGGTCGGTCGCGGACTGGCCGAACGCTCCACCGGCGGACGCGAACGCTTCCTGAGACTCGCCGGCAGCCGCGGCGAAGTCTGGGCGAGAGCGCAGCCGTTCCTGCGCTCCCCCGTGCTGAAGGAAGTGGAGGTCTGCTGGGAACAGGTCGCCGACGTTCTGGCCCGACATGCTCAATCCGCCCCCCAGGCAGGGACGGAAGCAATGCTTGCGGTGCCGTCGAAAGACCACGGCATCACGCGCGCCCTGTACATCGATGCCTGGCGGAAGCTGGGGGCACTGCCTGCAGCCGGCCCCGACTGCACGCGCAGCGGAACGTTGCAGATATGGTCGTATCCGCCTGCCTTCACCGGTAGCGGTGACCGCGTGGACCCGCTGTCGCTGTACCTGAGCCTGCAGGGCAAGCGCGGCTACGACGCCGACGCGCTGGAGCAGGAGGTGGAGCAGGCGCTGTGCGGGACGACACGCCACGGCTGAGGTCCGCGCGGGTCCGGCCCGACCGCGTCAGGACGCTTCGCCCCCACTCGCCATCGTCGCGCGCTTCGCTGCGTACTCGGCGAAGACCACACCGGATACCGCCAGCACGCCCCCTGCCAGTACCCAGCCACTGAGCGATTCACCCAGCAGCAGCACGGCCAGTGCGGCGGTCACGATCGGCACCAGGTTGAAGAAGCCGGAGACACGCGCTGCGCCCAACCGTGACAATCCGGTCATCCAGGTCAGTGGGGCCAGGATCGACGCGCATACTGCCGCAAACCCGATGCAACCGACCGCAGTGAGATTGTTCACCCCGGTACCGACCAGCAGCTGCGCCGGCAACAGGATCAGCGACGCGGCGGTGGCTTGCAGGAACAACGATTCCAGCACCGTCAGCGGGATCTTCCAGCGCTGCATCAGCACGTTGTAGGCGGCAAAGGCCAACGCACCGATCAGCATGATCGCATCACCGCGGTTCACGCCCTGAGCGGCCAGTCGTGCCAGGTCGCCCTGCGAGACCACCGCCGCCACCCCGACAGTGGAAATCACCGCACCGGCAATGGAGGTACCGCGCACCGGATGGCCCATGAACACGCGTGACAACGCCAATGCGAGCAGTGGAATCAATGCCTGGATCACGCCCATGTTGGTGGCCGAGGTGAAGTGCGCCGCATAGTACGCAAGGCACTGGTACATCACCCCGCCCAGGCACCCCAGCAGCAGGAAGCGGCCAAGGTTGGCACGCACGGTCTGCAGGTTGTTGCGCAGCCGCGGCAGCGCGAAGGGCAACAGGACAATGGCCGCCACCAGCCAGCGGAAGAAACCAATATCGATGGGACCGACCGCGCCCGAGGCCAGCTTGGTCACGATGGTATTCGCGCCCCACAGCAGGCAGGCAAGGATTGGGAAGAGGTAGTTCAAGAGCGTGGGTGTACGTGGGGGAATGGCCAGCGTACGCTTGGCGCATATCGAGGACATCCTGAAAATGCGTCACTCCGACCCCGGGTTGCGGCAACCGATGGAGCCCATCCCCACCTTCCGCCAGCTGCCCGGTCCGGTCTACTTCCGGCAGGGTGCGATGGAGCCCACCGACTGGGGCACGCACAGCCATCCTTGGGGCCAGTTCAACTTCGTCGCACAAGGGGTGATGGAGATGAAGATCGACGGCGAGTGGATGGTGTCCCCGCCCCATTACGCGATCTGGATCCCACCGGGAATGCCCCACTATTCGCGCAACCGGTCGCGGTTGGCCTATCGCTCGGCCTACCTGTCGCCGGCGTTGTCACGCCGCCTGCCCGAGCGTTGCAGTGCGCTGGAAGTCAGCCCATTGCTGCGCGAGCTGCTGCACGAGCTGGCGCGACAGGGCGTGACCGATCCGCGGACGCCGGCCCAGCGGCGCATGGCCGCCGTGGTGATCGACCAGATCCTCAATGCCGCAGTGCTGCCCAGCTTCCTGCCGATCGCCAGCAGCGATGCCCTGAAACAGGTGATGGCGTACATCGAGAAGCACCTGTCCGCAGCCGAGTCGGTCGCCGATATCGCGCAGCGGCACCACATGAGCGTACGCAAGCTGGAGCGCATGGCACGCAGCGAGCTGGGCATGTCACTTGGTGACTGGCGCGGTCGGGTTAAGTTCGTGCGCGCCACCGAAGCGCTGTGCACACGCCGGCCGATCAGCCGGATTGCCGAGGAGCTGGGCTACTCCGGCGTCAGCGCCTTCGCAGAGATGTTCAAGCGGCACGCGCACTGCACGCCGGACCAGTACCGGAAACTGCATCGGGCGGGGTGAAGAGCGCATCGAGGGATGTCGATTTCCGCCCTCGTCGTTCGTCGGAACAGAAGAGCCAGGCCTTCCCGCCTGCAGGAGCGCCGCGATGTCCCCCATCCTCACCGCCTTTGCCACCTCCCCCGACCGCGGCCAGGGCCTGGCCCGTGACATGCGCGTGCGCTGGGCGCTGGAGGAACTGGGCGTGCCCTATGACGTGCAGCTGCTGACCTTCGCCGAAATGAAGCAACCTGCCCACCTGGCGCGGAATCCCTTCGGACAGATTCCCACCTGGCAGGAGGGCGACCAGGTCCTGTTCGAATCCGGCGCGATCGTCCTGCACCTGGCCGAACAGCATGCCGGCCTGCTCCCCGTCGGTCCGGATGCGCGCATGCGCGCAGTCATGTGGGTGTTCGCCGCGTTGAATACGGTGGAGCCACCCATCGTCGAGCGCTCGATGGCCTGGGTGCTGGAGCGCGAACAGCCCTGGTATGCACGGCGATTGGTGATGCTGGACGAGCGCGTGCGGATGCGTCTCTCACAACTGTCCGCGTGGTTGGGCGCGGCGGCGTGGCTGGACGGCGGGTTCAGCGTGGGCGACCTGATGATGGTCTCGGTGCTGCTGCGCCTGAAGAGCAGTGGCCTGCTCGACGAGTACCCGCTGCTGGTGGCCTATGTGGCACGGGCGACGCAGCGTCCCGCCTATCAGCGCGCGTTTGCTGCGCAGTTGGCGGTATTCCAGAACGGGTAGTTCCACGCCATGGGTGGAAACACTCAGCGCAGGCTGCGCCGGCAGGCAGCCTGCACCAGCATCAGCTGCGCTACCAGGATCAGCATCGCGCCGCCTGACAGCAGCCACGGGTCGATGTACCACTGCGCGTTGAAACTGAAATCACCGGCGGAAATGCGCTTCCAGCCGTTGAAGTGCTGCATCGCTGCAACCACGAACGCGAAGCCGCCCGCTGTGTACGACAACCAGGGCACGATGAGGCTCCCCGGCCGCGCGAACAATGTCAGCACGCCCAGCACACCGATGACAGTGCGTTGTACGCGGCAGTATGGGCAGACAT
This sequence comes from Stenotrophomonas sp. YJH_SMC_119, assembly GCF_059368315.1. NCBI lineage: Bacteria > Pseudomonadati > Pseudomonadota > Gammaproteobacteria > Lysobacterales > Lysobacteraceae > Stenotrophomonas > Stenotrophomonas sp. YJH_SMC_119. The sequence continues at coordinate 207,663 of NZ_JCAFRP010000007.1, read as the reverse complement.
AGGCCATCCCGCTCCACTCCACCGCCCAGGCCAACAGGCTGACCAGCACGGCCACGCCTGCGGCTGTGTACAGGACTTTCGGCGTGATCGTCATGCCACCCTCGTGTGCCATCCGGTGCTCCTTGGTTGAAAGACCCGGGCAGGGTAGCAGTGCTGCAGCCTCATCCCTTCTTGATGACAGTCCGCTTGCCGATGGTGCTGGTCTTGCCAGCGGTCGGCCTGGCCAAGCCAGGAATCAGGAAATCGGTGGCCTTGTGGCCCATCGACACCTTGGACGCCAACCAGCGCGGCATGCGCCCGCGACCGGTCCAGGTCAGGCGCTTGTATTCCGGGTCGCGATACTTGGGCGCGACTTTGCCGGATTTACGGCGGGTGGGTTTGCGGGCGGGCGCAGGTGTTTCCGAGGCTTCGCCACCGAAGAGTTCTTCGAGGGTGTAGCCGGCTTCGGCCGCGGCAGCCTTCAACATCCGCCGCACCGCGCTGGCCGGACGGCGGCTGGAAATGAGCTGTCTCCGCTGTTCAGCGGCAACCACCAAGGCGCCCAGCTCCCGAAGGCTGAGCGATTCAATATCGATCGTCATGGTGGAAAGGTGTCCTGCGGCCGGCCAGCTGTCAAGCCGCCTTGCCCGGTACGTAGACACGGGCTTCACTGCCGGTGGGCTCCGATCGCCTTCGGCAGCCATCTCCGAGGACTTCGACGTGAGCAACTCATCGCATTCGCTCGCCTACCTGCTTGCGCGCATCCTGCTGATGGCACTGTTCCTGGTGTCCGGCATCGGCAAGCTCGGCGACCTCAGCGGTACCCAGGGCTACATGGAAGCGATGGGGGTACCCGGCATCCTGCTGTGGCCTACCATCGCCTTTGAGATCGGCAGCGGCCTGTGCATCCTGCTGGGCTTCCAGACCCGGCTGGTATCGATCGTGCTGGCAGGCTTCAGCCTGGTCACCGCCTTCATCTTCCACCACAACGTTGGCGACCCCACCCAGCAGATCATGTTCCTGAAGAACCTGGGGCTGGCCGGTGGCTTCCTGCTGCTGGCCTGCACCGGGGCGGGGCGCTACAGCATCGATGGGCGTGGGCGGCGCGGATGAGCACGCGGCATGCCGCCGTCATCCCTGGCCCACGGGCTGGACGCGCTGCAGACGCAGGTTGCGCCATGTCGGCTGGGAGCTGCGGAAATCCACCGCTTCGCCATCGCTGGTGAACAGCAGGCCTGGCTCCACTTCAGTGACCAGGCGGATGCCATCGATGTACAGCCAGCCCTGTCGCTGCTCCAGCACAACGGACATCGACGGTTTTCCCCATTGGTCGATGCGATAGCGCCCCAGCCAGGGTTGCCAATGGGGCGCGTGCGGCCCGGTGGACCCATCGATGGGATCGTTCTGGTCCAGGCTATCCTCGCCGTTCGTACATTCCAGGTGCGCCGGCAGCCTCTCCGTCGCCGCATGGTGACGGTACGTCGCAACCTCTCCATCGGTGTCCGCGGTGAACAGCTGGTCGCCGTCGATGGCCGCAAACCGTCTGCCCACGGCTTGCGCCCCACGATGCAGTTGCAGTTCACCGCTTCCGGCAACCACGATCTTCGCCTTGCCGCTGCGCCCTATCCAGTCTCCCGCCATCCGCTGCATCTGGTCCTGGTTCAACCTGATCGGCGCCAGGGACGATAGCGGCACACGCGGCTGGCGGGGCCCGAAACGCGCCGACAGCAGCTGATCGATCAGACGCTCGCCGATGCCGTACCCCGCGGACGTCGCGCGGTTGAACATCGCGGCGAATCCAGCGTTGGCCTGCCTGCAGTAGGTGAACACGCACCCGAATCCGAAGCCTCCGCCGCGATGGTGAAGCAGCCGCACCGGCGTACTGCCGTAGAGCCGTTCGCTGCGCATTACGCCGAGCCCGTAGTCACCGCCCAGGCCGAAGCCATGCATCTCGTCCCAGAGATGGGGCTCGAGCAGCTGCTGCGCGCCGGTTTGGCCGCCACCGAGCAGGAAGCCAAGATACTTCGCCATGTCGGCGGCACTGGTCCAGACGCCTCCCGACACCACCAGCGGTGTCACTGGCGGCACCTGCGCATAGCCCTCCTGGGTTCCCAGTGCCCGACCCCTGCTTGCCAGGTAGACCGACGCATCGGCCGTACTGTCGTGCATTCCCAGCGGCTCGAAGATCCGGCGTTGCAGCCAGGCCGGATAGCCAATGCCCGCAACCTGCTCAAGGACATGACCGGCAAGGTCGAAGCCCAGGTTGGAATAGCGATAGCGCGTACCCACCGGAAAGCGCAGCCATGTCTGCGAGATGCTGCGGACGTGCGCATCAAAGCCCGGTGACGCCGGTTCGTAATTGTTGCCCAGCGGCGCCTCGTGCGTGAATCCCGCGCGGTTGGCAAGCAGCAGGCGCAGGGTGATGCGCTCCTGCGGGGAATGCTCGAAGCGACTGCGCACCGTGAACGACGGCAGATAGCGGGTAATGGGCGCATCCAGATCAAGGATGCCGTCCTGCACGGCCAACAGCACCGCCACCGCCGCGAAATTCTTCGAGGTGGACTGGATGCTGAACATCGTACTGGCGTCTACTGCTGCACTACCGTGACCCGACGCGTACCCGAAGCCCTCGAGCCAGCGCACCTGCCCGCCTTCGACCAGGCAGACGGCAGCGGCACCGATGCCGCTGCCTTGCATGGCCGAGCGGATCACGCTGCGCTCCGCTTCGATCAGGTTCCCGGTGGTGACGGTGGGCTGCGCCGCCGTGGCAACACCGGTGGGCATGAGCGTGGCCGCCGGAACAGCCGCGACATTGGCCAGGAAGGCGCGACGACTGAGCGTACCAGGCATCAGATCACTCCACTTCGGGATGCCGCCATCTTCCCGCCAGCAGAAATGGCGGGGCATGTGTCATTCGGCACAGAGTGCGGTGATCGACGGTGCTGCGCCTTCGCCGGCCGAGCAGGCCTCAGCCCGGAGGGTCCGGCAAGCGGATTCCCTGCGCCGAAACAAAGGCGCGGGACTCGCTCCAATAGGCCTCTGGCGGTTCCTGCAACTCTGGTCGCGCCCAGTAATCGTTGCCATGCAATACGCTCATCACATGACGCCAGCCATCACGCGGATCATGAACCTGAAATCGACCGCGATGATGGCGCGGATGATACGCGTAGTGGCCAAGCGCCTCCTGGCGCGCTTCATCCGGCGAACGACCTGTCTGATGGACCAGCGTCCATGCACGCATGTGGCGCGCATGCGCGAGCGCGCCAAGGTACTCGTCTTCATCCAGCAGTGGGACCCGCTCACCGCGGGCCAGGCACAGTGCGTCCGATTCGGCTTCATAGTCCAGCGATGGCTGCGCCAGTTCCGGGCGCCGGTGCCAATAACCTTCCCCCGCCACCTGCAGCATCGCCCAATGCCAGGGCTCGTCGTGGAAGATCAGCGCGTGTTCGTAATCGCGGCCGGGGCTCTGGTCGGGATAGCGTTGGCGTGCCTGTTCAAGTGCCAGCGCCTCGGGCACCTGTCCATAGTGGACCAGGCACCAGGCAAACAGGTGCCGGCTGTCTTCGATTTCGTTGGTGAAGTCTTCCACCGGGGTATCGGTGCTGGCCATGGTCGATCCCTGTGTGCGGATCAGATGGTACCGACGCTGCAGGTCGCGTTGGGGAGCGATGAGACCTGCGACCGGTCAGGCGAGGTCGGTTGGTGGGCCCACCAGGATTCGAACCTGGAACCAAGGGATTATGAGTCCCCTGCTCTAACCGTTGAGCTATAGGCCCGGCGCAGCGTCACAGTGTAGTGGAGGCCGCGCTCGATCGGCTACCCGGCAGCAGCAAGAGCCTCAGCCACATGCCCCAACCGCTTCTCCGCCACTTCCGCAAACCAGACCTGCCGCCGCAGGTGCGCGTGGAACAGCGCCACAGTCCTCCTGGTCTCTTCCAGCCCCTTCTGGTTGTCCGCCGCCGAAGCCAGCAAATAATCCAGCACCAGACTGCGTCAGCAATGCCAGCGTCGCTCTTCGGGCAAATCCCAGTGAATCCTCGCGCTCGTCGCGCATCACATCTTCCCAATGCAGTAGCGGCGCAAACGCGCAGCCGTTGAGAAGACCTGCTGGATACGTCATCGCAAACAGCAGCTGGCTCGACTCTACAGAAAGCACACACCCCCCAAAAAGAAAAACCCCGCACCAGGCGGGGTTTCTCTCAACGCTTCAACAGCCGCTGGAAATCAATCGATATCCAGGAAGCTGCGCAGCTGCTCCGAGCGGCTCGGGTGACGCAGCTTGCGCAGGGCCTTCGCTTCGATCTGGCGGATGCGCTCGCGGGTCACGTCGAACTGCTTGCCGACCTCTTCCAGCGTGTGGTCGGTGTTCATGTCGATGCCGAAGCGCATGCGCAGCACCTTGGCTTCCCTCGGGGTGAGGCCGGCCAGCACGTCGCGCACGGTTTCAGACAGATTGATGTTGGTGGTGTTCTCGATCGGGGACTCCACGTTGGTGTCCTCGATGAAGTCGCCCAGATGGGAATCCTCGTCGTCGCCGATCGGGGTTTCCATCGAGATCGGCTCCTTGGCGATCTTCATCACCTTGCGGATCTTGTCTTCCGGCATGTCCATTTCCTTGGCCAGCTCCTCCGGCGTAGCCTCGCGGCCGTACTGCTGGAGCATCTGGCGGGAAATGCGGTTCAACTTGTTGATCGTCTCGATCATGTGCACCGGAATACGGATGGTGCGCGCCTGGTCGGCGATCGAGCGGGTGATCGCCTGGCGGATCCACCAGGTGGCGTAGGTCGAGAACTTGTAACCGCGGCGGTACTCGAACTTGTCCACGGCCTTCATCAGGCCGATGTTGCCTTCCTGGATCAGGTCGAGGAACTGCAGGCCACGGTTGGTGTACTTCTTGGCGATGGAGATGACCAGGCGCAGGTTGGCCTCGACCATTTCCTTCTTGGCCTTGCGCGCCTTGGCTTCACCGTAGGCCATGGCACGGCTGATTTCCTTCAGCTCTTCCAGGTCCAGCTGGGTCAGCGTCTCGATGTCGATCGTCGCCTGCTGTTCGGCAATGATCTGGTCCTTCACTTCGCGCAGCGCCGAGGACCACTTCTGCTTGCGCTTCAGTGCGTCTTCCACCCACTCCAGGTTGGTCTGGTTGCCTTCCCAGGAACGGATGAAGTCCTTGCGCGGCATGCGGGCGGTAACGGTAGCCAGGTTCAGCACGCGGCGCTCATGGGCCTTGATCGATGCCATGGTGTCGCGCAGCTGCTTGGTCAGCACGTCGGTCAGCGGCAGCGGCAGCTTCAGGGTGACGAACACCGCCGACATTTCTTCGCGCAGGCGCGGCAGGTTCTTCTTGTCGCCCTTGGTCGCGGCCTTCTTGAAGGCGTTGAAGGCATCGCTCAGCGCCTGCATGCGCGCGGCGACTTCCTCCGGATCCGGACCGGTCGGTGCGGCTTCTTCATCGCCACCGTCGACATCGTCGTCCTCGTCCTCGTCGCCTTCGGCGTCCGCATCGGCGCTGTCATCGGCAGCGACCGCCGGCGGCGCCGGCTCTTCGTCGACCAGGTCGTTGAAGCCGACGATCACTTCGGCCAGGCGCTTCTTGCCTTCCTTGTGGGCTTCGTAGTCGTTCAGCAGCGACTCGACCGAAACCGGGAACTGGCCCAGGGCCGCCTGGACCTGCGAAAGGCCTTCCTCGATGCGCTTGGCGATGGCGATTTCGCCTTCGCGGGTCAGCAGCTCGACGGTGCCCATTTCGCGCATGTACATGCGCACCGGGTCGGTGGTACGGCCACCTTCGGTGTCGAGCGCGCTCAGCGCGGCGGCAGCTTCTTCAGCCGCGGTGTCATCGACTTCGCGGTTGCCGGTGTTGCCATCGTTGAGAAGCAGGGTTTCCACATCCGGCGCAACTTCATGGACATCGATGCCCATGCCGTTGATCATGCCGATGATGTCTTCGATCTGTTCCGGGTCGACCATGTCGTCCGGCAGATGGTCATTGACTTCGGCGTAGGTCAGGTAGCCCTGTTCCAGGCCCTTGCTGATCAGTTGCTTGATTTCGGATTGGGCAGGACGTTCGTTGGCCATGTAGTGCTCGCGCCACCGGCAGGGAGAAATAGGGAACGTAGCATTATACCAGCCCGAGGCCCTGCCTGCCGGGCGGTGGTCCCGCAGGCTCAGGGCCGGAGAAGGAAGGTCACGGGACCGTCATTGACCAGGCTGACGACCATATGGGCACCAAATCGGCCCGTTTCCACCCCTGGCGCGTGATTTTCACGACAGATCTCAACAAAACGGTTGAACCCGCGTTCAGCCTCTTCCGGCGGCGCGGCCGTGGTGAAGCTCGGCCGCATGCCCGAACGGGTGTCGGCGGCCAGGGTGAACTGGCTGACCAGCAGCAGGCCGCCGCCGGTATCGCGCAGCGAGCGGTTCATCTTCCCGGCCTCGTCGGCGAATACCCGGTAGCCCAGCAGGCGCTCGGCCATCCGCCGCAACTGGGCCTCGGTATCGCCCGGCTCCATGCCGACCAGGGCCAACAGGCCAGGGCCGATCTGCCCCACGGCCTCATCGTCGACATGGACGGCGGCCTGGCTGACACGCTGAATCAGGACGAGCATCGTGGGCTTCCAATGAACAGGGCCGGCCACGATAGCAGCGCCCTTGGCTAAACTGGCGCCGATGAATCCGCAACGCAAAGCCCGGCTGGTCTACCGCGCCACCACCCTGTTCGCCCGCCTGCCCTGGCCGCTGCTGCGGGCGTTCGCGCGCGCCCTGGCGTGGGCGTGGATCGCCCTCAATGCCCGTGAGAGCCGCGTCACCCGGCGCAACCTGGAACTGGCCTACCCGGAGCTGGATGGCGCCGCGCGCGACCGCCTGCACCGTGATCTGCTGCGCTCCACCGCGCTGCAGGCCATCGAAACCCTGCGGCTGTGGAGCCAGGCGCCGGCCGACAACCTGCGCCGGCACCTGAAGCAGCGCCATGGCGAGGCCCTGTACGACGCCGCCCTGGCCAGCGGCAAGGGCGTGATCGTGGCCGCGCCGCACTTCGGCAACTGGGAGCTGCTGAACCAGTGGCTGGCCTCGCGCGGGCAGATCGCCATCGTCTACAAGCCGCCGGAGGACGAGGCCAGCGATGCCTTCCTGCAGCTGGTGCGCGGCGGCCAGAACGTACAGCAGGTGCGCGCCGAAGGCCCGGCCGTGCGTCAGCTGTTCAAGGTGCTCAAGGACGGCGGCGCCACCGGCATCCTGCCCGACCAGCAGCCCAAGGCCGGCGATGGCGTGTTCGTGCCGTTCTTCGGCGTGCAGGCGCTGACCATGACCCTGGTCAACCGGCTGGCCGAACGCACGGGTGCCACCGTGCTCTATGGCTGGTGCGAACGCATCGGGCCGGACATGGAGTTCGCGCTGCACATCGAGCCGACCGACCCGGCCGTGGCCGATCCGGACCCGCTGGTGGCGGCCACCGCCCTCAACGCCGGTATCGAACGCATCGCCCGCCGCGACCCGGCGCAGTACCAGTGGACCTACAAGCGCTATACGCTGCGGCCACCGGGCAGTAGCGAGGAAGACCCGTACGCAACTGAGGAACACCCCCACTGACGGCCGCCTGCGACCACTGGCCGCACCACGTTGAATACGACGCCGGCGCCCCCATAGAGACTGCGATGTCCGCCTCCCCCGGTCCTGCCATGCCTGCTGCTTCTTCCCTGTTCGGCGATCCGGCCGCGATCCGCTGCGAACGCGCGGTGGCCGAACTGCGCGCCGGTCGTCCGGTGCTGCTCCACGATGGCCAGGGCCAGCGCCTGGCGGTGATCGCGCTGGACAGCGCCACGACCAGCAGCTTCGCCGCCTTCGCCGCTGCCGCCCGCGAGCGCCATTACCTGTTCCTGACCGCCACCCGCGCCCGCGTGCTCGGCGTGGAGGCACCACAGGGCGCGCGCCTGCCGCTGAGCGGCGTGGCCTTCGAGGCCCTGCCCTCGCTGGGCTACCTGCGCGAACCCGGGCCGATGCCCGAAAGCTGGAGCGCCGGCGACGCCTTCGATGCCGGCGCGGTGGAGCTTGCCCGCCTGGGTCTGCTGCTGCCAGCGATGGTCGCGGTGCGCCTGGACGTCGATGACCACACTTTCGACGGTGCGGCCGAGGTGGCCCTGTGCGACCTGGCCGAAGGCGCAGCACATGCGGCCCACGACTACGAACTGGTGGCGCGTTCGCCGGTTCCGCTGCGCGACGTCGGCATGACCACCTTTGCAGTCTTCCGCGGCGGCGTGGCGCAGCGCGACCAGGTCGCGATCATCGTCGGCGAGCCGGACCTGTCGGCAGTGGTGCCGGTACGCGTGCATTCTTCGTGCCTGACCGGCGATCTGTTCGGTTCACTCAAGTGCGACTGCGGCGACCAGCTGCGGCGTGGCCTGCGCAAGCTGAAGGACCTGGGTGGTGGCGTGCTGCTGTACCTGGACCAGGAAGGCCGCGGCACCGGCATCGCCGCCAAGATGCGCGCCTATGGCTACCAGCACGACGGCCTGGACACCATCGATGCCGATGCACAGCTGGGCTTCGGTGCCGACGAGCGCCGCTACGGCAGTGCAGTGGCGATGCTGCATGGCCTGGGCATTTCGCGCGTGGCCCTGCTCAGCAACAACCCGACCAAGGCACAGCGCCTGCGCAATGCCGGCATCGAAGTGCTGGACTGCATTCCGGTCACCGGCGAGATCACTGCCGAGAACGAGAACTACCTGCGCACCAAGGCCGACCGTGCCGGCCACCTGCTGGATGTCGATGCGCTGATCCAGGCTGCCCAGTAACGCAGCCGACCTGCTACCGTCTGCGCGGTGCGGCCACGGCCGCTACCGCCCGCCCTGCTGCCTGACGGAGCCCGCGTGACCGACGCCACGATTCCTGCACCACCCGCCACCGACTGGCAGTCACTGCCGCAACGCGCAGCCCGCCTGGCCGCACTGGAAGGTGCCTTTGGCGGCCTGTTCGTCCCGGGCCTGCCACTGGCGGCGGCGGCGTGGTTCTTCGATCTGCCCGGTGGCCTGTGGACCGCTGCAGCCGGGCTGCTGATGGGTGTGGCTTTTGGTGCGTGGCTGGGCCGTCGACGCCTGGTCCGCACCCGTTGGCGGCTGGACGCACAGGGCCTGGGCCTGCGCCGCGACCTCATGTGGCAGCTGGAAACGCGCATCCCGCTTTCGCGAGTGCAGCATCTCGATCTGCGCCGGGGCCCGCTGGAGCGCCGTGCCGGCCTGGCCACGCTGATCGTGCACACCGCAGGCACCCGCATGAGCGCGGTGACCGTGAGCGGCCTGGACGAGGCGGATGCCGAGCGCCTGCGCGACACCCTGTCCCACCAGCTCGACCAGGACGCCGACGCCCTGTGAGCCTGCCGCCGCCCCTGCCTGCACCGCTGCCCGCCGGTACCGAGGACCACCGCCTGCACCCGTGGTCGTGGCTGTTCGTGCTGCTGATGCAGCTGCGCCACTACTTCCTGCCACTGGTCGCGCTGCTGGTGTTCGGCCAGCGCGGCGACCGCGATCCGATGTGGGCGCAGCTGATTCCGCTGACGGCAATTGCCGCCCTGGTCCTGGTGTCGGTGCTGCAGTACCTCAGCTACCGCTACCGCATCGGCAGCGATGCGATCACCGTGCGCAGTGGCCTGTTGGCGCGCAACCGCCGCGAGATCCCGTTCGCCCGCATCCACAACGTGGAAGTGCGGCAGAACCCGCTGCACCGCCTGTTCGGCGTGGCCGAGCTGCGCCTGGAATCGGCCGGCGGTGTGCGCCCTGAAGCGGAGATGCGGGTGCTGAAGCTGGACCAGGCACTGGCGCTGGAACGGCTGGTCCGCCAGCGCGGGCAGGCGCCGCAGGCCAACGACGCCGTCGATGCGCCGCCCATTGCCGACGTCGACAGCGAACGCGTACTGCTGCGACTGTCCAGCTGGGACGTGGTGCGCATGGGACTGCTCTCCAACCGCGGCTGGGCACTGGCAGTGGCCGCGTTCGGCGTCCTGTTCCAGACAGTGCCGCGGCCGGTGATGGACGACGCCATCCAGCGCGGCGGCCGCGAGGCCTTCGGCTATGCCAGCCACCTGCATCCCGGCGTGACCGGCGCGTTGCTGCTGGCGGCGGCGGCCCTGCTGCTGGGCTGGCTGGCGCTGCGCGTGCTGTCAGTGGTGCTGACCCTGTTGCGTTACCACGGCTTCACCCTCGTCGAGCAGGACCGCCGCCTGACGGTGTCGGCCGGGATGCTCAGCCGCACCCGCAGCAGCGTGGCACGTCGCCGCATCCAGGCCTGGACGCTGCGCGAAGGCACCCTGCAGCGCTGGTTCGGGCTGCGCCAGCTGCGCATCGACAGTGCCGCCGGTGGCCCTTCGCGTGATGAGGACCGCGCCCTGCGCGAACTGGCGCCGCTGGCAACCCGCGAGCATTGCACGCAACTGGTGCAGCACCTGCTCCCCCAGCTGCACTGGCCACCGGCGCAATGGCAGTCCATCCCGCAACGTGGCTGGTGGCGGCTGTGCCTGGGCGCGCTGCTGCTGGTGCCGCTGCTGGCCGCCGCGGCGTACTGGCGCTGGGGCCCATGGGGCCTGGTCGTGCTGGCCTGGCTGCCGGTCGCGTTGTTGGTCGCACACCGGCAGATGGCACGCATGGGCTGGTATCTGGACGAGCACTATGTGGCCGTGCGCGGCGGCTGGTGGAAACGCTGGTGGCGCTGGGCCGAGCTGGACAAGGTGCAGGGCCTGCGCCTGCAGCGTTCACCGCTGGACAAGGTGCTGGGCACCAGCAGCCTGCAACTGGATACCGCCGGTGCGCATGGCGACGTGGCACTCACCCTGCACCATCTGCCGCAGGCACAGGCACAGCAGGCGATGGATCAACTGGCGGCCGCGCTGGCGCGGCGCAAACTGCGCTGGTGATGCGGGGTCGGATCCCGGCCTGAATCAGGTCGTGCCGGCCGCTGGCCGGCAACTGCACATCCCCCGGTTTGCCGGCCAGCGGCCGGCACTACCGCGAGCAGGGTCAGCGAGGCATCATCGCTGCGAGGGGCCCCAATAGCCCAGGTCCCTTCGGATCTGCAGATCGCGCACCCAGCTGCCGAGAGGCTTGCGGCGCAGCGCACCCATTTCACCGGACAGGAAATCCTCGGTGGCCGCGATTACCCGCTCGCTGGACAGGCCGTCGCGGTACGGATGGATGGCATCGGCGTAACGCACGATTTCCGCCTGCAGCGCGGCGTCCGGATGCAGCGCGTGCTGCAGCATCGCCGGCAGCTGTGCCGGGTCGTCGAAATCAATCATGTGCGGCTTCGGCACGCGGTTGCGGAAGGTCACCACCGGCTTGTGCTGGACGATGAACTCCGAAACGATCGACGAGGTGTCCGACACCAGCACATCGGCGGCGCGCTGCGCGGCCATCACCTGCTCCGGCTCGATGAAGCGGGCATTGGCACCGGCCAGCGCGCGATAGCGCTCGAACAGTTCCGGCGGACATTTGGGATGCAGGGTCAGCAGCCAGTAGCGCCCACCGGCAGCGATATCGGCGGCGATCTGCGCATGCAGGTGCGGTGCCGCACTCAGCCGCTCGGTGAAGGTGGAACCAAACAGGATCACCGGGCGATCGCCGGCCGGCGCGCGCAGTGCGGCGCTCTCGCCACCGTCATCGCGGAACAGCGGGTCCAGCTTCGGCCAGCCGGTCTCGGCCACCGCGAAGTGGCCCTGCTGGGCCGCGATCTCGCGGAACGGCGTCGTGGTGGCCGGCCCCTGCGTGCAGTACAGGTCGAACATGCCGCGCACCCGGAAGTGGCCGCGCGCGCTGTCGCGCTTTTCCACATTGAAGCCATGGAACAGCTGCACCTTGGCCCCCGAAAGGAAGGTCGGCACCCAGTTGGCCGCGCTGAACACCGCCCGCGGGCGCATTGCCAGGGCCTGCTTCAGGCCGACGTTGGCCACCCCCGGCAGGCTGCTGCCGGCCGCGCCGCCTTCGAACCAGGCCGCAACCTCCTGCCCGGACGCGTGCAACGCCTGCGCCAACGGGGCGAGAATAGGCAGCGCATAGCGCTCCGTCGCAAACAACAGGTACCCGGCCATCATGTCCTCCACGACCGCTCCCATCGAACGGCCTCGCATCTCGGCGTGCATTATCGCGTTCAACGAGGCCGGGCGCATCGGCGACTGCCTGGCCTCGCTGGCCTTCTGCGATGAGATCGTGGTGGTGGACTCGCAGTCCACCGATGCGACCGTGGCCATCGCCGAGGCTGCCGGTGCCCGCGTGCTGCAGCATCGGTTCGAGGGCTTCCGCAGCCAGAAGGCGTTCTGCGTCGAGCAGGCCAGCCACGACTGGGTACTGTGCCTGGATGCCGACGAGCGCATCAGCCCCGAGCTGCGTGCGGCCATCGAACAGGCCCGTGACGGCGGCTTCGCCGGCCACGCCGGCTACCGCTTCGCCCGCCTGTCTGAGTACTTTGGCAGGTTCCTGCGCCACGGCAATGCCTACCCGGACCGGGTGATGCGCCTGTTCGACCGCCGCCAGGGCGGCTGGCGCGGCAAGCGCGAGATCCACGAGGCGGCCAGCGTCGATGGCAGCGTCGGCACCCTGCGCGGCGATCTCATCCACTATCCCTATCGATCGTTGCAGCAGCAGCTGGCCAAGACCGAGAAGTATGCACGGATGATGGCCGAGCACGAGTTCGCGCGTGGCAAGCGCGCCACGCTGGGCAAGCTGGTGCTGGCGCCGGCCTGGCGGTTCTGGCGTGGCTTCCTGTTCCGCGGCGGCTTCCGCGACGGCTGGCACGGCCTCGTCTATGCCTATGTGCGTGCCAACTACGTACGGCAGAAGACCATCATGCTGTGGATGCTGGGCAACGGCCAGGCGGTGGCCGATCCTCCAGCCCCTGTGGAACGGCCCTGAGCCGGCTGTGTCACACTTGCCGCGCGTTGCCTGAAGATCCCCCATGAAAATCCTGTACACCAACTTCCACTATGGCGACGGTGGCGGCCACACCACGTACATCGTGTCCCTGGCGCGCGCCCTGCATGGCCAGCACACGCTCCATGTCGCAGCCCCCGCCGACAGCCGCCTGCTGCGCACGGTGGCCGAGGAAGGAATCGCCACCCCGCTGCCGATGGCCTTTGGCAGCGGCCTGCCGACCTTGCCACGACAACTGGCCGAACAGCATGCGCTGCGCCGGCTGGTGCGGGACGAGGGCATCGACCTGGTCCACGTCAACGGTGCTCGTGATCACCGCTTCGTGATGCAGGGACTGCTCGGCATGCGCCGCCCGCCGATCATCCTGACCAAGCACAACAGCAAGCCCACCCGTACGCTTGGCAATGCCTTCAGGGCCCGCTGGGCCACCGACCGCGTGATTGCGGTTTCGGCACACACCGGGCGTCTGCTGGAGCAGGGCCCGTACCGGCGCTGCCCGATCGATGTGGTCCGCAACGGCGTCGACCTGGACCGCTTCGCGCTGCTGCCGGCCGACGCCGGCCAGGCAATGCGGCAGCAATGGACGCAGGACCCGGACGCGCTGCTGCTGGTCAGCAACGCCGGCACCGATGACTACAAGGGCTGGATCGACCTTGCGCAGGCCATTGCCCTGCTCCCCGACGCGATCCGGCCGCACGTACACATGGCGGTCGCGGGTCACCTGCCCAACGCGCAGCAACGCGCGCAGGTACAGGCCCTCGGCGATGTCGCCGCGCAGGTCCACTTCACCGGACTGCTGGCCGATACGCGCCCACTGATCGCCGCCGGCGACGTCGGCTTCGTGCTGTCCAACGACATAGAAACAATTTCCTTCGCCTGCCGCGAAATGATGGCCAGCGCCAGGCCGATGCTGGTCAGCGACTACGCGGGGCTGCCGGAAAACATCGAGCAGGGAGTCGACGGCTGGGTCGTGCCCACCCGCAACGTGGCCGCCATCGCCGCACAGGTGCAGGCGATGTATGAACAACGCCAGGCGCTGCCGGCGATGGGCATGGCCGCCCGCCGCCATGCAGAGCGTGAGTTCGGCCTGCAGACCTTCGCCGGGGCGACCCTGGCCAGCTACGAAGCGGTGCTGGCCTCAGCCTGATCTGACCGGCGCGGCTCGGACAGGGCCAGCAGCAGGGCAACCCAGGCGGCATAGAACGAGGCGGTCCGCATGTCACGCAGCATCATTTCGGTAACCCCGAAGACGGCGAATGCCACGCAGATGCTCAACCCTGCCGCGGCATGCAACCGCGACCGTTCGTCGCCACGCCACAGGCGTGGCACGAACACCAGCGTCGGGGCCACGTACACCAGCACCAGGCCAAGTCCCCCCAGCACGCCGTAGGTGGCCAGGAAATACAGCAGGTCGTTGTGGGTCTCGCCGAAATCACGCGCGACCATCGCCGACACCTTTCCCTGTCCGGCAAGTCGTTCCAGCTCCTGGCGGAAGCGGTCGCCACCACCGACACCGAACACCGGCTGCTCGCGGATCATGTAGCCAGCCGCGGTCCACAACTGAAGGCGGATGCAGACCGAGGTATCTGCCAGGTGGTCGGCACTGCAATCGCCATACTCGCTCACGCCCGCATCGATGCGATCGCGCAACGCACCATCATGGGTGGCGACGATGCCGACGCCGGCCGCGAGTACCAGTCCCAGCAGGATCTTCATCCGGCCCAGCCGGCGCCCCATCACCAGCAGGCCGATCAGCAGGAAGCAGGGAATCGCCAGCAGGCCACCGCGGGTCTGCGTCCACAGGAATGCGACCAGGCCAAGGATGCCGGTCAGCAGCTTCAGCGTGGCTTCGATGCGGGTGAAACGGGTTACCGGCAGGCCCAGCGACATCAGGCTCAGCACACCGAACAACAGGGTCAGGTCGCCGTAGGTCACCGCATTGAACTGCTGGGTGGCAGGCCGCACGCCGGTTTCCAGCGCCAACCAGCCAATGATGGCTGCTGCCGACCACACCGCAGGCAGGGTGCCCAGCATCGCCCGCGCAAGGATCCTGCGCGGCACCCGCAGCGCGGCGAACAGGATCAGCAGCATCGACAACAGGCGTGCGGCCTTTTCGACCTCCGATCCCTTCCAGATGCCATGCACGCCCAGGCTGATCAGCACGCCGACCAGCATCACGGCCATGCCGATGCCCATCCATGCATAGCGCCGGGCGGAACCGGACAGCAGGCGCGGAGCGGCCGAGGGCAACAGCAGCAGGACGATCGACAGCAGGATCGCCAGGTAGAACCCCGCGCTGCCGCCCTCCATGGTGATCATCAGCAGCGTCGGCAACGCCCCCAGCACCACGGCGTAGGCGCCGGCCAGGAAGCCCGTCGTGCGGGAAGTAGGCAAGGAAAGCGGAGTCACGTGGTGCGGTCGGCAGGTCGATGGCGATAGACCGGCACGGTGCCGGGAGCGGCCCTCATTCTAGGACAGAGCAGGCCGCTGGTTGACGCAGACTGGCCATGTCCGTCGCTCATTCGTTCAGTCCGCATCCGGTGGCCCCTGCAGCCGGTACTCGCGCTCGAGCTCCTTCAGGTCAGGCACGCAGGCCCCGGACACCGCCCTGGCGGGAACCAGCCACCAGCGACGGCGGTTGGATATGCCGGCCATCTGCGCCTGCGAACGATCAATGCACTCCTGCATGGCATCGTCATTCACCAGCAACCAGCGATGCCGGGGGGACAAGCGCTGCCAGCGCACGGCCGCCTGCAGCTGTTCATGCCAGCGGTTCTCGAATCCAAAGGTCGCCGCGCGGCGGTCCGCCATCAGCAGATTCTGTTCCTTCCAGGCCACCAGTCCCAGTTCCGCGCCTGGCCCGAGACGCGCGCCAACGTCACGCATCAGACCACGCGCAGAGCTTGAATCATTCAGCAACGGGTAGCCGAACAGGCCGTAAAGCACCCAGGCCACGGCCAGGGTCGATAGCAGCGCCAGATGGCTTCGACGCCAGCCGGTCACCACCAGGCTCAAGCCACCCCAGAGCCCCATCGCCAGGATCGTCCACGCCAGTGCATCGGTCGCGCCCGGCGGCAATCCGCGTCCATGGGCAAGGTTCACCTCGAAGCGCGGATCACCCAGCAACGCGAGCGCCCCGACCAGGCTCAATCCCAGTGCCAGCAACGCGGCAAACCCTCCCAGCACGCGCTGCACATCGCGCCGCTTCAGCAGCCCGGGCAGCAGCGGCGCCAGCGCCAGGCAGAACATCGGCAGCGCCGGCAGGATGTAGACATCGCGCTTGCCCTGGGGAATCGAGAAGAACAGCACGACCAGCAACCACCAGGCCAGCGGCAGCAGGTAGCGAGGGTCACGTCGGCGCAGGCGCCTGCGCCATGCGGGAATCGCCCATGGCAGCACCAGGAACGCCGGGATCCACATCGACGGCATCACGCCGAAAAAGTACCACCACGGCTGGTGATGGTCCCAGGACTGCGTGTAGCGGCGGGCCGTCTGCCGCACCAGGATGTCGTTGATGTAGGCGCGGTACTCGTCCGACCCGGTGCCCAGCGCGGCCAGCAGCATCGGCGCCAGCCACAGCGATACCGCCAGCAGGAAGGCCAGCGGTGCCAGCCAGAAGCGGCCATCGCGCGCGTGCAGGGAAACACGGGGCCACTGCAGGGCTGCAGCGATGGCCGCCGGCACGATCATCAGCAGCGCCAGCATGCCTACGCCCTTGGTGATCACCCCGATACCGGCGAAGAACCAGCCCAGCCACCACCAGCGCCAGGCCGGGCCCAGCAGCAGGTGGCGCAGCAGGCCATAGTTGGCCAGGGTGATGAACAGCACCAGCAGCGGATCGATCTGCGCCTTCTTCGCCTGGAAGGTGAACTGCAGCGCGAACAGCAGTGCCCACCCCGCGCAGAGCCCGACCTGCCGCGTCCACAGCCGGCGCCCCAGATCGACCACGCACCACAGCGTGCCCAATGCGGCCAGCAGCGAGGGCAGCAGGGAGGCCACGCGCCAGTGGCCAACCAGGCCATACAGCGAGGCCTGCCACCACATCAGCATCGGCGGCTTGTCCGAATACAGCTCGGTACCGCGATGCGGGAACAACCAGTAACCGCTGTCGACCATCTGCCTGGCCACCAGCGCGAAGCGTGGTTCGTCAGAGGGCCACGGATCGCGGAGACCGAGCCCGGCCCCCAGCACCAGCAGGGCCACCACCACGAACAACCACGTCTGGCGCGACGCGTGGGTCTTCAGCATGGGACTCGAAACGGCAGCGGGGGTCAGGCTGCTTTTATCAGACGCGCGTAGAAGAAACCGTCAGCATCGTTGTCACCAGGCAGTCGCTGGCGTGCCACGCCTTCGCAATCCACGCCGAACGCATCGCCCAGCGGCTGCGCCACCGCGTCCGGATGCCACTTCAGGAACGCACGCACCTGATCGATGTTCTCGGCGCGCAGGATCGAACAGGTGGCGTACAGCAGCACGCCGCCCGGGCGCAGCATCGACCAGCAGGCTTCCAGCAGGCGCGCCTGCACGCCCACCAGTGCATCGACGTCCTCGGCGCGGCGGTGGAACATCACATCCGGCTGGCGGCGGATCACGCCCGTGGCCGAACATGGCGCATCCAGCAGGATCGCGTCGAACGGCACGCCGTCCCACCACGAACCGGGATCGCTGGCATCGGCGACCAGGGTCTGCGCATGCTCGCCCACACCGGTGCGGGTGTAAGTGTCACGCGCACGGGCCAGACGGCGCGTGTCGATATCCAGCGCCAGCAGGCGCAGGCTCGGGTCACGCTCCAGCAGATGCGCCGATTTGCCGCCGGGTGCCGCGCAGGCATCCAGCACGCGGGCACCGGTCGCGGGTGCCAACGCATCGGCCGCGCATTGCGCCGACAGGTCCTGCACCGACAGTGCACCATCGCCGAAACCCGGCAGCTGGTTCACGGCAACGGGGGTCGCCAGGCGCAACGCATCGGCGCACAGTGCAGTGGCTTCAGCGGCAATGCCGGCCTCGGCCAGCGTCGCCAGGGCCTTGTCGCGACCGCCGTGCTGGCGGTTGGCACGCAGCCACAAGGGCGCGGGTTGCAGGCTGGCGCTGAAGATCGCTTCGGCCTGCGCCGGCCAGTCGCGTTCGATCGCATCAGCCAACCATTCCGGGAAGGCGTCGCGCGCAGGCTGCTCGGGGAACCCCTCGCGCTGGGCGCGGCGCAGGATCGCGTTGACCAGGCCTGCCTGGCGCTCACGGCCCAGCGCGCGCGCCGCATCGACCGTAGCCGAAAGCGCTGCGTGCGCAGGCAGTTCGAGCACGTCCAGCTGGGCGAAACCGACCATCAGCAGCGTGCGCAGGTCGGCATCGCGCGCCGACAGCGGCTTCTGCATCCAGGCCTGCAAGGCCGCGTCATAGGTGCTGCGACGGCGCAGCACAGCGAAACACAGGGCTTCCAGCAGCGCGCGGTCGCGGCTGTCGGCCAGCTTCGGCAGCGCCCAGGCCAGTTCGGCCTTCAGCGAACGGCCACGGGTGAACACCTGTGCCAGCACGCGTGCGGCCAGCATGCGCGTGGCCGCGCCCGGTGCAGCCTTGGCGACGGAGAAATCGTTCTGCTTGGACACCGCTTATGCCCCCACGCGCAGGTCGCGGCGAGCGTTGAGGTAATCGGCAGCGGTGATCGCCTTGCCGCCTTCACGCTGCAGCACGCGCAGGCGCAGCGCGCCCTGGCCACAGGCAATGTCGATGCCGTCGCGGCCGGCGGCCAGCACGGTGCCCGGCGCCTGGCCGTGGTCTGCCTCCAGTGCCACCGCACCATGGATGCGCACGCGTTCGCCAGCCAGCGTTGCCTCGGCGATCGGCCACGGATTGAACGCGCGCACGGTACGCGCCAGCGCGTCGGCGTCCTGCGCCCAGTCCAGCCTGGCTTCGGCCTTGTCCAGCTTGTGCGCGTACGTCACGCCCTGTTCCGGCTGCGGTCGCGCGATCGGCTTGATGCCCGCACGCAGCAGGCCCAGGCCATCGGACAACACCTGGGCACCAAGCTCGGCCAGCTTGTCGTGCAGCTGGCCGCCGGTATCGGTGGCGGCGATCGGCAGCTCCTGGTGCAGCAGCACCGGGCCGGTATCCAGGCCAGCCTCCATCTGCATCAGGCACACCCCGGTCTTCGCGTCACCAGCCTGGATCGCACGCTGGATCGGCGCAGCGCCGCGCCAGCGCGGCAGCAGCGAGGCATGCACGTTCCAGCAACCATGGGTCGGGATGGCCAGTACTGCCTTGGGCAGGATCAGGCCATAGGCCACCACCACCATCAGGTCCGGCTGCAGGTCGCGCAACTGCTGCTGGGCAGCCGCCTCCTTCAGCGACTCCGGCTGGTAGACCGGAATGCCACGGGCCACGGCTTCGAGCTTGACCGGCGAAGGCGCCAGGCCACGGCCTCGGCCGGCCGGGCGATCAGGCTGGGTATAGACGGCCACGACCTCATGGTGGCGCGCAGCCGCGCGCAGCGACGACACCGCGAATTCCGGCGTACCGGCAAAGACAATCCTCATGGCTACCCCACTTGCAGGATGGATTCGTGCAGGAAAGAAAACGGCGCCGTCGGCCGGCGCCGTAGAGCCCGCGCGAGCCGCGCAGGCACGGGCCACCCGAAGGGTGGCCCGGATTGGCGATCACGCCACGTGCTTGCGCTGCTTGGCCAGCTTCTTGCGCACCATCTCGCGCTTGAGCGGCGACAGATAGTCGATGAACAGCTTGCCGTCCAAGTGATCCATCTCGTGCTGGATGCAGGTGGCCAGCACGTCACCAGCCTCCATCTGCTGTTCCTGGCCGTTGCGGTCCAGGTACTTCACGGTGATGGTGTCGGCACGGGTCACGTCGGCGAAGATGCCCGGAACCGACAGGCAGCCCTCCTGGTACACCCGGCCCCCGTCCTTGGCGACGATTTCCGGATTGATGAACACATGCGGTTCATTCTTTTCTTCGCTGACGTCGATGACCATGAAGCGCTTGTGCACGTCCACCTGGGTGGCGGCCAGGCCGATGCCCGGGGCGTCGTACATGGTCAGGAACATGTTGTCGATCAGTTCCTGGAAGGCCGGCGTGGTGACTTCGGCAGCTTCGATCAACGCGGCCTTGGTACGCAGGCGCGGATCGGGGAACTCGAGAATGGGGAGAAGGGCCATGGCTGTTTCCGGATAGGGGGCCGGCACGCCGGCATACGTCGCAGATTCTAGCTCCAACGCTTGCCTTGCGCCCCGGTTTCTGGACTATAGTGCGCGAACCTGTTGGGGAATCAGGGCTTCACACCTATGTTGCTTCGTTTTCGTACGGTCGTCGCCGCGGCGATGCTGACCGTGGCTGCCTATGCTACCGCCGTGGAAGTGAATGGCGGGCACCCGGACACCTATGTGGTCCGAAAAGGGGATACGTTGTGGGATATCGCCGCACGTTTCCTGCAGAAGCCGTGGCTGTGGCCGGAGATCTGGCAGGCCAATCCGCAGATCGCCAATCCGCACCTGATCTATCCCGGTGACGTCCTGAGCCTGGCCTACCTGGACCGGGTGACCGTGGCGGCCCGGCCCGGCCCACGCCAGGAGGCCCCGATCGACGCCATTCCGCTGGCCCAGGTCGAGCCGTTCCTGAAGCAGCTGAGCGTGGTCGACAGCATCGAGCAGCTGCCCTACGTGGCCGGCCTGGAAGAGGAACGCCTGCGCGCCACCAGCGGCCACGCCGTCTATGTGCGCCTGGCCGACGCCCAGGTAGG
Source organism: Stenotrophomonas sp. YJH_SMC_119 (assembly GCF_059368315.1). Classification (NCBI taxonomy): domain Bacteria; kingdom Pseudomonadati; phylum Pseudomonadota; class Gammaproteobacteria; order Lysobacterales; family Lysobacteraceae; genus Stenotrophomonas; species Stenotrophomonas sp. YJH_SMC_119. The sequence goes on along the minus strand of NZ_JCAFRP010000007.1, from coordinate 187,029 downwards.
CCAGCGCTGGGCGGTTGTCCGCCCGACCGTGCGCTACGCCCAGCCCAAGCCGACCGAGGACCTGACCGCCAACGGCGACGTCACCCCGGGCAGCGGCAACCTGTGGCGCGCCTACAGCGCACCCAACCACCGCCGCGGCGTGCTCGGCTATGAGCTGGCCCAGGTCGCCACCGGCACCATCACCCATGTCGCCGGAGGCAAGGTCGAGGCGTCCACCCTGGTGCTGGACAAGAACGAAGGCGGCCGTGAGGTGCGTGCCGGCGACCGCCTGGTGCCGATCGAGGCCAGGCCGTACGACCTGCAGTTCGTGCCCCATGTCCCCGCCGCAGGCGTCGAGGGCGTCGACGTACGCGTGCTGGCCGTCACCGACATGTTCACCGCCGGCGGCCCCCGCGACGTGATCGCGATCTCGGCTGGTCGCACGCAGGGCGTGGACAATGGAACCGTGTTCTCGCTGTGGCGCCCGGGCCGCCATGTGGCGCACCGCATGAAGTACCCGAACTCGTCGCGCACGGACGATTCGCTCAGCACCGGCGCCGGCCGGGTCTCGCTGCCGGACGAGTACGCGGCGCATGCCATGGTGTTCCGCACCTTTGACAATGTCAGCTACGCGCTGGTGATGCAGGGCGTGAAGCCGGTGCGCGTGGGGTACAACGCGCTGCACCCGGACGCGCGGTAGAGTCGACTGTTAGTGGACTGCTCTTCACCGCCCCCCCGAAATCGCCCGCGCTGCGCGCGGTAGTCGACTGACAGTCGACTCTACAGGGGCGGTCTCCGGCAAAGCCTGACAGCCACATGCGAAGGCGCCCTAGGGCGCCTTTGTTGCATGCGCTCGATAGTGGGGGAATGACCAAGCAAGCTGATGAGGCGCTGCTGCGCCTGGTGATGGCAGGCGGCGCGCTGGCGCCACGGCGGTCCCTGCTGCAGGCCGCGGGCAGCGCGCAGACCGCGATCGCGCAGGGCGCCGCGACCTGGCGCGCGCACGGTTGCACGCCAGAGCAGTGCGCTGCACTGGAACACCCCGACGCCCGCGCCTGGACCGTGGCACGGCACTGGCTGGAAGACGACGACCACCATCTGTTGTCCTTCGCCGATGCGGCCTTTCCGCCGCCCCTGCTGGACGTCCCGAACCCGCCACTGGCGCTGTTCGTGGCGGGCGATCCGAGCCTGGCCTGGCGCCCCTCGGTGGCGCTGGTCGGCAGCCGCTCGCCAACCCCGGGAGGACGCGCGCTGGCCGCGCGCTTTGCCGGCTGCTTCGTCGAGGCCGGACTGGCCGTAACCAGTGGCCTGGCGGCCGGCATCGACGCGGCCGCCCATCTGGCCACACTGGAGGCAGGCGGCTGCACCGTGGCGGTGATCGGGACCGGCCCTGATCGGGCCTATCCGGACAGCCACCAACGGTTGCAGGGGCGGATCGCCGCCGAGGGCGCGGTGCTCAGCGAGTACCTGCCCGGCACACCGGCACGCCCGGGCCACTTCCCCGCGCGCAACCGCCTGGTAGCCGGGCTGGCGCTAGCGACGGTGGTGGTCGAGGCCGCGCAACGCTCCGGCGCCCTGATCACCGCACGGCTGGCTGCCGAGGCGGGCCGTGAAGTCTGTGCCCTGCCCGGCTCGGTACTCAACCCACGCGCAGCGGGCTGCCACCGGCTGATCCGTGAAGGGGCCGCACTGGTCGAGCGCCCCGAGGAAGTGCTGGAACTGCTGGCCCCTGCCCTTCGCCAGCAGCTGCCGGGCTTGCAATCACGGCTGGGCACCCCCACTGAACAGGCACCGCCGGCGCTCCTGCCGGCGCGCTGGGCCGACGACCCTGACTACCAGTGCTTGTGGCGGGCCCTGGACCACGACCCAAGCAGTATGGATTCACTGATCACACGCTGTGGATTGACGGCGCCCCAGGTGTCCTCCATGCTGCTGGCCATGGAACTGGCGGGAATCGTGGTGTGCGTACACGGCCGCTACTGTCGAACTCCCTAGTTTCTTCACCTCCACAGCGTCGCGCGACGCAGGCCGAGGGGCAATGAAAGAGAGCATCCTGGACGTACTGCTGTACCTGTTTGAACACTATTTCAGCGAAGACGCGGACCTGATCCGTGACCGCGATTCGCTCCAGAACGGCCTGATCCAGGCCGGTTTCAGCCCAACCGAGATCAACAAGGCGTTCGACTGGCTCGACGCCCTGGCCGCGCAGCGGCCGAGCGTGGCCCAGGCACGGGTCGACGGCCCCGTGCGCGTCTACCACGGCCCCGAGCTGGACAAGCTGGACGTGGAATGCCGCGGCTTCCTGCTGTACCTGGAACAGCACGGCATCCTCGACGCCGACCAGCGCGAGCTGGTGCTGGACCGGGCGATGGCCCTGGACCAGGACGAACTGGACCTGGACGACCTGAAGTGGGTCGTACTGATGGTGCTGTTCAACCAGCCTGGCTCCGAAGCGGCCTATGCCTGGATGGAGACGCAGATGTTCATGGACGAGCCAGAACCCCTGCACTGACCGTACACTTGGGGGCATAGCGCATTCAGGAGCGTCCCCGTGAGCGAGTGGTTCCATGCAGAAGGCAACCGGCAGCAAGGTCCGCTGCCGGCGGAACAATTGGTCGAGCTGTTCCGCAACAACCAGATCACCCTGGACACCCTGGTCTGGCGCGACGGACTGCCGCAATGGCAGCCGTTGCGCACCGTCGTGGACGAACTCGGCCTGATCGTGCCGGCGCTGGACGCCGCCGTACCGCCGGTCGAACCCGAACCGGAACCGGAACCCGTCGCACCGCCTCCGCCGCAGCCGCCGGTACTGCCGGCGTCCACGCCCTACGCCGCCAGTGCATCGGCCACCGTCCTGCCGGCACCGAAAAAGAAGCTGTCCGGCTGTGCGCTGACCGCCATCATCGGTGGTGCCCTGTTGCTGGTACTGGTCCCGATCGTGGCCATCCTGGCCGCCATCGCGCTGCCGGCCTACAACGACTACACCGTGCGCAGCAAAGTCGCCGGCGCCGTGGCCGCGCTGCAGCCGCTGAAGGACCAGGTGCAGCATTTCGCCGATGACGAAGGGCGCTGCCCGGGTGCCAATGACGCCGGCTTCCCGGCCCCGGGCGACTTCGCCAACGCGGGCCTGTCGGCGGTGAACATCGGCCGCTTCAACAACGGTCACTGCGGCATCGAAGCAACGCTGGCGGTACCAGGCAAGGGCATCGACGGCGACCTGCTGTGGCTGGAATACGATCGCGACAGCGGCCGGTGGGAATGCAGTGGCGAAAGCAACGACAAGTACCTGCCGCCGACGTGCCGCGGCTGAGCCACGCGCACGCCAGCACCTCCAAGGATGATTCAACAGGGAACATGCAATGACTGAGTGGTACTACGCCGAAGGACAGCAACGCCAGGGCCCGCTGCCGGTCCAGGAGATCCGCCAGCGCTTCCAGCGCGGCCAGTTGAACCTGGACACCCTGGTCTGGCGCGAGGGCATGGCCCAGTGGGCTGCACTGCGCCAGGTGGTCGACGAGCTCGGCCTGCAGACGCTGGCCGATGCCACCACTGCCACCAGCAGCGGCGGGTTCGACCTGCGCAGCGACTATGCCGCCATCGACAGCGGCACCGCACCGCTGCCCGGCACCGGCGCGCTCAGCAGCTCGCCATACAGCGCTCCAGCCGCCGTCGGCAGCGGTGGCCACGCACAGCCTGTGGTTGGCGGTGAAGTGGTCTACGCAGGCTTCTGGAAGCGCGTGGCGGCCTACATGATCGACTACTTCGTGCTGGTCATCCCCGGCAGCATGATAGGAGCCATCCTCGGTGCGATCCTGGGCGCCAGCATGGGCGCGGTGGGCAGTGGCGAATCAGCCATCGAGATCGTGGCCCAGCTGGCAAGTGCCCTGATCAACCTCTGCATCGGCATGGCGTACTACACCTGGTTCCATGCCTCGAAGGGCGGCGCCACGCTGGGCAAGATGGCGGTCGGCATCAAGGTCGTCCGCGGCAACGGCGAGCGCCTGACCAAGGCCCGCGCGTTCGGTCGTTACTGGGCCATGCTGCTGAGCAGCTTCACCCTCGGCATCGGCTTCCTGATGGCGGCCTTCACCGAACGCAAGCAGGGCCTGCACGACATGATCTGCGACACTCTGGTGGTCGACCGCTGGGCCTACACCGACCAGCCCCACCTGCAGCGCCGCGAGCTGGGCACCGTCACCGTGCTGGTACTGGTGTTGACGGCGGTACTGTCGCTGGTGGGCCTGGCGCTGCTGGTGTTCGCGGTCGGCTTCATCGCCAAGATGGCCTCCTGAACGGCCATCCTCACGGCTGGCTGCTTGACACGGGCTGGCCGGGCGTGATTCCTCTAATAAGGTGAAACCTGAACGCCCGGCACATTACCGGGCGTTCAGTTTATGGATTTGCGCGTGGCCGCTTCACTAATGCGGCCATTTGCTCCACCCTAGCGGCCCCTTCCCCACGGTTCGCCCCACAGACCCTGCTGCCATGCCCAAGCACCTGCTCATCGTCGAATCGCCGGCCAAGGCCAAGACGATCAACAAATACCTCGGCAAGGACTACACCGTCCTGGCCTCGTATGGGCATGTGCGTGACCTGATTCCGAAGGAAGGCGCGGTCGACCCGGACAACGGGTTCGCCATGCACTATGACGTGATCGACAAGAACGAGAAGCACGTCGACGCGATCGCCAAGGCCGCCAAGGGCGCCGACGACATCCTGCTGGCGACCGACCCGGATCGCGAGGGTGAAGCGATCAGCTGGCATATCGCCGAGATCCTGAAGGAACGCGGGCTGGTCAAGGACAAGCCGATGCAGCGCGTGGTGTTCACCGAGATCACCCCGCGCGCCATCAAGGAAGCCATCAGCCAGCCGCGCGCGATCGCCAGCGACCTGGTCGATGCCCAGCAGGCGCGCCGCGCGCTGGATTACCTGGTCGGTTTCAACCTGTCGCCGGTGCTGTGGCGCAAGGTCCAGCGCGGCCTGTCCGCCGGCCGCGTGCAGAGCCCGGCGCTGCGCATGATCGTCGAGCGCGAGGAAGAGATCGAAGCCTTCATCGCCCGCGAGTACTGGTCGATCGCCGCCGAGTGCGCGCACCCGTCGCAGCACTTCAACGCCAAGCTGATCAAGCTGGACGGGCAGAAGTTCGAGCAGTTCACCATCACCGATGGCGACACCGCTGAAGCGGCGCGGATGCGCATCCAGCAGGCCGCGCAGGGCTCGCTGCACGTCACCGACGTGGCCAGCAAGGAGCGCAAGCGCCGCCCGGCGCCGCCGTTCACCACCTCCACCCTGCAGCAGGAAGCCTCGCGCAAGCTCGGCTTCACCACCCGCAAGACCATGCAGGTGGCGCAGAAGCTGTATGAAGGCGTGGCGATTGGTGACGAAGGCACCGTCGGCCTGATCTCGTACATGCGTACCGACTCGGTGAACCTGTCGCAGGATGCGCTGGCCGAGATCCGCGACGTGATCGCCCGTGATTACGGCATCGCCTCGCTGCCCGACCAGCCCAACACCTACCAGACCAAGTCGAAGAACGCCCAGGAAGCGCACGAAGCGGTACGCCCGACCTCGGCCCTGCGCACCCCGGCCCAGGTCGCCCGCTTCCTCACCGACGACGAGCGCCGCCTGTACGAGCTGATCTGGAAGCGTGCAGTGGCCTGCCAGATGATTCCGGCCACGCTCAACACGGTCAGCGTCGACCTGTCGGCCGGCAGCGAACACGTGTTCCGCGCCAGCGGCACCACCGTGGTCGTGCCCGGCTTCCTGGCCGTGTACGAGGAAGGCAAGGACAACAAGAGTGCCGAGGACGAGGACGAAGGCCGCAAGCTGCCGGCGATGAAGCCCGGCGACCGCGTGCCGCTGGAACGCATCCAGGCCGAACAGCATTTCACCCAGCCGCCGCCGCGCTACACCGAAGCGGCGCTGGTGAAGGCGCTGGAAGAGTACGGCATCGGCCGTCCCTCGACCTACGCCTCGATCATCCAGACCCTGTTGTTCCGCAAGTACGTGGAAATGGAAGGCCGCAGCTTCCGCCCGTCCGATGTGGGCCGCGCGGTGTCCAAGTTCCTGTCCAGCCACTTCACCCAGTACGTGGATTACGACTTCACCGCCAAGCTTGAAGACGAGCTCGATGCCGTCTCGCGTGGCGAAGAAGACTGGATCCCGCTGATGTCGCGCTTCTGGGAACCGTTCAAGGAACTGGTCGAAGACAAGAAGGAATCGGTCGACCGCGCCGAGGCCAGTGGCGCGCGCGAGCTCGGCACCGACCCCAAGACCGGCAAGCCGGTCAGCGTGCGGTTGGGCCGTTTCGGGCCCTATGCCGCCATCGGCAGCACCGCCGAAGATGCCGAGGAGAAGCCGAAGTTCGCTTCGCTGCGCCCCGGCCAGTCGATGCACACCATTTCCCTGGAAGACGCGCTGGAACTGTTCCTGATGCCGCGCGCACTGGGCGAGGACAACGGCGAGCCGGTCAGCGTCGGCATCGGCCGCTTCGGCCCGTTCGCCAAGCGCGGCAGCACCTATGCCTCGCTGAAGAAGGAGGACGACCCGTACACCATCGACCTGGCGCGCGCCGTGTTCCTGATCGAAGAGAAGGAAGAGATCGCGCGCAACCGGATCATCAAGGAGTTCGAGGGCAGCGACATCCAGGTGTTGAACGGCCGCTTCGGCCCGTACATCAGCGACGGCAGGATGAACGGCAAGATCCCCAAGGATCGCGAACCTGCGTCGCTGACCCTGGCTGAAGTGCAGCAGTTGATGGAAGAAACCGGCAAGCCGGTGCGCAAGGGCTTCGGTGCCAAGAAGGCCGCTGCGAAGAAAGCCCCGGCCAAGAAGGCGGCAGTGAAGAAGGAAGCGGCGCCGAAGAAGGCCGCTGCAAAGAAAGCGCCTGCCAAGAAGGCCGCGGCCAAGAAAGCAGTAAAGAAGGCCGCCGCGAAGAAGGCCCCGGCGAAGAAGGCCGTCAAGAAGGCCGCGAAGTAACTCCACGCCATACGTGGATGAGGGGTAGTGCCGGCCGCTGGCCGGCAGCCCCAGAAGCATCAGATGCCGGCCAGCGGCCGGCACTACCGGGTGCCAGGGTCCACCCCTTCTGCACGCAGCGGGGGGATAATGAAGGCCCACGCCGGGCCGGTCGCCGCCATGAAAGAACTCACCCTGGACTCTGCTGTCGCCACGCTCCGTGCGGGCGGCGTGATCGCCTACCCGACCGAAGCGGTCTGGGGCCTGGGCTGTGACCCTTCGCACGAGGCGGCGGTGCACATGGTGCTGCGACTGAAACAACGCCCGATCGAAAAAGGCATGATTCTGGTCGCGGCCGATCTGGCGCAGCTGGAAGGCTGGGTGCGCCTGCAGGCCCTGCCGGACGCACGCCAGCGCGCGGTGCTGGCCAGCTGGCCCGGCGCCAACACCTGGATCCTGCCGGCCGGACCCCGTGCCCAGCCGTGGGTCACCGGGGAGCACAGCGGCATCGCCGTGCGCATCAGCGCCCACCCGCTGGTGGCCGAACTCTGCCGTGCCTGGGGAGGCCCGCTGGTCTCCACCAGCGCCAACCTGGCCGGCGAACCACCGGCGCGCCGCCGCGAAGAACTGGATCCACGCCTGCTGCGCCTGCTTGATGGCATCCTGGATGGCGAAACCGGCGGCCTGGCCCAGCCCACCCCGATCCGCGACGCGCTCAGCGGCAACGTGCTGCGCTCCTGAGCGGCCGATTGCGCTGCCCCGGACAATCGCGCACCCTGCCGTCATGAACCTGCTGCGCACCGCTTTGGGCCTGTGCCTGCTGCTGCCATCGACGGCACCGGCGGCCGAGGATGTGCGGGTCTACCGCTGCGTCGCCAGCAACGGCGCCGTGGCCCTGCAGGACAGGCCCTGCAGCAGCGGCCGCCAGGAAGTCCGCGACCTGCAGCGCCCGCGCGATCCAGCGCCGCGGGTGGTGCGCAGCGATGCGCCGCCCGCACCGCCGGACGAATCTCCGGTGATGCGTGACCGCGAGGTCCGCCACGTCTACATCCAGCCGCCCCAGCCGCTTTACGAATGCGTGCGCGACGATGGCCAGCGCTATACCAGCGACAGCAACGAGGGCAATCCGCGTTGGGTGCCGTTGTGGACCAGCGTCTGGCTGCCACACGGGCATCGGGGCCCATCGTACCCGGGTCCGCGCCCGGCCATCGGCACACCGATCGGTCCGCCCGTCGGCGAGGGTCCCGGTTACCGGCCGCCCGCCGTCGGCGTAGGCGTGCAGGTCCCGGCCGGCAGCGTGCTGGTGCGCGACAGCTGCCACGCGCTGCCGCCACAGCAGGTCTGTGCGCGCCTGCGCGACCGCCGCTGGGAACTGGACCGTCGCTACAACAGCGCATTGCAGAGCGAGCGCACCGCCATCAACAACGAACAGCGTGGCATCGACGCGCGCCTGTCACGCGACTGCCAGCGTTGAGCGCAGCCTGTACGCTGTGAGCATGAACAGACTGATCTGGTTGCTTCTGGCGCTGCTGCCCGGAAGCGCGTTGGCCGAAGAGGGCGTGATCTACCGCTGTACCTCCAGCAGTAGTGACGTCCCTACCCTGCAGCGCACGCCGTGCCCCACCGGCAGCAAGCAGCAGGTGCTGCGCGTGCCCGGCCCGGCCAACCCGCAGCCGGCTGCCGCTGCACCTGTGGCTGCGGAACCTGCACCCGCCCCCGTCGAAACACCCGCGCCGGTGCCGGCCGGACCGGCCGTTGCCCCTGCGGCCCCAGCGAAACCACGACGTGCGGACGAAGGACGCACCATCATGGAAGCGGGAATGGTTGAACGCGAAGGTGCCAACCAGATTCTCGACAGTGCGACCCTGCGCCGTGATGCCGATGCCCGTGCCGAAGCAGGCAACGGTCCACCGAAGCCGCCGCTTCCCCCGATCTTCCAGTGCACCGACGGACAGGGCGGCGGTTATCTGCACGAGTACGAGGCATCACCTGGTCGCTGCGAACCGATGACGGTGCAGGGCCTGGGCGGGGTCACGCCGATGAACGCGGCCGGCTGCGAAGTCGTACGCGACCGCTGCGAGGAACTTCCCGAAGCACAGCGATGCGGCAGCTGGCAGCAGCGCTTCCGTGATGCCCGCGGCCGTGAACGCTTCGCCGCACCGGAAAACCGCGATACCGCGCGCGGTGAACGCGAGCGGCTGCAGGCGGTGTTGGAGGCCAGCAACTGCCCGGTACCGGGGTGACCGCCACCCGGTAGTGCCGGCCGCTGGCCGGCAACCACAGGATCTTCAGATGATTGCAGTTGCCGGCCAGCGGCCGGCACTACCCCCTGAAAGATCAGAACCCGTAGCGCAGGAAGCCGCCATCCACCGCGATGCACTCACCGGTGACATAGCTGGCTGCCGGCAGGCACAGGAAGCCCACCGCGGCGGCCACTTCCTCCGGCTCGCCGATACGACGCATCGGCGTGCGGTTGATCACTTCCTCGTAGTAATCCGGGTCCGACAACGGACCGGAGGTCCGCCGCGTGCGGATGTACCACGGCGCCACTGCATTGACCCGGATGCCATCCTCGGCCCACTCGACGGCCAGGTTGCGGGTCATCTGGTGCATCGCGGCCTTGCTCATGCCGTAGACCACGCCGCTGCGCACATGGGTCAGGCCGGACACGCTGCCGACGTTGACGATCGACGACGATGCGTGGCGAGCCAGCAGCGGATGCGCGTAGCGCGACAGCTCGAACGCCGAGAACAGGTTGGTCTCGAAGATCTTCCGCCATTCGTCCTCTGAATACTCCGTGGCCGCCTTGGTGACGTTGCCGCCAGCGTTGTTGACCAGGATGTGCAGGCCATCACTGTGGTCTTCCACCCAGTCCAGGATCTGCCGGCGGTCCTCGTCGTCGGAGACATCGGCGGCCAGCGCGTGCACCTGCATCTGCGGATACACATCCAGCAGCTCGTCGCGCGCGGTCTCCAGCATGTCGATATCGCGCCCGACGATCATCAGGTCCGCGCCGAAGCCGGCCAGTTCGTGCGCGATGGCCAGGCCGATACCGGCGCTGGCACCGGTGATCAGGGCGGTCTGCCCGTCCAGGCGCCACCGTTGCTGGGTCATGTTTCCTCCGGGGCCGCGCCCGCTGCATTTCGATGCGGCAAGGATACGCGCTCACGGCGGCCCTCTGCCGAGGATGCGACACTGCACGTACGCCCACTGCGGAGAGCCGCCATGCGCATCCTGACCCTGTTCTCGTCCCTGCTGGCCGGCGTGCTGCTGGTGGCCTGCCAGCGGCCGCCGACGCCGAACCCGGAGAAGCCACCGGTGCCCAAAGCGATGTCGCGTGCGATGCAGGAACCGCTGGACCGTGCGAAGGACGCAGGGAAGGCCGTGGAAGAGGCCGCCGCACGCGAACGCAAGGCCGAGGCCGACGCGACGCAGTGACCTGTGGGGTCAGAGCCCTTTGCGGGGCAAAGGGATCCGACCCCACCAACGAAAACGCCCGGCCAGGGCCGGGCGTTTTCATTCGTCACCGCTGCCGATCAGAACCCGCAGAAGCAGTAGGCCAGCGCCTTCACCGGCGTGCCGTTGCCCTTCTCGCGCGCCGCGTTCTCGACAAAGCGCAGCTGCGTATCCACTTCCGGCATCGCGCGCGCCAGCACCATCCGCGCCATGCCCGAGTCGGACAGCATCCAGGCGCCGGCGCGGCTGCCGGCGAAACCGCTGACGAACTGCGCGAACGGCGTCGCCGCCTTCTCGATGTAGCGCACGCGGTAGGCATCGGCCTTGCCCAGCTTGGCACGGCTGGCGGCATCGGCCACGGCATCCTTCAGGCCACCGAAGGCATCGACCAAGCCACGTTCCTTGGCCTGCGCACCGCTCCACACGCGGCCACGCGCCACTTCGTCGACGGCCTCGACCGGCTTCTTGCGGGCGTCGGCGACGCGACCGGTGAAGTCGGCGTAACCCTTGTTGATCACCGACTGGATGACCTGGCCCACGGCCGGATCCATCGGGCGGGTGACATCGAACGCACCCGCGAAACGGGTGGTGCCGACACCATCGGTGTGCACGCCGATCTTGTCCAGCGCGCGGCTGAAGTTCGGCACCATGCCGAAGATGCCGATCGAACCGGTGATGGTCGACGGATCGGCATAGATGCGATCGGCATTCATGCTGATCCAGTAGCCACCGGAGGCGGCCAGGTCGCCCATCGACACCACCACCGGCTTGCCGGCGGCCTGCAGGGCCACCACTTCGCGGCGGATCTGCTCGGAGGCGAACACTTCACCGCCTGGCGAATCCACGCGCAGCACCACCGCCTTCACGTTCTCGTCGTCACGCGCGGCACGCAGCAGCGCCGAGGTCGATTCGCCACCGATGCGGCCGGCCGGGAGATCGCCGCCGCTGATTTCGCCGGCGGCCACAACCACCGCTACCTGCGGACGGTTGTCCACCGGGTTGCGGCGCGCATCGAGCTGGCCCAGGTAGGTGCCGAAGTCGACGTTGCGGAAACCACCGTCGGCATCGTCATCGGCCACGCCGCGCTCGATCATCAGATCCTCGAACTCCTCGCGGGTCTTCAGCGCGGTCACCAGCTTCTGCTGCAGGGCGAACTTGGCCAGGTCGCCACCGGCGGCGGCGATGCCTTCCGGCAGCGTGTCGATGCCGGCGGCCAGCTGTGCCGGGTCCAGGCGACGCGCCTTGGCGATGTCCGCCAGATAGCGCTGCCACACGTCGTTCATCCAGAACAGGTCGGCTTCCTTGGAGGCCGGCGAGGCCGCATCGAGCACGTACGGCTCGGCCGCGGACTTGTATTCGCCCACCTTGAACAGGTGCACGTCCACGCCCAGCTTGTCCTGCAGGCCGGTGCGGAAGTACTGGCGGTAGCGGCCCAGGCCCTCGAGCACCACCGACCCCATCGGGTCCAGGTAGACCTCGTCGGCCTGTGCGGCCAGCAGGTACTGCGACTGGCCCATGCTCTCGCTGTAGGCCACCAGCTGCTTGCCGGAGGCACGCAGGTCCTGCAGCGCGGTGGCCACTTCACGCAGCGAAGCGAAGCCGGACGGCTGCAGCTTGTCCAGCTCCAGCACCACGCGCTCGATCTTCTTGTCTTCCTTGGCCGACTCGATCACCCGCAGCAGGTCGCGCAGCTGGATCTCTTCGGCGCCGTTGTCGCCCACCGCCTTGGCCAGTGCACGGCTGACCGGGTCGGCGCTGAACTGCTCGACCAGACGACCTTCCGGGGCGATCACCAGGGTGGTGCGATCCTGCAGTGACTTGCTGGCACCGGCACCCATGCCCGCCGCGATGACGAACATCACCAGCAGCAGGAACAGCAGGCCGAAGAACAGCAGGTTGAGGATCAACCGGCGGGTGAAGTTCATGACGTCCCACAGCCCGATGAAGAAACTGGCGACGGGGTTGCGACGCGCCGGGGGCAGCGGGGGCACGGGTTGATTCATGGAACGCTCCGGATGGCTTCTTGCCGTGGTACCAGCATAGCCGGTGCCGCGTGATGCAGCATCGGACACAAGTCAGGGGATCGCCCGCCATGGGTCGGCATGACGGGCGCAAAGGTCAGGACAACATCGACTGGCCGATGCGCAGGCTGCTGCGGCGCAGGCGCCAGCCCATCAGGATGGCAGCGGCGGTCAGGCCAACGATCAGGCCGATCCACATGCCCTGCGGGCCCATGCCCAGACCCAGGCCGAGCCCGGCGCCGAGCGGCATGCCCAGGCCCCAGTAAGCGAACATGGCGATGAACATCGGCACGCGGGTGTCTTTCAGGCCGCGCAGCGCGCCGGCCGACAGCACCTGGATGCCATCCGGGAACTGGAAGGTGGCCGCGTACAGCAGCAGGGTCGAGGCCAGGCCGGCCACCGCCAGGTCGTTGGTGTAGACACCGACGATGGCATCGTGGCCGAACAGCAGCACCGCCGCCGACAGCGTCTGCGTGCCCATGATGATCGCGTAGCCGGCCCAGGCCGCACGCCGTACGCCGAAGCCATCGCCACGGCCAACCGCATGGCCGACGCGCACGGTGGTGGCCTCGGCCACGCCCATCGGGATCATGAAGCACAGCTGCGCCACGTTGATCGCGATCTGGTGCGCGGCCGCTTCATTCGCACCCAGGCGGCCGATCAGCAGCGCGGTGACGATGAACAGGCCGCCTTCCATCAGCACGGTAATGCCGATCGGCAGGCCGGTGCGCAGCAGGTCCCAGATCGCCTTCCAGCGCGGTCCTTCGAAGTGCGAGAACAGCTGCAGGTGGGCGAAGCGCTTGGTGCGCCACAGGTAGAGGGCAAACGCCGTGGCCTGCAGCCACATCATCACCGCCGAAGCGATGCCCAGGCCTTCCGCACCCAGTTCCGGGAAACCGAGCTTGCCGTTGGCCAGCACGTAGCCCATCGGCGCCAGCACCAGCAGGCCGCCGAAGCCGAGCAGCATGGTCGGCAACGTCCAGTGCATGCCTTCGCTCAGGTAACGCATGCAGAAGTACAGGGTCAGTGCGGGCCCGCCCCAGCGCACCGCGTGCAGGAACGCGGTCGCCCCCGGCACGATGTCCGGCGCGATCCCGAACGATGGCAGCAGCGGCGGCACCACCGTGAGGAAGGTGAACATGATCAGCCCCAGCCCCAGCGCCAGCCACAGTGCCTGGCGGAACAGCGGGCCGATCTCGCGCTCGCGGCCGGCGCCGTGCAGCTGCGATACCGAGGCGGTGAGCGAGATCAGGGTGCCGATCGGGATCAGCATCGGCAGCCACAGCAGCGCCGTGCCGATGGTCACTGCGGCCAGGGTCGCGGTGGCATGGTGGCCGGCAATCACGTTGTCGACGAAGGAGATCAGGCCGGTGGACACATGCCCGAGCACAAGCGGCAGGGCGAGCAGACCGGTGGCGCCGACTTCCTTGCTGAAGCGCGGCGTGGAGGTTGCAGTAGACATAAGGTGCTTGACGCGAACTACGGTTGCGCGCGAAGGGCACAGGCACCGGGTTGCGGCCGGTCATCTTACGCGCGCAGCGCGCGCATTCCCATGACATGGCGTGAATGCTGGGTTCCGGCAGGCCCCGGCATCACGCGTTGCGATCGCGTTACCGGGAAAACCGCCCGCCCTGTAGAGTCGACTGTCAGTCGACTTCCGCGCGCAGCGCGGGTTTTTCGCGGATCAGTATGAAGAGCAGTCGACCAACAGTCGACGCTACCCCTGGACGCTACGCCTTCCGGTTTACTGACCCGCCTGGCGCTTGAGCCAGGCATCGCGCTCGGCGGCGGGCACGGCGAGGAACGCGCCTCGCACCGTGTCACGCTCCTGCGGTGGCGTGCGCTGCGCGACCAGGGTCAGCTGGGCCAGCTGCGCCGGGCTGAGCTGGCGCAGCACGGCCAGCGCGGCCTCGCGCTGTTCCGGTGGCACGAAGCCGAACAGGCCGTGCAGCTTGGGGAACTCCAGTCCCAGCTGCGGGCCCAGCCGCCAGCCCTCGCGGAAGGCCTGGTCCTGCGCCTGGAACTGCTCGCGCAGGCGCTGCTGCTGGTCCGCCGGCAGCGCATTGAACCGCGCCGCAGCCTGCCGGATGCGCTCCCGCTCGCTCTCCGGCAGGGCGCGCCAGGCCGCGTAGTCGGCACGGCGCTGACGCTGCTGCTGGGCGTCGAGCTGGGTGAACGCAGCGGGCGTCGTGTTTGTGGTGGCCGGAGCGGGAGCCGCCGGTGAACTGCCCGGCACTGGCGGCGGCAGCGGCACGCTCAAGGTCTGCGGCGCGGCGGACAGCGACAACGGCAGGGCCAGCAGCAGGCTGGCGAACAGGGTCTTATTCATCGGCGGCAGCGGTTTCCAGCGTGGCGCTGGCCGGCTCGGGCCGGCTCGGCCTGGATTGCGATTCGTCCACCGGCAACGGGCCGCCGACGGCGGTCCAGGCATACAGATCGGCATCGGCCACCAGCGGATAGTCGCGGTCGGCCAGCATCATGGCGTCGTCGGAGGCTTGGGCCGGGGTCGCATCCGGCGTGGCATTGACCTTGCTCGGCGGAAGAGCTTCCACCGTGACCGGGCCAGCTTCGCCCACTACCCCTTCCGGCAGTGGAGCGTCGCTACCGGATGAATGTCCTTGCCAGTAGCGCCAGCCCAGTGCCGCAGCCAACAGCACCGCCACCGTCACCAGCAGGATCACCGGGCCGCGCCAGCGCGGCCTGGCATTGGGACGCCGCCGCTTGCCCTGGGCGGTCGCACGATCATCGCGCTGCGGTGCGCGCCAGCTGGTCGCGGGAGCTTCATTGCTGGCGGCCGACGCAGCCGGCTGTTGCAGCTGCTGCAGGCGCTTGGCCGGCAGGTCGCGGATGCGCAGCTGCACCTGTTCGGCCAGCTGGCGCCATGCCGACGCATCGGGCTGGCCGTGCGCATCACGGGGGCAGGCATCAGCCAGCAGGTGCTGGTAGCCCGCTTCGTCCTGGTCGAGCACGCGCATGGCGATACCCTCGTCCAGACTGCCGCCCACCCGCAGCAGGAATGCCAAGCGCGGCAGCGGCCCCATCTCGCCCAGCGCGGCCAACGGCGGCAGCCACTGGCCGCCCACCGGCTCGCGCAGCGCCTGGCGCTGGCCCAGCAGGGTCCAGAAGCGGGTCGGCCACTGCGCCATCGGCAGGTCGCTGGCGACCGCGGCGAAGGCGCGCATCACCGCCACCAGGGTCTGCTCGGCTCGCGCGGCATCGCCGCACTGCAGCTCAGCCACCACCAGGGCGCGGCGCTCGACGCCGCGCAGGAACGCCGACAGCGCGCCGGCCGCGGTCGAGGAAACAGGGGCGGGCACAGCCGTCATCGGTCACTCCAAAGGTCTGCCGGCATGATAGCGGCAGCCCATCGGCACCCGTAGGACTTGCGCGCGCAGGCACTTCGTGCTGCAGGTTGTGCACAGCACCACGCCCGCCTCGGGGAAAACTGCGGCATCCAGCTGAATTCACTCTGTTTCAGCAATGTTTCACACTCAAGTTGTTGATTTTGAATGACTTTGAAGTGTGGCGATTTTTTGACCAACCCAAGCGTGAGCTCGTCGCCATCGGCCTCCTGCGTTCCCGTCGACCGGTAACGCACAACGTTATCCACAGAACATGTGGATAAGACTGAATCTCCAATGGACACCGATATTTAGGTGACATTTATGATTCGACGAGGGCCCCCCGGCAGTCTCTGGCCCCTGCCATCCGCGCGCGCATGGCCCGTTACACTGGCCCGATGCTTTCACCCATTCCGACCCTGCAGGTCGCCCTGCCCGTCCCGCTGCCGCGCCTGTTCGACTACCTGTCACCAGAGGGCGATGGCCCCACGGTCGCGGTCGGCTGCCGCCTGAAGGTGCCGTTCGGCAACCGCGAGCTGGTCGGCGTGGTGGTGGGGCACGGCCAGACCGATGACGGCCAGGGACTGCGCCAGGCCTTGGCCTGGTGCGACCCGCAACCGCTGCTCCAGGGCGAGCTGTGGCACAGCCTGCAGTGGCTGGCGCGCTACACCCATGCGCCACTGGGCGAGGTGCTGAGCACCGCCCTGCCGGGCCCGCTGCGCCATGGCGACGCCCTGCCCGACACTCATCACTGGGGCTGGCAGCTGACCGCCGAAGGCCGCGCCCAGCGCGAAAAACTGCGCGCCGGCAGCCGCCCCCGGCAGCTGGCCGAGCTGCTGGCCGACGCCATCGTCGATGAGGACGTGCTGGGCGAACGCATGGACGACTGGCGCACCGCCGCGCGCAGCCTGGCCAAGCGCGAGCTGGCCGAACGCGTGGCGCTGCGCGTCGCTCCGCAGCACGCGCAGCCACTGCCTGGCCCCACCCTCAACACGGAGCAGGCAGAGGCCGTGGCGGCGATCAACGCAGTCGAGGGCTTCCAACCGTTCCTGCTGGATGGCGTAACCGGCAGCGGCAAGACCGAGGTCTACCTGCAGGCCATCATCCACTGCCTGGCCCAAGGCAAGCAGGCGCTGGTGCTGGTGCCGGAAATCGGCCTCACCCCGCAGACCCTGGCACGCTTCCGCGGCCGCCTCGGCATCGCCGTGCATGCACTGCATTCGGGGTTGAACGACAACGAGCGCGCCCGGGTCTGGGCGGCGGCTTCGCGCGGCGAGGCACGGGTGATCGTCGGCACCCGCTCGGCGGTGTTCACGCCGCTGCCGCAGGCCGGCCTGCTGATCGTCGACGAGGAGCATGACGGCAGCTACAAGCAGCAGGACGGCATCCGCTACCACGCACGCGATTTCGCTCTGGTCCGGGGCAAGGCGCTGGGCGTTCCGGTTCTGCTGGGCAGCGCTACGCCTTCACTGGAGACGCTGCACAACGCCTATGCCGGGCGCTACACCCACCTGCGCCTGAAGCAGCGTGCCGGTGATGCGCGGCCACCGCGCGTGCGCATCCTTGATGTGCGCAAGCGACCATTGCATGACGGCCTCTCGGCCGACGTGCTGGCCGGCATTGGCGAGCACCTGCAGCGCGGCCAGCAGGTGCTGGTGTTCAAGAACCGCCGTGGCTATGCGCCGGTACTGCTGTGCCACGACTGCGGCTGGACCGCGCCATGCAACCGCTGCGATGCACCGATGACCGTGCATGGCGGCGGTCGTCGCCTGCAGTGCCATCACTGCGGTGCGCGGCAACCGGCGCCGCTGGCATGCCCCGCGTGCGGGAGTCTGGCGCTGCAACCGCAGGGCATCGGCACCGAGCGCCTGGAAGAACATCTCACCGCCGCCTTCGCCGACTTCCCGGTGGTGCGCATCGACCGCAGCACCACCTCGCGACGCGATGCACTGGAACAACAGCTGGCGAAACTGGGCGACCAGCCCGGCATCCTGGTCGGCACGCAGATCCTGGCCAAGGGCCACGACCTGCCCAAGCTGACCCTGGTGGTGGTGGTCGGCATCGACGAGGGCCTGTTCTCGGCCGACTTCCGCGCCAGCGAGAAACTGGCGCAGCAGCTGATCCAGGTCGCCGGTCGCGCCGGACGCGCGCGCGACCCGGGCGAAGTCTGGCTGCAGACGCATCACCCGGGGCACCCACTGCTGGAGACCCTGGTCAGCGGTGGCTACCACCCGTTTGCGCAGGCCGAGTTGAACCAGCGCCAGGCCGCAGGATTCCCGCCGTTCGCGCATCTGGCGCTGATGCGCGCCGAAGCGCAGCAGGTGGAGCATGCCAATGCATTCCTGCTGGCAGCGCGACAGCTGCTGGGCGAGCAGGACGTGGTGGAGGCCTATGGCCCCATGCCGGCGCCGATGCCACGGCGCGCCGGTTACCAGCGCGCCCAGCTGCTGCTGTCTGCCGCGCAGCGGCCACCGCTGCACGGGGTGCTTTCGCAACTGGTACCGCAGCTGTATGCGCTGCCGGAAGCACGCAAGGTGCGCTGGTCGCTGGATGTGGATCCGACGGATCTTTATTGAGGGGTCAGAGCCCACCCGTCGGGTGGGATCCGACCCCGATGCCCTGGGGTCGGATCCCTTTTCGCAGAAAAGGGCTCTGACCCCCGACGCTTTCGCTTACGTCAGCGGCGACATCACGCCGCGCTGGTAGGCGGGGCGCTCGCGAAGACGGGCGTACCAGTCGGCCAGGTGCGGCAGTTCCGGACGCTGGATCGGCAGTTCGAACCAGGCATAGATCAGCGAGCCCAGCGGGATGTCACCCATCGCGAATGTCTCGCCGGACAGCCACGGCTGCTTGGCCAGGGTGGCATCGGCCATCGCCAGGTAGTCGCCGGCGCGCACGATGGCGGCATTGATCCGCGCTTCGTCGCGGTCGGCCGGAGCGGTGCGCATGATGCCCCAGATCAGGTCGGTGTACAGCGGCGCCATGCGCGAGGTGCTCCAGTCCATCCACTTCTCGGCCTGGGCGCGTTCCATCGGGTCTTCGGCGTACAGCGTGCCCAGCGCGTAGCGCGCACTCAGGTAGCGCACGATGGCGTTCGATTCCCACAGCGGCAGGCCGTGGTCTTCGATCACCGGTACCAGGCCATTGGGATTCATCGCCTGGTATTCCGGCGTCTGCGTGCCGCCGTGGCTGCCACCGACCTCGATGGACTCGTACGGCAGGCCGATTTCCTCGGCACACCACAGCACCTTGCGGACGTTGCTGGAATTGCGACGGCCCCAGATCTTCAACATGCGGGTAATCCTTGCTGGCAATGCGAGCGG
The DNA here is from genome assembly GCF_059368315.1 of Stenotrophomonas sp. YJH_SMC_119. Classification (NCBI taxonomy): domain Bacteria; kingdom Pseudomonadati; phylum Pseudomonadota; class Gammaproteobacteria; order Lysobacterales; family Lysobacteraceae; genus Stenotrophomonas; species Stenotrophomonas sp. YJH_SMC_119. Next base: position 167,952 of record NZ_JCAFRP010000007.1, on the reverse strand, counting down.
CAACGATACCCCTGATCGGGCGGGGTGTGTGCATGCGGGATGCGGAATCTGGCATCCGGGGATTGCCGGCCAGCGGCCGGCACTACCGGTTCCTCGCTGGCCAGCGGCCGGCATTACCGGTTCTTTTTCGGCAGCGCGCGCACGTAGGACGACTTGCCATCCTTCTTCAGTTCGAACAGGCCGATCGCTGCCAGCAGATCGCTGAGCTTGCCGTAGCCGTAGTTGCGCGGGTCGAACGACGCCTGGTTGCCGATCTGGCTGCCGACCGGGCCGAGGTGCGACCAGCCATCCTCGCCCTCGGCCGCGGACACCGCGCGGCGCAGCATCTTCACCAGCCGCGTGTCGCTGCGCATTTCCGCACCGCTCTTGCGCGGGCGCGCATCGTCGTTGGCCACCGGCTCGTTCGAGGCCTGTTCGCTGGATGCCTGTTCGGTATCCGGCACGCTGGCGTGGGTCTGGCCCAGTGCTTCCAGGTAGGTGAATTTCGAGCACGCGTTGACGAACGGCTCGGGTGTTTTCTTCTCGCCGAAACCGTACACCTTCACGCCATCGGTCAGCAGGCGCATCACCATCGGGGTGAAATCCGCATCGCTGGAGACGATGGCAAAGCCATCCAGGTTGCGCGCGTACAGCAGGTCCATGGCATCGATCACCATCGCCATGTCCGAGGCATTCTTGCCCTTGCTGTAGGCGAACTGCTGGATGGGACGGATCGCATACTCATGCAGCACCGCTTCCCACCCCTTCAGTCGCGGGCTCTTCCAGTTGCCATAGGCGCGGCGCACGTTGGCCACCCCATAGCGGGCCACTTCGGCCAACACCTCGTCGATCTTCGAGGCCGGCGCATTGTCGGCGTCGATCAACAGGGCGATGCGCTTTTCCGGTTCGCTCATGGACTCCTCGCGGGCGGTTGCCTGAACCCGAGTATCGCCGATCCACGCGGGCGCTGACGTGACAGGCGGCCGCCGTGCGAAGATGCCAGGCGCTTCCCCCAATGCCCCCACTGGAGTGAGTCGATGAGTCGCGAGCGCGTTCCCCACCTGGTTGTTGTCGGCGGCGGTTTTGCCGGTCTCTGGGCCACCCGTGCCCTGGCCCGCGAGCGCATACGCATCACCCTGGTCGACCGCCGCAACCATCATCTGTTCCAGCCGCTGCTGTACCAGGTGGCCACCGCCGGCCTGTCCGCGCCGGATATCGCTGCACCACTGCGCCATATCCTCGGCCACCAGCGCAACGTGGAAGTCCGCCTCGGCGAAGTGGTCGCCATCGACAAGCAGGCCCGGCAGATCCGCATGGCCGATGGCAGCACGCTGGACTACGACAGCCTGCTGCTGGCCACCGGCGCCACCCACGCCTACTTCGGCAACGACCAGTGGGCCGATGATGCGCCCGGCCTGAAGACGCTGGACGATGCGATCGCGCTGCGCCGCAAGCTGCTGCTGGCGTTCGAGCGCGCCGAGGCGGAACCGGACCCGGCGAAGAAGGCCGCATGGCTGAGCTTCGCGGTGGTCGGTGGCGGTCCCACCGGTGTTGAACTGGCCGGCACCCTGGCCGAGATCGCGCGGCATACGTTGCGCAACGAATTCCGCCACATCGACCCGGCCAGCGCCAAGGTGCGGCTGGTCGAGGCCGGCCCGCGCGTGCTGTCCTCGTTCCCGGAAGTACTTTCGCTGAAAGCACGCCGCCAGCTGGAAAAGCTGGGCGTGGAAGTGCTGACCGGTACCCCGGTGAGCGACATCGACAGCCAGGGCTTCACGCTCGGTGACCAGTTCGTACCGGCCCGCACCGTGGTCTGGGCCGCCGGCGTGGCCGCTTCACCGCTGGCGCGCACGCTGGACGTGCCGCTGGACCGCGCCGGCCGCGTGCCGGTGCAACCGGACCTGACCCTGCCCGATCACCCGGAGCTGTTCGTGGCCGGTGACCTGGCCGCACTGAGCCAGGCCGACGGCAAGCCGGTACCCGGCGTGGCACCCGCTGCCAAGCAGATGGGCAAATACGTGGCCGAGGTGATCCGCGCACGCCTGCACGGCAAGCCCGAGCCCGGCCCGTTCAAGTACGCCGACTACGGCAACCTGGCCACCATCGGTCGCATGGCCGCGATCGTGCACCTGGGGCGGCTGCAGCTGTCGGGCGTGCTGGCCTGGTGGTTCTGGCTGGCCGCGCACGTGTTCTTCCTGATCGGCTTCCGCAACCGCATCGTGGTGCTGCTGAACTGGGCCGTGGCGTACTGGAGCTACCAGCGCAGCGCACGCATCATCTTCGGCGATGACCAGGAAGACCGGCGACCGAGGCGGTAGTGCCCGCCGCTGGCCGGCTGCCACGCGGTCCGATCCCTTTCCGCAGGAAAGGGCTCTGACTCCGTCAACATCATCCATGCATGGCGTGGATCTACCGCTTCATCGGGCCGCCGGGCGCCCGCCGTTTCGACCATGCGCGGCAGAAGTCCTCCTTCCTTGCGGTGTCGGCAATCTGCGCGGCACTCCAGTTGCGGGTAATCCAGATCGTCAGTGCCGTGCTGCTCAGATGCCAGCGCAGCATGTCGTGCCGTGGCTGCCGCCAAAGATGGCGGCGGGCAATCCAGAACGCCTCCCGTTCCACCTCTGGCACCTTCTTCTTCATCGCGTCGTCGTCGAAGAACTGCGCGGCGAAACTCCAGGGATTCATCGGCTGAAATCCTGTTCGCGGTTCACTGCTGCACGCAGCCACACCACTGGGCGCACGGTCTGCTGGCTTCGGCCAACCGCCCACCAGGGCAAGCCCGAGCAGGTACAGCAGGCCAGGCAGCAGTGCGATGCCGGCGGCCAGTACGACGACGGAGACCCATGCCTTACCGGCGGCACGCATCGTGCTCACTTCGCCTTCGGTTTCGGGTACCACAACGCGTTGACGATGACCCAGCGCTGGTCGAAGCGCCCCATGTGGAAGTAATCGACGAACCACGGCGTTTCCAATCGCACCGAGGCGGCATTGCCGGTCACGTCCAGCACCGTGCAGCGGCGGTCCCATTGATCCTTCGGGGTTTTCAGCGCGCCCTGCTTCGTCAGCGCGACCAGTTCTTCCTTCGACATGCGGCGCAGGCCCAGCCGCTCGTCGGGCGTATCGCCGAGGACCGCGCGCTTGGCCAGGTCCGGGTGCAGGGAGCGGGCGACGCGCTGCGGGTCGGCCTCCAGCTGGCCGTCGACGTAGTCATGGCAGGTGGCTTCGATGGCCGCGAGGGTGGCCGGGTCGGCAGCGGGACTGGTTGACGCGGAGAGAGCGAACAACAGGGCGACGGTGGACATCCGGGTCTCCAGCGCTGAGGGCTGGGCGATCATGGCATATGCAAGCCGCATCCACGCATGGCGTGGATCTACGGCATCAGGCCCATTTCGTCGGTGCCCAGCTGCATGTACATGAACGCAGCGGCTTCTTCAGACATGGGCTGCCCCTGCGGGAAGCTGTCCAACCAGGCGGTGATGCGCGCATGGCGCCCCGCCAGCGCATTCATCAATGCCTGCTTTTCCGCGTCAGTGGCGCGCTCCCGCATTTCATTGCGAAGCACGTCATCGCCGATCCCCCACTTTTCCGCGAACGGGATCAGATCGACCAGATCGGGAGGGACCCGGTCACGACGCAGGTGGATCGGTTCGGGTGTCCTCGGGCCATACGCAGCCAGCTCAGCAGCGGTGCCGATCTGCCCATGCTGCGGTGGCGGTGGCGACGGTGCTTGGGTGCAGGCCAGAAGGGCCGCGCAGGCAGTCAACAGCAGTATCCCGCAGTTCTTCATCGGACGGATCCATGTGTCGATGGGTGTGGCGATCATGGCATGACTGGAAGCGCCCATCCACGCATGGCGTGGATCTACTGTAGAGCCGGGTCCATGCTCGGCTTCACCATCAGGCAGCAGCAACAACAGCCGAGCGTGGGCTCGGCTTTACAGAAGCGCAGGATCCGGCGCCTGCAGCCAGGCCAGCTTGCGTTCGCGCGGCTGCTGCTTGAGCTGCCATTCGGCCCGCGAGGCGGCGGCCCGGTCCGGGTACTCGCGCACGGCCAGCACCCGCAGCGGCGGCCGGGCCCGGGTGTAGCGCGCGCCCTTGCCAGCCTGATGGGCGGCGAAACGCGCGTCCACGTCGGTGCTGATGCCGGCGTAATAGCTGCCATCGCGACATTCGAGCAGGTACAGGAACCACGGGCGGAGGGACGGGGCCATGCCCGGATTATGCCGTGCTGCACTGCAGCGGATATACTGGCGCCCGAATGCAGGAGAGAGGCGCCGCGCTGGCGCCCGCCGAAGGCGCAGGCTCCCATGATCGCTCAGGCCGGTGGGCTGGAATCCCACCAACCATGCATTCGACTCGCCGAGCTGGAGAGAGGTCACCGGGCATGCCCGGGACGATCCGCCGAAGGGGCACGCGGCCCATGCCGCTGAACTCTCAGGCAAAAGGACAGCGGGAGCGGCACCGGTCATCGTCATTCCGTCATTGCGCAGGCAATGGCGGCGTCCGCGCATGGCCGGCCCCACCGCGCCCGGAGCCTGCCCCATGTTGCTGTCCATCATCTACCTGATCGCCATTTCCGCCGAAGCCATGACCGGCGCGCTGTCCGCCGGCCGCCGCCGCATGGACCTGTTCGGCGTGGTCATGATCGCCTGCGTCACCGCCCTCGGCGGTGGTTCACTGCGCGACATCCTGCTCGGCCACTACCCGCTGGGCTGGGTGAAGCATCCCGAGTACCTGGGCTTCACCGTGTGCGCGGCGCTGATCGCCACCTGGGTGGCGCGCTGGATGCACCACTTCCGCCGCACCTTCCTGGTGCTCGATGGCCTGGGCCTGATCGCCTTCACCCTGATCGGCTGCTCGATTGCGCGCGAAGCCGGCCATGCGATGCCGATCGTGCTGATCGCCGGCATGCTGACCGGCGCGTTCGGCGGCGTGCTGCGCGACATCCTCTGCAACGAGGTGCCGCTGATCTTCCAGAAGGAGCTGTACGCGATCATCGCGCTGCTGACCGGCGCGGCCTACCTGTTGCTGCTGCACTGGGGCGTGGCCGACGCCACCGCGATCCTGTGCTGCCTCGGCGGCGGCTTCGCGCTGCGCCTGCTGGCGATCCACTACCGCTGGGAAATGCCGAAGTTCGTGTACCACGACGAAGTGCATTGAGGTTCGCGCGGCGGAATCCGCACCACCCCGGCGATGTACCTGGCGCTGTCGCTCATGCGCAGCGCCAGGCGCATCGCCGGTGCAGATGGGCCGGTCTCCAACTCCGACCGGCCCTGATCGCGGCCGCACCCCCGCAGGCGCTGGCCGCCATCCACACACGTGCCGCACTCAAGCGGCTTCGGACACCTTCACGTCGCGACGGGCGCGCACGGCCGCGGCCAGTCGCTCCAGCACCGTCACGGTGGTGTCCCAGTCGATGCAGCCATCGGTGATGCTCTGCCCGTAGACCAGCGGTTGGCCTTCCACCAGTTCCTGGCGACCACCGACCAGATGGCTCTCGATCATCACACCGACGATGCGCTGTTCACCGTCTTCCAACTGAACGGCGATGTCCTCGATCACCTTCGGCTGGTTGTCCGGGTTCTTCAGGCTGTTGGCATGGCTGGCGTCGATCATCAGGCGCGTCGGCAGCTTGGCCTTGGCCAGCGCCTGGCAGGCCTCGGCGATACTGCCTGCATCGTAGTTCGGCTGCTTGCCGCCGCGCAGGATCACATGGCAATCCGGGTTGCCAGTGGTCGACACGATGGCGGTGCCGCCCTGCTTGGTGACCGACAGGAAGTGATGCGGATTGGAGGCCGCACCCACCGCGTCGGCGGCGATCTTCACGTTGCCATCGGTGCCGTTCTTGAAGCCGACCGGGCACGACAGCCCCGAGGCCAGTTCGCGGTGCACCTGGCTTTCGGTGGTGCGCGCACCAATGGCGCCCCAGGCCACCAGATCGGCGATGTACTGCGGCGAGATCACGTCGAGGAACTCGACACCGGCCGGCAGGCCGAGCTTGTTGATGTCGCGCAGCAGGCCACGGGCGATGCGCAGGCCCTTGTCGATCCTGAAGCTGCCATCCAGGTCCGGGTCGTTGATCAGGCCCTTCCAGCCCACCGTGGTGCGCGGCTTCTCGAAGTACACGCGCATCACGATTTCAAGTTCCCCGGCCAGCGCGTCACGCAGCGGCTTCAGGCGCTGGGCGTACTCGATGGCGGCCTTCGGGTCGTGGATCGAGCATGGGCCAACCACCACTGCCAGGCGGTCGTCACGGCCATGCAGGATCTGGTGCAGGGCCGCGCGCGAGGCGCTGACGGTGTCGGAGGCTTCATCGTCACACGGCAGCATCGCCAGCAGCTGGGCAGGCGGTGTCAGCGGTTCGATGGTGCGGATACGCAGGTCGTCGGTGTGCGGGGGCATTGGGGGAGGTCTCCGGAACGTTGGGGGTCCCCAGCGTGGCGGCATGAAAAAAGCCGCCAGGTTCGCTGGCGGCTTTCGGGAATGCGTCTGAAGCTTTCTTCAGGGTGAGCGCAGTCCTTCCTCCGCCAGTGGCTTCGGAAAGTAATACCAGTAAAAGCGGGTGGCGGCTGCGTTCATGGGTTGTATTGATAGCACAGCTTTTGCGCAGTGCAAAATGTTTCATCCGCAACTGGGGACGCGGTTCAGCGAGATGCGCGCCGGCCCTGCCCACGCGGCGGCAACCACGCAACGTCGCTCATTTGCCATGCACTTCCACGTCCAGCAGCAGGCCCTCATGGATGTCGGCCCAGCGTTCCAGCACGCGATCCAGTTCCTGCCGGGCCTCGTCCAGCTGCTCGGGGTTGAGCAGGGAACGCGCGGTGTAAAGATCGGAAACCAAGCGCCGCAGGGCCGATTCCTGGATGGCCACCGACGGCCCCTCCAGCCCCGGCAACTGCAACGCCGGGCTGTCGCCAAGAGGGCCGAACAGCGTGACCTGGAGCGTGCTCTGCATGATCGACCTTCCTGCGGATGGAAATGGGCAATGTCCTGTTTACCGCGTCTGGGTGACAGGCGCATGTGCCACCCATGCCCAGCACCGGGATCTGCCGGCGTCTGCCGCCCCGCTACAAGGCGGCCAGGTCGGCAAGGTGCTGGGCCATGCTGTCCATCGCGCCTACCGCCTGGGTGGTGGTGAAGTACTCATGCCAGCCGGTAGCGGCAATGCCGGCCATCAACGCGTCGACCTCCTCGCGGCTTGCGCAGCGCCAGACCGCATAGAACTGCTCATCGCTGCCGTGCGGTACGCCCGAGGCAATGCGGCCCATCGCCAGCGGCGTGATGCGGACCGGATCGAACTGCTGCATGCCGGCGCCGATACGGGCGAAGAAGGCGTTCCGCTGCTCGGGCGGAAGTGTGGTCCAGGCAGGGGTGGCGGTGTAGAGCTCGATGAAGGTGTGCGACATGGTGGTTCTTCCTTGAGGGTTCGGGGGTTGCCGGCCAGCGGCCGGCACTACCGGAGCGAGCGCAGCGCGCGTTTGCGGATGTAGGCGTTGGCGTCGCTGTGGCGCTCATGCTGCCAACGCGTACACAGCTGGCGCAGCCACTGCGGCTGAGTCTTGCCGGCATCGTTGAGCCAGTTTCCGACCGAATCCTGCACATAGCGTTCCGGATCGTCGGCCAGTGCTTCCAGCAGCGCGGATGCATGTTCCGGGTGCTGCTTGAACAGTGCGATGTGCGTGGCCCAGACACCGCGCGGACGCAGTGCTTCGCAGGCGAAGCGGCGCAGGTACGGCGATGTTTCCTGTGACCACGGTTGCAGGTGCTCCAGCGCCTGCAGTGGTGCGGCAACGATGTCCGTGCGTAGTGCCAGCCACGCCCATTCGCGCACACCGAAATGGGGGTCATCGGCCAGTGTGCGCATCTGCTGCAGCTTCCCTGCCAGCGTTGCGCGGGCATCTCTGCCGATCAGGTAGCAGGCCCAGCCGCGCACTGTATCGGAGCTGTGATGCTGCCAGAGCGCAGGCGCCCCCTGCCCCGCCTCACGCAGCAGTTGCGCAGCCAGGGCCATGCGCAGCGTGATGCCCTTGCCTGAGGCGTCCCGCATGCGTTGCAGCGCCTCCGGTGCAAGCGCAGGCGCCACCACCTGCAGCAGCGCGGCAAAATCCACTGCCAGGCATTCTGCCAGATGGGTGGCGGGGACGCGGCCGGTGTTGAGTGCTTGCCGGCGTTCCGCAGGAATGGCCGTGCTCATGCTGCGGATTCCCGCCCGGCGTCCGTGTGCTGCCAGACCTTGTGCAGCAGCTGTGACAGCTGCTGCTGTTCATCAGCATCCAGGCCGTTGAACAGCCCACCGATCCATTGCGTGTGCTGCTCGAACAGCGATTCGGCCAAACGCTTTCCCGGTGCGGTCAGCACGATCTGCAGGCGGCGGCCATCCCCGTCATCGTTGCGACGCTGCAGCAGGCCTTCGCGCTGCAGGCCATCGAGCAGGCCGCTGATGGTGGCGCGGGTCACGCCGGCGCGCTCGGCCAGCACATGCGGCGGCAGTGCGCCACCGGCCCCGTGCAACAGGAACAGCACGATGAAGCGACCCTCGCTGAGCCCATGCGGTGCCAGCCGCGCGGCGCAGTCGCGATCGATCGACGAGGACAGCGAGAGCAGCTGGAAACACAGGCGCAGCGGCGCGATGTTGGCGTGACCGCGTCGCTGCGCTTCCTCGATCAGGGCATGGTGCTTGGCTTCGATCATCTCACGCACGCGATATGGTTAGGCGCCTAATCATACAGCCGAACAGCCGCTGCCTGTAAACCACAGCCGATATCAGGTGAACTTTCCCAGCAGCAGGCACGCAATCAGCCCGCCGCCCTCCCGGTGCAGCAGCTGCAGTTCGCCCGCGTGCCGCCTCGCCACATTGGCGGCCACTGCCAGCCCAAGTCCCGCTCCACCGGTGGTGCGACTACGAGAACGCTCGCTGCGCTGGAACGGTTGCAGCAGGCGTACTCGGTCGCCCTCGGCGATACCTGGGCCCCGATCCATCACCTCCAGCTGGACCCCTCGCTCAACCACGGCAAGTCGCAGTTCCACCGCCCCGGCATAGCGATCGGCATTGTCGATAAGGTTGTCGAACGCGCGCCGAAGCAGCAGCGCGTCGCCGTGCCAGGGCAGACTGTCCGGCCCCTGGATGGAGATCTCGACACCGCGCAGCAACGCTGCCTGCACGCACTCCTCCAGCAGCGCGGCCAGATCCAGCGGGCGCATCTGCAACGGCTGCAGTTCACCGCGTGCGTAATCGAGCACCTGCTCGATCATCGTGTCCATGCGCTCGATGTCCGCCACCATCCGGGCCGCCTGTGGTGTGGGCGCGAACTCGGCGCGCAGTCGCAGGCCGGTCAATGGTGTGCGCAGGTCGTGCGCCACTGCAGCCAGCATATGGGTCATGTCCTGGGCCTGCGCACGCAGGCGCTCTCGACCGGTGCCGATCGCGGCGGCCAGCATCTGTACCTCGCGCGGGCCATCATCCGGCAGGGGCGTGTCGGCTTGCAGGTCCACGCGTGCACTGGCATCGGCCAAGCGTCGTAGTGGACGCCCCAGCCGGATCGATGCCCACGCCGCCAGCGGCGCCAGCAACACGGCACCGCCCAGCAGCGCCAGTATCACCTGTCGCCGCCAAGCTGCCAGATCACTGTGATCGCTGCCGACCACCCGCCAGCGGCCATCGGCCTGGCGCACGCCCAGTTCAAACGGCGGCCATTGCATCGCGGTCAGCAGCGCGGCCTGCGCCTTCAGTACACCGACCCGCGCCGTGCCGTCGAGCACCTCGCCGCCTTCGATGACCTGCACATCAGGCGCCTTGCCCTGTCCGCTCCAGACCAGGCGCACCTCCTTCGCCGGCAAACCCATCTGCAGCGCCGCCAACTGGCTGAGCCAGTCACTGGCATTGCCCTTTGGTGGCGCATCCTGCGTCGCCAGATGCAGGCCCAGTGGTGCCGCGGCCTGCTCCCCCCGCAGCACCTGCACGGCCTGGTCCAACCGCATCGGTGGCGGCGCGGGCCGAGGCATCCAGCCAACCACGGCCACGCTGACCAGTGTCGCCAGCAGCAGGCTGGCCAGGGCCAGCATCGTGATCCAACGCGCGGTCGGCCACCGGCTGTTCACAGCACCTGTACCTCGGCGTGGAAGCGATAGCCTTCGCCACGCGATGTCTGCACCAGGGCTTCCGCACCGGGCGAGGCCTGCCCGAGCTTGCGGCGCAGGCGGCTGATGGCCAGGTCGACCGCGCGGTCGACGCTGTCACTCGGCTCGCCACGGCTCAGCTGCAGCAGCTGCTCGCGCCCCAGTACCCGCCCGGGGCGTTCGGCCAGCGCCAGCAACAGGCTGAATTCACCACGGCTGAGCACCAGCTCGTTCCCATCCGGCGCCAGCAGGCGACGTTGTTCCGGCAGCAACCGCCAACCAGAAAAGCGCAGTTCACTGGCTACCTGCGCGCGCAGCTTGTCCTGCCGGCGCAGCAGCGCGCGTACCCGCGCCAGCAGCTCGCGCGGGTCGAACGGCTTGGCCAGGTAGTCGTCCGCGCCCATCTCCAGGCCGATCACCCTGTCCGGTGCGCTGCCCATCGCCGACAGCATCAGGATCGGAATGGCCCGTGCCTGCAGCCGGCGGCAGACCGACAGGCCATCCTCACCGGGCATCATCCAGTCGAGGATGATCACGTCCGGGCGATCGACCTGCAGCAGCACGTCCAGCGCCGTCGCGTCCGCTGCCACCCGTACCTGGTAGCCATGCAGCAACAGGCAATCGGCGATGGCATCACGGATGCTGGCGTCGTCATCGACAACGATGACACGGGCGGGAGTCGTCATGCAGGCAGTATCAGGCAGGTCTGTATCAGGACGGTATCAACGCCGATATTCCCGCGATACGCCACTGCGCGCCAATGGTCACCCATGATCACTGCGGAGACCTGCCTTGCGCCTCATCCCATTCGTCCTGCTTGCTGCCCCGCTGGCTGCGCTGGCGTCCGATTCCCCCGAACACATCCTGCCGATGTGGATGCAGGGCGGTCATCCGGCCGTGGCCGTGTCGCTGGACGGGCGTGCCGAACCGCTGCGCTTCGTGGTCGACAGCGCGGCAGGCGCCACGCTGGTCGATGACCGCGTCGTGCGGCGCTACGGTCTGGGAGATGCGGATGCGGAGGTATCACAGGCCCAAGGGGCAAGTGCAGCCTCCGCGCGGCTGCAGCGCATACGCAGAACGTCCTGGCAGCTGGGCAGTTGGCAGCTGCAGGCCCAAGCCATGAAGGTCGATCTGTCGTCGTTGCCGAAGGACGATGATCCGGCCATTGACGGCTTGATCGGCAACGATCTGACCGGACGCTGGGACACCCGTTGGGACTTCGGCCGCAATCAACTGGCGCTGTGGACACCCGGCGGATTGAACCTGGAAGGACCGGGTTGCCAGCCCAATGCGCTGCCCGGACGCACTGACGGCCTGCGCCAGTTCGGCTTCATCATGCTTGCACTGGGCGCGCCCTCGGTGGACGCCATCGCCGTGGTCGACACCGGTGCCGCGCAGACCGTCCTCAACGCCGAAGCAGCCCGCGCACTGGGGCTGCGCACCGACGGCAGCGACGCACGGGTGCGGGTGCGTGAAAAGGGCACCGAAGGCCTGGGCGGCGGAAAGCAGGCAACCTGGCTGTACACCCTGCCCGGCATGGCCGGCAACGGCTGGCAGCACCCCTCGATGGAGGTCCGCATCAGCGAACTGCCAGTGTTCAAGGCGATCGGCCTGGAGGGCCGGCCGGCGCTGATCCTTGGTGCGGATGCAATGCGCGGCGGCCAGGTGGACATTGGTGCCGGCGCGTCCCGGATCTGCCTGCGCCGGCCGCAGGCCAGCTGACATCCGGCAATGACGCCAGCGGCAGCCTGGCGTAGCATCGCCGTGCGCCCCACCAGGAGTTCCACGCATGTGCCGTGCTGCCCTGATGTTGCTGACGCTGTTCCCGCTGGCCGTGCTGGCTGCACCTCCCCCGGTACCCTCGCCGGCCCGCATCGACGCCGAAGCGCAGCGGTTGATGCAGGCCGCACAGGCGCGCGGCATGGCACTGGCGGTGATCGACGGCGGCAAGGTGGTGCACGTCGCCGCCTACGGCGAGCGCAATACCGCAGGCGAACCACTGCGCACCGATACGGTGATGTACGCCGCCTCGCTGACCAAGATGGCATTCGGCCATCTGGTCGCGCAGCTGGCGCAGGACCGCAGGATCGATCTGGATGCCAGCATCGCCACAGCGCTGGACAAGCCGTTGCCGGATTATCCGCCCGAAACGAAGAAGTACGCCGACTACCGCGTGCTGGCCGATGATGCGCGCTGGCGCCAGCTCACCCCTCGCCTGCTGCTCAACCATGCCAGTGGCTTTGCCAACTTCGGGTTTCTTGAACCGGACGGCCGGCTGAAGTTCCACTTCGATCCAGGCAGCCGCTACGGCTATTCCGGCGAAGGGCTGATCCTGCTGCAGTTCGTGATCGAACGCGGACGGCTGGGCGAGGATGTGGGTGCGTTGATGCAGCAGCGGGTATTCGACCGCTTCGGCATGACCCGCACCAGCATGATGTGGCGCGGGGACTTCGCCACCAACCTGGCCGACGGCTGGACCATGGAGGGCACCGCCGAGCCGCACGATGAGCGCAGCCGCGTGCGCGCGGCCGGTTCGATGGATACCACCATCGCCGACATGGCCCGTTTCGCCGCCGGCTACGTGCGCGGCGATGGGCTGTCAGCGACGATGCGCAAGGAGCTGGTGCGGCCGCAGCTGCCGATCACCACCGCCAGCCAGTTCCCCACCCTGCAGCCGGAGCTGCCGAAGGCGCTGCAGCGCAAGGACCTGGCGGCCGGCCTGGGAGTGGTGACGTTCCGTGGCCCGCAAGGCGCGGGCTTCTACAAGGGCGGCCACGATGATGCGGTCGGTAATACGCTGGTGTGCGTCGAGCAGCAGCAGCGCTGCGTGGTGATCCTGGGCAACGATGTGCGCGCCGAGGCGACCTTCCCGGCGCTGGTGGCCTTCGTGCTCGGCGACATCGGCGTACCGTGGCAGTGGGAGTACGGCGCAGCGAAGGCATTCGTGAAGTAGATCCACGCCATGCGTGGATGACCTCCCTTCAACGCGCCTGCTCGAAGAACATCAGGTAGACCAGCCGCCCATTCTCCGGCCGGTCGCCGAAGGCCGGGCCGGCGGTATGCCAGAACCACGGGCGCAGCAGCACCAGACGGTTGAAGCGCATCGGGATGCGCATGGTCATTTCCCACTGGCTGTCGTCGACGCTGTCGCGCTCGATGATGTCCCGATGCATGTCGCCGCCGTTGGCGTAGCCCAGCGCAGCCAGCTCGTGGGCGTTCAGCGCCATGCGCTCGGTGTTGGTGCGGCGATGGCGGAAGAACTCGGTACCCCCTTCGCAGTGCTCCGGGGCGCTGAGGTAGAGGATGCCGGACCAGTGCGAATGGTCGGTGTGCACCTTGGCGCGACCCACATCGCTGGCCAGGGTCAGCCGGAACTTGCCGTGCGACTGCAACGGATTGACCGGCCGCAGCGGCTCGTTGACCAACCGCGACGCGGCCTCGGACAGGCCGTCCAGCTCCAGCCGTTCGAGCGAATTACGCCCGGGGAATGCCCCCTCCTGCGCCGGGTAGGTCAGGCCCAGGCCGGCCTGGCGCAGGCCGTGTGCATCGGCTGGAGAAAGGAAGTCGTCGACGACGATGAACGAGGTAGGCATGGTCTGCGAGCGTAGCGACGCGGCGCCATGGCGGCAACCGGGCAACAAAAAAACCCCGCCTCGCGGCGGGGTTTTTCCTTGCATCGGGGAGACGCGCCGGCCAGGGCCGGCAACGTCCGACGCGGGCGTGGACCTTAGAAGTCCATGCCGCCCATGCCACCCATGCCGCCCATGCCACCGGCGCCGCCCATGGCCGGCTCGTCCTTCTTCGGAGCTTCGGCAACCATGGCTTCGGTGGTGATCATCAGGCCAGCGATCGAGGCCGCGTTCTGCAGCGCCGAACGGGTCACCTTGGTCGGGTCCAGGATGCCGAACTGCAGCATGTCGCCGAACTCGCCGGTGGCGGCGTTGTAGCCGAAGCTGCCGGTGCCTTCCTTGACCTTGTTGATGATGACCGACGGCTCGTCACCGGCGTTGGCAACGATCTCGCGCAGCGGGGCTTCCATCGCACGCAGGGCGATCTGGATGCCGTGGTTCTGGTCTTCGTTGGCGCCCTTCAGGCCGGCCAGCGCGGTGATCGCGCGGACCAGGGCAACGCCGCCGCCCGGAACCACGCCTTCTTCAACGGCCGCACGGGTGGCGTGCAGGGCGTCGTCGACGCGATCCTTCTTTTCCTTCATTTCGATTTCGGTCGAGGCGCCGACCTTGATCACGGCAACACCGCCGGCCAGCTTGGCCACGCGTTCCTGCAGCTTCTCGCGGTCGTAATCCGAGGAGGTGTCCTGGATCTGGGTCTTGATCTGCGCCACGCGTGCATCAACGTTGGCCTTGTCGCCGACGCCGTCGATGATGGTGGTGTTCTCCTTGGAGACCTGCACCTTCTTGGCGCGGCCCAGGTCCTTGATGGTGGCCTTCTCCAGCGACAGGCCGACTTCTTCGGAGATCACGGTGCCGCCGGTCAGCACGGCCATGTCTTCCAGCATCGCCTTGCGACGGTCGCCGAAGCCCGGAGCCTTGACGGCCACGACCTTGACGATGCCACGGATGGTGTTGACGACCAGGGTGGCCAGCGCTTCGCCTTCAACTTCCTCGGCCACGATCAGCAGCGGCTTGCCGGCCTTGGCGACGCCTTCCAGCACCGGCAGCAGGTCACGGACGTTGGAGATCTTCTTGTCGTGCAGCAGGATGAACGGGTCATCCAGGTCAGCGGTCTGCGACTGCTGGTTGTTGATGAAGTACGGCGACAGGTAGCCGCGGTCGAACTGCATGCCCTTGACCACGTCCAGCTCGTTGTCCAGGCCCGAGCCTTCTTCAACGGTGATGACGCCTTCCTTGCCGACTTCCTTCATCGCGTCAGCGATGATCTGGCCGATCGACTCGTCCGAGTTGGCCGAGATGGTACCGACCTGGGCGATCGCCTTGTCGTCGGCGGTCGGCTTGGAGATGTTCTTCAGCTCGGCGACGGCGGCCGAAACGGCCTTGTCGATACCGCGCTTGAGGTCCATCGGGTTCATGCCGGCGGCAACGGCCTTGGCGCCTTCGCGGATCAGGGCCTGGGCCAGCACGGTGGCGGTGGTGGTGCCGTCGCCGGCATCGTCGTTGGTGCGCGAAGCAACTTCCTTCACCATCTGCGCGCCCATGTTCTCGAACTTGTCAGCCAGTTCGATTTCCTTGGCGACGGAGACGCCGTCCTTGGTGATGGTCGGGGCGCCGAAGCTCTTTTCCAGCACGACGTTGCGGCCCTTCGGGCCCAGGGTGGCCTTGACGGCATTGGCGAGAACGTTGACGCCGCGCACCATGCGCGAACGGGCGTCTTCACCGAAACGAATATCCTTGGCAGCCATTGCATTTACCTCATTGGTAGCGCCGGACGATGCCCGGCGGCTGGGAGTTTGGGATCAGGTTGAAACAGGTCGCGCCGAGGCTCAGCCGATGACGGCGAGCACGTCGTCTTCGCGCAGGACCTTGTATTCGACGCCTTCGCTCTTGTACGAGCTGCCGGCGTACTGGCCATAGATGACCTTGTCGCCGACCTTCAGCGACGGCGCGCGCACGTTGCCGTTGTCCAGCGGCTTGCCCGGGCCGACGGCCACGACCTCACCCTTGGTGGACTTTTCCTTGGCCGAGTCGGGGATGACGATGCCACCGGCGGAGATTTCGTCGGCTTCGATCGGCTTGACCACAACGCGGTCGTGCAGCGGCTTGATGCTCATAGGAGACCTCTTAAGTGATTGATTGGTCTAAAAAAGTCCGGCGATGTTAGCACTCACCCCAGGCGAGTGCCAGAACCGCACGTGAAGAAACCCGACAACGTCGGGAGCAGGGCAGAGATGGAGCCCCGCCGCCCCCTTTCAAGGGCGGAATGAAAAAAATTTTTCCACCCGCGCGCCTCGGCCAAGGCGTCGGTCCTGGACAATTTCGGTGACAAGCGTCGCACTGTCAGATATCTGACGTTCATTTACGACAAAGTGTCACTGGATCGGCCTTAGGCTCGGTCAGGCATTCCCAATCACAAGGAGTAGTCGATGCGATTGCTGTCCCCGCTTGCCGCCGCCTGCCTGCTGGCACTGGCCGCGGCGCCGGCCCAGGCCGAGGTCTTCATCAACGAACTGCACTACGACGACAGCACCGCCGCCGGTGACGTCGGCGAAGCCATCGAAGTGGTCGCTACCGCAGGTGAAGACCTGTCCGGCTACCGCCTCTACCTCTACAACGGCAGCAATCCTTCGGCCGCCACGGTCTACGCCAACAACCCGGTCCCGGCCGGCACCGCCGCCGGTTGCGGCAGCGCCAGCATCGCCGTGGTCAACTACCCGACCAACGGCATCCAGAACGGCCCGAACGACGGCGTCGCCCTGGTCGACGCCAGCGGCAAGGTGGTCCAGTTCCTCAGCTACGAGGGCGCCATCACCGCCTCCGGTGGCCCTGCCGCCGGCATGACCAGCCAGAACATTCCGGTGGCCGAGACCAACAGCACGGCTCCCGGCACCTCGCTGCAGCTGACCGGCAGCGGCAGCCAGTACGCCCACTTCACCTGGGCCGAGTCGGCCAGGCAGACCTTCGGCAGCTGCAACAACGGCCAGACCTTCAGTGGCGGCGGCACCCCGGGCCCGAACACGCCGCCGTCGGTGTCCACCACCACCCCGGCGCAGGGCAGCAGCACCTTCCCGGCCGCCGCCGATCTGGAAGTGGTGTTCAGCGAGACGGTGAACTTGGCCAGCGGCGCGTTCGCGCTGAGCTGCGGTACCTCCGGCAGCGTGCCGCTGACCTTCCCGGCCAGCGGACGCAGCGTGAAGCTGTCCACCAACACCGCGCTGGTGGCCGGTGAAGCCTGCCGCTTCGACATCCGCGCCGCGCGCATCACCGACCTGCAGGGCGCACACCCGGCGGCCGACAGCCGCATCGCCTTCACCGTGGCCAGCACCGGCGGCAATCCGGACCCGGGCAACCCGGGTGTGCCGGCCGGCTACTACTCCAAGGTCAACACCAGCAGCCCGAGCCAGCTGCGCTGCTCGCTGCACGCGACAATCAAGGGCCACACCGCCTACCCGTACAGCGGCTCGGGCACCAGTACCTGGACCATCCTGGAGATCGCCGACGAGGACCCGAACAACCCGAACCGCATCCTCGACGCGTATCGCAACCGCAGCTACGCCAAGGTGACCGATCGCGCCGGCAGCGGCAGTGGCCTGAAGTACAACCGCGAGCACACCTGGCCGAACTCGCTGGGTTTTGCCACCACTACGGGTGACAAGGGCCTGCCGTACGCGCCGTATACCGACACCCACATGCTGTACCTGACCGATGCACAGTGGAACGCCGACCGTGGCAACAAGCCGTTCGGCAAGTGCGACGCCAGCTGCGGCGAGCGCGCCACCGAGGCCAACAACGGCCAGGGTGGCGGCAGTGGTGGCTATCCGGGCAACTCCAACTGGGTGCGCACGCCGGACGGCAACACCGGCACGTTCGAGGTGTGGGGCAAGCGCAAGGGCGACATGGCGCGTGCGGTGATGTACATGGCGATCCGCTACGAGGGCGGCAAGGATGCAGCCACTGGCCAGTCCGAGCCGGACCTGGAGCTGACCGACGACCGCAGCAGGATCGTCAAGACCAGCAGCTCGCCGGCCTACATGGGCCTGCTGTCGACGCTGATCGACTGGCACCTGTCCGACCCGCCGGATGATGCCGAGCGTGCGCGCAATGACGTGATCTACAGCTTCCAGGGCAAC
This sequence comes from Stenotrophomonas sp. YJH_SMC_119, assembly GCF_059368315.1. Taxonomy (NCBI): domain Bacteria; kingdom Pseudomonadati; phylum Pseudomonadota; class Gammaproteobacteria; order Lysobacterales; family Lysobacteraceae; genus Stenotrophomonas; species Stenotrophomonas sp. YJH_SMC_119. The sequence continues at coordinate 150,096 of NZ_JCAFRP010000007.1, read as the reverse complement.
CGCAACCCGTTCATCGACCACCCCGAGTGGGCGACCCCTGGCCTGTTCACCTCGGCCAAGCCGGCCACCTGCCAGCTGGCCAACTGACCGCGCAACGCAGCGGTCCACGGCCGCCGCCGGGTCCTGACCCGGCGGCGGCCCTATACTCGACGGCCATGTCGACCGTCGATCCCGTCCTACTGCTGTTGACCACCTGCCCGGACCGGCCCAGTGCCGAGCGCATCGCGCACGCGCTGGTTGGCGAGCGCCTGGCCGCGTGCGTGACCCGCCTCGATGGCGCGCAGTCGACCTACCGCTGGCAGGGCGAGGTGACCACCGACGCCGAGCTGCAGCTGCTGGTGAAGACCACCGCGAGTCGCGTCAATGACGCAATCGCCCGGATCGTCGAACTGCATCCGTATGAACTCCCGGAGTGCATCGCGGTCGAAACCCGGGCCGGCCTGCCGGCGTATCTGGACTGGATCCGGGCACAGACCCGGGAGGACACTGATTGAAGACTCTGTTTGCGCGTGGCGCCGCCCTGTGCGCCCTGATGTGGCTCTCGCTGCCCGCCTTCGCCCTGGATGAGAAGGATCTGCTGCCGGTGGACCAGGCGTTCGCGCTGACCGCCAGTGCCCCCGAACGGGGCCAGGTGCAGCTGCAGTTCAAGATCGCGCCCGGCTATTACCTGTATCGCCACCGCACCAGCGTCAGGGCCGACCCGGCCTTCAATGCCGGCGCGCTGCAGATGCCCAAGGGCGACAAGCACCACGACGATTTCTTCGGCGAGGTCGAAACCTATCGCGAGCGCCTGCAGGCCACCCTGCCCGGCACGCCGACCGAGGCCGCCAGCACCATCAGCCTGGAAGTGCGTTACCAGGGCTGCGCAGATGCCGGTGTCTGTTACCCGCCGCAGAAGCGCGTGGTGCAGGTCACCCTGCCCGGCAGCGGTGCACAGGCCGCGGCCCCTGCCGCGCGCGCCGGTGCGGCCAGTCCGTTCAACAACCCACTGGCCGGTGCCGGCAACAGCGGCGGCCTGCGCCTGCCGGGTGCGGCCAGCAACAGCCAGGCGCTGCCGCTGCCGTCGGAGCAGGCGTTCGGCTTCGATGCCATCGCCAGCGACGGCAACACCCTGCTGCTGCGCTTCAGTCCGGCACCGGGCTACTACCTGTATCGCGACCGCACCTCGCTGAAGCTGGAAGGCAGCACCGGCGTGCAGGCCGGCACGCCGCGCTGGCCAGCCGCGCAGTCGCATCGCGACGAGCACTTCGGCGATGTCTCGGTGTACTTCAACCAGGTGGAAGTGCCGCTGCCGTTGCGGCGCACGGTTGCCGACGCGGTTGACGGCACCCTCGTGGTGACCTTCCAGGGCTGCCAGACCGATGGCATCTGCTACCCGCCAATGACCCGCCGGGTGAAGCTGTCGATCCCGGCCGGCAAGGTCAGCGCCAGCGCCGACCAGGCACCGCCGCGCAACGAGGTAATCAGCCCGTTGGCTGCGGCGCCACGCGAAGGCGCCAACGGCGCCCCCCTGCGCCTGCTGCCGACGGTGCCCAATACGGATGCCGCCCCCCCGGCCGTCGCAGGCACCGTGGACGGCAATGAATTCGCCGCCGATGCGCGCGGTGACAACGCGCTGCGTACGCGCCCGCCGGCGACCACACCGAACCCGGACCGTTCGTTCGTCTGGGTGCTGCTGCTGGCGCTGGCCGGCGGCCTGGTGTTGAACCTGATGCCCTGCGTGCTGCCGATCCTGTCGCTGAAGGTCCTGAGCCTGGCGCAGAGTGGCGAAAGCCCACAGCGCGCACGCAGCCACGCGCTCTGGTACACCTTGGGCGTGCTGGTCGCATTCGCGGTGATCGGTGCGTTGATGGTGGGCCTGCGCGCAATCGGCAACGCCGTCGGCATCGGCTTCCAGCTGCAGCACCCGGGCGTGGTGGCGGCGCTGGCCTACATCATGTTCGCGGTAGGCCTGAGCCTGTCCGGCGTGTTCACCCTGGGCGGCGGCATCGGCAACCTGGGCCAGTCGCTGGCCAGCCGCAGCGGCCCGGCCGGTGACTTCTTCACCGGTGCGCTGGCCTGCGTGGTCGGCAGTGCCTGCGTCGGCCCGTTCATGGGTGGCGCGATCGCCTACGCGTTCATTGCCCCGCCGCTGAAGGCGATGACCGTGTTCCTGTTCCTCGGCCTGGGCCTGGCGCTGCCGTTCCTGCTGATCGGCTTCGTGCCGGCGCTGGCGCGCCGCCTGCCCAAGCCCGGCCCGTGGATGGAAACGCTCAAGCACGTGCTGGCCTTCCCGATGTACGCCACTGCGCTGTGGCTGCTGTGGGTGCTGGGCAAGCAGCGCGGCGTGGACGGCATGGCGCTGGTGCTGGGTGGCCTGTTGCTGTTCGCCTTCGGCCTGTGGCTGTTCGAGCGCAACCGCTGGACCGGCTCGCGTGCAGTAACCCTGCTCGGCGTGCTGCTGGCGATCGGCGCATTGGTACCGGCCTGGGGCGTGACCCAGCTGGCAGCGCCGGCACGCGCCGCACAGGCCGCCAGCGACAACGTGGTGGAGTATTCGCCGCAGTTGCTGGACCGCCTGCGCGCCGACAACCGCGTGGTGTTCGTCAACATGACCGCCGACTGGTGCGTGAGCTGCAAGGCCAACGAGCGTGCCGTGCTGTCGCGGCCGGAGTTCAAGGACCTGCTCAAGCGCACCAACGCGGTGTACATGCGCGGTGACTACACCAACGTCGATCCGCAGATCACCACGTTCCTGGAAGAGCACAAGGCCGTCGGCGTACCGCTGTACGTGGTGTACGGCCCCGGCGCGCCGCCGACCGTGCTGCCGACCCTGCTGACCCAGGCGGTGGTGGAGGAAGCGCTGCTGCGCACCGCACGATGAAGTGGCAACGGCCAGCGCTGCTGTGGACAGCGGTGCTGGCCGCCGGCCTCGGCCTGTGGGCCGGGCATCGATTGGCTCCTGCGCCGGTTGCGCCTGAGGCCATGCCAGCGGCGCCTGCTGTGGCGGCTGCGGCACCTGCCCTGCAGGTCGGCGACAGCCTGCCCGCGCTGTCGCTGCCCGATCTTGAAGGCCGGCCGCTGGACCTGCGCCAGCACGCTGGCGGTCGCCCGCTGTTGATCAATGTCTGGGCCAGCTGGTGCGCGCCCTGCGTTGAAGAAATGCCCGAACTGGCGCGTTTCGCACATATCCAGGGCGAGCACGGTGTGCAGGTGCTGGGACTGGCGCTGGATACGCCGGAGGACGTGCGCGGTTTCCTGCAGCGGGTACCGGTGGATTATCCGATCGTGATCGAGACCCCGGGGCCGCGCGATGCCAGCGTGCAGCTGGGCAATACCCAGGGCCTGCTGCCCTACAGCGTGCTGTTCGATGCGCAGGGGCGGCTGGTGAAGGCAAAGCTGGGACCGTTCGCCCACGGCGAGATCGACAGCTGGGTGAAGTGAGGGTGTTTTTTGCAGGGCTTGCAGCCCTGCACCCTGCTCAATGCAACGGCAACAGCCAGAGCCAAAGCCAAAGCGGGCTTCCCGTGGGATGGCGGGGCGCTGTGGCTGTGCAGGACACGCCGTAAACCCGTCCGTGGGGGCTCGATGGCGCCATCCATGGCGCCAACGGTCCTGCACAGCCACACCGCCCCACCTTCGACAGATTCCGGCGGCTGTTGGTAGGTGTCGACCTTGGTCGACACATCTGTCAGATATCGATATTCAGAACGGAATCAGACCCCGTGCCGACCAACGGTCGGCACCTACCAAAGCAGAACGCCGTTCCGACAGATCGCAGGAAACTGTCGAAGGCGGGGTGGGTCCGGTTGAGGGGGCGTGAGCCGCATGGATGCGGCGACCGAGCTTACATGGGTGAGGGCGCTTTGCTTGCGAAGCACTGCTTCGCAAGCGCCCGAACGCACAGCCGCCAGCGGCTGGGCCGGGCCCCGGAGGGGGACTTGCAGCGTCCCCCTCAACCGGACCCACCCCGCCAACCCACGGGAAGCCAGCTTTTGACGTTGACGTTGCTCCGGCTTGTAGCGGGTGCAGGGCTGCAAAGCCCTGCAACAAAACCCTCCTTGACCGTAGCCCGTCCGCCACGGAGAATTCCGCGACTAATTCTCATTTGCTGTTGCGCAGGATGCGGGCGGCAGCCTTCCAGGCCCTCCTCCTTCCATGTTCAAGAACGTCCTGTTCCAACTGCACTGGCTGCTGGGCATCACCGCCGGTGCCGTATTGGCCGTGATGGGCCTCAGCGGCGCCGCGCTGTCCTTCGAGGACGAACTGCTGCGGGCGGCCAATCCCGGCTTCGCCGAGATCGCCGAGCACCATGCCGATGGCCAGCTTCCACTTGCGCTCAGCGAACTGGTGCCGCTGCTGCAGGCCGGCGGTGATCGCCCCCTGCAGCGCCTGCGCGTGGACGCCACCGGGCAGCGGCCCTCGGTGGCACGCTTCGCTGGTGGCAAGGAACACTGGGTCTACTTCGACCCGTACAGCGGCGAGCGCTTCAGTGCCTTGCGTGGGCAGGCGTTCTTCGACTTCGTCGAGGACCTGCACCGCCACCTCGCCGCGGGCGAGCGCGGCAAGTGGATCACCGGCAGCTGTGCGATCGCGCTGCTGTTCTTCACCCTGTCCGGTCTTTACCTGCGCTGGCCGCGCCGCTGGTGGCACTGGCGCAGCTGGCTGGCGGTGGAATGGAAACGCAGCGGCCGTGGCTTCCTGTGGAGCCTGCACTCGGTGGTCGGCACCTGGGTGCTGCTGATCTACCTGATGAGTGCGCTGACCGGCCTGTGGTGGTCCTTCGACTGGTATCGCAGTGCCGCCAATACGCTGCTTGGCGTCGCACCGGCCGCCAAGCACAAGGTCGCCACCGGCGCCACCCTGAACCTGGAGCGCATCGAAGCCACGCTGTATGCCCTGCCCGGCGTGCACACCGGCTACATCGACCTGCGCCTGCCGGAAAAGCCTGGCCAGGCGCTCAACGTGCGGGTGATGGCTGGCGATCCGTCACAGCGCGGTGGCCACCATGACCGTGCACATGATCTGCTGCAGCTGGATCCGGCCAGCGGGGCAATCCTCGATTCGCGCCCCTACGCGCGCCAGGGCGCCGGCGCGCAGCTGGCCACCAGCGTGTTCGCATTGCACTCGGGCAGCTACTTCGGCATGCCCGGGCGTGTCGTGGTGATGCTCAGCAGTCTGGCCATGAGCCTGTTCTTCATCACCGGCTGGATGCTGTACCTGGACCGCCGCCGCAGCCAGCGTGCCGCGCGCGGGCTGCGCCGGTCGCTGCCGGTTGCCACCGATGATGGCCGCGCACCTTGGCTGGTCGTGCATGCCAGCCAGAGCGGGCTGGGCGAGCAGCTGGCCTGGCGTGCCGCCGCGCAGCTGCAGGCCGCTGGCCATGGCGTGCAGGTACTGCCATTGGCCCGGGTCGATGCCACGCAGCTCGCGCGCACTGCGCAGGCATTGTTCGTGCTGAGCACCTTCGGCGATGGCGAACCGCCGGATGCGGCACGGGGCGCTGCGCGGCGGCTGCTGGCACAAGCGCCCGATCTGTCGGGCCTGCAGTTCGGCCTGCTCGCCCTGGGTGACCGCCAGTACCCGCATTACTGCGGCTTTGGCCGCCAATTCGATGGCTGGCTGCTGGGCAACGGCGCACGTGCGCTGTTCGAGCGCATCGATGTCGATGCCGCCGCGATACCGGCGCTGCGCCAGTGGCAGCAACATCTCGGCGCGCTGACCGGCATCGCCACCGATGACAGCGTGTTGCCGGCCGCGACGCAGATGCACGAGTGGCGCCTGCTCGGCCGTGACCGCCTCAATCCAGGCAGCATGGGCGGCGCCATCTGGCGCATCCGTCTTGCGCCACCGGCCGATGTGCAGTGGCAGGCGGGCGACATCCTGCACATCGCGCCCCGCCACAACGCGCGGCACGCCGCTGCGGTGCTGAAGGCACATGGGCTGGATCCCCAGCAGCCGCTGCTGATTGACGGCCAGCCGCGCACGCTGTTGGCGCTGGCCAGCGAGCGCGAGCTGCCCGATGCCGATGCTGCGCTGGCGGTGCAGGATGCGTGCCTCTGGCTGGCAGGGCTGCCACTGCTGCCGGGGCGCGAGTACTCCATCGCATCCTGTACGGATAACAGTGCGGTCGAACTGGTGGTGCGGCTGGTCCATGACGAAACCGGACGCACCGGCCTGGGTTCGGGCTGGCTGTCGCTGCATGCGCCGGTCGGTGCCAGCATCGTGGCCCGCGTGCACCGCAACCCCGGTTTCCATCGCGTTGGCGGTGCGCCGATGGTGCTGATCGGCAATGGCACCGGCATCGCGGGCCTGCGCAGCCTGCTGCGCGAAGCCGCGCATGCAGGTGAACACGGGCACTGGCTGCTGTTCGGCGAACGCCAGCGCGCGCACGACTTCCTGTTCGCCGATGAGATCGAAGCGTGGCAGGCCGATGGCCATCTCGCGCGGGTGGACCTGGCGTTCTCGCGCGATGGTGAGGGCGGCTATGTGCAGGATCGCCTGCGTGCAGCAGCCGATGCCCTGCGCGACTGGATGCAGCGTGGTGCGGTCATCCACGTCTGCGGTTCGCTGCTGGGCATGGCCGAAGGCGTGGACCAGGTGCTGCGCGAAGCACTGGGTGATGAAGAAGTGGAAACGCTGCTGGAGACCGGGCGCTACCGTCGCGACGTGTATTGAGCCACAAGGGTAGTGCCGGCCAGCGGCCGGCACTACCGGAGCACGATCAGGCCGCAGCGCGCGCCTGTGGCATCGACTGCAACTGGAACGCGCCCACCGCTTCGGCCAGCGCGTGTACCTGCGCCTGCATCTGCGCGGTGGAGGCACCAGCCTCTTCCACCAGGCTGGCGTTGCGCTGGGTGCTGGCTTCCATCTGCACGATGGTCTGCTTCACCTGCGCGATGCCGGCATGCTGGTCCTGCGATGCACTGCGGATACCGGCCAGCAGCTCGGCCAGCTGCTGCACGCTGCCAACGATCTCGCCCATCGTGATGCCCGCCTGCTCGACCTGCTGGTTGCCCTGGCCAACACGCGCCACCGAATCCTCGATCAGTCCTTTGATCTGCTTGGCCGCTTCGGCACTGCGCTGGGCCAGCAGGCGCACTTCCGCAGCCACCACGGCGAAGCTGCGGCCCTGCTCACCTGCGCGCGCTGCTTCCACCGCGGCATTCAGCGCGAGGATGTTGGTCTGGAAAGCGATGCCATCGATCAGCTGGGTGATGTCGCCGATCCGCCGCGAGGCCTCGCTGATGCCATGCATGGTCGCGACCACCTGGCCGACGGCCTCGCCACCGCGCTGGGCCACCGCGGCCGCCCCCTGCACCAGGGCATCGGCGCGGCCCGCGGCATCGGCGTTGCGGCCAACGGTGTCGGTCAACTCGTGCATCGACGCTGTCGTCTCTTCAAGGTTGGCCGCCTGCTGTTCGGTACGCTGCGACAGATCATGGTGACCGGCAACGATCTCACCCACACCGGTGTCGAGGCTGGACGTCGCCTGCTGGATGCGGGTGACGATGCGGCCCAGTTGCGCGACCGTGGCGTTGGCATCGTCGCGCATGCGTGCGAACACGCCCTGCAGCTCACCTTCCATGCGCACGCTGAGGTCACCACGGGCCAGCGCCGCCAGAAGCGCCTGCAGATCGCCGAGGTTGGTCTCGAAGGTCGCCAGCAGGCGGTTGATGCTGGTCGACAACGTGCGCACGAAGCCCTGTTTTCCCTCCAGCGCGATGCGGCCGTGCAGGTCGCCATGTGCGGCGGCGTCGACCAGTGCTGCCACTTCGGTTTCCAGCAGCGTTTCCAGCGCGCGGCTGCGCCACTCCACTGCCACGCCGAGGAAATGCCCTTCGTCGGTGATGGCATTGGCGATCAACTGGTAGCGGACGCCGGCATGACCGATCTCGCGCTCCTCGCGCTGGCGCACGCAAGCCAGACTGGCCAGTGCCGGATGCAGGCGTACCGCATCGCTCCCCACCAGATCTTCAAGCCGGAGTGCAAGCTGCTGCAGCAGCGCCGGATTGGCGTACGCCACCAGGCCTTCGGCATCGATCACCATCAAGCCGGCCTGTGCGCTGTCCAATGCCTGGCGCACGCGGGTGTTGACGCGGGCCACCGCACGCTCGGTCTCGATGCGCGCGCGCAGGCGCTGCTGCATGTCGACCAGGCGCTGGGCCAGCTGGCCGATTTCATCGTTGGCGTTGTAGACGCGCAGGGTGGTTTCGAGACGGTCGTCGGCGATGTCGCTGGCGAAACGCAGGGTGTCCTGGATCGGCTGGCGCACCGCACGCAGCACCAGCACCAGGCTGGTGATCAGCACGCCGGCCACCAGCAGCAGGGTCAGTGCGAACACCACGCTCATGGTGCGCGCGCCGGCCTGCTGGCGTGCCTGCGCCCTGCCCAGCGCCGCCACCTGTGCCTGCTGGAATGCGGCCAACGCCGGCGCTACGCCCGTGGCGGTATCCAGCAGCGACTGCGCTTCCACATCCAGGCCGACGCGGGCAGCGGTATACCCCAGCAGTGCGGCCTGATACGCCTCCATCCCGGTGCGCAGGGTGTCCTGCACATCCGCAGGCAGGCCCGCCAGCGCGAGGTCGAACGGCAGCTTCTCCTCGCTGGCGCGGTCGGCGTGGGTGGAATCACCGTCGAGCAGCAGCAGTGCCTCCTGCCTTCGCATCTTCTGCAGGGACAGCGCCAGCGCGGGCCGCTGCTGCACATCCACCTGCGCCTGCAGGGTGTCGGCGGCCTGCTGCAGCTGCGCAGCGAGGCCGGCATCACCACGGCCCATCTCGTCGACCCGTTCGAACAGGGCGGCCACACCCTGCGAGAACGCGTCGGCGGCTTCGGTCAGCGCCTGCAGGGCCTTGCGCCGGCCCGCATCCATCGGCATCGCGCGCAGCGCCTGCAGATCGGTCTGCAACGCCTTCTGCGTGGCCAACAGCTGCGCGCGGTCGGCATCATCGAAACTGCGTGCATACTGGGTCTGCAGGCGACGCGCTTCGGCCACCCGCGTGGACAGGCTGGCAGCCAGATCGCTGCCGCGCTGGTAGCTGGCCTGGCTGCGCGCAGCCAGTGCGTTGGCATGGCCAGTCCAGGCGTAGACAGCAGCGATCGCCACCAGGCCCAGGCCGCAGATCCACAGTGTGGCCTTGAGCTTGTTGGCCACGCTGAGCCGATGTGGCTGCAGCCAGCGCAGCAGCCCGGGGGACGCCGAGTGCAACGCAGCAAGGCGCGTGCGCAGGGACCGGAGGTGGGGGACAACGGCCGACATGACAGACTCCAGGCGGAAAGACGCACCTGTATCGGCCTGACTCAGGACAACTTTAGCGCTTTCTTCGTCTGCGTCCCCCCATCGCTGGTGGACGCGGCCTTTGTACCGGGTGCAGGCGACGGAGGCATGACACGGCCGCCGCGCTTGACCTCAACCCCGGTTGGGGGAGCACAGTGGACATCCCTCCCCCGCCCGGTGTCTCCATGACGACGCTCGATGTCCCCCGCTACCTGCAGCGCCTGCAGCTGGATGCACCGCCACCGCGGACCCTGGCCGGCCTGACCCTGCTGCAGCAGCGCCACAACGCACTGCTGCCCTTCGAGACCCTCAGCTGCCTGCTGCGCGATGCGGTGCCGATCGACCTGGACAGCGTGCAGCGCAAGCTGCTCGACGAGCGCCGCGGTGGTTACTGCTTCGAACTCAATGGCGGGTTGCTGGCGCTGCTGCAGGCATTGGGCTTCGATGCGCAGCCATTGAGCGCGCGGGTACTGCTGGCCGCCCAGGACGGCGAACTGACCGCGCGTACCCACCTGCTGCTGCGCGTGAACGTAGACAGCGGCGACTGGCTGGTGGATGCCGGTTTCGGCAGCCTGACCCCGACCGTGCCGCTGCGCCTGCATGATCCGCAGCCGCAGGCCACGCCGCACGAACGCTATCTGCTGCAGCGCCTGCCCGACGAGGGTGATTTCGTGCTGTCGGCCGAGTCCAACGATGGTTGGCGGGCGATGTATCGGTTCGACCTGCAGGCGCCGGCACCGATCGACAACGTGGTGGGCAACTGGTACGTGTGCACCCATCCCGATTCCAGTTTCCCCGGGCAGCTGCGCGCGTCGCTGACCGGGCCGGACTGGCGCCGCACCATCGGCAGCGGCAACTACACCGAGTATCGCCCCGGGCAGGCACCGGACAAGCGCCCGCTGCATGATGTGGGTGATGTGCGTGCCGTGCTGCAACAGCGCTTCGGCATGCAGCTACCGGACGACCCGCGACTGGACCCGGCCATCAATGACTGGCTGCAGCGCTCGCGCGCCGCGACCTTGTAGGGCCGAGCCCATGCTCGGCTGAGCTGGAGCGGCTGGGCCAACAGCAGCCGAGCGTGGTCTCGGCTCTACAGAGCAGCGCGCGCCTGCAGCGCAATGCGATTGCCTTCGCTGTCGCGGATCTCGGCCACGCGCCAGTCGCCCGCATCGGCGGGTCCGAAGCACAGCTCGGCGCCCGCTTGCAGTGCTCGCTCCAGGCTCGCATCCAGGTCATCGACGCCGATGTAGACGCGCGCCCCCTGTTCGGAAGGCCGGTAGTCCGCGCCGAGCACCAGCGCAATGCTGGCACCGGCGGCCTCATCGGAGAACGGCAGGTAGGCCATCCGGCAGTCGTGCAGCACCACAGGTTCGTCCACCGCGACCTGCAGCCACCGCTGGTAGAACGTGATGGCACGGTCCAGGTCACTGGCCGGGATTTCCACATGCAGGATCGGGTTCACTGGCACTCCTTGCTCGGTCCACTCAGATGATGCGCAGGGTAATCGCCTTCAGCACCGCACGGGTGCGATCGCGGGTGCCCAGCTTGTCGAGTATGGCGGACACGTAGTTCTTCACCGTGCCCTCGGCCAGGAACAGGCTGCGCGCGATCTCCTTGTTGCTGTAGCCACCGGCCAGCAAGCGCAGGATCGCCACCTCGCGTTCCCCGAAGGTATCGGTGGGCGGTGCTTCATCGTGGAAGCGGTAGCGGGCGCGTACCGGCTCGGTGCTGACCGGCAGCAGCAGGGTTTCGCCAGCGGCGACGCGCTCGATCGCCTCGCGCAGGTCTGCGGGTGCGGCGTCCTTGAGCAGGAAGCCCTGTGCGCCGGCCTCGCTGGCACGCAGCAGCAGGTCACTTTCATCAAAGGTCGTCAGCAGCAGCCACGGCGTGGCATCGCCGCGCGCGCGCAGCTGGCGCACTGCCTCGATGCCGTCCATCCCGGGCATGCGGATGTCACTGAGCACAACATCCACGCGCTGGGTGGACAGCGCGTCCAGCAACGCCTGGCCCTCCTCGGCCTCCAGCGCCACGTCCACGCCCAACCCCTGCAACAACGCACGCAGCCCGGCGCGGACCAGCGCCTGGTCGTCGGCCAGGGCAACACGGATCGCGCTGCCGTTCATGCCGGCACCCAGGCGGTCAGGTGCATGCCGCCCTGTGCGGTGCGGGCCAGTTCCAACTGGCCACGCACTGCGCCCAGGCGCTCACGCATGCCGGCGATGCCGTTGCCCTCGCGGATACGCTCGGCGCGCTGGCCGTCGTCACGGATGTCGATACGCAACCGGGAATCCTCTTCGTTGATCGTCAGCCATACGGTGTCTGCGTTGCCATGCCGGGCGGCATTGGTCAGCGCTTCCTGTACCAGGCGCAGCACGATCTCGGCCATCAGCGGGTCAACCACGCGCACGCACTCGCCGATCTGCAGCTGCAGCTTCGGGCGCGGGAACGGCGCGGCCAGCGCGTGCAATGCGGTGGCCAGATCGAGGCCGCGATCATCGCGCATCGATTGCACCACCTGGCGGATGTCGGCCAGCAACTCGCCGGACAGCTGCTCGGCCAGCACCAATCCTTCGCGCCTGGCCAGCACAGGGTCGGCCGCAAGGGCACGCAGGTTCAAGCGCATCGCCGTGAGCTTGTGCCCGGCCACATCGTGCAGTTCGCGCGCCAGGCGCAGGCGCTCGGCGTCGCGTGCACTGTCGGCCAGCAGCGCGCGGGTAGCCAGCAGGTCGGCATTGACGCGGGCCAGGTCATCGCGGGCCAGCGCCGTGCTGCGGGCATAGTGTGCGGTCAGTGCGGCGAAGGCCTGGAAGCCGCCATAGAGCAGCACCACCAGCAGCGGCTGGCTGAAGCCGCTGTAGCGCAGCACGAGATACATGGCGAGGTTGGCCAGCAGTGCAACAGCCAGCACGAAGCGCGGTGGCCAATGCTCGGCCAGCTGCGCCACCAGCACCACCAGCAGTACCGGTGCGGTGCCGGTACGCGGCTGCAGCGCAACCAGCACGACCGCCAGCAACGCCTGCAACACCGCCGCGACAGCGCGCACGCGGGATGGCACCGACGCCCAGCCGTGCACCACGAACAGCAGCAGGAACACGGCAAGCAGCAGCAGGCTCAGCCCGGCACCGTTGCGCTGCACCGCGAATGACAGGCCCACCACCAGCACGGTGGCCAGGCCGGCGAGGCTGAGGGGACGCAACAGATGGCGGAACAGGCTGGGCATGGCCAGATGCTGACCGCCGCGCACGCCGGCGGCAATGGGTCCGGCGCAGAAAGTGACTTCTGGCACGTCGAATCGATGACCACTGGCCCTGAACCCGGTGCAGGGCCGCACGCAGACTGGCGCCACACCGCCACACACACTTCCGGAGCCACTGCCATGATCCGCACCGCCCTGCTCAGCACCGCCCTGACTGCCCTGGCCCTGGCCGGCAGTGCCCACGCCGCCGACCTGGCCGTGACCGTGCACGACGTCCGTGTGCAGACCGGCACCCTGCGCGTTGCGCTGGTCGACAGCGCCGCCGCCTGGGACGGCAAGGCCAGGCCCGTGCAGGCCCAGCAGGCGGCGCCCAGCGGCGACAGCGCCCACTTCACGTTCAAGGGCGTTCCGGCCGGCAGCTATGCCGTGCTGCTCACCCACGACGAGAACGACAACGGCAAGCTCGACACCAACCTGGTCGGCATGCCGGTGGAGGGCTACGGCTTCAGCAACAACCCGCAGGTGATGCGCAAGCCGACCTTCGACGAGGCGCGCGTCGACGTACCGGCCGCCGGCACCGCCATCGACATCACCCTGCGCTGATTCCTGCATCCAGACCCGAGGCCACCATGGACCGTCGCCGCTTCCTTCGTACCCTGCTCAGCAGCAGTGCCTGTCTGGCCCTGGGCACCACCGCGCTGCGCAGCGCTCCCGCCTTCGCCGGCGACCCGGCGCGGTTCGCGCAGGGCATGCAGGAACACCCGTGGCTGCTCGGCTGGCGCAGCGTCGGCAGCGAAAGCCTCGGTCCGGCCACCGTGCAGTTGCAGGGAAAGCTGCCGTCAGGCCTGGCTGGCACGCTGTACCGCAACGGTCCGGCGTGGACCGAGCGCGATGGCTTCCGCTACGACCACTGGTTCGACGGCGACGGCATGGTGCATGGCTGGCGCTTCAATGGTGATGGCAGCCTGACCCATCACGGGCGCATGGTCGCCACGCCGAAATTCACCCGTGAACAGAAGGCCGGCCGCTTCCAATATCCGGCCGCCGGCACCAGCGTTCCCGGTGCGCTGGCGGTACGCAACAACGATGATGCCAACGTGGCCAACACCTCGGTGACGATGATCAATGGCCGCCTGTTCGCCCTGTGCGAATCCGGTTCGGCGTTAGAAGTGGACCCGGATTCGCTGCAGACGCTTGGCCCTGTCACCTGGCGTCCGGACCTGGCGGCGCTGCCGTTCTCGGCGCACCCGCTGACCGACCACGACGGCAGCCTCTGGAACTTCGGCTCGATCAGCCTGATGGGGGGCCATGGCCTGCTGGTCTGGCACATCGGTGCGGACGGCCAGCTGCGCAGCGCCAATGTGATCGAAACACCCGAGCATGGCTACCTGCATGCCTTCGCGATGACCGACCAGCACCTGCTGTTCGTGATGATGCCGTTCGATTTCACCGGCGCAGGTGGCAGCTTCTTCGAGCGCATGCAGTTCGCACCGCAGCGTCCGGTGCGCATCGCGGTGGTCGCCAAGGATGCGCCGGACAAGGCGCAATGGTTCGAGGCCCCGTTCGCGGCGATCTACCACTTCGGCGACGCGTTCACCCGCGATGGCGGCATCGTGCTGCGCGCAGTGCGCCACGACGACATCAACGAGGCGCGCTCGCCGATGAAGGAAGCGATGGCCGGTGATGGCGCACACGCGGCCAACAGTGGCGCCAGCCTGGTCGAGCTGCATCTGGACCTGCGTCGTGGACAGGCCCGCTGGCAGACGTTGGGCATCAGCGCGGTGGAGTTCCCGTTGTTCGACCCGCGCTCGGCGAACACACGTGGCGCACGGCTGTATGCGCCGACCATCGACGGCACGGCCACTGCGCCGTACTTCAACGCGGTGGCCGCGTTCGAGATCGAGCACGGGCGCCGCCAGCTCTGGAACTACGGGGCGGACATCATGGCCGAAGAGCATGTGTTCGTACCGCGCCCGGGCAGCCGCAACGCCGATGACGGCTGGCTGATCGGCACCCTGCTCGATCCGGTGAACCAGCGCAGCGGTCTGGCCGTGCTGGATGCGCGCCATGTGGATGACGGTCCGCTGGCCCAGGCGTGGCTGCCGTATGCGGTGCCACTGGGCTTCCACGGCACCTTCGCCGCGCGCGGCTGAGTCCACGCCACGCGGACACCGTTGTTGGCATGCTGGGTCTCCCCTGCCCCGTGGAGTCCTGCATGTCCCTGGCCGACCACCGACGTACGCTGGCACCGCACGGTTTCCTGCGCGTGGCGATCAACCTGGGCAACCCGGTGCTGGCACAGGGCGATGCGCGCTCACCGCGCGGCCCCTCGCTGGAACTGGCTACCGCGTTGGCGCAACGGATGGGGGTGCAGGCACGCTTCACCTGCCACGATGCCGCAGCCTCGGTGGTCGCCGCAGCGGGCGAAGACGGCTGGGATCTGGCCTTCCTGGCGATCGATCCGGCGCGTGCCGACCGCATCGCCTTCAGCGCTCCGTATGTGGAGATCGAAGGCACTTACCTGGTGCGCGAAGACAGCCCGGCGCAGCAAGTGGCCGACCTCGACCGCGACGGACTGCGCATCGCGGTGGGGCGTGGCGCGGCCTATGACCTGTTCCTGAGCCGGGAACTGCGCCATGCCACGATCGAGCGGGCGGACACCTCGGCAGCGGCCATCGCCCTGTTCGACCAGCACCGCCTGGATGCCGCCGCCGGTGTACGCCAGCCGCTGGCGGCCTGGGCGAAGGCACATCCCGGCCATCGGGTGCTGGCCGATCGCTTCACCGCGATCCAGCAGGCAGTGGCGGCACCGGCCTCACGCCCGGCCAATGCGCTGCGGGCGCTGTTTGAGGAAGTGGAAGCGATCAAGGCGGGCCCGTTGCTGGAGGAAGCGTTCGCGCGTGCCGGGCAGGCGGTCACCCTGGTGCATTGACTGTAGAGCCGAGATCGAGCACCGCGCGGCGTTACAGATGCGCGTCCGCCATGTGCTGCACATGCTCGGCGGCCTGCGCATGCAGCCAGTCGCGGAACGCGAGGAAGCCGCGATGGCTGGCCGAGCGCTGCGGGTACACCAGCCAATGCGGCCACGCCGTCTTCAGGCGCTGGCTGGACAGCGCGACCAGCTGGCCGGATTCCAGCAGCAGGCGTGCCCGGGTCACCCGGCCAAGGGCCACGCCTACGCCATCCAGTGCGGCGCGATGGTGCGCCTCCGAATCATCCAGCACCGCCACGAAGCGCGATGGCGGGCTCTGCCCGCTCAACGCGAACCAGGCGCCCCACGCGCCGTCGGGATCACCGAGCAGCGGCCACTGGGTCAGCGGTAAACGGTCGATGCCCCCCATGCGCTCGATCAGCGCGGGGCTCGCCATCGGCACCAGCCACTCGTCGAACAGCGGTTCCACCACCAGGCCCGGCCATTGCCCGCTGCCCAGCCGCAGCGCGGCGTCGAACTGGCGCTGCCGCTCGAAATCAATCAGGCGCTCACTCGACTGCAGGTTGATCTCGATCTGCGGATGCTCAGCCACGAAGTGACCCAGGCGCGGCACCAGCCAGGCCGATGCCATCGATGGCACCGCACTGATCGTCAGCACGTGCTCGGCACGCGCGGCATAGGGCTGGAAGGCTTCGTTTATCGCATCCAGATGCGGCCCCACCTGCTCGAGCAGGCGCTGCCCCTCAAGGGTAAGGGTGATACCACGCGGCTGGCGGATCAGCAGCGGCTGCCCGAGCCGTTCTTCCAGCTGCCGCATCTGGTGGCTGAGCGCGCTGACGGTCAGGTTCATCGACGCCGCCGCGCGCGACAGGTTGCCAAGCCGGGCGGCAGCCACGAAGCCCTGGAGGGCATGGAGCGGAGGGCGGGACATAAGGCTTGAAATTCTCTCAAGTCATGCTTGCGGAAATGTCGCTTTTTGCCCGTCCATGCTGCCCGTATCGTGCAATCCACTCAAGTGGAGGCACGCTCATGAACATCTTCGGCGGCTTGTTGTTCCTGCAGGGCCACGTGGCCAGCGCCGAGCTGGCACGCCAGCTGGCCAGCCCGTCCACACCTGCCCCGCAGTGCGCGCGGCAACCGGCCGCGCCGGTTCAGCCGCCGCGAGCCCGTTGAACGCTCCTCAACCTGCATACCAGCGTTGGACGTGTTCAGGCAGCCACGGGATCGGATCGATGTCCAATGCCTGACAACCGTCGAGGGTGTCACGCAGCGCTCTTTCGCCGGGGCCACCGGGGATCCGCAGGCCTTCCTCTTCGGGAAGCTGCACCGCCGCCCAGTCGTGCAGCCGGTCCATGCGCAGGCGAAGCGCGGCTCGCAGCCATCCCTTCAGTGGATAACAGCGATAGCCCTGTTCGCCCAGGCCGGCAACCGCAAGCGACAAAGCGTGGTTGGCACCACGTACCCATTCGGTGCGGCCTCCAGCCTTGTCCTGGACCGTCATCGGCGCCGGCGCGCGGTGCGCCTTGAACGGCGAACGCAGCTGCAGCTCCAGATCCCGCGCATCGCGCTCGCTTTCCGCTTCCACCAGCGCACCGGCGTCGAGATCGAAGAACTCGAACCAACGCCGGTGCAATGCGCTGATGCGCCCAAGCGGATCACGTGAGAAACCAATCTTCGCGTAGTCTTCCCACGCACAGGGGAAGACGTAGGCGAAGACACGACCGTCGATGCGGATATCCGACTGCATGTACGCAGGCTGCCTCGACAACAGCCCGCGTGCAACCGGGCGTTACCGTGGACGCTGCAGCACTTCCTGCACTGCGGCAGCCACGTCGGTATTGTCGATGTAGCTGCCGTCGTTCCAGCGCACGTGCTGACGGTAGCCGGCATCGACGCCCCGCACGCGTTTGCCCAGCAGCGCCGCGCCGGCGCCCCTGGCCCACAGCGGCACCAGCGCGTTGGAGTGGTTGCCGGTGGGGCGGAAGCTGATTCCGGGCATGCGGCCGCGACCGTTGTTGCGTACCGGCGCGAAAGCCACGTTGTGTGCATCCGGGCCCATCGGCATGCTGTTGTCGTGGTCGGTGGTGACGATCAACAGGTTGCGCTCCCAGCCACCGTTGCGCTCGATCCAGTCGACCACCGCCGCCACCGCGTCATTGAACTCCACGGTCTCTTCGATCAGCCGGCCATACTGCGCCTGATCGCTGCACTGGCCGTAATGCCATTCGGTGCCGCACGCACTGGTATGTGCGGCCCAGTCGGTGGCGCCGCCTTCCACCATCAGGTACAGCCCCTTGGACGAGCGCTGCTGCAGGAACTGCAGTGCGCCACGCGTCATCGTCGCCAGATCGGGCACGCTGTCGATCTTCCTCACTCCCGAAGGCGTGGCTGCATCCTTGCCCAGCACCTGCAGCTGGCGCGCCTGCTGCAGTGTGTTGGCCACGCGCGGTACACCGATCAGCGGCCGGTCGGCCGGCAACCGTCCCTGCGCCAGTGCGGCGAACGCTTCCTTGCTGCGGATCAGGCGCCACGGTCCCGCCGGATTGCCGCCGATGGTGCTGCCCGCTTCCAGCTGCTGCCAATCCTGCTGCGACACCCACTCCCATGGACTCACACAGCCCTCCGCCTTCGCCGCGTCCGTACCTTCATGGCAGGCGCGGCCGTCGACGCTGTAGCCCGGGCCACCCGTGCCCATCACCAGGTCCATGTGGCCCTGCGCCAGCATCTGGTGTGCGATGGCGTGATAGTTGCTGCGCGATTCGTTCTGCGCCGCGAACGCGGCCGGCGTGGCATGCGCGAACGGCACCGAGGTGACCACGCCGGTGGCCATGCCCAGGCGCTTGGCGCGCAGCGTATTGAACTCGACCGGCTGGCCATCGTTGTTGAAGTTGATGGCGTTGTTGTAGGTCTTGATCCCCGAGGACAGCGCAGTGCCCGCCGCCGCACTGTCGGTAGCCACCGCGGCCAGGTACTGGTAGCCCGCAAAGGGCAGGTCCTGCGCAGGAACCGGCGCGTCATCCCAGGCCTTGCCCGGGTCGTAGCCAAGCGTCTGCGCGTTGTCACCGGTCGGCTGGCTGCTCGCGTTCAACGGAAAGGTGGTCACCGCCAGGCGCAGTGGGAAATCCGCATAGGGTGCGCCGTCACGGCTGCCGTACTGCCAGTAGGCGGCGGCGTCCCAGGTACCCCAGCCGGCACCGTCGTTGATCATCACGATCACATTGAGCGGACCGGCTTCGGCGGTGGAAACAGCCTCGGCGCGCAGGCTGGGCTGGCAGCCGCCAAGTGCGGCCAGCGCGAGCAGCAACGAAGAATGAAGCCAGCGGCGTGGAATGCGTGCAGTCATCGGATGTCCCGTCGGGCCATCGGCGGCCCACAATGGCGATACGTTATATCGTTGCATTATTTCAGCTTCGTGCAGCCGCCGCACACTATCCTCCTGGGTCCCCACTGCCATCGTCGCTTCCATGCCGTCTCCTGCTCCTGCGCGTGCACCGCTGTCGTCCATCACCCTCGATGCGGCAACTTTCGCGGTGATTCACCAGCACAACGCGGATATCGCCAGGCAGCCGGCCTCGCTGACCAAGCTGATGACCGCCTACGCGGCTTACGAATGTGTCGAGGAGCGCGGGCGCTCGTGGGGCGCCGAAGTCACCATCGCCGCCGGCGACGTGCATGCGGTCGCCGACGATGAAACGCGCATGGGCCTGGTGCCCAGCGAAACGGTCACGCTCGCGCGCCTGCTGGAAGGGTTGATGATCGTCTCCGGCAATGACGCGGCGCTGGCCATCGCGCGCCACCCGGACGGATCGCAGCCTGCGTTCCTGGAGCGCATGAACCGGCACGCACGCCAGCTCGGCCTGCGCAGCAGCTGGTTCGCCAGCGTCTCCGGCATCACCACGCCGCGCCATGCATCCAGCGCGCGCGACATGGCAGTGCTGGCCGCCTGCCTGCTGAATGACCATCCGCAGATACGGGCAATCACCGCGCAGCGCGCGTTCGTGCATGGCAGCTTCAGCCGCAACAACCAGAACGCGTTGCTTGGCGATGACGGCGTGGATGGCTTGAAGACCGGCTACACCCAGGCAGCAGGCTTCTGCCTGGCCGCCACCGCATGCCGGGCAGTGCCCGGGCGGGATCAGCCGGTACGCCTGATCACCGTGGTATTGGGTTCTGAAAGCCGCGACGCGCGCGATGCCCTAGTGCGCGATCAGCTGGCGGCAGGATTCGCCACGCTGGCCAGCACCACCGCCGGGGCCTGACGCCCGAAGCCGCTCAGCGCCGCTTGACCGTCGCCACGATCAGCCGCTGCAGCTCGGCCTCGGCGTTGGTCTTGTCCAGCGCGCCTGCCGCCACGGCTTCGGACAGGGCTTCAGCCGCACCGAGAATCGCCCAGCGCCCAGCAAGTGGCACCGTGCCATCGGCGGCAAACGGACCCAGCCATACGTCGCAGTTGTCGATGAAGTCCTGCTGGTAACGCCGCCGCACCTCGTGCAGTTCCGGCGCTCCCACCAGCGCGGCGAGGATGCCCTGCACTTCACTGCCCTGGCTGAGGATGCAGTCGATGTAGCCGGAGGCGATGGCCGCCGCACGGTCGGCCAGCTGCGCGCGGGCGCGGCCGATACGCTCGTGGAAGACCACCGTCTGCCGCCCGTCATAGTCATCGTAGAGCGCGGCCAGCAGGCCGTTGCGGGTCACGAAGTGATCGTAGGCCACCGGCTTGGTCACGCCCGCCGCCTCGGCCAGCCGTCCCAGCGTCAACGCGTCGGTGCCTTCTTCACCCACCAGCGCCCAGGCCACGTCCAGCAACTGGCGGGCGCGTTGCTCGCGGGTCAATCGGCGGCGCGTGGGAGCGGCGTTGGCGGGCATCGGCGGAACACGGCGATCAGCGCATCGGAGTGCCTATTTTACGGCCGATCGCCAGCGCGGTCTGCAGATGCGCTCCGGCCGCACCGGTATCGGCATCCAGCAGCAGGTCGGACGTCAGCACGCGTGCGCCACAGTAGTCGAAGATGCCCATGTCGATCTGCGTCTTCATCGCCGCATCGTAGCCGCGTCGTTCGACCATCGCTGCGTCGGCACCGCCCAGCCCCACCAGATGCACGTTCAGGCGCTGCAGCTTCTTCACCAGCTTGCCCTGCGCGTCCTGTGCGTAGGCCCATTCGTTGGTGAAGACACGGTCGATCCAGCCCTTCAGCAGTGCCGGGAACGACCACCAGTACAACGGGAACACCAGCACCAGCGTATCGGTGGCCTCCAGCCGTGCGTGCTCGGCGGCGATGTCGGCCGGTACCGCGCCGGTGCTGCGGAACAAGGCTTGGTCCTGGGCGTTGAAGCGCGGATCGAAGCCTTCGGCCATCAGATCGGCGTAGGCCACGGTGTTGCGGGCGTCGGCAGCATTGATGGCATCGCCGATGCGATGCGCCATCGCATGGGTCAGCGAACCGGGTTCAGGGTGGGCGATGACAATGAGGCTGTGCATGGGGGGTCTCCAGAAATCAATACCTACCAATAGTAAGTAGTGATTTTCGGGATACCAGCGCCATCGATGGGACGCTGTTTTCGCATCCACCGTATAGTGCGGCGGTGCCCTGTGAGACACCCGAACATGGATCGACGCCTGCCCCTGACGATGCTGATGCTGCTGTCGCTGTTGCTGTTGCTGCCATCCGCCTTCGCAGGTGAACTCAGTCCCAGTGATGCGAAGGCTCTGCGCGAAGATGTGCGCGCCATGATGGCTGCATACGCCCGCGGCGATGCGGACTTCCTCATCGAACGTACCCATCCCAGCCTCAAGCGACTGGCCGGCGGCGATGACGCCTTCCAGGCGATCACCCGTGATGCGTTGAAGAAGCAGCACAACGCCGGTGTAGTGATCATCAGCGAAGATGTAGGTGTGCCGACCCGGACCTATGCTGCCGGAGAGGAAGAAGTCTGCTTCGTGCCACGCCAATCCCTGATACGGGTGCGTGAAACCCCAATGCGCAGCACCACGTTCATGGTGGCCGTGCGCCGCGTTGGTGGTTCCGGCTGGACGTATCTGGATGGCACCGGGCTGCAGGGCAATCCAAACCTGCTTCGCCAACTGCTGCCAGCGCTGGAACCCGACGTGACCTTACCCAAGCGGGAGATCGAGGCGCTGTAGTCGCCGGCCCCTCCCGCCTTGCACGGCGTGGATCTAGCGGAACAGCGCGTTCAAGGCAGCCCCGGAGGCCGCCTGCTGCAGGCCATCGAAGCGTCCGTCCTGCACGATCGGCTGGGTCGCCTGCATCAGCCCGCCCCACGCGGCACGGGCGAGTGCGCCGCCCAGACTCACCCGGCGAATGCCGAGCGCGGCGATGTCCTGCAGGCTCAGCGACGTCGGTCCACCGACCAGCAGGTTCACCGGCTTCGACCCGGCAGCGGCGACCACCGCGCTGATCTGCTCGCGCGTGCTGATGCCAGGTGCATACAGCACGTCGGCACCGGCCTCTGCGTAGGCACGCAGGCGCTGCAGGGTGTCCTGCAGATCCGGCACGCCAACGAAGAAGTTCTCGGCGCGGCCGACCAGCAGCACGTCGCCACCCGCGCGGTCGATGGCTGCACGGGCAGCGCGCAGGCGCTCGACCGCCTGGTCGATCGGACGCAGCGGTGCATCGGCCACGCCGCTGGCATCCTCGATCGACAATGCTGCAATGCCGGTGTCGATCGCCGCGGCCACCGCCTCCTGCACCGCCTGCGGCGTGGCGCCGAAGCCATCACCGAAGTCGGCATTCAACGGCAATGGAGTCGCTGCCACCATCACGCGCAGATGCGCCAGCGTGGCCTGCAGCGAAACCGCTCCGTCCGGCCGCCCTTCGCTCCAGGCGCAGCCGGCGCTGGTGGTGGCCAGTGCCTGGAAGCCCTGCCGCTGCAGGTAGCGGGCACTGCCCACATCCCACGGGTTGGGCAGCACGAAGCAACCCTGCGCGTGCAGCTGGCGGAAGAACGCGCGCT
This sequence comes from Stenotrophomonas sp. YJH_SMC_119, assembly GCF_059368315.1. Lineage (NCBI taxonomy): Bacteria > Pseudomonadati > Pseudomonadota > Gammaproteobacteria > Lysobacterales > Lysobacteraceae > Stenotrophomonas > Stenotrophomonas sp. YJH_SMC_119. The sequence goes on along the minus strand of NZ_JCAFRP010000007.1, from coordinate 127,737 downwards.
TTTGCTGTGTGTCGGCATCGGGCGAGATCATGGAAGGGCTCCGGGGCGGCAGACCTGCACCCTAGCCCGCCCAGCGGCCACGCTCAACGACAACGGGGCGCACCTGCATGAGGTGATGCCCCCTGCTTATTGGACGCTGTGGATGCGGGTGCCCGAGCGTGCTTGCCTGCCCACACGATGCCGCCACGGAGCCCTTCATGCACCCGGACCCGCAGACCCTCACCGACGCCGGCGATGATGACGCCCACTGGGCCGACCTGCTTTCGCCGGCACGGCGCCGCCTGATCGCTTCGGCGGGTCTGGCCGCTGGCGGCCTGGCCAGTGCCTCGACCACCGCCGCAGCACCGCGCGGCAACGACGCGGTGAACACCACCGAGCCTGGCCGCCCCGGCTTCCGTGCCATCGTGCCGCCAGCACCGGAAGGGCGCAGCCCCTGGGGCCAGGCCACGGCCAGCGAACCGACCCCGCGCCCGGCCAGCGTGCGTCCCGGCGAGGCCACCCTGCCCGTGACCCCACGCGCCTACACCGACATCAAGAGCTATCACGCGCACATCTACTTCGACGAGGACAGCTTCGAGAAGGCTGCGCTGCTGCGGCGCTGGGCGGCCGAGCGCTTCCCGGTGGAGCTGGGCAACTGGAACCTGGAACCACGCGGGCCGCACGTCACCCCGTCGTTCTACTTCGGCTTCACCAACGACCTGCTGCCGGTGCTGGTGCCCTGGCTGCAGCTCAACAGCCTGGGCCTGACCATCCTGATCCACCCCAATACCGGTGATGGCCGCGCCGACCACCTGTATTACGCGTTGTGGGTAAACCGCGCGCAGCCGGTGAATGCCTACAACTGGCCGGCACCGAAGCCTGGAGAACGGGAACCGCTGGAAGAGGTGTTCCCGAACGTGGTGCCGACGGTGCCGCTGGAGACGTGAGCGGGGGCGTGGCGGGGGGCAGTAGGCGTGCGGCGCACCTTGGGCTGCCCCTCGGTGGGTGCGTAGCGTGCTGCGTACCGAACGTCCTCCATCCACGCATCGCGTGGATCTATTGAATGGTGGCCTCATCCGCGCGTGGCGTGGATCTACTGCAGCACCACCCATGACAGCATCAGCCCTGCCCATGCCTGCCGCCATCGTCGGCCTACGTGCATGCATCCCCGGCCTGCGAGCCATTCAGCGCGCCTTGATCCAGCGCCCGCCATACGGCCACAAGCGCTCCGGCAGATTTCAAACGTTCGATTGAAACGCTGCAAACTTCGCCGAACTGGACAGCATCCGCCGGTTCCGCCAGACTGCCGCCCTTTCCCGTCTTCCGGATCCCATGGCGAAGCTGCTGGTCCTGCACGGCCCCAACCTCAACCTGCTCGGCACACGCGAGCCGGAGGTCTACGGCCACACCACGCTGGCCGACATCGACCAGGCCCTGGCCAGCCAGGCATCGGCCGCCGGGCACGCGGTGGAGAGCCTGCAGTCCAACGCCGAGCATGTGCTGGTGGACCGCGTGCAGGCCGCGCGCGACGACGGAACCGCTTTCATCCTGATCAACCCCGCCGCCTTCACCCACACCTCGGTTGCCCTGCGCGATGCGCTGGCCGCGGTGGCGGTGCCGTTCATCGAGATCCACCTGTCCAACCCGCATACCCGCGAACCGTTCCGCCAGCACAGCTACTTCAGTGACAAGGCGGTGGGCGTGGTGTGCGGCTTCGGTGCCGACAGCTACCGCTACGCGATGGACGCGGCGCTGCTGCGGGTATCCGCCACCTGATTGTCGACCCGGGCGCCCACGGCGCTCTCCTCACCTAGATAGAAACCAAAGAGGCCCTCATGGATCTGCGCAAAATCAAGAAGCTGATCGACCTGCTGGAAGAGTCGAACCTGGCTGAAATCGAAATCAAGGAAGGCGAAGAGTCGGTGCGCCTGTCGCGTGCCCCGGTGGCCGGCTATGCCGCCCCGGTCGCCGCCCCGGTGTACGCCGCTCCGGCCGCCCCGGCACCGCAGGCAATGCCGATGCAGTCGCCAACCGAAGCCTCCACCGGCGGTACCGCCAAGCCGGGCCCTGCACTGCCGGAAGGCCACGTGCTGCGCTCGCCGATGGTCGGCACCTTCTACGCGTCGTCCGCACCGGACAAGCCGGCCTTCGTCACCGTTGGGCAGCAGGTCAAGGAAGGCGAGACCCTGGCCATCATCGAAGCAATGAAGATGTTCAACCCGATCGAAGCCGACACGTCCGGCACCATCGTCGCCATCCTCGGCGAGAACGGCCAGCCGGTGGAATTCGACCAGCCGCTGTTCGTGATCGGCTGAGGGGCACGCCATGCTCGACAAAGTCGTCATCGCCAACCGAGGGGAGATCGCGCTGCGCATCCTGCGCGCGTGCCACACCCTCGGCATCCGCACGGTGGCCGTGCATTCCACGGTCGACCGCAACCTCAAGCATGTGGCCATGGCCGACGAGTCGGTCTGCATCGGCCCGGCGCCGTCGCCGCAGAGCTACCTCAACATTCCGGCGCTGATCGCCGCCGCTGAAGTCACCGACGCGCAGGCGATCCATCCCGGTTACGGCTTCCTGTCGGAGAACGCCGACTTCGCCGAGCGCGTGGAAGAATCCGGCTTCATCTTCATCGGCCCCAAGGCTGACACCATCCGCATGATGGGCGACAAGGTCGAAGCCATCCGCGCGATGAAGTCGGCCGGCGTGCCGTGCGTGCCCGGTTCGGGCGGCCCGCTGGGCGATGACATCGTCGCCAACACCAAGATCGCCCGTGAGATCGGCTACCCGGTCATCATCAAGGCGGCCGGTGGCGGTGGCGGTCGCGGCATGCGCGTGGTGCATGCCGAGGCCTCGTTGAAGACCTCGATCGAAACCACCAAGAGCGAGGCCAAGGCCGCGTTCGGCAATGGCGAGGTCTACATGGAGAAGTTCCTGGAGAACCCGCGCCACGTGGAAATCCAGGTGCTGGCCGACGGCCAGGGCAACGCCATCCACCTGGGTGAGCGCGACTGCTCGATGCAGCGCCGCCACCAGAAGGTGGTGGAAGAAGCACCGGCACCGGGCATCACCGCCGAACAGCGCGAGCAGATCGGCAAGGTCTGCACCGAAGCCTGCGTGCGCATCGGCTACCGCGGCGCCGGCACCTTCGAGTTCCTGTACGAAGACGGCCGCTTCTACTTCATCGAGATGAACACCCGCATCCAGGTGGAACATCCGGTCACCGAAATGGTCACCGGCATCGACCTGGTGGCCGAGCAGCTGAAGATCGCCGCCGGCCAGAAGCTGTCGATCAAGCAGAGCGACGTGGTGCTGACCGGCCACGCGATCGAGTGCCGCATCAACGCCGAAGACGCCGAAACCTTCGTGCCGAGCCCGGGCACCATCACCGGCTTCCATCCGCCGGGTGGCCCCGGCGTGCGCGTGGATACCCACATCTACAGTGGCTACCGCGTGCCGTCGAACTACGACTCGATGATCGGCAAGCTGATCGTGCACGGCCCGGACCGCGAAACCGCCATCGCCCGCATGCGGGTGGCGCTGAGCGAGATGGTGGTCGACGGCATCAAGACCAACATCGCCCTGCAGCAGCGGATCATGCGCGACAAGGGCTTCCAGGCCGGTGGCCAGAACATCCACTACCTGGAAAAGCGTCTTGCCGAGCGCAAGAACAAGCCGATCGCACTGACCTGATCGGCAGCAGGTACTGGACATGAAAAGGGCGGGGATATCCCCGCCCTTTTTCCATTGCCGTAGAGCCGAGCGTGGGCTCGGCTCTACGGCAGGTGCATCAGCGCTTGTCGGCAGCTTCGGCCGGGATCTGCGAATTCGCCAGCGGGCGTACACCATTGGGCGAGCTCGGGTCGACGATCACCATCGTCTCGGTGGACCCATCGGGCCACACCACCTGGAAGGTACTGCCTGCCGGCAACGATGCGAACGGCATGCCGCTCTGCGCGCGATAGACCGCAGCGACCTGGCTGGCACCCACGCGGCGCACATCTTCCTGCGCCTTCACCGTGGTCAGTTCCACTTTCGACAGATGCCGGTAACGATCTTCATAGGTGTCGATCATCAACAGCCCGACCGCGCCGGCCGAATAGGCCACGAACAGTGCCACCCAGAACCAGAACTTGGCCCCATGCAGGAATCGACGGTAGTTCATTGCCCGCCCCTCTTTCCAACCAATCGCTTGATCCACTGCTTCATTTTCCCCGCACCTTGCCGCGAAACCGCAGCGTCATACACGAAATCCCGGAAATCCTGCGTCCCATCCTGCGAACAGATCCCTCCATTCGCGCAAAAACTGTTGACCAGCACGCTGTCGGCACCACACGGTAGACCGAGCTCGCAGGCCGCAACCCGCCACGCCAGTTCACTGAGCTGTTCTCCCGCGACCAGGCCAGTGAGCGCCTGGTCGCCCGCCGCGCGCACGCCCATGCCCGGTGCAATGGCCATGAAGGCCTCCGGATCGCGCGATGTGCGCACCCGCTCGACCAGGTCACGGCGGTACTCGGGGCTGTCATTCAGCGGCTCGCCTTCGGCAAACAGCGATGCTTCCGCTGCGAGGTTGCCCTGCGTGGCCGCCTTGCGGCGCTCGGCCAGCACCAGCGCGGACCCCAGCTTGTCGCCCGGCACGAAGCCGCCACAGCGCTGCGCCACGCGCTCGCGCGCCTGCACCATCGCCGGTGCAGCGGTCAGGCCCAGCCCGGCCAGCACATTGTTGTCCAACCGATAACCGCCTGGATCGATGGCGTACTGCGCGCAGTAGTCGTAGACCCGGCTGAGCATCCAGCGCGCCTCGTGATTGCCGTCGTCGGCCTGCACGCGCAGGCGCTGCGCATAGGCGTACAGATCGGTGGCATCCTCGATGTCCGCGCGCAGGTCCAGCGGCAGGCCCGAAGGCAGCGCGTTGCCGCGCTCGAACGCCGCCAGGCGACGCGCCAACGCTTCCGGCACGACCGGCAGGGGCGCCGCATCGTCCGCCGCAACCTGCGCCGTCGGCAGTTCGCCTGCGGTCACCGGTACCGACCCGGCATGGCCGCTGGCCCGATACCCGGCCACGCCCAGCACGGCCACCGCCGGCAGCACGAGCAACCAGGTTTTAAGGGTCGGAGCAAAGGCCATTGGCGGCAGTGAGCGTTCATGGCGCACAGGAAAGCAGCAAGTTTAGCAAGGCCCGCCAGGCCTGTCTGAATCGGTTCCGTTCATCTCCGAACGGCATCTCAGGCAATACGGAGACGCTCCGATGGTCTAGCATGGCCCCCTTTCCCGCGATTGCCTCCCACCGCCATGCCGTTCCTGGAACTGACCCTGCGTTGCACCGAAGCTACCCAGCCCCGCTATGAGAATGCGCTGGAGGATGTCGGCGCACTGGCCGTCACGCTGCTTGATGCCGAGGCCGATACCAGCAACGAACAGGCCATTCTCGAGCCGGGCGTGGGCGAGACCCCGCTATGGGACACCCTGGTGCTGAGCGCGCTGTTTCCCGCCGACAGCAACGCATTGCTGCTGCTGGCCGCGCTGGAGGCGTTCGACCCGGAACTGGACTGGAGCAGCGGCAGTTTCCGCGCGGTCGAGGACGAGGACTGGGAACGCGCCTGGCTGGACCAGTTCCAGCCGATGGCTTTCGGCAGCCGCACCTGGATCGTGCCGTGGAACCATGAACTGCCGGAGGCCGCACAGGCTGCCGACGCCGCCGTGGTGCGGCTGGACCCGGGCCTGGCGTTCGGCTCGGGCACCCACCCGACCACCGCGCTCTGCCTGCGCTGGCTGGACCAGCTGGCCGTGGATGGCCTGCTGCAGGGCCAGCGCGTGCTCGACTTCGGCTGCGGCTCCGGCATCCTTGCGCTTGCCGCGCTGAAGCTGGGCGCCGCTGAGGCCATCGGCGTGGACAACGATCCGCAGGCCCTGGTCGCCACCGCCGACAATGCCGAGCGCAACGGCGAGCAGGCGCGCATGCACGTGTACCTGCCGCCGGACGAACCGGTCGCCACCTACCCGATCGTGGTCGCCAACATCCTCGCCTCGGCACTGGACGCGTTGGCCGAGCTGCTGGCCGCGCGCGTGGCTGCCGGCGGCCGTATTGCCCTGTCCGGCATCCTGCACGGCCAGGAAGGTGAACTGCTGCAGCGCTATGCCGAATGGTTCGACGACCTGCAGGCGACCCAGGATGGCGACTGGATGCGCATCACCGGCGTGCGCCGCGCCTGATCGTGGTTGAATGACTGCTGGATCCGAGCCCGCACCCTGAGCATGTCCGAGCCGAACCCACCGCGACGCCCTCTGGCAACCTTCCTGCGCACCGCCCCGGAAGGTTCGCCCGTGCCTGCGACCGATGCGCGCACGCAGGAACCGGAAGAACACGCGTCGCCTGCCATGCAGGTGCCAGCCGGGCCCGCCGAAGCGGCGCATGTGGCGGCGGAGATGCAACACGACGATGCGCCTGTCATCGTTGATGACATTGCGGCCATCGCGTCGGCACCGGTTGCAGTGCCGGCGACGACGGCCGCCGTTGACGCGCCGAGTTTCCTTGGCAGTGCGCGCCCCCGCGGCCTGCCGGCACCGCGCTGGCACTGGCTGCTGGTTGCAGGGCTGGCGCTGCTGCTGGTGCTGCAGAGCGTGCTGGCCGACCGTGCGCGGCTGGCCGCCGACGCTGGCAACCGTGCTTGGCTGGGCACGCTCTGCGGCCTCCTGCGCTGCAGCCTGCCGGCCTGGCATGAACCCACCGCCTTCACCATGACCAGCCGCGAGATCCGGCCGCTGCCCGGGCAGGCCGGCGTGCTGCAGGTGCAGGCCAGCATCCGCAACGACGCACGCTGGGCACAGGCCTGGCCGGACCTGCGCCTGTCACTGTCCGATGCTGATGGCCGGGTGATCGGCAGCGGTGTGTTCACGCCTGCGCAGTACCTTGGCGAGAACCCCGGCGCCGCCCTGCTGGAACCGGGCCAGAGCGCGCGCGTCGCCTTCCGTGTGCAGGAGCCCGCCGCATCCACCGTCGCATTCACCTTCGACTTCCTCTGAACGTGAAAAGGCGACCGGCCGTGGCAGGCCGGGCACGCTCGCGCTAGACTGGCCGCCACCACCTCGTCCGGCCGCGCGCACCGCGCGCACGGGCCCACCGAATCGGGAACCCCCTTGAACGCTGTCCTCTCTCGTCCTGACAACAGTCGTGGCGCTCCCCGGCCACCGCTGCGTGAACATGTCGCCCAATCCGTGCGCCGTTACCTGCGTGACCTCGATGGCTGCGACGCGGACGATGTCTACGAGATCGTGCTGCGCGAGATGGAGATCCCGCTGTTCGTGGAAGTGCTCAACCACTGCGAAGGCAACCAGAGCCGCGCCGCCGCGATGCTGGGCATCCACCGTGCCACCCTGCGCAAGAAGCTGAAGGAATACGGCATCAGCGCGTAAACGCGCACGGGTAGTGCCGGCCGCTGGCCGGCAACCCCACGAACGGTGGCAGGATGTTGCAGTTGCCGGCCAGCGGCCGGCACTACCGGTAGATCCGCCCCATGCGTGGATGGAAGCCCGGCAGAATCAACCGCCGCCGCCCGCCTTCCAGTAATACCGCACCACGTGGAAGAACACCGGCGCGGCGAAGCACACCGAATCCAGCCGGTCGAGCATGCCGCCATGGCCCTCGATCATGTGGCCCCAGTCCTTGATGCCCCGGTCACGCTTGATCGCCGACATCACCAGGCCGCCCCAGAACCCCATCAGGTTGATCAGCAGCGACAGGCCGAACGCCTGCAGCGGCGTGAACGGGGTGATCCACCACAGCGCCGCGCCCAGTGCGCTGGCACTCAGCACGCCGCCGACGAAGCCCTCCACCGTCTTCGACGGCGACAGCTTCGGCGCGATCAGGTGCTTGCCCAACAACTTGCCCCAGATGTACTGCAGCACGTCCGAGGACTGCACCACGATCACCAGGAAAGCAAACAGCAGCACGTTGCGCGAGGGGTCATGGCCCGGCACGTGCAGGTTCAGCAGCAGCGGCACATGCGAAATGCAGAACACGCAGATCATCAGCCCCCACTGCACCTTAGCGGTCCGCTCCAGGTAGTGCGTGGTGTCGCCGCCGATGGTCGACAGGATCGGCAGGAACAGGAACGCGTAGACCGGAATCAGCAGCGTGTACATGCCGTACCAGTCGATCCACACCAGGTAGTACTGCCACGGCAGCACGATGTAGAACGCGGCCAGCAGCGCGTAGTAATCGCCTGAGCGGGTCGGCGCCAGGGTGATGAACTCGCGCAGTGCGAACAGCGAGATGATCGCGAACAGCACGATCACCCCGGCGCGGCCGAAGAACAGCGCCAGCCCGACCACGATCGCCATTACCCACCACGCGCGGATGCGCGACACCAGGTTGGCGATGACCGCGCTGGGCCGGCCGCGCTGGCGCCATCGCAGCGTTTCGGCCACCAACGTGGCCAGTACCAGCACCGCACCGACGCCAGCGAACAGCAGGCCGGTCTGCTGGCCCACGCTCTGCGCTGCCAGGTCGCCGGACACATCGATCAGGAAACTCATGCGCGCCCCCCGTTCGGCGCCAGGTCCAGCAGCGCCTGCCGGCTGCGGGCCAGGAAGGCCGCCTTGTCCTCGTCGGCCTGCAGCCGCAGCGGCGTACCGAAGGTGGCCGTGCACAGCAGCGGCAGCGGCAGGAACCGGCCCTTGGGCATCACCCGCTTCAGGTTGTCGATCCACACCGGCACGAATTCCAGCTCCGGCCGTTGCCGTGCCAGGTGATAGATGCCGCTCTTGAACGGCAGCAGCGGCTCATCGCCCACGTTGCGGGTACCTTCCGGAAACAGGATCAGCGAGCAGTCTTCGTCCACCGCGTCACGCAGGGCCTGCAGCGGATCCTGCTGGCGATGGCCGGCCTCGCGCTCGACCAGCACGCCGTTGAACACCGCATCGATCAGGTAGCGACGCAGGCCGTCGCGCTGCCAGTATTCGGCCGCGGCAACTGGCCGCACCTGGCGCCGCAACGCAGGCGGCATCGACGACCAGATCAGCACGAAGTCGCCATGGCTGGCGTGGTTGCCGTAGTACACACGGCGCTCGCTGGACGGCGCGCAACCGATCCACAGCGCGCGGGCACCGGTTACTACATGGATCGCACCACTGCAGGCGCGGGCAATCAGTTCGGCGAACATTGGTCCCTCCCGTTCACGTCTGCGGCCACAACACGGCCAGCACCAGCAGTGCGAACTGCACCGCTGTCAGCAGGTACTGGCGCAGCAGCAGGCGACGCATGCCGGCCCAGCGCGCGTCCCAGCCCCGCAGGGGCGCATCGGGCGACGGGCGGCGCAGGCCACTGTCGTGCAGCAGCTGATCAGTGCGGCGCGCGGCGGCATCGCCGTCCAGGCGCTCATCGCGCAGCAGCTGCAGCAGGCTGGCGTCCAGCGCAACCCGCCACGCGTGGTACGTCTGGGCCACCCCTGCAGACATGCTGGCCAGCAGCAACCCTGCAGCGATCATCGCCAGGCCCGGCTCGGTGCCGAGCAGCAGCAATGCCACCAGCAGCAGCCCCAGCGACAGGCATGCCGGCCAACGCCCCTGCCGCAGCAGCAGCTGCATGGTCGCCAGATCGGGAACCGTGCTCATGCGCGCACTCCTGCCGCGTCGGTGATGGCACGCAGATGGGCCGTACCCAGCACGATGCCAGGGCGCGCAGCACGCACGATCGCCACCGCCGCGTCCGCATCGGCCGCACGACCACTGCGCAGCAGCCAGGTGGCCACGCTGGCGGCGCTGCGCGAATAGCCCAGCGCACAGCACACCAGCAACGGTCCGTGCGCATGCAGGCGCTCGATGGCCTCGGCCGCTTCGCGCAGCTGTTCCGGTGCAGGGACCACCAGGTCCAGCATCGGCACGCTGGCATACGCGGCGCCCTGCGCGCGACAGGACAGCTCGGCGCAGGCATCGACCACGCCCACCAGGGGGGCCGGCAATGCCTCAGAGGGAATGCGCCCCAGCCACACACCGTCCATCACCGGCACCGGCTGCGGCGCACGCCGCGTCCACAGCCGCGAATTGATCCAGGCGGCGCCCAGGTACGGCGCCAGCAGCCAGCGTGCAGCCATCGTCAGACGACCATCGGCGCGCTTCTGGAACACCGCCGTACCCAGCCCGGCATAGGCCATCGCCACCAGCAGCAACGAGACCACCGGCCACAGCAGCCACAACGCGGCGCCACGCAGAAACACCACCGGCACCAGCAATACAGCGGCCCCCAGCAGGTACAGCGCTGCCAATCGCCAACGTCTGGCATCACGCGCGGTGTGCCAGGCGCGCAACGGTGGCGTGCCCCGCTCCGGCCATAGCCACACGCACAGCCAGCCGGCCAGCAGGCCGGTCGGGATATCGATGAAATGGTGCTGGAACGTGGTCAGCACCGAGACGCCGATCAGCAGTGCCCACACATGCAGTAACCCGCGCCACACGCCATGCAGGTACTGCGCGAACTTCACCCACAGCACGATCAACAGCACGATATGCAGCGACGGTGCCTGGTTGAACGGCTTGTCGAAGCCCAGCAGCACATCGAACAGCCAGCCGAACACACCGCCGATCTCCGGACGCTCGAAGCTGAAACGCAGCGGCCACAGCAGGAAGCAGGCCACCGCGATGACCTGCGCACTGAACAGCCGCAGCGCATGCCGGTCCAGTTCCAAGCGATGCCGGCACAGGAAGAACGAGATTGCGTAGAACAGATCGATCGACCAGTACGGCACGATCGTCCACGGCACGAACGGGATGCGTGTCTCCCACGCGAACGCCATCATCGGCAGGGTGGCGTGGCGGCCGGCCATCCAGTTGGCGAAGCCGTAGCTTGCGAAGAAGAACGGACCCAGCAGGGCCAGCCACAGCAGGGCGCGCCGCCAGGGGCGCCCTTCCGCGGCCAGCGGGGTTGCGGCGAGCGTCGCCATCACGCGGTCCGGCGCGCCAGCGACACGGTGAAGATGCCGAAGTCGTCGATGCGCTGCGCCACCTTCTCGAAACCGGCCAGGCGCACCAGCTCATCCATCTCCTGCTGGGTACGGCGACGCATCACCCACGCCGCGCCACCGCGATGGCTGGTCAAGGCGCGCGCGATGAATTCCAGCTGCGGGTGCCAGGGTTGGCCGGTGTAGGCCAGGTAGCCTCCCGCCGGCACCGTTGCGGCGATACCCTGCAGCGAGCGCAGCACGGCGTCGTTGCCGGGGAACAGTTCGTACAGGCCCGAGACCACCGCCAGTGTCGGTGCTGGATCGACCTTGGCCAGTTGCGCCGGATCGAACGCATCGCCCTGCTCGAAGCGGGCGATGTCGGCCGCACCGAGGCGCTCGATCAACGCTTGGCCCTGGGTCACGTTCAGATCGCTGAAATCACGCAGCACGATACGGTCGGCGCGCTGTTCGCCCTGGCCCAGCGCTTCCAGCACATACCGGCCATGGCCGGCGGCCACGTCCAGCACACGCACCGGCGTGCCCTGCCCGCGCAGGCGCTGGGCAGCGTCGCGCAGCAGTTCCTGCAGGTGCTGGCCGCGCACGCGGATGCCACGCCAGCCGATTGCATCCAGGTAGTTGCGATCGACCATCCGCCCCAATGGGCCCTTGCCGCGCGCCTCATTCCGGTAGATGTAGTCCAGCGTGCTACCGGAATCGAAACCGGTCCGCAGGCCCAGCGCGATGCCTTCGGACAGCGTGCCGCCGAAGCGCAGGCCGCCACGCACCACGCGCCAGCGCAGGTCGGCCAGGCTGTTGCGCTCCGGTGGCCAGGCCAGGATCTCGGATTCTTCGAAGGTTGGCCCGTGACGGTGCGCGTCGCGCCGTGACAGCTCGCGCAGCGGCTCGGCAAAACGCGCCTGGATGAAGCTGCGGATGCGCGCCAGTGCTGGTGCACGATCGCGCTCGCCCAGCGTGTCGTGGAAGAAGCCCGGCAGATGCACACGCTCCTTGATCGGGCTGGACAGGCGCTCGTAGAAGCGGTCCTGCGGGCCACGGTGCACGACGAAATCCGAGCCGGACACCAGCAGCTGCACCGGTACGCTGATCGCCTGCGCATCGGCCACGATGCGGTCGGCCGCCTCGTACAGGCCCAGCAGCACGCGCACCGAAATCGGCCGGGTGATCAGCGGGTCGGTGCGATAGCTTTCCACCCGCCCCGGGTCATGGGTCAGCCACTGCGGCTTGACGTAGCTGTTGACGAAGAAATTGCCGCGCAGCTTCTGCATCAGCGCCAGGCCCGGGCGTGCGAACGGCACGTACAGCTTCACCTTGAACGCCGGCGAAGCCATCACCAGCGCGCGCAGGCGTGGTGCGTAGTCGTGCACCCAGGTCGCGGCGACCACCGCCCCTACGCTCTGCGCGATCACCACGATGTCTTCCACCGCAATGCCGTGCTCGGCGCCGATGTGGGCGATGAAACTGTCCAGATCACGCACCAGCGCCGGGAAGCCCGGTGCATCGCCGCGTGCGCCCGGCGAACGGCCATTGCCGCGCGCGTCCCAGGCGAAGAAGGCGGTGTCGGGCAGGTCCAGCTCATCGACCAGGTGGGTGACCCGGCCGGAGTGCTCATGGCCGCGGTGCAGCAGCACGATGGCCTTGGTGGCCGGCGTTGCGGTGGTGCCCGCCCAGTACCGGTAGAACAGCGGTACCTGGTCGAAGCTGTGGAATTCCCGTTCCTGCGCCTGACGCATGCAATCTCCTGATTGTCTTTTTGTATCTGCTTGATTAATTCGGCGAAACCGCTGCTTCCCGCAGTCCCCGACGGACGCGGTTGACCATCGTCAGCACGCACAGCACCGCCATGACCGCGGCCACGCCAGTGACCGTCATCGCGCCAACCCACTCAAACGCCAGCAGCAGGCCCAGCGCACCGATCACGAACGCGCGATCGCTCTTGCCCATCGGGCCGTCATAGCGGCGGCTGGCACCGACCATCAGCCCCAGCACCCCGGCGTACTCGCTCAGGGCCGCGGTCCAGGCCAGCAGCCACAGCATCTCGGGGCGCACGCCCGGCATGCTGAGCAGGCTCAGGTACAGCGCCGCATCGGCAATCACATCGCACAGCTCGTTCAGATAGGCGCCCAGCCGCGACTGCTGGCCGAACTCGCGGGCCAGCATGCCATCCACCGCGTTGAGCGCCATGCGCAGCAGCATCCACAGCGGCAGCAGCAGGTACAGCAGGGGCTGGGCCGGCGCGCAGCACCAGACGGCGGCGGCCACCAGCAGCGAGACCACGGCAGCGGCCACGGTCACCGTATTGGCAGTGATCCCCCTGCGGTACAGACGGCGTACGGCTGGACGCAACAGGTCCTGGAAACGTCCTTTCAATGCATAGATCGACATGATCCGTACCCGCTGATCCTTGGCAGTGCGGGCACAGCCTACCCCATCGTTGGCAGATTCCGGCAACCCTGCTCTGGTCCGCAGGCCAGCCCCCGGATCGGGCCGGATCGGTGTGCCCGACCCGGCCTTGCGTCGATCGCCACGGCAAATTACCCCTTCCAGCGCCCGCCACCGGCCCCCACCGCCTACAATATCGGCCCCGCTCCGCTGCCGATTCTGTCCCATGACTGCTGATCTGTTGCCCGTCCGCCGGGCCCTCCTCTCCGTTTCCGACAAGACCGGTCTGGTCGAGCTGGCCACTGCGCTGGCGGCACGCGGCGTGGAGCTGCTGTCCACCGGCGGCACCGCCAAGGCGATCCGCGATGCGGGCCTGGCCGTGAAGGACGTGGCCGACGTCACCGGTTTCCCGGAAATGATGGACGGCCGGGTCAAGACCCTGCACCCGATGGTGCACGGCGGCCTGCTCGGCCGTTCGGGCCTGGATGATGCGGTGATGGCTGAGCACGGCATCGGCGCCATCGACCTGCTGGTGCTGAACCTGTATCCGTTCGAATCGGTCACCGCCAAGGCCGACTGCACGCTGGCCGACGCGGTCGAGAACATCGACATCGGCGGCCCGGCCATGCTGCGTTCGGCAGCCAAGAACTTCGCCCGCGTGGCAGTGGCAACCGATCCGTCGCAGTACGCCGAACTGCTGGCCTCGCTGGCGGCCAACAACGGCCAACTGTCGGCCGCCACCCGCTTCGCGTTCTCGGTGGCCGCGTTCAACCGCGTCGCCCAGTACGACGCGGCGATCAGCAACTACCTGTCGGCGGTCACCGCCACCGACGCCGCCGTGCCGGTGCGTGCCGAGTACCCGGCACAGATGAACTCCACCTTCGTGAAGGTGATGGATCTGCGCTACGGCGAGAACCCGCACCAGAGCGGCGCGTTCTACCGCGACCTGTACCCGGTGCCGGGCACGCTGGCCACCTTCCAGCAGCTGCAGGGCAAGGAACTGAGCTACAACAACCTGGCCGACGCCGATGCGGCGTGGGAATGCGTGCGCCAGTTCGATACGCCGGCCTGCGTCATCGTCAAGCACGCCAATCCGTGCGGCGTGGCGGTTGGCGCCGGCAACGGCGATGCCTACGAGCTGGCCTACGCCACCGACCCGACCAGCGCCTTCGGCGGCATCATCGCCTTCAACAAGCCGCTGGACGCCGCCACTTCAAAGGTCATCCTCGACCGCCAGTTCGTTGAGGTGCTGATTGCCCCGGATTACGAGCCGGCCGCGCTGGAATACGCACAGAAGAAGGCCAACGTGCGCGTGCTGCGCATCCCGCACGGTGATGGCCTGAACAACTTCGACAGCAAGCGCGTCGGCTCGGGCCTGCTGCTGCAGTCCTCGGACAACCGCGGCATGACCCGCGACGAACTGAAGGTGGTCAGCAAGCTGGCACCGACCGACAAGCAGTTCACCGACCTGCTGTTCGCCTGGAAGGTGGCCAAGTTCGTGAAGTCCAACGCGATTGTGTACGCCAAGGACAACCGCACGATTGGCGTGGGCGCCGGGCAGATGAGCCGCGTCTATTCCGCGCGCATCGCCGGCATCAAGGCGGCCGATGCAAACCTGGTGGTCGAGGGTTCGGTGATGGCTTCCGATGCGTTCTTCCCGTTCCGCGACGGCATCGACGCCGCTGCTGCCGCCGGCATCAAGGCGGTCATCCAGCCGGGCGGTTCGATGCGCGATGCCGAAGTGATCGCCGCCGCCGACGAACATGGCCTGGCGATGGTGTTCACCGGCGTGCGCCACTTCCGCCACTGATCCGCATCACGAAGCCGGGCTCTGCCCGGCTTATCTCTTCCGTACCCGAGAACCCTGTCCCATGAAGATCCTCGTCATCGGCTCTGGCGGCCGCGAACACGCCCTGGCATGGAAGCTGGCCCAGTCCTCCCGTGTCACCGAAGTGATCGTGGCACCCGGCAACGCCGGCACCGCCAGCGAAGACAAGTGCCGCAACGTGGCGGTGAAAGTCACCGACATCGACGGTCTGCTGGCGCTGGCCCAGGCTGAAGGCGTGGCACTGACCGTGGTCGGCCCTGAAGTACCGCTGGTGGCTGGCGTGGTAGACCGCTTCCGCGCCGCCGGCCTGCGCATCTTCGGGCCGACCGCCGCCGCCGCGCAGCTGGAAGGCAGCAAGGCCTACGCCAAGGACTTCCTGGCCCGCCACAACATCCCCACCGCGTTCTACGCCGTGCACACCGACGTGGACGCCGCGCTGGCCTACATCCGCGAGAAGGGCGCGCCGATCGTGGTCAAGGCCGATGGCCTGGCCGCCGGCAAGGGCGTGATCGTGGCGATGACCCTGGCCGAAGCCGAGGACGCGGTACGTGACATGCTCTCGGGCAACGCGTTCGGCGATGCCGGTGCGCGCGTGGTGATCGAGGAATTCCTCGACGGCGAGGAAGCCAGCTTCATTTCGATGGTGGACGGCGTGCATGCGCTGCCGATGGCCACCTCGCAGGACCACAAGCGCGTCGGCGACGGCGATACCGGCCCGAACACCGGCGGCATGGGCGCCTATTCGCCGGCCCCGGTGGTGACGCCGGAGGTGCATGCACGGGTGATGCGCGAGGTGGTGAACCCCACCGTGCAGGGCATGATCGCCGACGGCATCCCGTTCACCGGCTTCCTCTACGCCGGCCTGATGATCGATGCCAGCGGCGCGCCGAAGGTGATCGAATTCAACGTGCGCTTTGGCGACCCGGAAACGCAGCCAGTGATGCTGCGCCTGCAGTCGGACCTGGTCGAGCTGGTGGAAGCCGCCATCGATGGCCGCCTGGACCAGGTCGAAGCGCAGTGGGACGTGCGCCCGTCGCTGGGCGTGGTGCTGGCGGCCAGGCCGTACCCGGAAGCGCCGATCACCGGTGACGTGATTTCCGGCCTGGACGACGTGCCGGCCAGTGCCAAGGTGTTCCATGCGGGGACTGCATTGGACGCGCAGGGCCACGTGGTCAGTGCCGGCGGTCGCGTGCTGTGCGTGGCCGCACTGGGCGACAGCGTGCGCGACGCGCAGGCCAATGCCTATGCCGGCGTGGCCAAGGTGACCTGGGCCAACGAGTTCCACCGCAACGACATTGGTTGGCGCGCGATCGCACGCGAGGGGTGAGGCACACCCCCGCTTCCATGCATGGCGCGGATTGAATACCACGGTAAAGCAAAGGCCCGGCATTGCCGGGCCTTTGCTTTACAGGACTGCTTCGAGACCCTTCCGATCAATCAGGTTCAAAAGCTTCAGCGACGGCCCGCTCGGCTTCTTCTCGCCCTGTTCCCAGCTACGGACCGTCGAAACGCTGGTGTTGAGCACACCTGCGAACACCGGCTGGCTAAGTTCCAACGACGTGCGAAGTGCACGGATCTGGGCGCTGCTGTATTCGGGCACAGGCTCCAGACAAAGCGCCTCGTACATGCTCATGCGCCGCTTGTCGATGAAGCCGCTGGCGTAAAGGCCCGCCGCGCCTTCATGCACCGCATCGAGGATCGCACTCTTTGCACGTCTATGTTCAACCGTCTTTGTCATGGCAAATCTCCTGCAGTTCTCCGCAGATAACTGCCCTGTCCAACTGTGCAGGGCTCATTCCCAAGAACTCAGACGCATACAGCTGAAGGGCATCCCGTTCCGCACTACTGATGGTCGCGCGCGCGTTCTTCTCGTAGCAGAAGAGAAAGAACCAGTAGCGCCCCACCTTGGTTGCGACAATAACGCGGGCGCTACCGCGCTTTCCGCGGCCCGGCAGCGCAACTCGCTTTTTGAGAAGGCCGCCCCCTATGTCTGCATCAATCAGTCCTTGACGCATTTCCACCACCGCGCGGCACAAGGCTCTATCGGTCAGTGAAGAACGTCGTGTACTGCGGTTGAAGCTTCGGGTGCGGAAGACACGTGACATGATCATACCGTGCCACCGAGTGGTACGGCGTGAAAATCAGCGTCCAGCGCATGCTGCGGTCGGCGCAGTTGCCGCCCTGGCGTCAGGATTGATCCACGCCATGCGTGGATGCGCTCCAAAAACAAAAAGGCCCGGCATCACCGCCGGGCCTTCTTCATTCCAACGCCTTCCCGCTTACGCGGTGAACAGCGCCTTCATCTTCTTCAGCGCGTTCGCCTCAACCTGGCGGATGCGCTCGGCCGACACGCCGTACTCGTCGGCCAGCTCCTGCAGCGTCACCTTGCTGTCGGCGTCCAGCCAGCGACGGCGGATGATGTCGCGCGAGCGGGCATCCAGTTCCGCCAGGCCTTCGCGCAGCAGCTGCATCTGGTTGTCTTCGCTGTCCTCGCGCTCGTAGGCCATCGACGGGTCTTCGTCATCGGCAACCAGGAACGCAGCCGGCGACGGCGGTGCGTGTTCGTTGTCCTCGTCGGTCGGCGCATCGAAACCGATATCGCGGCCGGACAGGCGCGACTCCATTTCCATGACTTCGCGCTCGGACACGTTCAGGTCCTTGGCCACCGCGCTCACTTCCGCCGCGTTCATCCAGCCCAGGCGCGTCTTCGACTTGCGCAGGTTGAAGAACAGCTTGCGCTGCGCCTTGGTGGTGGCGACCTTCACGATGCGCCAGTTCTTCAGGATGAACTCGTGCATCTCTGCACGGATCCAGTGCACGGCGAAGGAGACCAGGCGCACGCCCATGTCCGGGTCGAAGCGCTTGACCGCCTTCATCAGGCCGATGTTGCCTTCCTGGATCAGATCGCCCAGGGCAAGGCCGTAGCCGTTGTAACCGCGGGCCACGTGCACCACGAAGCGCAGGTGCGAATGCACCAGCTCGCGGGCGGCGTCCAGATCGTTGCCGTCGCGGAAGCGACGGGCCAGGTCCTGTTCGTCATCGACCGACAGCACCGGGATCTGGTGCACGGCACCGATGTAGGCGTCCAGCGAACCGAGCGCACTGGGAATCGGGAGATTGTTTGCCACAAGGGCAGTAGAGGTGTTCTGGCTCATAGGCACCCATCTTAGCAGTCCGGGATTTGGACTGCTAAAGGAGGAAAAAGTTCCAGCATCCTATTGATGCAACACTGGTCCCAAACAGAGCCCTACCGTAGCGCGATTTGATGACAGTGGCGAGCGCGCTTTTCGGGATTCACAATCCCTTGGAATTCAAGCAATTACCTGCCGGAAGCCGGCCGATTCCGGTCAAGCGGAGCTGAACGGGCCGTTCTGGAGGCCCATTCAGGCCAGGGAACGTTGTCCGGCGTTCAGGCCCGGCCGCCAGCCGGCGCTCAGAGCACCGAGCGCGGCGGCAGCGACCAGTCGATCGGGGCCTGGCCGCGACGCTGCAGGTACTCGTTGGCCATCGAGAAATGGCGGCAGCCGAGGAAGCCACGATGGGCCGACAGCGGCGACGGATGCGGGGCCTTCAGAACGCGATGGCGACGGGTATCAATGACCTTGCCCTTCTGCTGCGCGTAGGCACCCCAGAGCATGAACACCAAGCCTTCGCGTTCGCGGTTGAGCACGTCCACCACGTGATCGGTGAAGCCTTCCCAGCCGCGGCCCTGGTGTGCGCCGGCCTTGCCCTCCTCCACCGTCAGCACGGCATTGAGCAGCAGCACGCCGCGCTGCGCCCATGGGATCAGGCAGCCGTGGTCCGGGCGCGGGATACCGAGATCGCTCTCGATCTCCTTGTAGATGTTCAGCAGCGACGGCGGCACCGGCACGCCCGGCGGCACCGAGAAACTCAGGCCATGCGCCTGGCCACGGCCGTGGTACGGGTCCTGGCCGAGGATCACCACCTTCACCTGCTCGAATGGCGTGGCGTCGAATGCGGCGAAGATCTGCGGGCCGGGCGGGAATACCGCCGCACCGCTGGCCTTGCGCTGGCGCAGGAAGCCGGACAGCTCGCGCATCTGCGGCTGCAGGAGGTAATCGCCGACATGCTGCTTCCAGCTCGGTTCCAGCTGGATCGTCGGGGTGTCCGCTACTTCATCAATCATTGCACCACTTCATCGAATCAGGGGTCCATCGTTCAACCGGGCCAGGCGCAGCTGGAACAGCACCTTGGTGACCAGCAGCCGTTCTTCGATCGGCTTGAGTACCAGGTCGTTGGCGCCGGACTGCAGCAGCCCGGTCTGGTTGTGCGGGTTGCCGTCGCCGGTCATCACCAGCACCGGCAGGCGGCGCTTGCCGTAGCCGAAGTCCACGCGCACGCGCTGCACCACGTCGCGGCCGCTCAGTTCACCCTTCAGGGTGACGTCGGTCAGCACCAGGTCGATGCGATGGCGGCTGCGGCCCAGCGACTCGGCGGTGAGCAGGGTGAACGCCTCTTCGGCGCTGACCACGTGCAGCACGTTCAACTGCTGGCGTTCGAGCATGCGCTTGGTGGCCTCGGCCACCACGCGGCTGTCCTCGATGTAGAGGATGGTCGCGCCGGGAATGGTCTGCGGCTGCACATAGCCGCGGATGAAGGTCGCCAGCGCCTCGTGGCCCAGCGCCTTGTCGAAATAGTCGGTGACGTACTCGGTGAAGCGACGCTGCTCCAGATGCTGCTGGGCATCGCCGGACACCACGATCACCGGCACGTAGGCCTGGCCGGCCGCTTCGCGGACCATCCGCGCCAGCGCCAGGCCGTCGCCATCACGCAGGGTCAGCGAGGTGGTCACCAGGTCCACCGGGCCCTGCGCCAGCGCCTGCTGCGCATCCTCGATGCTGTCGCAGCCGATCACCTCCACGCCTGGCAGGTCGCGCTGCAGGACGTCGGCGATCAGCTTGCGGACCAGCTTCGAGCCATCGACCACCATCACCCGCGTCGCGGGCCCTTCAAGGTGCTTCAGCGCTTGCGGTTGCATGCCGGTCTCAGGTGTCGGTCGGGCGGGTCTGGCGCAGGAAGTGGCCGGTGACCAGCCACGCACCCAGCCAGCCCAGCAGCAGCGTGCCGAGCAGGACCAGGCCACCGTGCAGCAGGTCCAGGCCGTGCAGCACGAACGGGCTGCCGTAGCTGCGCGAGAGTTCGGCCAGCGGCACGCGCAGCGCGGCACCGGCGGCGCCGATCAGCGCCAGCGCAACCGCGCCGGCGCCCAGGCCATACCACGCACCCAGGTACAGGAACGGGCGGCGGATGAAGCCATCACTGGCGCCGAGCAGCTGCAGCACGCCGATCTCTTCGCGGCGGGCCTGGATGTCCAGGCGCACGGTGTTGCCGACCACCAGCGCGGCACCGACGCCGAGCAGGACCGACAGCACCTGCACCAGCCGCGCGCCGAACGCCAGCCAGGCATCCAGGCGCTGGCGCCACAGTGCATCGTGCTGCACCAGGTCGGCCTCGGGCAGGCTTTCCAGCGCGCGTGCCAGGCGCGCGTCGTCCTTGCCTTGGCCGGGGGTGATCACCAGCAGCGAGGGCAGCGGGTTGTCATTGAGTGCGTCGATCGCCTCGCCGAGGCCGGCGTCGCGCAGTTCCTGCAGGCCCTGCTCGGGCGTGCGCACGTTCACTTCGGCCACGTCGTCGCGGTCGCGCAGCTGGCCGGCCAGGCGCAGCGCGCCGGGGCCATCGACGTTGCCCTTGAGGAACACATTGATGTCGCGCGACTGCTGCACGCTGCCAGCGAACTGCTTGAGGTTGTCCAGCGCGATCGACAGGCCCAACGGCAGGGCCAGTGCCAGCGCCATGACCATCACCGTCAGCAGGGTCGCCCACGGCTTGCGGCAGGCACGGCCGAGGCTGAACACCACGCTGTGCGCGTGGTGCTGGAACCAGACGCCCACGCGCGAGGGGGCGGCGGCTTCGCTGTTTTCGTTCTTCGCCATGCGTTACTCCGCCAGATCCTGCGGCGAGATGTCATCCACCAGCCGGCCGTGGTCGAGGATCAGCACGCGCTTGCGCATGCGGCGCAGCAACGGCAGGTCGTGGCTGACCACCAGCACGCTGGTGCCGCGCGCGGGCAGCTCGGCGAACAGGGCCATGATCTCCGCCGCCAGGGTCGGGTCGAGGTTGCCGGTCGGCTCATCGGCCACCAGCAGCTTGGGCTCACCGACGATGGCGCGGGCGATGCCAACGCGCTGCTGCTCACCGGCCGACAGCTGCGAGGGCAGCGCCTTCTCGCGGTGGCCCAGGCCCATCCGTTCCAGCACCGAGCGCACGCGCTTGCTGATGTCGCCACGGCGGGTGCCGCGCAGGATCAGCGGCAGCGCCACGTTCTCGGCGATCGAGCGGTCCATCAGCAGGCGGTGGTCCTGGTAGACCGCACCCACCGCGCGACGGTGGCGGGGCACATCGCCGCCACGCACCTTCAGCAGGTTGCGCTCGTCGAACACCACCGCGCCACGGCTGGGCCGCTCGTCCAGATGGATCAACTTGAGCAGGGTGCTTTTGCCCGCACCGGAATGGCCGGTGACGAACAGCATCTCGCCCGGCGCGACCTCGAAGCTGACATCGGTCAGTGCCTCGTGGCCACCGGCGTACTGTTTGCTGACATTGTCGAAGCGCAGGACACTCATGCCCCGATTATGCAGGACCGGCGCGACGTCGTGGAGACGGTCACACGATCGGTAGTGCCGGCCGCTGGCCGGCAACCCACACAACTGCCGGCCAGGGTGGGTGCCGACCGTTGGTCGGCACGCCCTTGAAGCCACCCGACCAACGGTCGGGTGCTACCAGCTGATCGGCGCTGCCGATCAGCTGCCCGACAGCATCCGGCGGATCTTGCGGCCGATGCGGGTCAGGAACGAATCGCCGGTATCAGCAGCCGTGCGCACCGGCTTGGCCACCACCTGCACCGGCGTGACCGGGCTGGCGCCATTGCCGGCGGCGTTCTGCACGCCCTCGGCACCCTCGACCGGACGACCGTGGCGACGGCGGCGGCGCTTGCGCGGCTTGTGCTCGCCGTCCACCGCAGCTTCCGGTGCGCCTTCGGCACGCGGGGGGCGCGGCGGACGCGGGGCCTGGGCAGCGGCGCCTTCGGCACCGGCGGCCGGCGCGGCAGCGCCCTGCTCGCCTTCCGCGCGTGGCTTGCGCGGGCCACGCGAACGGCGTTCGCCGCTGCGCTCACCGTCACGGCCACCACGGCCACCACCACCACCGCCGGAACGGCCGCCACTGCGGCCACCGCCCCGACGCTCTTCCTCGGCGGCACGGGCTTCGCGCGCTTCGCGGAAGATCTGGCCGACGCTTTCATTGTCCTCGCCTTCCTCGCCTGCAGCCGGAGCCGGGCGTTCCGGGCGCGGCAGCGGGGTCAACAGTTCCTTGGTGACCGGCTCGGA
The DNA here is from genome assembly GCF_059368315.1 of Stenotrophomonas sp. YJH_SMC_119. Classification (NCBI taxonomy): domain Bacteria; kingdom Pseudomonadati; phylum Pseudomonadota; class Gammaproteobacteria; order Lysobacterales; family Lysobacteraceae; genus Stenotrophomonas; species Stenotrophomonas sp. YJH_SMC_119. The sequence continues at coordinate 105,187 of NZ_JCAFRP010000007.1, read as the reverse complement.
CGGAATCTTCTGCTCGATGTAGGCCTCGATGTCCGGCAGGCCCATGGCATAGCGTTCGCAGGCGAAGCTGATCGCGTCGCCCTCTTCACCCAGGCGCGCGGTGCGGCCGATGCGATGCACGTAGTCTTCGGCGTCGAACGGCAGGTCGTAGTTGTAGACGTACTTGATGCCGTCGATGTGCAGGCCGCGCGCAGCCACGTCGGTGGCCACCAGGATTTCCAGCTGGCCCTTCTGGAAGCGGTTGAGCAGGCTCTCGCGCTTCTTCTGCGGCACGTCGCCGGACAGCACGCCGACACGGTAGCCGGCCTTTTCCAGCGAACGCGCCACGCGCTCGACGAACACCTTGGTGTTGACGAAGACCATGGTGCGCGCGCCTTCGCTGCGCGAAAGCAGGCCCAGCAGCAGCGGGATCTTCTCATCGTCGGCCGGGAAGTAGATGCGCTGGCGCACGCGCGCGGCGGTGATGGTCTCGGCTTCGACCACCAGCTTCTGCGGCTCGTTCATGTGCTCGTAGGCCAGCTCCAGCACGCGGTGGCTGAGGGTGGCACTGAACAGCAGGGTCTGGCGGGTGGTGCGCTCCGGCATGCGGCGCAGCAGGAAGCGGATGTCCTTGATGAAGCCCAGGTCGAACATGCGGTCGGCTTCGTCCAGCACGCAGATCTCGCAGGCGTGCAGCGACACCACCTTGTGCTGCTTGACGTAGTCGATCAGGCGGCCCGGGGTGGCGATGATCACGTCCACGCCCTGCTGCAGCAGCTCGCGCTGCTTGTCGTAATCCACGCCGCCATAGACCAGGGCGAAGCGCAGGCCCAGGTCGGAACCGAACTTCACCGCATCCTTGTGGATCTGGATGGCCAGCTCGCGGGTCGGGGCGAGGATCAGCGCGCGCGGATCTTCCGGCTTGCGATCGGCCAGCGCCGGACGCGTCAGCAGGCGGTTCACGACAGCGACCAGGAAGGCCAGGGTCTTGCCGGTGCCGGTCTGGGCCTGGCCGGCAACATCACCGCCGGGCAGCGCGACCGGCAGGGTCAGCGCCTGGATCGGGGTGCAGCGGGTGAATCCGGCTCCTTCAAGGCCGGCCTGCAGGGCCGGGTGCAGCTCGAAGGAGGAAAAGGTCAAATCGGTCAGCGGTTTGTCGCTCATGAGTCCGTCTTGGTATGGCCGCCGGCCCGTGGGGCGGCTGGCACTTCATCGTCTAGGGGCACCGTCGCAAACTGCGGCCCCTGCGGCGGGTTGGCAGGCTGGGACCACCCGGTCCGCGCGCCGCACAATGGCCCAGTTTAACGCACTCGGGCCGGCAAACCGGAATGCCCCGTCTCACCGGATGGAGAGACGGCGCGCCTTCATCCAGCCACACGGGACTTGAACGACCCCGCCGGTCCCGCTGGTGTCGCCCGCTGCCACCCCCATCTTCGGGAAGACAGTGAAATCCGACACATACCGGGCTTCGAAGCGATCACGATACGCTGGGTTCCAGCCGGCGCCTGTCCCCGCCCTGCGATAGGGGTACACTGCCGGCCGTGAGCGTCCAGGCATCCCGCCGAACGCACCGCGGCAGTGCGCCGCGAGGCAACGACGAGGGTCGCGCCACCGGGCATGGCCCAGTTCACCCACCTCCGGCATGGCCGGGTGCAATCCAAGACGAGAAACCAAGATGAGCGACAAGGTTGTACATGTCGGCGACGCCGACTTTGATAGCGCAGTGCTGAATTCCAAGGAACCGGTGCTGGTCGATTTCTGGGCCGAATGGTGTGGCCCGTGCAAGATGATCGCCCCGGCGCTGGACGAACTGGCCGATGCCTACCAGGGCCGCGCCAAGATCGCCAAGGTCAACGTCGACCACAATCGTGCGCTGGCCGCCAAGTACCACGTGCGTTCGATCCCGTACCTGGTCGTGTTCAAGGACGGCGAGAAGGTCGGCGAGCAGATCGGTGCGGTGGGCAAGGCCCAGCTGGCCGGCCTGCTGGACAAGGCCCTGGCCTGATCCTGCTGTTTTCCGGCAGCCGCCACCCGCGGCTGCCGGCGGACGCCCTGCGTCCATGATGAATGCTGTTCCCGGCAGCCCTTGCACGGCGCCGCAGGCCGATGATAGTGTCGGCACATCCGGCCGCGTTCGCGTGCCGCACCCTCTGGACGCAGTTTCTTCCAGACCCATTCCCAACGTTCGCCGCCCCAGCCGGGCGCTCGCACCTTCAAGCGAGGAATAACGCTCTTGTCCGATAACACTTCCGAAACCGGCAGCGCCGATGCGCCCGCCGAAAAGCGCGTGCGCAAGCCCCGCGTGAGCAAGGCCGCCGCCCCGGCAGCCGCCGAAACCAGCGCCGCTCCGGCGCAGCCGACCCTGCCGCTGGCCGCCGCGCCCGAGGCACCGGCCCCCGCCCCCGCACCGAGCGCGCCCGCCGCCGAGGCCCCTGCCAGCAGTGGCGGTGGCGAAGGTGGTGAGGGTCGCGAATCCGGCCAGCCGCGGCAGCAGAACCACCAGGGCGGTGGCCAGAACCAGGGCCAGAACCCGTACAACCAGAACGGCCAGCAGGGCCAGGGAGGCCAGGGCAACCGCCGTGACCGCTTCCGCAACCGCCGCGACCGTGACCGTGACCGCAACAACAACCGCTTCCGCGACGACGGCATGCCCAACGACGGCGGCGAGCAGCAGCCCTTCGTGCCGCGTCCGCACGCCAACGTACCGGAAGGCTTCCCGGTCTATTCGCTGAGCGACCTCAAGCGCATGCCGGCACAGAAGCTGTTGGAAATCGCCGAGCAGCTGCAGATCTCCGAAGGCGTGGCACGCGCCCGCAAGCAGGATGTGATCTTCGCCCTGCTGAAGGTACTGACCCGCCACGGTGACGGCGTCGCCGCCGACGGCGTGCTGGAAATCCTGCCGGACGGCTTCGGCTTCCTGCGCGCGGCCGAAGCCAGCTACCTGGCCGGCCCGGACGACACCTATATCTCGCCCAGCCAGATCCGCCGCTTCAACCTGCGCACCGGCGACCATATCTCCGGCCGCATCCGCTTCCCGAAGGACGGCGAGCGCTACTTCGCGCTGAACATCGTCGACACCATCAACGGCGAGCCGATCGAAGCGTCGAAGAACAAGGTGCTGTTCGAGAACCTGACCGCCCTGTTCCCGCGCCGCCGCTTCACCCTGGAGCGCGGCAACGGTTCGTCGGAAGACATCACCGGCCGCATCCTCGACCTGATGGCGCCGCAGGGCAAGGGCCAGCGCTCGCTCATCGTGTCGCAGCCGAAGGCCGGCAAGACCATGATGATGCAGCAGGTCGCCACCGCCATCACCACCAACCACCCGGACGTGCACCTGATCGTGCTGCTGATCGACGAGCGCCCGGAAGAAGTGACCGAAATGCAGCGCACCGTGCGCGGCGAGGTCATCAGCTCGACCTTCGACGAACCGGCCGCGCGCCACGTGCAGGTGGCCGAAATGGTCATCGAGCGCGCCAAGCGCCTGGTCGAGCACAAGAAGGACGTGGTGATCCTGCTCGACTCGATCACCCGCCTGGCCCGCGCCTACAACAACGTGGTGCCGAGCTCGGGCAAGGTGCTGACCGGTGGCGTGGACGCCAACGCCCTGCACCGCCCGAAGCGCTTCTTCGGTGCCGCGCGCAACGTGGAAGAAGGCGGCAGCCTGACCATCATCGCCACCGCGCTGGTCGACACCGGCTCGAAGATGGACGAGGTGATCTACGAAGAGTTCAAGGGCACCGGCAACAGCGAAGTGCACCTGAGCCGTCGTATCGCTGAAAAGCGCGTGTTCCCGGCCATCGACATCAACCGTTCGGGTACCCGCCGCGAAGACCTGCTGATCGAACCGGAACTGCTGCAGAAGATCTGGATCCTGCGCAAGCTGCTGCATCCGATGGATGAAATGGCGGCGATGGAGTTCCTGCTGGACAAGATGAAGAACACCAAGTCCAACGACGAGTTCTTCGGTTCGATGAAGCGCTGAGCCACGGCATTGCATCGAAAAGAACCTGCCGCTCGCTGCGGCAGGTTTTTTTTCACCTGCAGGGCGACCCACTTCACTTCACCGCCGCCCGGTTTTGGCGATAATCCGCCCGATGCCCTGCCCGGCCCCGAGGGCCTGGCCACCGATTCCCGCTGTCGCCCCTTCCGGAGAACCGGTCGGGTCCAGCCTCCTGCCGGATCCGTCGACGCATGCGAACGCTGTCTCCCCGCCTCAACCTGGGCAAGCTGATCCTCGCCCTGGCCCTGCTCAGCGCCATCATCGCGCTGGCCAACACCCTGCTGGCCAGCTACCGGGTGCAGCGCGACCAGCTGGTCGGCAACACCCTGGAGGCCAACCGCGTCTACGCCACCAAACTGGCCGAAACGACCCAGAACTTCCTGCTGGCTGCCCAGCAGGAACTGGCCTACGCCGCCACGCGGCTCGGCCAGGGCAACCTCGACCCGGCACAGGCCCAGGACGAAGCCAGCCGCCTGCAGCTGCAGACCAACAGCTTCAACTCTTCGCTGGTGGTGGATGCCGACGGCCTGGTGATCGCCACCTCGCCGCAGACCCTGCAGCTGCAGGGCGAAGTGCTGCACAGCGTCGGCAACAATGCCGCGCTGGCCGCGCGCCAGCCGATGATCAGCGACCCGTACCAGTCGGCCACCGGCAAGCTGCTGGTCTCGCTGTCGCACCCGATCTTCGATCGCCAGGGCCACTACCGTGGTTACGTCAGCGGCACCCTGTACCTGCGCCAGCGCAGCGCACTGCACACGCTGCTGGGCAAGCACTACTACCGTGATGGTTCCTACCTGTACGTGGTCGATCGCCATGGCCGCCTGCTGTACCACGCCGATGGCAAGCGGGTGGGCGACTACGTGGTCGGCAACCCCGCAGTAAAGGCCGTGGTGCGCGGCGAGCGTGGCGCGCAGCAGGTGCGCAACAACCTGGGCGTGTCGATGCTGGCCGGCTATGCGCCGGTGGCGGCCACCGGCTGGGGCATCATCGCCCAGCGCCCGACCGAGGCCACGCTGCAGCCGCTGTCGCGGTTGATGACTGCGGTAATCTGGAACGCAATCCCGCTGGGCCTGCTGTCGCTGCTGATCACCTGGTGGTTCGCCCGTCGCATCTCGATGCCGCTGTGGCAGCTCGCACGCAACGTGCAGGGCGGCGAAGACACCGGCAATGCGATCAGCCACGTCAGCGGCATCCGCGCGTGGTACTTCGAGGTCGCCCAGCTCAAGCAGGCGGTACTGCACAGCTTCAATGCACTGCAGGACCGCATCGGCACGCTCAACCGCGCCAGCCGCACCGATCCGCTGACCAGTCTTCTCAACCGCCGCGGCCTGCAGCAGGCGCTGGATGCCCTGCAGGTACAGGGCATCCCGTTCGCGATCCTGGCGCTGGACATCGATCGCTTCAAATCGATCAATGACAACCACGGCCATGACGTCGGCGACGCTGCCATCGTCCACATCGCCAACCAGATGCGCCGCTACTCGCGCGACAGCGACATCCTCTGCCGCGCCGGCGGCGAGGAGTTCCTGCTGCTGTTGCCGGGCATCAGCGCCGAGTCAGCGCGACAGGCTGGCGAGCGTCTGCGCCAGCACATTGCCGACCATCCGTTTGAACCGGTCGGCACCATCACCGTCTCGCTGGGCGTGGCCCACTTCCCCAGCTTCCATGTCGATGCCGAGCAGGCGCTGCGGCTGGCCGACAAGGCGCTGTACCTGGCCAAGGAACAGGGCCGCAACCGAGTGGTGGTCTACCCCTACGCCGATTGACGCGAAGCCGGGCTGGCCGGCTCCGCAGTGATCGTCAGCCCTGCTCCAGCGGCGTCAGCAGGCGCAGGCCGCGCTTGGCGCCGTCGACCATGTAGATGCCGCCCTCGGGCAGCAGGTCGCTGCCGTTTTCCGCCGCGTCACCGGTCACCCACGGTGCGCGCTGCTTCGGTCCTGGAATGAAGGCGCGCCAGCGGCCATAGCGCTCGGCAGCGGCATTGCGATCATCCGAGAACGCATAGTTGACCGGCACGCGTACCGACCAGAATTCCCGTGTGACGTCCTTCCCGCTGCTTGGAGGAATGAAGGTCCACTTGCGGGCGGTATTGATGCTGGCCTTGGCCAGCACATCGCGCAGCTTGGCCATGGTCCGCTCCGGCCCCGCCACGGTCATGTTGACCTGCTCGGCGATGACGTCGGCCACCGTGCCATCACGGGCGACCTTGATGATCAGGATCACATCGCCCTGACCACCGATCCTCATTGCCTCGTCCGGATAGCGCGGCGGCGCCAGGCGCTCTGCGGTCACCGAATCGGTGGCCTTTGGATCGTACTCGCTGAAATCCACGCTGGTCATGCTGACTTCGTAGTCGCCCTTGCCCGTGGACTTGCCACGCAGACGCACCCGAAACGGTGCCTGTGCGGCGACGGCCTTGCCATCGACCCGCGTCGGCTCGAAACGCCAAGGGCGAATGGTGCGTTCAACAAACGCGGCAACACCCGGGCTGATGTTTGCCTTCTGATCGAGCACCAGAGCGCTGACTGCGCCTTCTGCCGTGACCTCGATCTTTCCGGTCAGTGTCATGCTCAATTCGGTGGTGGCACGCACCGCGCGCGTGGTCTGCGCGTTGGCATCGCCGGCTAACAGCGGAGCGCCGGCACCGACGGCCAACGCGAGAGCGAGGAACAATGGGGAACGCATCATTGCCGGATCCTTGGTGATGAAGGGCGAGAGTACCTCAGTCCCAACACCCATGACAGCTGGCTCACGCCAACCGGTGCGCGCCAGCATAGGGCGGCGTGTCCGGATAGGCACCTCGGGCGAAGCGTTCCTGCAGGCCCTGCCACCAGCCCGGGTCGAACAGGTGCCGGTAGTGCTCGCGCACCGCTGCCAGCTCTGCAGCGGGCAGGCCCATGAACGGGCCGAAGCGCTCGGGAAACACGTCGCGCGGACCGACATGGAACCATGGCTCGTCGGACATCGCTTCCTCCGGCGTACGCGGCTGCGGCCAGGCGCGGAAGACGCAGTCGCTGACCAGACACAGCTCGTCGTAGTCGTAGAACACGGCCCGGCCGTGCCGTGATACGCCGAAATTCTTCGGCAGCATGTCACCGGGGAAGATGTTGTTGCGCGCCATGTCGGTGATCGCCTGCGCATAGTCGAGCACCGCCGCCCGCACCGCCTCCGCGCCCTGCTCGCGCAGGTACAGATTCAAGGGACGAAAACGACGCTGCACATAGCACAGTGCGACTTCGACCTCATCGCCATCGATGCGTACGCTCTGCGCGCACTGCTGCAGCAGTTCATCCAGCAAGGCCGGCGCGAAGCGCTGGCGCGGGAAGCGCAGATGACGATAGGGCTGCGCATCGAGCAGGCGGCCGACACGATCGAGGTTGAACACCAGCGCGTACTTCTCTTCCACCTGCTGTCGCGACATCGCCTTGGGCCACGCGAAACGGTCGCGGATCAGCTTGAACACCAGCGGGTAACTGGGCAGGGTGAACACCGCCATGACCATGCCCGGCGTGCCCTCTGCATGCACCAGCCGCTCCTGCGGGTGCTCGTTGAAATGACGGAAGAAGGTGCGGTAGCGCTCGGTCTTGCCCTGCTTGGCGCGGCCCAGCACGGTGTATATCTCATCGATGGGCTTGCCCGGCAGCAGACTGCGCAGGAACACCACCGCATCACCGACCGTGGCCAGGTTGGCCTGGAAATAGCTGCGTGACACGCCGAACAGGTGGGCCACGTCCCGGCGCCGGGTCAGCACTGCATCGGCGCGCAGGCCACGCTCGTCGTTCACCAGGGCAATCACGCACGGCGAGAACCGGTGCTCGCCGAACACGCGGCCAACCAGGTAAGCGCGGCGCTCGCGGTAGAACACCGTGTCGAGCAGCTCGATGCTGCGTACCGGCGTATCGCCCCAGTGGGCCAGGTCATCCTGCAGGCGCACCGCGATGGCCGCGGCACAGCGCAGCTGGTGCGCATAGGGGATATCGAAGCGATAGTCGGCCAGCACCCGCTGCAGCGCCTCCACCGGCCGCGTCGGCGAAACCGCGTAGGTATGCCGCGCCACCGGGTGGGTGATGGCATCGGAGGGTTCGACATCGAAGGCGATGAACTCCAGCGCCGGGTCCACGCCCCGGGTGGCAAACAGGCGCCGCGACAACGTGTTGTAGAAGGTCTTGTACAGCTCGGCGTCGATCAGGCCCTGCAGCAGCGCGCTATAGCGGGCGTGCACCCGCAACCACAGCACGCGCTCGCCGATCGCGTCACCGGCAAGGCGGCGCAGCGCATCCATCTGCTCGGCGATGCACAGGTCGTACAGGGCGATGCGCTCGACCGCATCCTGTCGCGCACCGGCCCAGTTGCGCTGCTCGAAGCGCTGCCGCGCCCGCGCGGTGATCGCCGCAAAGCGGGCGTGGTACTGCTCGAAACCGTCGCGGATGGCTACCGCGATGCGCGGTGCCAGCTCGGCAGCGATGTCAGGCCTGGACATGCATGGCTCACCCGGAAGGACCGGCTTCACCATACGCTGGCGTGTGCGATGCCGTCGAGCGCGAAGGTAGTGCCGGCCGCTGGCCGGCAGCACCTGGACCGTCGATGGATCGATGCAGATGCCGGCCAGCAGCCGGCACTACTGGCTCAGATCGCCAGTTCGGCTTCCACGTCCTGCACCTTGCGCCGCGCCAATGCCAGGTTGGACCTGGTACGGTCCAGCACGATGTAGAAGAACAGGCCCTTCTTCTTCGCCACCGGGCGCATGATGTGGTACGCCTTGCCCAGCGAGATCAGGATGTCCTCGATGCTGTCGTTGAGGTTCAGCGATGCGGCGGTCTTCATCTTGGCACGGATCACTTCGGTGTTGCCGGCGGCGGCCACTTCCATGTCCATGCCGGCACCGGCTTCGCCCAGCAGCATGCCGCTTTCATAGTCGACCAGCGCCACTGCCTGCGCGCCGTCGATGCCCATCAGTGCGTTCAACGATTCATTCAGTCCAGCCACGTCGCACCCCTTGTCGATGTTGGTTCGAGCCCCTCGTTCCCCTGCGGCCGGGCTCACGATCCGCCGAGTTCGGCCAGGATCGCCTGGCCACATTCCCTGCTCTGCCACAGCACCTGGCCGATCACGCTGCGCTGGTCGCAGGCCGCCATCAGCAGCAACGGCACGCGCCCCTCGGCCTGGATCGCCAGCATCAGCACCTTGCCGCCCGCGGCCTCCAGCATCAGCGTCTGCAGATCCCCAAGCACAAGTTCGCGCCCGACCGCTGCAGCCAGCGCCAGCATCGCGCTGGTCATCGCTGCCAGGCGTTCACCGCGCCCTTCGGCACCGGCACTGACCAGGGCGAAGCCATCCACACTGGCCAGCACCACCGTGCGTATGCCTTCCACCCGCTGCTGCAGGTCTCGCAGCAAGGGCTGCAGGCGCTCACGCTGGCCGGCGTCGGGCAGTAGCGCCACCTGCCCGTCAGCCATGCGCGGCCACCAGTGCGTGCGCTTCCATCTCGCCCATCAATACATCCATCAGCAGCAATCCCTGTTCGCGGTCGCGGGTATCCACGGCCAGTAGCGGCAGCGGCTGGTCATCAAGGCAGGCACGGGCGGCCCAGTCGTCCAGCGCGGCGTGCGGTGCCTGGTCGAGATGGGTGACGGCCACCACCAGCGCCAATGACGATGCGAACGGCCGCAACACCTGCAGATAATCCTCCAGTTCGGCAACCACGCCCGCGCGCCGCGCATCCAGCAGCAGCACGGCGCCGCGGGCGCCCTGCAGCAGGATCGGCCAGAGGAAATCGAAACGCTGCTGTCCCGGCGTGCCATACAGGCGCAGCCGCTCGCCATTGGGCAGGTCGATATCCGCATAGTCCAGGGCGACCGTGGTGGAGGCCTTGTCGGCACCGAGGCGGTCGCTGTTGGCCACGTCGGTGTCGACCACCGCGCCGGCCGCGATGCTGCGCACCAGGGTCGACTTGCCACTGCCCATGCCGCCCAGCACCACCACCTTGTGCTCACGCATTGCGCTCGCTCCCACGCAGGTGACGCCACAGGCGGGCGAGCAGGCCGTTGTCAGCGCCGGCAGCGCGTTCCGCCAGCGGTACCGCCGGTGCTGCCTGCAGCTGCGCGTAACCGCACAGGTAAGCGGCATGGATGAAATCGCGCACGGCCGCAGGCGGCAGATCAAGCAACATCGCGCACTCGTCCACCGTGCACGCGCGCTTGAGCAGCAGCGAGCACAGGCGGAAGCCATCATGGTCATGGCCCAGCACACGGAAATCGGGCCAGCGCAGCAGCTTTACCGAAGCACCGCGCAGGCGTTCGTCCAGTGCCTGCCAATGGCGGCTACGTTGCGCCCATTGCCACAGCAGCGGCCGCAGTGGCTGGCGTGGCCGCTCGCCGGCCAGGCCATGCAGGCGTGCGGGTGTCAGCGCATCCAGCTGCAGGCGGTCGAAGGCATCGGCCAAACGCTCCACCAGGGCCGTAGCCGGTTCCTGCAGCAGCACGGCCTGGTCATGCTCAAGGTCCATCAGCAGCAGTGGCTCGCCCGCATCACTCAGCAGTGCCTGGCCCTGTCGCAGCGGCAGCCGCTCGCGCAGCAGACGGGTGATGGCATGCGCACCATCAGCCAGGCGGATCGGTGCGGGTGCGTGCATGGCCAAGGGCTCCACTGCCAACTGCATGCGGCGCAGCGCGCGACCGATGGCACTGTCATCAAGCACGTCCTGGTGCCCGTCGCCATCACGCAGCTGGCCGCCGATGTCTTCGATCCAGCACTGCAGTCGCGGACGCTGCTGGCGCATGCGCTGGGCCGCGTTGCGCAGCGCCGGCGTATCGCGGATGACCAGCAGGTCGCAATCGTCCAGGTCCTGGCTGCGGCGGATCTGGCCGTCCGGCAGGGCCGATGCCACGCGCAGCCGCTGCAGCAGGGCCTGCTCGCCCTGGATGTCGGTTCCCACTACCAGCACGCGTGCCATCCGTGTTCCCCGTGCGGCCACCTCCCCGGTGGCCTCGCGTCGCCAAGGCTAGGGCATCGCCAGCGGCAGCCGTCGTGATCGACTGCTCAGATCGAGGGCGGTTGCAGACGGTGTCCGATCAGTTCTGCGACGGCCATCGCGGGCAAGTTTCATGCCTCGTTGACGACATTCCGACAGCCGACGGGAATCACGGTTCTGGACGCGGGTCGAATGGGGTCAGAACCCTTTTGCATGGCAAAAGGGTTCTGACCCGGAGCCCAAAAGAAACCCGCGCCGAAGCGCGGGTTCCGGTGTCACAACCGAACGGCGATGGATCAGCCGCGCAGCTGCTCCAGCGCGGCGTTGAAGGTCGCGCTCGGGCGCATCGCCTTGCTCGCCTTGGCGACGTCCGGGCGGTAGTAGCCGCCGATGTCCACGGCCTTGCCCTGCACCGCGATCAGCTCTTCGACGATCTTCTGCTCGTTGTCGGTCAGTGCCTTGGCCAGCGGTGCGAAGCGTGCCTTCAGTGCCGCATCTTCGTCCTGTGCGGCCAGCGCCTGCGCCCAGTACAGCGCGATGTAGAAGTGGCTGCCACGGTTGTCGATGCCACCCAGCTTGCGCGACGGCGACTTGTCGTTGTCCAGGAACTGGCCGTTGGCTTCGTCCAGCGCCTTGGCCAGCACGCGGGCGGCGGCGTTGTCGTAGCGGTTGCCCAGGTGTTCCAGCGACGCGGCCAGGGCCAGGAACTCACCCAGCGAATCCCAGCGCAGGTAGTCCTCTTCGACGAACTGCTGCACGTGCTTCGGGGCCGAACCACCGGCGCCGGTCTCGAACAGGCCGCCACCGGCCATCAGCGGCACGATCGACAGCATCTTGGCGCTGGTGCCCAGCTCCATGATCGGGAACAGGTCGGTCAGGTAGTCGCGCAGCACGTTGCCGGTCACCGAGATGGTGTCCTCGCCCTTGCGGATGCGGTCCAGCGAGAACGCGGTGGCTTCCACCGGCGGCAGGATGCGGATGTCCAGGCCGGTGGTGTCGTGGTTCTTCAGGTACTGCTCGACCTTGGCGATGACCTGCGCGTCGTGGGCGCGGGCGGCATCCAGCCAGAACACGGCCGGGGTGCTGCTCAGGCGGGCGCGTTCGACGGCCAGCTTGACCCAGTCCTGGATCGGCGCGTCCTTGGTCTGGCACATGCGCCAGATGTCACCGGCTTCCACGGCGTGTTCGAACACCACGTTGCCGGCATCGTCGGTGACCTTGACCACGCCGTCGGCAGCAATCTGGAAGGTCTTGTCGTGCGAACCGTACTCTTCGGCCTTCTGCGCCATCAGGCCGACGTTCGGCACCGAGCCCATGGTGGCCGGGTCGAAGGCGCCGTGCGCCTTGCAGTCGTCGATGACGGCCTGGTACACGCCGGCGTAGCAGCGGTCCGGAATGACCGCCTTGGTGTCCTGCAGCTTGCCTTCGGCGTTCCACATCTTGCCCGAGTCGCGGATCATCGCCGGCATCGAGGCGTCGACGATCACGTCGCTCGGCACGTGCAGGTTGGTGATGCCCTTGTCCGAATTGACCATGGCCACGCCCGGACGCTGCGCGTACTCGGCGGCCAGGTCCGCTTCGATCGCGGCGCGGGTGGCTTCCGGCAGCGACGGCAGGCGCGCGGCCAGGTCACCGATGCCGTTGTTGGCATCGAAACCGGCCTGCTTGAGCACGTCGGCGTGCTTGGCCAGCACGTCCTTGTAGAACTCGTTGACCGCCACGCCGAACATGATCGGGTCGGAGACCTTCATCATGGTCGCCTTCAGGTGCAGCGAGAACAGCACGCCCTGGGCCTTGGCATCGGCGATCTGCTCACCGATGAACGCGGCCAGCGCCTTGCGGCTCATGACGGCGGCATCGACGATCTCGCCGGCCTTGACCGTGGTCTTTTCCTTCAGCACGACGGCGCTGCCGTCCTTGCCGTGGAAGGTGATCTTCAGCGCACCGGCGTTGGCCAGGGTGGCCGACTTCTCGCTGCCGTAGAAATCGCCGGCGGCCATGTGCGCGACGTGCGACTTCGAATCCGACGCCCAGGCGCCCATGCGGTGCGGGTGCTTGCGCGCGTAGTTCTTCACCGACAGCGGTGCACGACGGTCGGAGTTGCCTTCGCGCAGAACCGGGTTCACCGCACTGCCCTTGACCTTGTCGTAGCGCGCCTTGTAGTCGCGCTGCTGGTCGTCGGCCGGGGTTTCCGGGTAATCCGGCAGCGGATAGCCCTGGTCCTGCAGTTCCTTGATGGCCGCCTTCAACTGCGGCACCGAGGCGGAGATGTTCGGCAGCTTGATGATGTTGGCGTCCGGGGTGGTCGCCAGCTGGCCCAGCTCGGCCAGGTCGTCGCTGACCTTCTGCGCGTCGGACAGCAGTTCCGGGAACTGCGACAGGATGCGGCCGGACAGCGAGATGTCACGGGTTTCCACCACGATGCCGGCAGTGGCGGTGTAGGCGTCGACGATCGGCAGCAGCGACTGGGTCGCCAGGAACGGTGCTTCGTCGGTCAGCGTGTAGAGGATCTTGGACATGGGGGACTTGGACTCTGTAGCAATGCTCAGGGGAAGGCCGGCGCCAGCGCCGGGCCACGTGCAACCGTGTCGCTTTCCCCCGTCGCCGTCAGGGTGGGCGCGCGGCGGGGAAACCCCTGCATTGTCGCGTTTTCAGCCGCGCGGGGCAAAGCCGCGCCATACGCGGCGGTACTGCACGGCGGCAACGCTGTGATCCATCCACGCGCGGCGTGGATCTGCGCGAACGCCGCCGTCAGTGAATCCACGCCATGCATGGATGAAGCCAGCCACCGGCCAATAAAAAAGGACGCAGCCTTGCGGCTGCGTCCATCGTGAGTCCTGCCGGGAGAGAGTCGGCAGGACTTACTTGACCTCGAACTCCTGCGGCGTTCCAGCCGCCTTGCCATCGACCGTGACCTCGGCGCGGTACTTGCCGGCCGGCCAGCCCTTTGCATTCTTGAACGTGACGTTGGTGGTCTCCGCGCCGCTGGCATTCAGGGTCGCGGTCTGTTCGCCGGCCACCTGGCCGTCCTGGAAGGTCAGCTTGGCACCGACATTGACGTTGTTGGCGGCGCCATCGGTCTTGACCGAGACGATGACATCATCCTTCGGCGAGAACAGTGCAGCCGGGGCGACCGATTTGTCGGCGGCAGCGGTCTTGCCCACGGTGACGGTGGAAACGCTGACCGCGGCAGCTTCCGCCATCGGCGGCGGTGCACCGGTCATCGGTGCCGGCGCTGCCGGCTCGGCCGGAGCCGTGGCGGCCGGAGCGGCGTTGGTGTCGGTCGACTCTTCCTTCTTCTTGCAACCGACCAAGGCAACGCTGCCCAACAGGGCGGCGATCAGGGCGGTCTGGAGCGGGGTGGTCTTGATCATTCGGGGTTCCTCCCAGGGATTGTCGGACGGCGTTTGATCGCCGGCTTACTTCGGCGGCAGTTTCAGGGTCTGGCCCGGGAAGATCTTGTCCGGGTCGTCAAGCACATCGCGATTGGCTTCGAAGATCTTCTTCCAGGCGTTGGCGTCGCCCAGATGCTGCTTGGCGATCTTCGACAGCGAGTCACCCTTCTGCACGGTATAGGTGCCGCCGCTGACGATCTCGGCGGTGCTGTCCACCGAAGCGCTCACGCCGGAGAAGTCCGCCTTCGGCACCTGCTCGGCGGTACTGTCGACGCTGGCGCTGACGCCGGAGAAATCGGCTTTCTTCTCGGTACTCATCCACAACTCCCGTCTGCATGACTACGTGGCTCGCACGGTGCCATGGCGGTTGTTAAATGGGGATGGTGCAGATGTGAAGCCGCCCCGGGGGGCGGCTGAACAATCGGGAGAGACGGTGCCCGGTAGTGCCGGCCGCTGGTCGGCTGTGCCAGGGGGATCCGGCCTTGGCCGATTGCCGGCCAGCGGCCGGCACTACCCGTAACCGCCTGCGAATCATGGTAGTGCCGGCCGCTGGCCGGTGTTCGCCGGGCATGGCCCGGCACAACGGGCAACCGCCTGCGGCGGTTACTGGCGCAGTTCGCGGTAGGTCGCGGCCGGGGCGGCAATGCCGGGACTGGCACGCCACGGATTGATGTCCAGGCCGCCACGGCGGGTATAGCGCGCCTCCACTTCCAGCCATTGCGGCTGGCAGCGCGCAGACACCTCGCTGAAGATCCGCTCAACGCACTGCTCGTGGAACTCGGCGTGCTCGCGGTAGCTGACCAGATAGCGCAGCAGGCCGGCACGATCGATCTTCGGCCCGCGGTAACGCAGGCTGACCGTCGCCCAGTCCGGCTGGCCGGTGACCGGGCAGTTGGACTTCAGCAGTGCCGAGACCAGGGTCTCCTCCACCACCTCACCGGCATTGGCCGAGAGAAAGTCCGCCTGCGGCGGGCCGTAGCAGTCGATCTCCAGCTCCAGCCCGTCGATGGATTCACCGAGCGGCGTCTCGCGCAGGCCCGGCAGCCCGAACTCGACCTGGACCGGCGCACCGGCACAATCTGACAGATCCGCCACGATGCGCGCGCGCAGTGCCTCGGCGCTGTCGATGCGGGTGCTGTTGAGGGAGTTGAGGTACAGCTTGAACGACTTCGATTCGATCAGCCGCGGCGAAGTGCACGGCACCTGCACGGTGGCCACGGCCACCTGCGGCTTGCCACGCGGGTCGAGCCAGCTCAGCTCGAAGGCGTGCCAGCGGTCATGGCCGACGAACGGCAGCGCGGCGTCATCGAGGCCGATTTCGGCGCGGGCGCCGCTGCGGGGGATGGGAAACAGCAGGCCGGGATCGTACTGCGACGGGTAACTGACCTCGCGACCGAGGCTGGAATCCTGTGGGGTGTTCATGGGGGTCATTGTATCGCGCGGACGGCGGGCCTTCGGCCGGGCTGGCCAACGGCGGAGCCCCTCCGTGGTGGTTTTGTTGGTTGGTCGTGGAAGGCGGTCTATCGGCTTGGCCGGGTGGGTAGGCGGGTCGGGGGACGCCGTAAACCCGTCCTTGGGGGCTTGGCCGCGGCATCCATGCCGCGGACACCCCCGCCCCGCCTACCCACCCGGCCCCTGACAGTTCCTTGCGCGCCACCACCACCACGGGAAAGATCAGGAAAATCAAAATCAGAAGCCGATCCTTCAGACATTCATGACGTCCGCCGTGCCGACCAACGGTCGGCACCCACCAACAGCAGCGGGCACCAACAGCCGCGGGAAACTGTCGAAGGCGGGGTGGGTCCGGTTGAGGGGGTGTCCGCGGCATGGATGCCGCGGCCAAGCCCCCATGGACGGGTTTACGGCGTCCCCCTCAACCGGACCCACCCCGCCATCCCACGGAATGCCCGCTTTTGACGTTGACGTTGATTTAGGCGGGTGCAGGGCTGCAAGCCCTGCCGGAAACCCTCACCCCGCAGGCGTGCCGGCACCGTGCAGGTAATCCAGGCTCACCTGCAGCAACGCGCGCAGTCCGACATCCAGCGCCTTCTCATCCAGCAGGAACTTCGGCGAATGATTGGCGGGCGCCGTCGCCGGGTCGATGCCCACGCTGGTGGAACCAACGAAGAAGAACATCCCCGGCACTTCCTTCGCGTACAGCGAGAAATCCTCCGCGCCCATCTGCAGCGGTGGCTCGTACACGTTGTCCTTGCCCACCACCGCCTGCAGGCTCGGCAGCATCTTCGCGGTCAGCGCCGGGTCGTTCACCGTGGCCGGGTTGCCTTCTGATTCGTAGATGTCGGTCACCGCCTTCGCACCGTGCGCGGCGGCGGTGTGCTCGGCGACGTTGCGCAGGTCGGCGAAGATCTGCTGGCGCATGCCCTCGTCGAAGGTGCGGATGGTGCCGACCATCTCCACTTCATCGGGAATGATGTTGTAGCGGATGCCACCGTTGATCGCACCGAAGGTCAGCACCGCCGGCTGCTTGGACAGATTCGCGCGGCGGCTGACGATGGTCTGCGCGGTACCGACCAGATCAGCGGTGGCAACGATCGGGTCGACACCGTTCCACGGTGCCGAGCCGTGCGTCTGGCGACCGATCACCTTGATCCCGAAACGATCCGAGGCGGCCATCAATGGGCCACCGCGAACCGCGATCTGACCGGCCTGCACGCTGGAGAACACATGCAGGCCAAACACCGCCTCCGGCTTGAAGTCGGCGAACAGGCCTTCCTTCAGCATCAGCGCGGCACCGCCCTCTTCCGGCGGCGGTGCGCCTTCCTCGGCCGGCTGGAAGATCAGCATCACCTGGCCCGGCAGGTCCTTCTTCATCGACACCAGCGCTTCGGCCACGCCCAGCAAGGTGGCGGTGTGCGCGTCATGGCCGCAGGCATGCATCACGCCCACGGTCTGGCCGCGGTACTGGTCGGTGGCCTTGGAGGCGAACGGCAGCCCGGTCTGTTCGGTTACCGGCAGCGCGTCCATGTCCGCACGCAGCGCGATCTTCGGGCCGGGCTTGCCGCCTTCGATGATCGCCACCACGCCGTGGTGGGCGATGCCGGTCTTCGGCTTCAAGCCCATCGCACGCAGGCGCTTGGCGACCTCGGCCGAGGTGCGCGCCTCGCGGTTGGACAGTTCCGGGTGCTGATGGAAGTCGCGGCGCCATTCAACCACCTTGGCCTGCAGGCGCTGGGCAGCGGCGGTCACTTCGGGCCGTTGCCCGTCCTGGGCGTGGGCAACGGCCGGCAGGGCCAGCAGCAGGGCGGACAGCAGCAGCGAACGGCGCATCGCAATCTCCACAGCAAGAGGGGTCCAGCTGAATGTAGGGCAACACCGCCGCCACGGGAACCTCCGCGGCCGGATCCGGTCTTAGCGCCCGTCCCATCCGTCATGCAGGAAACGTGATGTGGCACAGGTATGCTTTGCGCATTGCCAACCGGGGCCGCGCCCCGTCCAGCCCTCTTGGAGTCCTCGTAATGTCACGTGTTTGGAAGATCGTGCTGCTGGTCGTGGCGGTTCTGGTGCTGGCCGTGGTCGGCCTGCGCGTCATCGGCGGGGGCAAGGACAAGGCTGGAAAGCCGGCAGCGGGAGCGCGCCAGGGTGGCGAAGACCCGGATGCCGGCCCGGTGCCGGTGACCGTGGTCGAGGCCACGCACCAGGACGTACCGGTGTATGCCAGCGCACTGGGTACCGTGACGGCAATGAACACCGTCACCGTCAGCCCGCAGGTCGGTGGCCAGCTGATGAGCCTGAACTTCCGCGAGGGCCAGGAAGTGAAGAAGGGCGACGTGCTGGCAGTGATCGATCCACGCACCGCCCAGGCCAGCTACGACCAGGCCGCGGCAGCCAAGCGCCAGAACGAGGCGCTGCTGGCCACCGCGCGCTCCAACTACCAGCGCTCCAATGCGCCGGAGTACCGCCAGTTCGTCGCCAAGACCGATCTGGATACACAGCGAAACCAAGTGGCACAGTACGAAAGCGCAGTCGCGGCGAACGAAGCCAGCATGCGCTCGGCACAGGTGCAGCTGCAGTACACCAGGGTCACCGCACCGATCACCGGCATCGCCGGCATCCGCGCGGTCGACGCGGGCAACGTGGTCAACGCCGGCACCGCGCTGGTCACCCTGACCCAGATCCACCCGATCCACGTCCTGTTCAACCTGCCCGAACGCCAGCTCGGCGACGTGCGCCAGGCGCAGGCCGCCGGCGCGGTGCCGGTGGCGGCACTGGACCGCGCCGACTCGCACGTGCTGTCCGGCGACGGCAAGCTGGACGTGGTCGACAACCTGATCAGTGCCGACAGCGGCACCTTCAAGGCGCGCGCGCTGTTCGACAACACCGACAACGGCCTGTGGCCGGGCCAGTTCGTCAACGTGCGCATGCAGCTGCGCACGATTGCCGGCGGCGTGGTCATTCCGACCCAGGCCGTGCTGCGTGGGCCGGATGGCGAGTACGTCTACGTCGTGCAGGGCGACAACACGGTGAAGATGCAGACCGTGCGCAGCGGCGTGGAAGTGGGCGACAGCCAGGTGCAGATCGCCGAAGGCCTGAAGGGCGGCGAGCGGGTGGTCAGTGAAGGCCAGTTCCGCCTGAAGCCGGGCAGCAAGGTCACCGCGCTGAAGCCGGGCGAAACCCCGGCCGCACCGACCGAGGCCGAGCTGAAGGCGGCCGAGCAGAAGAACGGTGGCGGCGGTGGCCGTCGCGGTGGCGGTCCGCGCTGAGCGCAGGCCACGGTTCTCCCTCGCGCCGGCGGACCCGCCGGCGCCGACATTGAAGTGCCAGCAAGGATCAGTCCGTGGGCTTTTCGACGATCTTCATCCGCCGCCCGATCGCTACCTCGCTGTTGATGGCGGGCCTGTTGCTGCTGGGCATCCTCGGTTACCGCAAGCTGCCGGTGTCGGCGCTGCCGGAAATCGATGCGCCCAGCCTGGTGGTCACCACCCAGTACCCCGGCGCCAACGCCACCACCATGGCCTCGCTGGTCACCACGCCGCTGGAGCGCCAGTTCGGCCAGATCTCCGGGCTGGAGCTGATGACCTCCGACTCGTCGGCTGGCTTGTCCACGATCATCCTGCAGTTCTCGATGGACCGCGACATCGACATCGCCGCGCAGGACGTGCAGGCGGCGATCCGCCAGGCCACCCTGCCCTCGTCGCTGCCCTACCAGCCGGTCTACAACCGGGTGAACCCGGCCGACGCGGCCATCGTCACCCTGAAACTGACCTCTGACACGCGCCCGCTGCGCGACGTCAACAATTACGCCGACTCGATCCTGGCCCAGCGCCTGTCGCAGGTGCAGGGCGTCGGCCTGGTCTCGATTGCCGGCAACGTGCGCCCGGCCGTGCGCATCCAGGTCAATCCGGCGCAGCTGTCGAACATGGGCCTGACCCTGGAACAGCTGCGCAGCGCGCTCACCCAGGCCAACGTCAATGCGCCCAAGGGCTCGTTGAACGGCAAGACCCAGTCCTACAGCATCGGCACCAACGACCAGCTGGCCAGCGCCGCCGAGTACCGCGACACCATCATCAGCTACAAGAACGGCCGCCCGGTGCGGCTGTCCGACGTGGCCGAGGTGGTCGACGGCGTGGAGAACGACCAGCTGGCGGCCTGGGCCGATGGCAAGCCGGCGGTGCTGCTGGAAGTGCGTCGCCAGCCGGGCGCCAACATCGTGCAGACCGTCGAGCGCATCCGCGCGATCCTGCCCCAGCTGCAGGGCGTGCTGCCGGCCGACGTGCACCTGGAGATCTTCAACGACCGCACCGAGACCATCCGCGCCTCGGTGCATGAAGTGCAGTTCACCCTGATCCTCACCATCGGCCTGGTGGTGGCGGTGATCTTCGTGTTCCTGCGCCGGCTGTGGGCCACCATCATCCCCTCGGTGGCGGTGCCGCTGTCGCTGGCCGGCACCTTCGCTGTGATGGCCTTTGCCGGCATGTCGCTGGACAACCTGTCGCTGATGGCGCTGGTGGTGGCTACCGGCTTCGTGGTCGACGATGCGATCGTGATGATCGAGAACATCGTGCGTTACATCGAGCAGGGCAAGAGTGGCAAGGAAGCGGCCGAGATCGGCGCACGCCAGATCGGCTTCACCGTGCTGTCGCTGACGGTCTCGCTGGTGGCGGTGTTCCTGCCGCTGCTGCTGATGCCTGGCGTCACCGGCCGCCTGTTCCACGAGTTCGCCTGGGTGCTGAGCATCGCCGTGGTGCTGTCGATGCTGATCTCGCTGACGCTGACCCCGATGATGTGCGCCTACCTGCTCAAGCCCGACGCCCTGCCCGAGGGCGAGGATGCGCATGAGCGCGCAGCGGCGGCCGGCAAACAGAACCTGTGGACGCGCACCGTCGGCCTGTACGAGCACAGCCTGGACTGGGTGCTGGGCCACCAGCGCCTGACCCTGGCCGTGGCCGGTGGCGCGCTGGTACTGACCGTGCTGCTGTACGTGTTGATTCCCAAGGGGCTGCTGCCCGAGCAGGACACCGGCCTGATCACCGGCGTGGTGCAGGCCGACCAGAACATCGCTTTCCCGCAGATGGAACAGCGCACCAGGCAGGTCGCCGAAGCCCTGCGCCAGGATCCGGACGTGACCGGCGTGTCGGCATTCATCGGTGCCGGCAGCATGAACCCCACGCTCAACCAGGGCCAGCTGTCGATCGTGCTGAAGGAGCGCAGCCAGCGTGATGGCCTGGATGAGATCCTGCCGCGCCTGCAGAAGGCGGTGGCCGGAATCCCGGGCGTGGCGCTGTACCTTAAGCCGGTGCAGGACGTGACCCTCGATACCCGCGTGGCCGCCACCGAGTACCAGTACTCGCTGTCGGACGTGGATTCGGCAACGGTGGCCACGCAGGCCACGCGCCTGACCGAAGCGCTGCGCAAGCGCCCGGAACTGGCCGACGTGGACAACAACCTGTCCAACCAGGGCCGCGCGCTTGAACTGAACATCGACCGCGACAAGGCCAGTGTGCTGGGCGTGCCGATGCAGACCATCGACGACACGCTCTACGATGCGTTCGGCCAGCGCCAGATCTCGACCATCTTCACCGAACTCAACCAGTATCGGGTTGTGCTGGAAGTGGCGCCGGAGTTCCGTACCAGCACCGCGCTGATGGAACAGCTGGCCGTGGCTTCCAACGGCGCCGGCGCGCTGACCGGCACCAATGCCACCAGCTTCGGCCAGGTCACCTCGTCCAACTCGTCCACCGCCACCGGCATCGGCGCGCAGAACACCGGCATCACCGTCGGCGCCGGCAACATCATCCCGCTGTCGGCGCTGGCCGAAGGCAAGGTCAGCAGCGCACCGCTGGTGGTCAGCCACCAGCAGCAGCTGCCGGCGGTGACCGTGTCGTTCAACGTGGCGCCGGGCTACTCGCTGTCCGAAGCGGTGCGTGCGATCCAGGAAACCAAGGACAGCCTGGACATGCCCACCCACCTGCATGCCGAGTTCATCGGCAAGGCCGCCGAGTTCACCGGCAGCCAGACCGACGTGGTGTGGCTGCTGCTGGCCTCGCTGGTGGTGATCTACATCGTGCTGGGCGTGCTCTACGAGAGCTACATCCACCCGATCACGATCATCTCCACGCTGCCGCCGGCCGGTGTCGGCGCGCTGCTGGCGCTGATGCTGTGCGGGCTGAGCCTGTCGGTGGACGGCATCGTCGGCATCGTGCTGCTGATCGGCATCGTCAAGAAGAACGGTATCATGATGGTGGACTTCGCGATCGAGGCGCGTCGCGCCGGTGCCAACGCGCATGAAGCGATCCGCCGCGCCTGCCTGCTGCGCTTCCGTCCGATCATGATGACCACCGCCGCGGCAATGCTCGGCGCACTGCCGCTGGCGCTGGGCACCGGCATCGGCTCGGAGCTGCGCCGCCCGCTGGGCATCGCCATCGTCGGCGGCCTGCTGCTGTCGCAGCTGGTCACGCTGTACACAACGCCGGTGATCTACCTGTACATGGAACGCTTCTCCGAATGGCTGGCGCGCCGCCGCGAGCAGCGCGCACTGCGCAACGGTTCGCTGCAGGAGCCGCAGGCATGATCCACGCCCCGCTGCTGCGGTGGGCCGCACGATGAACCTGTCCGGCCCCTTCATCCGCCGCCCGATCGGCACCGCGCTGCTGGCCATCGGCCTGTTCATGGTCGGCCTGATCTGCTACCTGCGCCTGGGCGTATCGGCACTGCCGAACATCGAGATCCCGGTGATCTTCGTGCACGCCAGCCAGTCCGGCGCGGATGCGGCGACCATGGCCTCGACAGTCACCGCGCCGCTGGAGCGCCACCTCGGCCAGCTGCCGGGCATCGACCGCATGCGCTCGTCGAGCTCGGAAGGCAGCTCGCTGGTGTTCATGATCTTCCAGAGCGGCCACAACATCGATTCGGCCGCGCTGGACGTGCAGACCGCGATCAACTCGGCGCAGGCCGACCTGCCTTCGGGCATGGGCTCGCCGATGTACCAGAAGGCGAATCCGAACGACGACCCGGTCATCGCCATCGCGCTGACCTCGCAGACGCAGTCGGCCGACGAGCTGTACAACGTCGCCGACTCGCTGCTGGCCCAGCGCATCCGCCAGATCAGCGGCGTTGCTTCGGTCGACATCGCTGGCGCTTCGACGCCGGCGGTGCGTGTGGACGTCAACCTGCGCCTGATGAACGCGCTCGGCCTGACCGCCGATGACCTGCGCAACGCCGTGCGCGCGGCCAACGTGACCTCGCCCACCGGTTTCCTCAGCGACGGCAACACCACTACCGCGATCATCGCCAACGACTCGGTGGCGCGTGCCGCCGACTTCGCCGACCTGGTGGTCAAGACCCAGGGCGATGGCCAGGTGATCCGCCTGAAGGACATCGCCAACGTCTACGACGGCCAGCAGGATGCCTACCAGGCCGCGTGGTTCGACCACAAACCGGCGGTGGTGATGTACGTGTTCACCCGTGCCGGGGCCAACATCGTGGAGACCGTGGACCGGGTCAAGGCGCAGATCCCGACCCTGCGCGATTACCTGCAGCCCGGCACCACGATGACGCCGTACTTCGACCGTACGCCGACCATCCGCTCGTCGCTGCATGAAGTGCAGATCACCCTGCTGATCAGCCTGGCGATGGTGGTGCTGACCATGGCGCTGTTCCTGCGCCGGCTGGCACCCACGCTGATCGCTGCGGTGACCGTGCCGCTGTCGCTGGCCGGTGCCGCGCTGGTGATGTACGTGATGGGCTTCACCCTGAACAACCTGAGCCTGCTGGCGCTGGTGATCGCCATCGGCTTCGTGGTCGACGATGCGATCGTGGTGATCGAGAACATCATGCGCCACCTCGACGAAGGCATGCCGCGGATGCAGGCGGCGCTCACCGGCGCGCGCGAGATCGGCTTTACCATCGTCTCGATCACCGCCTCGCTGGTGGCGGTGTTCATCCCGCTCCTGTTCGCCAGCGGCATGATGGGTGCGTTCTTCCGCGAATTCACCGTCACCCTGGTGGCGGCCATCGTGGTCTCGATGATCGTCTCGCTGACGCTGACTCCGGCGTTGTGCAGCCGGTTCCTCAGCGCACACGACCACAGCGCGCCGCCGTCGCGCTTCGGCCGCTGGCTGGATGCCGGCCATGAGCGCATGCTTCGCATCTACACGGTCTTCCTCGACTTCTCGCTGCGCCACGCGCTGCTGCTGTCGCTGACCCCGCTGATCCTGATCGGCGCCACCGTCTTCCTGTTCGGCGCGGTGAAAAAGGGCGCGTTCCCGCCGCAGGACACCGGCCTGATCTGGGGCCGCGCCAATTCCAGCGCCACGGTGTCCTTCGAGGACATGGTCGCCCGCCAGCGCCGCATCACCGACATGCTGATGGCCGACCCCGCGGTGAAGACCGTGGGCGTGCGCCTGGGCAGCGGCCGCCAGGGCTCCAGCGCACAGTTCAACATCGAGCTGAAGTCGCGCAGCGATGGCCGTCGCGAGACCACCGCGCACGCACTCGCACGGCTGAGTGCCAAGGCCGACCGCTACCCCGACCTGCAGCTGCGCCTGCGCGCGATCCAGGATCTGCCCAGCAACGATGGCGGCGGTTCCAGCCAGGGCGCGCAGTACCGCATCTCGCTGCAGGGCAACGACCTGGCATCGCTGCAGGAATGGCTGCCCAAGCTGCAGGCGGAGCTGAAGAAGAACCCCAAGCTGCGCGATGTCGGTACCGACGTGGACAACGCCGGCCTGCGCCAGAACATCCAGATCGACCGCGCCAAGGCCGCACGCCTGGGCATCACCGTGGGTGCCATCGACGGTGCGCTGTACGGTGCGTTCGGCCAGCGCCAGATCTCCACCATCTATTCGGACATCAACCAGTACAGCGTGGTGGTCAACGCCCTGCCCTCGCAGACCGCCACCCCCGCCGCGCTGGACGAGGTGTACGTACGTGCGCGCAATGGCGACATGGTGCCGATCACCGCGGTGGCCACGCAGATGCCCGGCCTGGCCCCTTCGCAGATCACCCACGAGAACCAGTACACGACGATGGACCTCAGCTACAACCTGGCTCCGAACGTGAGCATGGGTGAGGCCAAGGCGATCATCGACGCGACCGTGGCCGGCATGCGCATGCCTGGTGACATCCGCCTGGCCGATGATGCGGGCTTCGGCTTCAACTCCGACCCCAGCGACATGCTGATCCTGGTGTTCGCCGCGATCCTGACCGTGTACCTGGTGCTGGGCATGCTCTACGAGAGCCTGATCCATCCGGTCACCATCCTGTCCACGCTGCCGGCGGCGGGCGTGGGTGCACTGCTCGCGTTGTTCGGCACCAACACCGAGTTGTCGGTGATCTCGATGATCGCGCTGGTGCTGTTGATCGGCATCGTCAAGAAGAACGCGATCATGATGATCGACTTCGCGCTGGTGACGCAGCGCGAGCATGGCCTGGCACCGCGCGATGCCGCGCGTGAGGCCAGCATCGTGCGCTTCCGCCCGATCATGATGACCACGATGGTGGCGATCCTGGCGGCGGTGCCGCTGGCGATCGGCCTGGGCGAAGGCTCCGAACTGCGCCGCCCGCTGGGCATCGCGATGATCGGCGGCCTGCTGTTCTCGCAGAGCCTGACCCTGCTCAGCACGCCAGCGCTGTACGTGATCTTCTCGTGCCTGGCCGAACGCTGGCGGGCCCGTCGCGCGCGCAAGCGCGAAGCGAAGCTGCTCAAGCGCGCGCAGCGTGCGTAGAACGGCCCATCCACGCATGGCGTGGATCTACGGGTAGAGCCGGCCGCTGGCCGGCTTTCTCGGTACGGCAAATCTGCCGGCCAGCGGCCGGCACTACCGCGGTGGTCCGCCCTCCATATTTCACGCGCACCCCGCAATAATGGTGGGAGATCCTTCCGCCGAGCCTGCATGCCCGCCCGCCAATCCCGCCTCAGCCGCCTGTGGGCCCACGAGAAGGCCAGTTACGGCCTGCGCGTGTTCATCGCCCTGACCGCAGCGCTTGCCGTGTGCTGGCAGCTGGATGCGCTGACCGCCCTGCCCGGCGTTTTCCTCGGCATCATCGCCAGCGCCATCGCCGAGACCGACGACAACTGGTGGGGCCGGACCAAGGCGGTGGCGCTGTCGCTGCTGTGTTTCTGCATCGCTGCGGCGTCGGTGATCTGGCTGTTCCCCTGGCCGTGGATCTTCATCGGCGCGCTGGCACTGTCCACCTTCTGCCTGACCCTGCTGGGCGCGCTCGGCGAGCGCTACGCATCCATCGCCCAGGCCACGGTAACG
This sequence comes from Stenotrophomonas sp. YJH_SMC_119, assembly GCF_059368315.1. Lineage (NCBI taxonomy): Bacteria > Pseudomonadati > Pseudomonadota > Gammaproteobacteria > Lysobacterales > Lysobacteraceae > Stenotrophomonas > Stenotrophomonas sp. YJH_SMC_119. The sequence continues at coordinate 79,123 of NZ_JCAFRP010000007.1, read as the reverse complement.
CTGGCGATCTACACGATGATCGGGCTGGAGCAGCACGGTGCCAGCGACCTGCACACCGCGCTGCAAGCGGTCAGCCACCTGCTGGCGGGCGCCGTCTGGTACGGACTGCTGTCGATCCTGTGGACCGCACTGTTCGCCAACCGACCGGTGCGCGAGCGCGTGGCGCGGCTTTACATCGAGCTGGGCCGCTACCTGCAGCTGAAGGCCGCCCTGTTCGAACCGGTACGTGAGGCCGACCTGCAACGCCGCCAGCTCGACCTGGCCGAGCAGAACCGGCGCGTGGTCGGCGCGTTGAACGAGGCCAAGACCGCGATTCTCGCCCGCTTCGGCCGTTCCGGGCGGCCGGGCGTGAACTCCGGCCTGTACCTGCGCCTCTATTACATGGCACAGGATTTCCACGAGCGCGCCAGTTCCTCGCACTACCCGTACGGCGCCCTGGTCGATGCGTTCTTCCACAGCGACGTGCTGTACCGCTGCCAGCGCCTGCTCGATCTTCAAGGCCAGGCCTGCGCGCGCCTGGGCGAGGCGATCCGCCTGCGCCGCCCGTTCGTGTATGGCGAAACCAACCAGCAGGCCGGGCGCGACCTGGCCGATGCGCTGGCCTACCTGCGCGACCAGCAGCGCCCGCAGTGGCAGCGCCTGCTGGGTTCGCTGGACCTGCTGGTGCACAACCTGCGCAGCATCGAACGCCGCCTGCTGGACGCCGAACGCTCCGAGGCCAGTCTCGACAATGTCGATACGCGCCTGCGCGACAGCAACCCGCATACCCTGCGCGAGATGGGCGTGCGCGTGCGCCAGCAGCTCACGCCCGGCTCGGTCCTGTTCCGCCACGGCCTGCGCATGGCATTGGCGCTGATCGCCGGTTTCGCCGCGATCCGTCTGTTCAATGCGCAGAACGGCTCGTGGGTGCTGCTGACCATCGTGTTCGTGTGCCGGCCCAACTTCGGTGCGACCCGGCAGCGCCTGGCGCAGCGCATCGTCGGCACCGTGGCCGGCCTCGTGCTCACCTGGGCGCTGCTGCAGTTGTTCCCGCAACTGCACGTGCAACTGCTGATCGCGCTGCTGTCGGCGCTGCTGTTCTTCTTCACCCGCACCGACCGCTACCTGGTGGCATCGGCGGCGATCACGGTGATGGCCCTGACCTGCTTCAACCTGATCGGCGATGGCTTCGTGCTGATCGTGCCGCGCATGGTCGACACGCTGCTGGGCTGCGCGATTGCCGCTGCCGCCGCGTTCCTGATCCTGCCCGACTGGCAGGGCCGCCAGCTGCACCTTGTGCTGGCGCGGGTGCTCGATACCGCCGCGCGCTACCTGGATTCGGTGCTGGGCCAGTACCGCAGCGGCATGCGCGATGACCTGGCCTACCGCATCGCCCGCCGCGACATGCACAACGCCGACGCCGCGCTGTCCACCGCGCTGTCGAACATGCTGCGCGAACCCGGTCACGTGCGCCGCAACCTGGATGCCGGCTTCCACTTCCTGGCGCTCTCCAACACGCTGCTTGGGCACTTGTCGGCGCTGGGTGCACACCGCGACCAGGTGGACAGCTACGCCGGCGATCCGCTGGCCTTGGCCGCCGGTGACCGCGTGCGGAAAGCGCTGCAGCAGCTGGCCTCGGCCCTGACCGCACGGCGGCCGGTCAGCGAGGACGACAACGACGCCGACCGCGCGGTGGCGGCCGAGCTGGAGCAGATCGACGAGGCGATGCCGGCGAAGCTGCAGTTGATCCGCACGCAGATGGCGCTGGTGCTGCGGATGCTGCCGAAGGTGCGGGCGGCGGCGAATGAGGCCGTGCGCACGCTCACCTGAAGGCCGGCGCCGGGCAGGGCCTGGCGCGACCCGCAGTCCATCCACGCATGGCGTGGATGGACTGCACCGTGTGCAACCGTGTGTTGCGCCTGGCGCTGCATCCCGATCACGTTCCTGCGCGGATACTGGGTGATCCCCTGCTCCTGGACTCCCCCCATGAAGATCGAACTCGCCGGCCGCACCGCGCTCGTTACCGCTTCCACCGCCGGCATCGGCCTGGCGATCGCCCAGGGTCTTGCCGCGGCGGGTGCGCGGGTCATTCTCAACGGCCGCAGCACCGACAGTGTCGAACGCGCCCGCCAGCGCCTGCTCGCCGCCGTTCCGGGTGCCGAGGTGATCGGCGTCGCCGCCGACCTTTCCGATGCAGCCGGTGTCGATGTGCTGCTGGCCGGCCTGCCCAAGGTCGACATCCTGGTCAACAACGCCGGCATTTTCGGCCCCGAGGACTTCTTCGAGACCGAAGACGCCACCTGGGAGCGCTACTGGCAGACCAACGTGATGTCTGGCGTGCGTCTGTCGCGGGCACTGCTGCCGGCGATGGTCGACGCCGGCTGGGGCCGCGTGCTGTTCATCTCCTCCGAATCGGCACGCAACATTCCCGCCGACATGATCCATTACGGTGTCAGCAAGACCGCGCAGCTGTCGCTGTCGCGCGGCCTGGCCAAGCGCGTGGCCGGCAGTGGCGTCACCGTCAACGCGGTGCTGCCCGGCCCGACCCTGTCCGACGGTTTCGCGGCGATGTTCGAAGATGAACGCCAGCGCAGCGGCAAGCCGCTGGAGCAGATCGGCCGCGAGTTCGTGATGGCACACCGGCCGTCTTCGGTGATCCAGCGCACCGCCACGGTCGAGGAAGTAGCCAACATGGTGGTGTACCTGGCCTCGCCGCAGGCTTCGGCCACCTCCGGTGCAGCACTGCGCGTGGACGGCGGCGTGGTCGACGATATCGTCTGAGACCATCGACAGGTGTGCGGACCAACGATCCGCACCCACAGGTCCGCACCCACAGCGGATAGGCAGGAATGCTAGGCTGCGCCGGTCAAGGAGGTTCCATGTCCGGTCACAACCAGTTCGCCCTGCTGCGCCAGCGCCGTTTCCTGCCGTTCTTCGTCGTCCAGGCGCTGGGTGCGTTCAACGACAACGTGTACCGGCAGGCGATCATCAGCATGTTGCTGTTCATGGCCGTGCCGGAGGAAGAACTGGGGCTGTACGCCACGCTGGCACCGGCCATCTTCATCCTGCCGTACTTCCTGTTCTCGGCACTGGCCGGGCAGATCGCCGACAAGCTGGAAAAATCGCGACTGATCGTGATCACCACCACCATGGAGATCGTGATCATGTCGCTGGCGGCCACCGGCTTCCTCACCCAGAGCCTGCCGGTGCTGCTGGTCGCCTTGTTCTGCACCGGCATGCAGTCAACCCTGTTCGGCCCGGTGAAGTACTCGGTGCTGCCCTCGGTGCTCAAGCCCGAAGAGCTGACCGGCGGCAACGGCCTGGTCGAGATGGGCACCTCGATGTCGATCCTGTCCGGCATGATCGTCGGCGGCCTGGTGTTCACCGTGGCCGGCAGCCATGGCACGGTGGTGGCCGCGTGCGCGATCATCGCGCTGGCGATCTGCGGCAACATCGCCGCCCGCCTGATTCCCAAGGTCGATGCCGGCGACCCGGACCTGAAGATCAACTGGAACCCGCTGCCGGAATCGCTGGCGGTGCTGCGCATGGCGCGTCAGCAGAAGGCGGTGCGCAATTCAATCCTGGGCGTGTCCTGGTTCTGGTTCGTCGGCACCGTGCTGACCTCGCAGCTGCCGGCCTATGCGGTGACCAACCTCGGCGGCGAACCGACCCTGTATATCTTTGCGCTGGCCCTGTTCTCGGTCGGCACCGGCGTCGGCTCGCTGCTGTGCGAAAAGCTGTCGGCACGCACGGTGGAAATCGGCCTGGTGCCGTTGGGCGCGTTCGGCATGACCGCGTTCCTGCTCGACCTGTACTTCGCGCGCAGCGGCGAGGCGACCGCGCACGGGTTGACCATCGGCACCTTCCTGCAGCAGCCCGGCAGCATCCGCATCGTCATCGACCTGATCGGCATCGGCCTGTTCACCGGTATCTTCGTGGTGCCATTGTTCGCGCTGATCCAGAGCCGCACGCCGAAGGCGCAGATGTCGCGCGTGTTCGCGGCGCTGAACATCCAGAATTCCGGCTTCATCGTCGGCGCAGCCTTGTTGTCGCTGGCCGCGCACAAGCTGCTGCACTGGACCATCCCGCAGCAGTTCCTGGCGCTGGCCATCGCCAACGCGCTGGTGGCGATCTACATCTTCACCATCGTCCCCGAATTCCTGATGCGCTTCCTCAGCTGGCTGATGGTGCGCACCCTGTACCGGCTGCGCCCGCACGGCATCGAAGCCAACGTGCCCGACGAAGGTGCCGCGCTGCTGGTCTGCAACCATGTCAGCTACATGGACGCACTGATCCTGTCGGCGACGATTCCGCGTCCGGTGCGCTTCGTCATGTACTACAGGATCTTCAACATCCCGGTGATGCGCTGGATCTTCCGTACCGCCAAGGCGATCCCGATCGCCGGTGCGCGCGAAGACCCGGCGCTGATGCAGCGCGCGTTCGATGACATCGACGCCGCGTTGGCCGAAGGCGAGCTGGTCTGCATCTTCCCGGAAGGCGCACTGACCAGGGATGGTGCAATCGCCCCGTTCAAGTCCGGCGTCGAGAAGATCCTCGAACGGCGGCCGGTGCCGGTGGTGCCGATGGCCCTGCGCGGCATGTGGTCGAGCATGTGGAGCCGGCGCGACAGCCGCCTCGGCCGCATGCGGGTGCCGCGCCGTTTCCGAGCCACCGTCGAGGTGGTGGCGGCACCGTCCATGGACGGCCACACCACCAACGCCCAGGCGCTGGAAGCCCAGGTGCGGGCCCTGCGCGGCGATCACGCCTGACAGAATCGGACTGACAGGCAGGCCCGGCAACCTCCCCCGCATACGCCACCGTCCAGTGGCGAACACGACATGCCGTGCGTGTAAACGCATACATGCAACGCCGGTTGCGGTAGATTACGCACCCACAGGGGGGAGGTTCGGCCGATTCACCAAGGCCGGCCACCAAGGAATGGAGTCTCGCTTTGAATCAACCACCACCGCTCAGCCGTCCGGTCTACATCCCCAACCATCTGGTCTGGGCGATCCTGACGACGCTGTTCTGCTGCCTGCCGTTGGGCGTGGTGTCGATCGTCTATGCCTCCCAGGTCGATGGCCGCCGCGCGGCTGGCGATCTGCCGGGGGCCTACAGCGCGTCGCGCAAGGCGGGCTGGTGGGCAGTGGCTTCGGCCGTGGCCCTGCCGGTCCTGTTGCTGTTGTGGCTCGGGCTGTTCGGCGGCTTGGCCGTACTGGGCGCTCTTTCCGACCAATGATTCACCACCACCACCCATCAAGGAGCTTGAACCCATGAATACCGCTACTCCGCAGGTCCCGAACAACCTGGTCTGGGCCATCCTGACCACCCTGTTCTGCTGCCTGCCGGCCGGCATCGTGTCGATCGTCTACGCCGCACAGGTCAACGGCAAGCTGGCCGCTGGCGACATCGCCGGCGCCCAGGACTCCGCCGCCAAGGCCAAGAAGTGGGCCATCTGGTCGGCCATTGCCTGGGCCGTGCTGGTCGTGCTGTACGTGCTGTTCTTCGTCGTGCTCGGCGGCATGGGCGCGATGAGCAACAGCGGCTACTGATACGCCTGGACGGATCCGGCGCCTGCGCCGGATCCGTTGTTGCATGTCCGCGCTTCCCGCTCGTTCCCGACTCGCCCGCTGGGCACCGCTGCTGGCTTCCGCCGGCCTGGCCGTGGGTGCCACGGTGGTGCTGCGCAACGTCAATCCGTATGTCGCCGGCAATCCACTGCCGAGCTGCCCGCTGTACGCCCTGACCGGCCTGTACTGCCCGGGCTGTGGCAGCACGCGCTGCCTGTATTCCCTGGTCCACTTCGACCTGCCCGGCGCGATGGCGATGAACCCGCTGCTGGTCATCAGCCTGCCGTTCCTGTTGCTGATGCTGCTGAACATCGCCGGCATCCGCCCACGCGTGCTCGACCCGCTGATGCGGGTGCTGGCCAATCCTGTGTTCTGGCTCTGGGTGCTGCCCGGGTATGCGCTGCTGCGCAACCTGCCGTGGGCACCGTTCACTGCACTGGCACCGGTCTAGGTTTCCAGCCAACGGCGCAGCCCCTCGTGGTGGGCGGCGTTTGAAGGCAGAAGCCTTGGGGTTGGCCGGGCGGGATGGGTTTGCGGGGGACGCCGTGAATCCGTCCGTGGAGGCTTGGCCGCGGCATCCATGCCGCGGACACCCCCGCAAACCCATCCCGCCCGGCCACGGACAGTTTCCGTGTGCGTCCACCACGGAAAAGAAAAAGAAGATCAAAAGCAGAAGCGGATCGCTTCGCTACGCTCGCTCGGAGCCAAGCATGGCTCGGCTCTGGAGAACGTCCGTGCGCGGAAAACTGTCGAAGGCGGGGTGGGTTGGATGGCGGGGGTGTGAGCCGCATGGGCCCGAGGCATGCCTCGGGCGGGTTGGGCAGGACGCCCAACCCGGGTCTTGCCGTGTGCGCAGGACAGCGCACACGAGCAAGCGGCGACCAAGCCTCCATGGATGGATTCACGGCGTCCCCCGCCATCCGACCCACCCCGCCAACCCGCAGCAATCCAGCTGTTGCTGTTGCTGTTGCTGTTGCTGTTGCTCTGTTGCCTCTGCAGGTGCAGGGCTGCAAGCCCTGCCAAAACACCTACGTCACCCAGCCTGCAATCACCAGCAGGGCGAGGATCGCCAGCCACAGCAGCAGCATCCGCCACACCAGGCTCATCGCATCACGCAGGTCCGGCAACCGCTGCCACACCGGCAACAGCCCCGCCTCGGTGTAGTCGTGCGCATCCTCGCGCAGTTCGGCGTTGACGCTGGCCCGCGCCACCGCACCCAGGAACCCGGTGTTGCCGGTCAGGCGCTCGCCATGGGCCTGGCGCCACGCCTTCCACGCCGTATCGAAGTTGCCCACCAGCGCCATCGAGAACGCCATCAGCTGTGCCACCGGCCACTCGATCCAGCCCAGCAGCCGCTGCGCCAGCGCCAGCGGCTCCACCGGCACGCGGGCACGCATCGGGCTTTCCGCCATCAGCGCCAGCAGCCGGTAACCGAGCGCGCCAGCCGGGCCCAGCAACAGGAACCAGAACAGCACCGCGAACCAGCGCCGCAGTGCGTTGAGCACCGTCGCCTCGACCAGTGACGGAATGTCCTCGCGCAGGCTGCCGCCGGCCGACTGCAGGTTGCGCACTGCAGCCTGCCGCGTCGCCGCATCATCGGCATCGATGATGGCCTCGATATCGCGGTCCAGGTCACGCGGGCCCCAGCACCAGGCCAGCACCGCCACGCCCAGCAGCAGCGACGGCAGGCCGAACAGCACCCCGCGCAACAGCCACGCCAGCAGCGCCATCAGCAACAGCGGCGGCAGCAGGGCCAAGGCAACGCCGGCCGGTCCCTGCCAGGCCTTGCCACCACGCGCATCCAGCCAGCCCAGCCAACGCCGGAAACCGTCGAAACGGCGCAGCGAGGCAGCAGCGGCCGGAGCAACATGGCCCAGGGCCAGTGCCACCAGCACGGCGGCCAGAGTGGTGAACATGGCAGGTCTCCCTACGAAACAGAACGCTCGGCGCCGCTACCTTACCTGTCGCAGCGGCGCCCTCAGCGGTGAACCGGACTGTAACCCGTGCCGTGTTCAGGTGGCGGCAATGCAATCGCCCCAGCCAGCCCCTCTCAGCCCTTCTGCTGCCGGTACCAGTGCTCGATCAGGCCGCGCGAAATCGAGATCGGCGGCGACAGGCGGATGCCCTGGCCATCGTCCTCCACATCGCGCGCCAGTGCCGCGCCGACCTCGTCGGCACTGAACCAGCGCGCGTCTTCCAGCTCGCCGTCCACGGTCGGCAGATCGTCCTGCGCCTGCGCCCGGAAGCCGACCATCAGTGCGCCCGGGAACGGCCACGGCTGCGAGCCCAGATACTGGCAAGCGGTCACCCGCACTTTGCTCTCTTCGTGGACTTCGCGTACCACGGTCTGCTCGAAGGTCTCGCCCGGTTCGACGAAGCCGGCCAGCACCGAGTAGCGACGTGGCGCCCAGTTTGACTGACGGCCGAGCAGCAGGCGGCCCTGGTTTTCAACCGCCACGATCACCGCGGGGTCGACACGCGGGTAGTGCTCGGTGGAACACTGCGCGCAACGCCCCACGAAGCCGCCGCGGGCGAACGCCACGGCACCACCGCATACCCCGCAGAAACGGGTGCGCGAGTGCCAGTAGGACATGCCACGTGCGTAGCTGAAAGCGGTCGCATCAGCCACCGACCACAGCAGCGCGGCCTGGCGCAGGTCGAGGCGACGTGGTGCGGTGACGGTGACGCTGGCGGCTTCAACCGAGAACCACGCTTGTTCCCCGCGCAGGCCGAGGAAGATCGCGGAGCCGGGACCGCCGCCGATGTCGGCGCCGGTCAGCGCCAGCGGCTGGTCGTCATCGCCGGTGAAGGCGCTGCCGCCCTGATCGAGCACCAGAATGTGCGCGCCCGGCCACAGGCGCGCCAGTGCATCGGCATCTTCGCGCAGGGCATCGGCGCGCTCCAGCGGTTCGCCCACGAAGGCGAAACCGGAAAGCGGCGAAGGAGTATTGGGCATCCTGCAAGCGTGCCGCCAATCGATGCGGGTGGCAAGCCGCGGGCTTTGCCGAAGCCGTCTGTGGGTGTGGAGCTTGCTCCACACACCTTGTCGCGCGGGACGCAGGCCCCGCGCCCCGCCTACATGCTGAAACTGCTGCCGCAGCCGCAGGTGGTCTTTGCGTTCGGGTTGCGGATCACGAACTGTGCACCGGTCAGGCTCTCGGTGTAGTCCACCTCGGCGCCCATCAGGTACTGCAGGCTCAACGGGTCGACCAGCAGGGTCACCCCGCTGGTCTGTACCGCCAGATCGTCCTCGGCACGGTTCTCGTCGAACTCGAACCCGTACTGGAAACCCGAACAGCCACCACCTTCGATGTACACGCGCAGGGCCAGGTCGGGGTTGCCCTCTTCCTGGATCAGGGATTTGACCTTGGCGGCCGCCGACTCGGTGAAGTTCAGCGGGCGCTCCAGCGACTGGTAATCGGGCGCGGCGGCCGGGGTGGCGCCGGGCAGGGAGACTAGCGTGCTCATGGTGTCAGCATGGGGATGCCGACGATGGCTTTCAAGCCATCGCCTCGGCCAGCTTGCGGCGTGCGGCGGTGTCACCCTTGCCGCCATTGGCCTCATCAGCTTCCGGGGCCGGCAGGGCGGCCATCGGGGCGCTGGCATGGATCAGGCGACCGTTCAGCTGGGCGCCCGCATTCATCTCCACCACCTGGTAATGGACGTTGCCGTTGACCCGCGCGCTCGGGGTCAGTTCGACTTTCTCGCTGGCGTGCACGTCGCCGTCCAGGCGGCCACTGATGACCACCACCTGGGCACGGATCTCGCCCTCGATCACGCCATGCTCGGCGACCGTCAGGGTCGCGCCACTGGCGCCTTCGGCGGCGATCACCTTGCCATGGATGCGGCCTTCCACGTACAGGCCACCACTGAATTCCACATCACCGCGGATCACCACCTGGTTGCCGATCAGGGCATCCACCACCAGCTGGCCTTCACGGTTGGATTTGCTGCTTCCGAACATCTGCCTACTCCCCTTTGCTGGCCGGCGCACCGGCCTGTTTCCAGTCGAATACCTGGGTGGTACCCCCCGTACCACTCCCCAATGTCACCCGCACGCGTTGCGGGGTGAAGTCAGCCGGCAGCATCACGCTGCCGGTGAGCTGCTGGAAGTACCGGAACGAGTAATCCTGTCCCGGTACCTTGCTGCGCTGGTGCAGATCATCCCAGCTGATCGTGGCCAGCTTGCCGTTCTTGACGCCTTCCACGGTGAAGCGCATCTGCCCCTGGCTGATGGCGCCGCGGTTGAGGTTCTGGGTCAGCACCGCGGTGTACTGCCAGGTGCCGGCCGCTTCCGGGCTGAACTCGATCGAATGGGTGTTCAGGCCCTTGCGCTGGCTGGTCGAACCCACCAGGCGCTCATAGAAGGCAACGTCGGCACGCAGGCCGGCGATTTCCTCATCGCGCTCGGCCAGCGAGGACTGCACCTCGGTGTTGGCGGCGCGGCTGATGCGGTCGGAGGCTTCCAGCGTGGCCTGCTTCTGGCGCAGTTCGGTCAGCTGCGCCTGCAGCGTCTCGGCACGCTTCTCGGCGGCCTGCAGGCGCTGGCCCTGCGCATCGCGCGGGGTGGCCATCCAGCAGCCGCCGAGCACCGCCAGCACCAGGCTGAGCAGCCAGATGCCGCCGATCACCAGCAGGCGGCGGCGGTCGGCCGGCGGTTGCGGCGCGCCGGGCAGGCGGACCTGCACGCGCATGGGAGGACGGTTGGTCATGGGTGGATTCCGGGGCATCGCGAGGGCGACACCGGTACGGCCCCTGTGGCAAACGACGGGCTAGTGTATGACAGGACGGGTGGGTTTCCTGCGCAGTGGCGAGCCACGGTCTGTGGCGTTCAGGCATGCCATCGTCGATAGTGTGGTCCCCTGCACAGTTCCGTCGCCGGAGCATCGCCATGACCGAAGCCCACCTGTTCGTGATCGGCATCCTGCTGGCCTGGCTGGCCGGCATCCGCGTCTACCTCACCGTGTTCGGTGTCGGCCTGGCCGGCCTGCTCGGCTGGGTCGACCTGCCACCGGCCCTGCAGGCCACTGAATCGTGGTGGGTGCTGGGCACCTCGGCGGCGCTGGCGGTGACCGAATTCTTCGCCGACAAGATTCCCGGCGTCGACTCGGCGTGGGATCTGGTGCAGACCCTGGCACGTGTACCCGCAGGTGCCTTCCTTGCCGCAGCCACGCTGTCGCCGGATGGGCAGCTGGGCACCGGCGCACTTGCTGCCGGTGCAGGTGTCGCGCTGGCCAGCCACGGCCTGAAGGCAGGCACCCGCGCCCTGCTCAATACCTCGCCCGAGCCTGCCAGCAACTGGGTGGCCTCCGCCGCCGAGGACACCGTGGTGGTCGGTGGTCTGGCCCTGGCCCTGGCACACCCGTGGATCGCGCTGATCGTGGTGCTGGCCTGCAGCCTGGCGGGCGCGCTGCTGGTGTGGCTGGTCTGGCGCACCCTGTGGAAGGGCGTGCGCTGGCTGGCACGCAGTGCATCGCCCGACAGTCCACGCCAGCCCGGCACCGGTTGATCGCCGGGCTTGTCGCATAATGGGCGCGAACACCAGGAGCACCGATGGCCGCAAACGAATCCCCCGCGGGCGCCCGCCCGGGACGCGCTGAAACCCCTCCGGCCGATCATTGGCAACGCTGGACCGCTGAACCGGCGAGCGCCGTCGCCGCAGCGCCGGCAGCGGTTCCGCCGCTGGCCGCCTCCGACGCACCCGCATCGATCGGCAGCGCACCGCCGCCGCTGCCCGGCCCATCCCTGCTGGCCGAGGCCGGCGGCAATGACCCGGCACCGCTGCATTCCGATTCGCCCTACCGCGTGCTGATCGTCGAGGATGATCGCGCCCAGGCACTGTTCGCACAGAGCGTGCTGCATGGCGCCGGCATGCAGGCGATCGTGCACAGCGATGCCGACGGTGCGCTGCAGGCGATCAAGGAACATCGCCCCGACCTGATCCTGATGGACCTGCACCTGCCCGGTCTGGACGGCATGCGGCTGACCGCGCTGATCCGCCAGCAGCCCGGCCTGCAGCTGCTGCCCATCGTGTTCCTCAGCGGCGACCCGGACCCGGAACGCCAGTTCGAGGTGCTCGACAGTGGCGCCGACGACTACCTGAGCAAGCCGATCCGCCCGCGCCACCTGATCGCCGCCGTGGCCAACCGCATCCGCCGTGCGCGGGCGCAGGCCGCAACCCTGCCCGGCGTATCCGGCACCCCGGCCACCAGCAATCCGGAAACCGGGCTGCCGACGCGGCATCACGTGCTGCAGCAGCTCAACGCCGCGCTCGCCCACCGCGACCAGGGCGGCGTGCTGTTCGTCGAGATATCCAGCGCATTGGGCCTGCGCGAGCGCTATGGCTATGCCGCCTTCGAGCGCCTGATGGTGCAGGCCGGGCAACGCCTGGCAGAAGCCGGCCACCCGCACCTGCTGGCGCGCCTGAACGACAACAGCTTCCTGCTGCTTGCGCGCAATGTCAGCGAGGACAGCCTGGAAGGCATTGCCGCTGCGCTGCGCGAGCAGTTGTCGGCGCGGGCCTTCGTGATCCGCGATGACGAATCGGTGCATCTGCGGGGCGTGGTCGGCTATGCACCGCTGTCGCCGGGCTTCGACAATGCCAACAGCGCGCTGGAGGCAGTCGAGCGCACCACCCTGCAGGCACGGCTGCTCAGCGCCGGCGTGGCCGGCCACGTGCACCGCGACGTGACCAGCGAGCAGGAACACCTGGCACTGCTGGAAGGCCAGCTTGAGCTGGCCTACCAGCCGATCGTCGCCGTCGCCGGCGGCAACACCGCGCAGTACCAGCTGCTGCTGCGCCTTCGCCAGGCCGACGGTACGCTGCTGGCGGCAGGCCAGGTGATTCCGGCCGCAGAGGCTGCCGGGCGCATCGCCGATCTCGACCAGCAGGTGATGGACCATGCACTGGGCCTTCTCGACCTTTACCGGCACGCGACGCAACCACTGAACCTGTTCGTTTCGCAGTCGCTGCGCACCCTGCAACGCGATGCGTTCGCGGATTGGCTGCTGGAATCGCTGCAGCAGCGCGACCTGCCCGGCAGCGCGCTGGTGATCGACGTCCGCCTGCCCGACGCGCTGATCCATACCGTGCCGCTACAGCAGTTCTGCCAGCGCATGGCCGGCGTCGGCGTGCGCTTCTGCCTGAGCCAGTTCGAACCCGGGGGCGAAGCCGATGCGCTGCTGACCCAGCTGCCGTTGTCGTTCGTGCGCATGGCCGCGCGCTTCTCCAGCAGTCATTCCAATCCGGCCACGCGCGAAGAGCTGCGCCGGGCAATCGAGCGGGCGCACGCCGCCGGGCAGCAGATCATCGGCCAGCAGATCGAAGATCCACAGGCCGCCGCCGCGATGTGGGTGGGCGGTGTCGACTACATCCAGGGCAACATGGTGCAGTCGGCCGGCAGCGATCTGAACTTCGACTTCCACAACGCGGTGCTCTGACGTGCCGATGTGGGTCGCGCTGCTGGTTGCCCTTGCTGCGGCCTCCATCAGCGCGCTGCTGTTGGGCCTGCGGCTGCGCGCGCGCAACCGGGCACTGGCCCAGCTGCAACGCGAGCGCAGCCTGCTGGCCGCCGAACGTGACCAGCTGCGCCGCACCACCGAACGACAGGGGCAGCTGGAACAGCAGCTGCTGCAGGCCAAGCAGGCCGCCGAGGCGGCGGTGCTGGCCAAGGGTGAGTTCCTGGCCACGATGAGCCACGAGATCCGTACGCCGCTCAACGGCATCCTGCCGATGCTGGAGCTGATCGCACGCGGCCCGCTGGGCGAGGACCAGCGGCAGATGCTGGCCACCGCCTCGGCCAGCTCGCAGCAGCTGCTGCGCATCGTCGACGACATCCTCGACTACTCGCGGCTGGAAGCACAGGCGCTGGAACTGGAGATCACCAGCTTCAACCTGCGCGACCTGCTCGATGGCGTGGTGCAGCTGATGCAGCGCGCCGCCGACGCCAAGGGCCTGTCGCTGGGGCTGCAGCTGGACCCGTCGGTGCGCCTGCCGGTGCGTGGCGACCCGGTACGCCTGCGCCAGGTGTTGAGCAACCTGCTGGCCAACGCGATCAAGTTCACCGCGCGCGGCCAGGTACAGCTGCGCGTGCAGCGCCTGGGCGAAGGTCCCGCACAGCACCAGCTGCGCTTCGAGATCATCGACACCGGCATCGGCATCGACGACGCACTGCAGGCGCGCCTGTTCCAGTCCTTCAGCCAGGCCGATGCCTCAACGACCCGCATCTACGGTGGCACCGGCCTGGGCCTGGCGATCTGCAAGCGCATCATCGACCTGATGCACGGGCGCATCGGCGTGCTGTCCACGCCCGGCCAAGGCGCCACGTTCTGGTTCGAGATCCCGTTGTTGAAGGTGCCCGGCGACCTGCCGGCCATGGCGCGCACGCCAGACGCGGTGCTGCTGTTCAGTAGCGATGCCATCCTGCAGGCACGCATCGAGCGCATCGCGGCCCATCATGGACTGCTGGTGCACGCCCTGGCGCAGTTCGATGCCGTGGTCGAGCGCCTGCGCGCGGTGCCGAGGCCGGGGCAACCGGCACCGGCGTGGCTGCTGGTCGATGCACGTGCGCGCCGCATCGGTGAAGCGACGCTGCAACAGGCGTTGGCCGAACGTGGCGAAGACGACGGGCTGCAGGTGCTGTGGCTGCAGGACGATGCCCTTCCGCCACGCCCACGCCAGCGGCAGCTACCCTCGCATTTCGACGACGCTGGGCTGCATGCACTGCTGGCTGCACCGGTTGCGCATGCGCGCCCTGCCGCGCTGCTGGCCAACGCCGGACAGGGCCAGCCCACGCCCACGCTGCCGCCGCTGCACCTGCGCGTGCTGCTGGTGGAGGACAACACGGTCAACCGCATGGTGGCCGAGCAGCTGCTGCGCGTGTTCCAGTGCGAAGTGCGCAACGCCGCCGATGGCGAGCAGGCGTTGCTTGCCCTGCGCGAAGACGACGTGGATGTGGTGCTGATGGATTGCCAGATGCCGGTGCTGGACGGCTATGCCGCCACCCGCCGCTGGCGCGCCGAGGAAGTGGAAAACGGGCGCCCGCGCCTGCCGATCATCGCGATGACCGCCAATGCCATGGCCGGTGACCGCGAGCGCTGCCTGCAGGCCGGCATGGACGACTATCTGTCCAAGCCGATTGCACGCGCCACCCTGCATGCGCTGCTGCAGCGCTGGGGCGGCGGCAAAACCGCATCACCTGCACGGCCTTCGATAGAGCCGAGCCATGCCCGGCTGACGGCCGATAGCCGTCGCGCTCCATCAGCCGAGCATGGCTCGGCTCTACAGGACGATGACAGCCGAGTCGGCTCCAAGCCGCAGCCGGTGCTGGACCGCGACGTGCTGGACGAACTGCATGCAGTGATCGGGGAGAGCGCCATCCAGATCGTCTCGGTGTTCCTGGAGGATGCGCCGGCAATGGTGCAGCAGCTGCAGCAGGCCGCGCAGAACGGCGACGAGCCTCGCCTGCAGGCCGTCGCGCACAGCCTCAAGTCATCCAGCGCGAACGTGGGCGCACTGTCGCTGTCGTCAGTCGCGCAGCGCATCGAGCACGAAGCCCGCAGCGGCAGCCTGCAGCGCCCCGCAGTAGCGGTGGCGCTGCTGGTTGCGGAATTCGCCCGAGCGCGCGTTGCACTGACGGGCTACCTGGCACAGCATCGCGCCGGCCAGGCCGGCTGACTCACTCTTCCAGCTTGCTCAGCAGGTACTTCGGTTCACCGATGCGCTCGATCAGGTCGAGCTGGGTTTCCAGCCAGTCGATGTGCTCTTCTTCCGAATCAAGGATCTTCACGAACAGCTGGCGGCTGACGTAGTCGCCGACCGAATCGGCATACGCCACGGCCTCGCGCAGGGTGACCACGCCATCGCGTTCCAGCGACAGGTCGCACTGCAGGATCTCGGTCGGGTTCTCACCAATGCGCAGCTTGCCCAGCGCCTGGAAGTTCGGCAGGCCTTCGAGGAACAGGATGCGGTCGGCGAGCATGTCGGCATGCTTCATCTCGTCGATCGATTCCTTGTACTCGTGTTCGGCCAGTTCCTTGATGCCCCAGTTCTTCAGCATCTTGGCATGCAGGAAGTACTGGTTGATCGCGGTCAGCTCGTTGTAGAGGACCTTGTTGAGGAATTCGATGACCTTGGTGTCGCCCTTCATGGGGATGCTCCTGCACGCTGAAAACGCAGGCACTTTAACGCCTTGCCTGCAGCCGTGAAGGAACGCGAATCGTGCGCATTGGCCTGTGCGGCCGCACGTGAAGAATGCGAAAGCGCGCCGTCAACGCGCCGCCAAGAGACGATCAGGCGACCTGGGCCAGACCCAATACCGGCAGCGGCAGATCGTGGGTGGCACGCGCCTTGGCCAGCAGATCGCCGGCCATGTCCAGGCAGGAACCGCAGGTAGCGCCACAGCCGGTACGCATGGTCAGTTCGGCCACCGTACTGACGCCATGGCTGGCGGCTTCGCGGATCTGGTGGTCGGTGACTCCGTTGCAGATGCAGACGTACACAGGCGTGAACCGGGCTGGCAGGCCAGAAGCGGCCTGTTGGCTATTCCAATGGAAACGAGAATGGTTGTCAATCAGAGACCTGAACCATTCTCGATACCGTTCAGCCCGTCAGCTGGCCGGGCCATCGCCCGTGGCCTTCTTCGGCCAGTAGCCGCGGGTCCGAGGGCGCTTGCGTGGGCGGTCGTGCCCGGCGGTATGGCCAGGCATCCAGGCTTCGGCGGCGCTCTTGGGCATGGCGGTAACCCCCTGCCCGGCCACCCCGCGGGCCAGCGGCGCCAGATGTCGCAACGCACGCGCATAGACGCCACGCTTGAACATCACCACATGCTCCACCGGGTACCAGAAGTCCACCCAGCGCCAGTGGTCGAACTCGGGCGAGTCGGTGTGGTCCAGCTTCACGTGGGATTCGTCGCCGGTCAGGCGCAGCAGGAACCAGACCTGCTTCTGGCCGATGCAGACCTGCCGCTCATTGCGGCGGATGGCCCGCGCCGGCAGCTTGTAGCGCAGCCAGCCGGGCGTCGCCCCGAGCACTTCCACATGCTCGGGCAGCAGGCCGGTCTCTTCCTGCAGTTCACGATACATGGCCTCGACAGGCGTCTCGTCGGTGTTCATGCCACCCTGCGGGAACTGCCAGCCGTCCCGGCGCACGCGTCGTGCCCAGAACACCTGGCCGTCCTGCCGCATCAGCACGATGCCGACGTTCGGTCGATAGCCGTCCGGATCGATCACGATGCGGACTCCTAAGAAAATCTACTGGCCGGGACTATCCCATGCCCTCTGTCGGCCCACAAGCACGACACAAAAGTGTTGACAGGGGCGGTACACATCCGCAGAATAGCGGGCTCACCAAGGCTATGTAGCTCAGCCGGTTAGAGCACAGCACTCATAATGCTGGGGTCGGTGGTTCGAGTCCACCCATAGCCACCACACTGAAAATCAAGTTGTTTTTCAGCGTGAAAAGTGAGAAAATAGTTGCACGTTTTGCCCCGTCGCCAAGCGGTAAGGCACCTGACTCTGACTCAGGCATTCGGTGGTTCGAATCCATCCGGGGCAGCCAAATTAAAAACAAAAGGCCAGATCGAAAGATCTGGCCTTTTGCTTTTAATCTGGTCGCGCATTCCACCTTGTCCCCGCGCCTGTCGGCACACCCCCTTGAACAACAAGGGGGCTCTTCTCCAGAAAGAACCCCAGGGTCGGATCCTTTTCCGCAGGGAAAGGCCCTGACCCCACCCTCCCGACACGCGAGACCACGGGTAGTGCCGGCCGCTGGCCGGCAACCAGGAAATCCATGACCCCGGAACGACAAAAGCCCGGCCGAAGCCGGGCTTTTGCTTTTCCATCCAGCAGGCTCCCGAAGGAGCCCAACCAGGCGCGGTAAATCAGCGCTTGGAGAACTGGGTGGCGCGGCGGGCCTTGTGCAGACCGACCTTCTTACGCTCGACTTCACGGGCGTCACGGGTCATGAAGCCAGCCTTGCGCAGCTCGGACTTCAGGGTTTCGTCGTACTCGACCAGAGCACGGGCGATGCCCAGACGGATCGCACCGGCCTGGCCGGTGGTGCCGCCGCCAGCGGCGGTGACCAGGATGTCGAAGCTCTCGGTGTTCTTGGTCAGCTCGAGCGGCTGGCGCACGATCATGCGCGCGGTCTCACGACCGAAGAACTCGTCCAGCGGACGGCCATTGACGGTGATGTTGCCCGAACCCTTGCGCAGGAACACGCGAGCGGTGGAGGACTTGCGGCGGCCAGTGCCGTAGTTTTGAGTGATAGCCATGATTAGATATCCAGAACCTGCGGCTGCTGTGCGGCGTGCGGATGCTCAGTGCCAGCGTAGACCTTGAGCTTGCGGTACATCTGGCGACCCAGCGGGCCCTTCGGCAGCATGCCCTTGACGGCGATCTCGATCACGCGCTCCGGGTGGCGCTCCAGCGCCTGGGCCAGGGACTCGGTCTTCAGGTTGCCGATGTAACCGGTGAAACGGTGATACATCTTGTCCTGCAGCTTCTTGCCGGTGACGGCAATCTTTTCTGCATTGATGACGACCAGGTAGTCGCCGGTATCAACGTGCGGGGTGTAGACCGGCTTGTGCTTGCCACGCAGACGGCGGGCCAGCTCGGTGGCGAGACGGCCCAGGGTCTTGCCCTCGGCGTCGACGAGGTACCAGTCGCGCTGGACGGTCTCGTTCTTGGCAGTGAAAGTGCTCATGAAGAACTCTAGGTTAGGTCGGGCTCATTGCGGCGAAAGGCTCGCCGGAACTCTGCCACGCGTTGTGAAAAGGTGAAGCGTAAGAGGCGGGATTGTACTCATCCTGCCGCGGGAGCGCAACCCGTCCCCTGGGCCGGGTTGGCAGGGGCGCGGGGCCGGGCGAGAATCGGGGGGTCTTCCGCTCCACCGCGTACTGCCATGACCGTGCTCCGCCAGACCACTCCGCTGGACCACCTGCTGACCGAGGCGCAGCGCGCCCTGGACACAGTGTTCGGCAATCCGCCGGCGGCCCGCCCCTACCCCGCCACGGACACCGGCGAGCCCGGCATGGACAGCGCCGAGCGGCGTCATGCCGCAGGCCTGATGCGGATCAACCACGTCGGCGAGGTCTGCGCGCAGGGCCTGTACTTCGGCCAGGCCGCCGTGGCGCGCGACCCGGCCACGCGGGAACACCTGCTGGAAGCGGCGCAGGAAGAAACCGACCACCTGGCCTGGTGCGCCACCCGGCTGGCCGAACTGGACAGCCGTCCGAGCCTGTTCAACCCGCTCTGGTACGCCGGCAGCTACACCATCGGCACCCTGGCCGGGCTGCGCGGCGACGGCTGGAACCTGGGCTTCGTGGTCGAGACCGAGCGCCAGGTGGAGGCCCACCTGGACGAGCACCTGGTCGACCTGCCGGCCGGCGACCTGCGCAGCCGCGCGGTCATCGCGGTGATGAAGGAAGACGAGGCCCGCCATGCGGACCACGCCGAGCAGGCCGGCGCTCGCCGCCTGCCGTTCCCGATCCCGGGCGTGATGGCACTGGCCTCCAGGGTGATGAAGACCATCGCCTACCGCATTTGAAGGGTCGCCCGCACCAACGGTGCGGGCCTACCAGGAGGTGCGGGGGGGGCCGACGGTGGGGCCCGACCGTTGGTCGGGCCATCAATCAGTTCGGCGAGACCAGCTTCAGGCCGATCACACCAGCCACGATCAGGCCCACGCAGGCCAGGCGGGCCGGCGATGCGCTGTCGTTGAACAGGTAGATGCCCAGCACCGCCACGCCCATGGCACCGATACCGGTCCAGATCGCGTAGGCCGTGCCGACCGGGATGCTCTTCATCGCCTGGCTCATCAGGTACAGGCTGATCAGCGCGGATACCACCGTGGCAGCGGTGGGCAGGGGTTTGCTGAAGCCTTCGGAGTACTTCATTCCGAGGGCGAAACCGATCTCGAACAGGCCGGCCAGCAGCAGGTAGATCCAGGGCATGGGTGGGGGCTCCTTACCTTTTTTGAAAAAAACGAAACGGCCCGGTGTTTTCACACCGGGCCGTGGGTCGGTACATCACCGTGGAACTGTAACGCGTGCGGGGGCACTGGTTCCACGGGGCGGGTCGTCCCGCCTGGGTGGCGATGCCTGCGGGCATCGCACATGGGGCTTACTCGGACAGGTTGCGGCCGTGGAACAGCTCTTCGATCTCGCGCTTGAGCAGCGCTTCGATCTTCATGCGTTCCTTGAACGACAGGTTCTTGGCCTTTTCCTCGAACAGGTACTGGTCCAGGTCGAAGTCCTTCAGGTGCATCTTCGTGTGGAAGATGTTTTCCTGGTAGACGTTGACGTCGAACATCTCGTAACGCGACTTGATGTTCTTGGCCAGGAAGTTCTGGATCGAGTTGATCTTGTGGTCGATGAAGTGCTTCTTGCCCTTCACATCGCGGGTGAAGCCACGGACGCGGTAGTCCATGATCACGATGTCCGACTCAAGGCTCTCGATCAGGTAGTTCAGGGCCTTCAGCGGGGAAATGACGCCACAGGTGGCCACGTCGATGTCCGCGCGGAACGTCGCGATACCTTCCTGCGGATGGGTTTCCGGGTAGGTGTGGACAGTGATGTGGCTCTTGTCCATGTGCGCGACCACGGCGTCGGAGATCAGCTCCTTGCCGGCCAGCTTCTTGTCGATCACCGGCTCTTCGGAGATCAGGATGGTCACCGAGGCACCCTGCGGGTCGTAGTCCTGGCGGGCCACGTTCAGGATGTTGGCGCCGATGATCTCGGCGACATCGGTCAAGATTTGAGTCAGCCTGTCGGCGTTGTACTCTTCATCGATGTATTCAATGTAACGCTGACGCTCCTCTTCGGTGCGCGCGTAACACACGTCATAGATGTTGAAGCTCAGCGCCTTGGTGAGGTTGTTGAAACCCTGCAGCCTCAGGCGAGGCAACGGCTTGACCACGGCGGTCGATTCCTGTGTAAGAAGGGAAAGGGGGAATTATGGGGCAAACTGCCCCCGGGGGGAACGTGAAGACGCAAGAGTTCTGGCACACTGTTTGCCCTTAACAATTGCGCTGGTTAAGCTCCGCTATCGACCCCGTGAATCCGTTCATGCGCAGAGGGAGCGCCCCTATCGTGTCAACCGTGCGCCTAGCTAGCAGTCCACTGGCCTTGGATATCGCCACCATCGATCGTTTCCTGGCGCACAGCCACCGGCGGCGATATCCCACCCGTACCGACGTCTTCCGACCCGGTGACCCGGCGGGAACCCTGTATTACGTTGTCAGCGGCTCGGTTTCAATCATGGCCGAGGAAGATGACGATCGAGAGCTTGTGCTGGGCTACTTCGGTGCCGGCGAGTTCGTTGGCGAAATGGGCCTGTTCGTCGAATCGGACCGCCGCGAGGTGATCCTGCGGACCCGTACCGCCTGCGAACTGGCCGAAATCAGCTACGAGCGCCTACACCAGCTGTTCCTCGGCCCGCTGTCGGCCGACGCCCCGCGCCTGCTGTATGCGCTGGGCCAGCAGATTTCCAAGCGCCTGCTCGATACCAGCCGCAAGGCCAGTCGCCTGGCATTCCTGGATGTTACCGATCGGATCGTGCGCACACTGCACGATCTGGCGCAGGAACCAGAAGCGATGAGCCATCCGCAGGGCAGCCAGCTGCGCGTGTCACGCCAGGAACTGGCGCGCCTGGTCGGCTGCTCGCGCGAAATGGCCGGCCGCGTGCTGAAGAAGCTGCAGACCGACGGCCTGCTGCATGCCCGCGGCAAGACCGTGGTGCTGTACGGCACCCGTTGACGGTTGAGCACCCGGTGGGTGCGGACCTTGGTCCGCACTCCTTCGCGCGCTAGGCTCGGTGCATGGAACTGAGCAGCGAATTCTGGTGGTTCATCCTCATCGGCCTTGGCGCGCAGCTGGTTGACGGCGCACTGGGCATGGCCTTCGGCCTGGTGTCCTCGTCGGTGATGCTGAGCATGGGCCTGCCACCGGCGCAGGTCAGCGCCAGCATCCACACCGCTGAAGTGTTCACCACCGGTGCCTCGGGCGTGTCGCACCTCGCCGCCGGGAATGTCGATAAACGCCTGTTCCTGCGGCTGGCCCTGCCCGGTGCGGTGGGCGGCGCCCTGGGCGCGTACGTGCTCACCCAGATCCCCGGCGACATCATCCGCCCCCTCATCTACCTGTACCTGCTGGTGCTGGCGATCATCATCCTGGCGCGCGCCGCGGGGCGCTGGATGCCCAAGGGCGAGATCCGCCGGGTACCGGTGCTGGGCTTCTTCGCGGGCCTGCTGGACGCCAGCGGCGGTGGCGGCTGGGGACCGATCGCCACGTCCACCCTGCTCGCCCGTGGCGGCCAGGCGCGCACCACCATCGGTACGGTCAACGCGGCCGAGTTCGTGGTCACGTTGACCGTGTCAGCGACCTTCCTGTTGTCGATGGGCGTGCAGCACCTGCAGATCGTCGCCGGCCTGCTGATCGGCGGCATGATGGCCGCGCCGGTGGCGGCGATCCTGGTCAAGCGGGTGAAGGAGCGCTGGGTGCTGGTGGCCGTTGGCGTGCTGGTGCTGGGGATCAGCCTGTTCCAGATCGGCCATGCGGTGTACGGGTACCTGGGGCATTGAGCGTTTGCCGGCCAGCGGCCGGCACTACCGGGACGGAGGAGGGTAGTGCCGGCCGCTGGCCGGCAGATCCGTCATCGTGCGATGGGGTCAGGCCCCGGACGGGATCCGGCCCCGGGCTACGCCTTGTCGCCGCCGCGGTCCACGCAGCCCCAGTTGAGGATGCGGGTGCCGGCCGGCAGCACGCGGCGGAAGAAGTCCACCCTGGATCGCTTCGGGTTCACCACCACCGGCGCCTTGGCGGCCAGCAGCAACGGCAGGTCGGCGGTGCTGTCGGAGTAGGCGATGTCGATATTGCCGTAGCCGCGCTCGCGCAGCATGCGCATCTTTTCTTCGTTGTGGCAGTGGCGGGTCGGGCCGACGCCGCCCAGTCGCGGGCCGACCTCGGTGCCGATCACCGGCACGTCCTGGTGGGCAACGAACGCCAGGATGGCGCGGGCCAGTTCCGGCGGCGCGCCGGTGGCGACCACTACACGGTCGCCCTTGGCGCGGTGCGCGGCGAACACCTCCAGCGCCTGCGGCAGCAGCTTGGCGCGCATCTGCGCCTCGTTGCGCAGCACGTAGGAATCGATCACCTTGTTGAAATCGCGCGCACGGTGCAGGCCGAAGCTGCCAATCCACACGTAGACCGAAATACCCGTTCGGCGGGTCGGCAGCATCGCCACCAACGGCCCGGCGATCGGCGTGACCAGCAGCGCGGCCAGCATGCGCAGCGGGTTGCGCTTGATCAGCGAGGCGAACAGATGGGTGCCCGAATCGCCGTCGTAGAGGGTGTGGTCGAAATCGAAGACCACCAGCGGCGCATCGTCGCGCGGCGTCGGATAGTGCGTTGTCATGCCGCGAAGAATAGCTGACGCAGGCCCTCGCCCGGCTCTTCCACGCGCATGAAGGCCTCGCCGACCAGGAATGCATGGATGCCGGCATCGCGCATCAGCGCGACGTCCTGCGGGCCGAGGATGCCACTCTCGGTGACCAGCAGGCGGTCACGCGGCACCGCCTGCTGCATGTCCAGCGTGGTCTGCAGCGACACCTCGAAGGTGCGCAGGTTGCGGTTGTTGATGCCGATCATCGGCGCCGGCACCTGCAGCGCGCGCTCCAGTTCGTCGATGTCATGCACTTCCACCAGCACGTCCATGCCCAGCGACAGCGCCAGCTCGGACAACGTGGCCAGCTGGGTATCGTCCAGCGCGGCGACGATCAGCAGGATGCAGTCGGCGCCCAGCACGCGCGCCTCGTACACCTGGTAAGCGTCGATGACGAAATCCTTGCGCAGCACCGGCAGCGTGCAGGCTTCGCGGGCCTGCTGCAGATAGGCGTCGGCGCCCTGGAAGAAGTCCACGTCGGTCAGCACCGACAGGCAGCTGGCGCCACCGAACTCGTAGCTGACGGCGATGTCGGCCGGGCGGAAATCCGGGCGGATCACGCCCTTGGAGGGGCTGGCCTTCTTCACCTCGGCAATCACCGCCGGGTCGCCATTGGCCACCGCCGCCTGCAGCGCGCGCACGAAGCCACGTACCGGCGGGGCGCTGGCCACGGCGGCCTGCAGCTCCTCGAGCGGGCGCTGGGCGCGGCGCTGGGCCACTTCTTCGGCCTTGCGGGCCAGGATCGTCTGCAGGATGTCGCTCATCGTCTTCGGGTCGGTGCGGGGGGCGGTGAGGACGGCCATTATCGGCCATCGAGAGGGTGAGGCTGAACCGCGCGCTCAGGCAACCAGCGCGCGGGTGGTCTCCACATACTGCTGCAGGCGCTGGCGGGCGCTGCCATTGGCGATGGCGGCACGGGCGCGGGCCAGGCCGTCTCCGATGTCGCTGGCCACACCAGCCACGTACAGGGCGGCACCGGCATTCAGCGCGACGATGTCCAGCGCCGGGCCCGGCTCGTTGTCGAGCACGGCGCGCAGCATCTGGATGGACTGTTCCGGACCGTCCACGCGCAGGTTGCGGCTGGCCGACATGGCGATGCCGAAGTCTTCCGGGTGGATCTCGTACTCGCGCACCTTGCCGTCGCGCAGTTCGCCGACCAGGGTGCCGGCGCCCAGCGAGATCTCGTCCATGTTGTCGCGGCCCCAGACCACCATCGCGCGCTCGGTACCCAGTTCGCGCAGCACGCGCGCCTGGATGCCGACCAGATCGGGATGGAACACGCCCATCAGTACCGACGGTGCACTGGCCGGGTTGGTCAGCGGGCCGAGGATGTTGAAGATGGTGCGCACGCCCATCTCGCGGCGTACCGGCGCAACGACCTTCATCGACGGGTGATGGATCGGCGCGAACATGAAGCCGATGCCGGTCCGGTCGATGGCCGCGGCCACCTGGTCAGGCTGCAGCTCGATCACCGCGCCCAGCGCTTCCAGCGCATCGGCACTGCCTGACTTGGACGACACGCTGCGGTTGCCATGCTTGGCCACGCGCGCGCCTGCAGCAGCAGCGACGAACATCGCGCAGGTGGAGATGTTGAAGGTGTGCGAGCCATCGCCACCGGTGCCAACGATGTCAACCAGGTTGGAGGTATCGGCCACCGGCACTGGCCGGGCGAATTCACGCATCACGGTGGCCGCCGCGGCGATTTCGTCCACGGTCTCCTTCTTCACGCGCAGCCCGGTGAGGATGGCGGCGGTCATCATCGGCGAGACATCGCCGCGCATGATCTGCCGCATCAGGTCGACCATTTCGTCGAAGAAGATTTCGCGGTGTTCGATGGTGCGATGCAGGGCTTCCTGGGGGGAGAAGCTCATGGGAATGCTCCTTGGATCAGGCTGCCGGGCGCTGCAGGAAATTACGCAGCAGGGCGTGGCCGTGTTCGGTGAGGATGGACTCGGGGTGGAACTGCACGCCTTCCACCGGGAACTGGCGGTGGCGCAGGCCCATGATCTCTTCGATCGAGCCGTCGTCGTTCTCGGTCCAGGCAGTCACTTCCAGGCAGTCCGGCAGACTGTTCTTGTCCACCACCAGCGAGTGGTAGCGGGTGGCCTGGTAGCGGTCCGGCAGGCCAGCGAAAACGCCCTTGCCTTCATGGCGGATCGGCGAGGTCTTGCCGTGCATGATGTTGCCGGCACGGATGACCGTGCCGCCGTAGACCTGGCCGATGCCCTGGTGGCCCAGGCACACGCCGAGGATCGGCGTGGTCGGGCCCAGGCGCTCGATCAGTTCCAGCGACACGCCCGCTTCGTTGGGCGTGCACGGGCCGGGCGAGATGACGATGCGCTCGGGCTTCTGCGCGGCGATCTCGTCCACGCTCATTGCATCGTTGCGCACCACCTTCACCTCGGCGCCCAGCGTCTGCAGGTACTGCACGAGGTTGTAGGTGAAGCTGTCGTAGTTGTCGATCATCCACAACATGGTCAGGTTCCGTCGCTTATCAGGAAAATGGCGTACACGTTTTCGGTGTAGGTGATGGGGCCGGCTTCCACCGACTCGCGCAGGCGCGAGCCCGTGGTCTCGATGCTGTTCATCGGTGCCTCGGGCGCGGGCGGCGAGGGCGGCGTCACCAGATCCCCACTGCTGGGCCAGTTGCCCGCCTGCACGCCATAGGCGAAGTTCGGCGCCACATCGGAGATGCTGTACAGGCCACGCAGCTGGGTGCCGTAGGCCTTGGCCAGGCCCTGCGCAGACTGGCGGGTCTGGGCCGCCGCCTCGCCCTTGAGTTCGCGGCGCAGCGCCACTTCGCCCGAGTAGGTCGGGGCCACGCTGCTGACCTGCACGTTCTCGTTGGCCTTCAGCGCCCCCAGCACGTCCTGCATCTGCTGGACGCTGGCGAAGCTGGCGCGCAGTTGGCGTGACACGCGGGTGCCGATGAAAACCTGCCGATTCTGCTCATAGCGCGTCGCAGGACCAATCCGCAGGTTGTCCGCGCGCACGCTGCCTTCCACCGCCTTGTGCTGCTTGAACAGTGCCAGCACGCGGGCAACGTTGTCCTGCACGCGGCGGCGCGCGGCGTCGGCGTCCATGTCGGTCTCTTCGATGTTCAACTGCAGGCCGAACCGGTCCGGCATCACCACGCGACGCGCCTCGCCCTTCACCAGCAGGTGCGGCTGCGAGGGAATGGTATTGGCCTGCGCCCACGCAGACGGGGCCATCGTGGCCAGCAGTGACGACCACAGCAATGCGCTCAGCAGCTTCATGCGGTACTCCTTGTCTTCAACGGGAACAGCGGAACGACCACGGCGCGGCGCCGTGGCGAGGCAGGCTTACAGGCCCTTGGCAGCCTGGGCAACGGCGCGGAACAGCGCGCGGCCCTTGTTCATCGTCTCGTCCCATTCCTTGTCCGGGTCCGAGTCGTAGACGATGCCGGCGCCGGCCTGCACGTACAGGCGGCCGTCCTTGATCACCGCGGTGCGGATCGCGATCGCGGTATCGGCATCGCCGTGCCAGCCGATGTAGCCGATGCTGCCTGCGTAGACATTGCGCTTGATCGGTTCCAGCTCGCGGATCACTTCCAGCGCGCGGATCTTCGGCGCGCCGCTGACGGTGCCTGCCGGGAAGGTGGCACGCAGCACGTCGGCGTAGCTCAGGCCCGGCTGCAGCTGCCCGGTCACTTCGCTGACGATGTGCATGACGTGGCTGTAGCGCTCGATCACGAACTGCTCGCCCACTTCCACGGTGCCCGCCCTGGACACACGACCGGCATCGTTGCGGCCGAGGTCGATCAGCATCAGGTGCTCGGCGCGTTCCTTCGGGTCGGCCAGCAGCTCGGCTTCCAGCGCCAGGTCCTGCTCGGGCGTGGCGCCACGCGGGCGGGTGCCGGCGATCGGGCGCACGGTGACTTCGCCATCCTGCAGGCGCACCAGGATTTCCGGCGAGGAGCCGACCACCTGCAGGTCGCCGACATCCAGGAAATACATGTACGGCGACGGATTCAGTGCACGCAGCGCGCGGTACACATCCACCGGCCGCGCCTTGAACGGCACGCTCAGGCGCTGGCTCAGCACCACCTGGAAGATGTCACCGGCGCGGATGTATTCCTTGCTGCGCTGGACCGCATCGACGAACCCTTCGCGGGTGAACCCGGAAACGAAATCGGATTCGTCCAGCACATCGCTGTTGAGCGGTGCGGGATAACCGGCGCCCGGTGCACGCAGCTTGGCAGTCAGCGCATCCAGGCGCGCCTGCGCCTGCTCGAAGGCGCCCTCGACACGCGGGTCGGCGTGCACGATCAGGTACAGGCGGCCCTTGAGGTTGTCGAACACGGCCAGCTCGTTGGAGTCCAGCAGCAGGATGTCCGGCGTGCCCAGCTCATCGCGGCCGGCCGGCGGGGCCAGGCGTGGTTCGATGTAGCCGATGCACTCGAAGCCGAACCAGCCGACCAGGCCACCTGTGAAGCCCGGCAGGCCTTCCAGCTTCGGCACCGAGTGGGCGCTGCGCAGCGCCTCGACTTCGGCGAACGGGTCGGCCACCTCGCGGGTGTCCACCACCTGGCCGTCTTCGCGCACGGTCAGCGTGTGGCCGTGGAAGGCGTACACGCGGCGCGCCGGCAGGCCGATGATCGAGTAACGACCAAAGCGCTCGCCGCCTTCGACGGACTCAAACAGGTAGGTATTGGGGCCGTCGGCGAGCTTCAGATAGACCGAAAGCGGCGTGTCCAGGTCGGACAGCACTTCGCGGACGACGGGAATATGGGTGTGGCCTTCAGCGGCCTGCTGCTGAAACTGAGCGTGCGAGTTCAAGACGACTTTCCTTCCGGGACACAGCGTTATGGGGGCGGACGACGGCAACGGGCCACCATCGCCACCAACGGCGTGCGGAAGAAAGGGTATGCGGGGTCGTCAGGCTGGACACCCCTTGACTGTATCGCAGCTTGGACGGCAGGGGAACCCTGGGAAACTGAACCACGGCACGGGCGGGGCCAGCCACGGGAACCGACGACGCGGACCGGTAGAGTCGACTGTTGGTCGACTTGCGCGCGTAGCGCGGGGTTTTACGCCGTCGGAACGAAGAGCAGTCGACTAACAGTCGACTCTACCTCCCTACCCACCCAGCAACGGGCAGCCAGCCGGAAGATGCATCCGCACCCTGCCCGGCACGCACTCGATGCGGAACTGGCGGGCCTGTACCGGCTCGCCATCCAGATTGAGGGTCAGTGGGCGCTCAGATGCGATCTCCAGCCACGGCAGCCGCGCGCGCGTGGCCAGCTGTTCGAGCGCGGCCTGGGTGCCCGACTTCAGCATCTGGCCGAGCGTGGCGGTGACCTCACCCTCCAGTTCCGGAAGCACGGTGACATCCAGCAGCCCATCATCGATCAATGCCTGCGGACACAGTTGCTGGCCGCCACCGGCCTGGCGACCATTGCCGATGCCGAGCGCAATGAAGTCGCCTTCCCACGCGAAGTCCGGACCGGACAACCGTGCGGTGATCGGCTCGATGCGGCCCAGCTTGGCGATGCCGGTGATCACATAGGCCAGCCCGCCCAGCATCTTCTTCAAGCCCGCATCAGTCTCCACCGTCACCTGCGTGCCGAAGCCACCGCTGGCGAGATTGGCGCACCACCATTGGGTGCCATCGGCGTCAACGCGCAACAGGTCAATGGCGTGCGGCGTCGCCTGCCCGATCAAGGCGAAGGCCTCCTTCGGTTCGGTCGGCATGCCGGCCGCAGTCGCGAAATCGTTGGCGGTCCCCATCGGGATCAGCGCCAGCGAGGGCAGCGCATCTGCCAGCTCCTCACGATGCGCCAGTGTCTCGGCCACCGCACTGAGCGTGCCATCGCCACCGGCGGCCACGATCACATCCACGCCATGATCGATCGCCTCGGCGACATAGCGCTCGGCGTCACCGTCCTCCCAGGTCACCCGTACGTCCAGCTGCACGCCCTGTCCGCGCCAATGGCCGACGGCGTCGCGCAACTCATCATTGCCGGCGGATTTGCCGTTGAGGATCAGGCGCCAGCGCGGGGTGGTCATGCAGAGCTTCCAGGGATGCGGTGGCACAGGCTAGCAATGCGCTGTTTGCCTGCGGTGAATGTCACGCAGATGTCATTCAGCTACCGGAGAATGGGAGTCCATAGCAGGGACGACGGATGGAGGCAGGATCAGCCTCCCACGCATGCAGCGAGGCCACGCCAGTGATTGGCGTGGCTTTTTTTTGGGGTGTGCAGGGAGTGCGAACCAAGGTTCGCACCCACCAGGTTGCGGTTCGCTCCCCCCAGGTTGCGGTTCGCCCCCCCCCGGGTTGCGGTTTGCACACACCCAGTTGGTAGATCCACGCCATGCGTGGATGCACTTCGCTTCAACCGTTGGCGAAATCGTGCAGCGCCTGGCCCTGCAGCCGGTACACGGTCCACTCGTCCTGCGGCTTCGCACCGGCAGCGGTGTAGAACTCGATGGCCGGGGTGTTCCAGTCCAGCACCGACCATTCGAAGCGACCGCAGCCCTCGGCCACGGCCTGGCGTGCGATGTACTTCAGCAGTGCCTTGCCGGCGCCCACGCCGCGCTTTTCCTGGCTGACATACAGGTCTTCCAGGTAGATGCCCTTGCGGCCCAGCCAGGTGGAGTAGTTGTAGAAGTACACCGCATAGCCGATGGCCTCGCCGTCGCCTTCGCAGATCAACGCGCGCGCCGTGGCATCGACACCGAACAGGCTCTCGGCGATGCCGATCTCATCGGTCTGTACCGAATGCTCGGCCTTCTCGTAGATGGCCAGTTCGCGGATGAAATGCAGGATCAGGCCAGCATCGGCCACGGTGGCCGGACGGATGTTCAACAGTGCCATGCGCAGATAAAGGGGACGGAGGGAATTAAACGAGATTAATCCCCTCCGCCCCCTTTTTGTCAGCGTGCCGCAGCGACGTTCGCGCGCATCTGCGCGATCACGTCCTGGTAGCTGGTCTTGGCGTTGAAGATGGCCGAGCCGGCGACAAAGGTGTCGGCACCGGCAGCCGCGATCTCGCCGATGTTGTCGGCCTTCACGCCGCCGTCGATCTCCAGGCGGATGTCCTTGCCGCTGGCATCGATCATCTTGCGCACCACCTTCAGCTTGTCCAGCGCCGAGGGGATGAAGGCCTGGCCACCAAAGCCCGGGTTGACCGACATCAGCAGCACCAGGTCCAGGTCCTCCAGCACCCAGTCGAGGATGTCCACCGGCGTGGCCGGGTTCAGCACGATGCCCGGCTTGCAGCCCAGCGAGCGGATCAGCTGGATGGTGCGGTGCACGTGGCGGCTCGCCTCCGGGTGGAAGCTGATGTAGGTGGCACCGGCCTCGGCGAAGTCCGGGATGATGCGGTCCACCGGCTCGACCATCAGGTGCACGTCGATCGGCGCGGTCACGCCGTGCTTGCGCAGCGCCTGGCAGACCATCGGGCCGATGGTCAGGTTCGGCACGTAGTGGTTGTCCATCACGTCGAAGTGGACCCAGTCCGCGCCAGCGGCGAGGACGTTGTCGACTTCCTCGCCGAGGCGGGCGAAGTTGGCGGACAGGATGGAGGGGGCGATGAGGCAGTGGGACATGGCCGGGCCTTGCAACGAGGGGAAAGGGGTCAGCGCTTGCGCAGGGTCTTGATGCGGTCGTAGGCGGCGTTGATGCGCCGCGACTTCTGCTCGGCCTGCTGCTGCAGCTCGGGGGCGGCGCCGCCAAGCTTGTCGGGGTGGTACTGCGAGATCAGCTTGCGGTAGGCGCGCTCGACCTCGGCATCGGTGGCCTCGGAGGTCAGCCCCAGCTCCCGGTACGGGTTCTCCTTGTTCAGGCGGAACCAGTCCGAATCAAAGGCATGGCCGATCAGCAGGCCGACCACTGCACCAAACAGCGGATTGGGCCGGAACAGCAGGGCGCCGGCGATGAATCCGAGCAGTTTTCCGTACCAGCGCATGGCGCTCCGGGGTCGACCGACGAAATGGACGCTCATTTTACGTCACAGCGGGCCCGGACGGCTTTACACTAGGCCGCCCGCTGGTCAGCGGGCCCGCCGGGTCCGTTGGGCAGCAGCCGTATCGACAACGCCCCAGGAGTGCCCGTGCCAACCACGCTGTTGCAATCCGATCTCCCCGGCCTGCCCTTGCGCCATCGCGGCAAGGTGCGTGATGTGTTCGATATCCC
Organism: Stenotrophomonas sp. YJH_SMC_119; assembly: GCF_059368315.1. NCBI lineage: Bacteria > Pseudomonadati > Pseudomonadota > Gammaproteobacteria > Lysobacterales > Lysobacteraceae > Stenotrophomonas > Stenotrophomonas sp. YJH_SMC_119. The sequence goes on along the minus strand of NZ_JCAFRP010000007.1, from coordinate 47,978 downwards.
GCGCGAGCGGCTGCCAGCCGGAACCCCGCCGGGCGAGTACCTGCTGATGGTGGCCACCGATCGCCTGTCGGCGTTCGACGTGGTCCTGCCCGACCCGATTCCGGGCAAGGGCGAGATGCTCTGTCAGGTCTCCAACTTCTGGTTCGCCAAGACCGCGCACCTGATGCCCAACCACCTGACCGGCATCGACGTGGCCAGCGTGTTGCCCGAAGGCGTGGACCCGGCCCTGTATGCCAGGCGCGCGGTGGTCACCCGCAAGCTGAAGCCGGTGCCGGTGGAAGCGATCGCCCGCGGCTACCTGATCGGCAGCGGCTGGAAGGATTACCAGCGCACCGGCAAGGTCAGCGGCATCGACCTGCCCGACGGCCTGCGCCAGGCCGAGCAGCTGCCCGAGCCGATCTTCACCCCCTCGACCAAGGCCGCTGTCGGCGACCATGACGAGAACATCGATTTCGATGCGATGGTGAAGCAGGTCGGTGCGGAACTGGCCGAGCGCGTGCGCGACGCCACCCTGCGCATCTACAAGTTCGCGGCCGATTACGCCCGCGAGCGCGGCATCATCCTGGCCGATACCAAGTTCGAGTTCGGTACCGACGCCGATGGCCGCCTGTACATCATGGACGAGATGCTGACGCCGGATTCCTCGCGTTACTGGCCGGCCGACGAGTACGAAGTGGGCACCAGCCCGCCGAGCTACGACAAGCAGTTCGTGCGCGATTACCTGGAGACGCTGGACTGGGGCAAGACCGCCCCGGGCCCGACCATCCCGGCCGAGATCATCGAGCGCACCCGCGCCAAGTATGCCGAGGCACTGCAGCGCCTGGCCGGGATCAGCGTCGACTGATGCGCCTGCGCCCCCGGCCGGAAAGGCGGGGGGCGCTCTGAAGGGTAGTGCCGGCCGCTGGCCGGCAACCTCATGAACTCGGCTATGCTCTGGAGTGCCGGCCAGCGGCCGGCACTACCGTTGTCCGAGGAAGCAACGCAGCATGCAGACATCCACCGAGCTTGCGCGGCCGATCGACCGCTATTTCGCCAGCTACTCCGACGACCACCGCAATGTGATCAACCAGCGCATCCACGTGGTGGCGGTCCCGGCGATCCTGTGGTCGGTGGTGGCTCTGCTCTGGTGCCTTCCGCCGCTGATCACCTGGTTCCAGTACGGCATCTGGTCGGCGTTCGCGATGTTCAGCGCCTGGTGCTTCTACAACAAACTGTCGCGCCCGCTGGGCATCGGCATGCTCATCCAGTTCTTCATGTTCGGCTGCCTGTGCCGCCTGCTGGAGGCCGAAATCGGCCTGCACAACCTGTTCTGGCTGGCGGTGGGCGTGTTCGTGGTGGCCTGGATCGCGCAGTTCATCGGCCACAAGTTCGAGGGCCGCAAGCCCAGCTTCCTGACCGACCTGACCTACCTGCTGATCGGCCCGGCCTGGGTGATGGCCAAGTTCTACCGCAAGCTCGACTGGCGCTACTGACCTGCCCAGGGTCGACGGCGCCCCTCGTTTCCTGAACGGGCAGATTCCATCACCCGCACTCCACGACGGCCCTGCCAGCCTGCGCCGGTGATCCGCTCCCCACTTCCCGCCCGTCGACGGCAGCCCCTGTGCGACAGGGCCTGCGGTCTCCCTGCGTGGGCGTAGGGCGTCCCCCGAGGGCAACCGGGGAGGGACTGCAGGAACGCGATGTTGCGTCGCAGAAAATATGAATCAGCGGACGTTACATGCAATTGATCGCTGTTCGATGGGTTTCAGCGACATTTCGCAGCCTGTTATCCTCCCTGACCTGCTCGTGAATCATGGATTCCCTGCATGCTCCCCAGCCTGCCCCTGCTGCTGGCCCTGCCGTTCCTGATGGCAGCGGCTGTTGCGGCCTTCCCCCGTAGTTCGCGCTCGACTGCTGCCTGGCTGGCGGCGCTGGCGCCGTTGGGCGGACTGGCCATCCTCGGCTGGCTGACCCCGTCCGTACTCGACGGCCAGGTGGTGCGGACGATGGTCCCTTGGCTGCCGCAGATCGGCCTGGACTTCACCCTGCGCCTGGACGGGCTGGCGTGGATGTTCGCCGGGCTGGTGCTGGGCATCGGCGCGCTGGTGGTGCTGTACGCGCGCTACTACCTGAGCCAGCAGGACAACGCGCACCGCTTCTACTGCTACCTGCTGCTGTTCATGGGCGCCATGCTGGGCATGGTGCTTTCGGGCAACCTGCTGTTGCTGATGATCTTCTGGGAAATGACCAGCATCAGCTCGTTCCTGCTGATCGGTTTCTGGTCGCACCGCCAGGACGCCCGCGAGGGCGCGCGGATGGCGCTGGTGATCACTGGCGGCGGCGGCCTTGCGCTGCTCGGTGGCGTACTGCTGATCGGGCGCATCGTCGGCAGCTTCGACCTGGACGTGGTGCTGGCCGCCGGCGAGCAGATCCGCGCCAGCGCGCTGTACCCGTACGCGCTGTTCCTGGTGCTGGCGGGCATCTTCACCAAGAGCGCGCAGTTCCCGTTCCATTTCTGGCTGCCGCACGCGATGGCCGCGCCCACTCCGGTCTCTGCCTACCTGCACTCGGCCACCATGGTGAAGGCCGGTGTGTTCCTGCTGGCGCGCCTGCATCCAGCGCTGGCCGGCAGCGACCTGTTCTTCTACACGGTCAGCGGCATCGGTGCGATCACGCTGTTGATCGGCGCCTGGAACGCGATCTTCCAGCACGATCTGAAAGGTCTGCTGGCTTATTCGACCATTTCCCATCTGGGCCTGATCACCCTGCTGTTCGGCCTGTCCACGCCGATGGCGGTGGTGGCCGGTGTGTTCCACATCCTCAACCACGCCACCTTCAAGGCCTCGCTGTTCATGGCCGCCGGCATCATCGACCATGAGACCGGCACCCGCGACATGCGCAAGCTGGGCGGCCTGCGCAGGCTGATGCCGTTCACCAGCGCGCTGGCGATCATCGCCTCGCTGGCGATGGCCGGCATCCCGCTGCTCAACGGCTTCCTGTCCAAGGAAATGCTGTTTGCCGAGGCGATCACGGCCGGAGGCCCGGGAATCATGCGCACGGCGGTGTCGATCGCCGCATTGCTGGCTGGCGTGTTCGGGGTGGCCTACAGCCTGCGCTTCGTGCACGACACCTTCTTTGGCCCCGGCCCGCACGACCTGGATCGCGTGCCGCATGAGCCGCCGCGCTGGATGAAGGTACCGGTGGAACTGCTGGTGGTGATCTGCGTGGCAGTTGGCATCGCCCCGGCACTGACCGTGGCACCGGTGCTGCATGCCGCTGCGGCGTCGATCCTCGGCAGCGCCATGCCCGAGTACAGCCTGGCGGTATGGCACGGCTTCAACCTGCCGCTGGCGATGAGCGCGATCGGTGTGATCGGCGGCGTGGCGCTGTACTTCGGCCTGCGCAAGCTGATCAACCTGCATGCCGTGACCAACGTCAGCACTGGCCGCAATGTGTTCCATGCACAGCTGGATGCCGTGTCCGCACTGGCCATGCGCCTGACCAACGGCATCGCCAACGGCAGCCTGCAGCGCATGCTGCTGGGCCTGGTGCTGGTGGCGATCGCAGTTGCCGCCGCGCCATTCGTGGCAGATCCGGCGTCGCCAAACTGGACCGCGCCACAGCCGATGCCGCTGCTGGGCTGGGCGCTGTGGCTGGTGATGATGGCCTGCGCGGTGGCCACCCTGCGCATCTACAAGCAGCGCCTGCTGGCGGTGCTGCTGGTCGGCGGCGTCGGCCTGATGGTGGCGCTGACCTTCGTGTTCCTGTCCGCACCCGACCTGGCCCTGACCCAGCTGCTCGTGGAGATGGTGACCCTGGTGCTGATGCTGCTGGGCATGAACTACCTGCCCGCGCAGTCCGGGCCGGAACGCCCGCGCTGGCGCAAGCGCCGCGATGCGGTGATCGCGATCATCGCCGGCGCCGGCCTGGGTGCGCTGGCCTATTCGGCGATGACCCTGCCGCCGAACACCATGGCCGGCGAACTGCTCGCCCGTGCGTTGCCCGAGGCCTACGGCCAGAACGTGGTCAACGTGATCCTGGTCGACTTCCGCGGCTTCGATACCTTCGGCGAGATCACCGTGTTCGGCATCGCCGCGCTGGTGGTGCACGCACTGCTGCGGCGCACGCGGATGGCACCGGAACAGATCATGCCCGGCCCGCCGATCAAGCTGCCGGTGCCGGCCGACCTGGCGCAGATCATGTTCCCGCTGACGCTGACCGTGTCGATCTTCCTGTTCCTGCGCGGCCACAACGCACCGGGCGGCGGCTTCATCGCCGGCCTGGTGCTGGCGGTGCCGCTGCTGATCCAGTACGTGATCCAGGGCACCGCGTCGGTGGAATCGCGCTTCGGCTTCGACTACATCCGCTGCATCGGCATGGGCCTGCTGATCGCCCTGCTCAGCGGCAGCGCCTCGATGCTGTTCGGCGTGCCGTTCCTGACCAGTGGCCACCTCGACCTGCACCTGCCATTGATCGGCGACGTGCCGCTGGCCAGCGCGATCGGTTTTGACATCGGCGTGTATCTGGTGGTGTTCGGCGGCGCCATGCTGATGCTGTCGATGATGGGCACGATCAAGCCGTCGCGTACCCGCGCTGCCCGCAAGGGTGAGATCGACCTGCAACGCCGTTCGGCCCGCACCGGGGAGATGCACTGATGGAATTGGCCCTGGCTACCGCGATCGGCGTGCTGACCGCCATCGGCATCTACCTGCTGCTGCGTGCGCGCAGCTTCGACGTGATCCTCGGCATGACCTTCCTGTCCTACGCCACCAACCTGCTGATCTTCGCCGGTGGCCGCGTGGTGCTGGGCAAGGCGCCGGTGCTGCAGGAGGGCGTGGACAGCCACCTGGGCAACTACACCGACCCGCTGCCGCAGGCACTGGTGCTGACCGCGATCGTGATCGCCTTCGCGATGACCGCAGTGAGCATCGTGCTGGCCATGCGCAGCCGCAGCGACAACCACAGCGACCATGTGGACGCCCACGAGCCCGACGACGACCTGCAGGATGAGAGCGCATCGGCGCGCCAGGGCGAGGACCGCGCATGAACCATCTGGTGATCCTGCCGATCCTGATTCCGCTGCTCGGCGCCGCGCTGTCGCTGTTCGTCGAACACCGCCGCTACGGCCCCAGGGTGCAGCGCGCGGTCGCGTGGACCTCGCTGTCGGCGCTGGCGCTGGCGGTGGGCCTGCTGTTCGCGTCGACCGCGGGCGGTGACATCAACGTCTACCTGCTGGGCGACTGGCCGTCGCGGCTGGGCATCGCGCTGGTGGCCGACCGGCTGTCGGCATGGATGCTGCTGACCACCCTGCTGCTGGCCATTCCCTGCCTGCTGCACGCCTGCTCGGGTTGGGACCGCCGCGCACCGCACTTCCATGCACTGTTCCAGTTCCAGCTGGTCGGCCTCAACGGTGCGTTCCTGACCGGCGACATCTTCAACCTGTTCGTGTTCTTCGAGGTGATGCTGATCGCCTCCTACGGCCTGCTGCTCAGCGGTGGCCGCGGCCTGCGCATGCGCATCGGCCTGCACTACGTGGTGTTCAACGTCACCGCCTCGACCCTGTTCCTGATCGCGCTGGGCCTGCTGTACGCCACGCTGGGTTCGCTGAACATGGCCGAGCTGTCGCAGCGCATTGCCGCGGTGCCGCCGACGCAGCTGACCCTGGTGAAGGCCACGATGGGCCTGTTGCTGCTGGTGTTCTGCGCCAAGGCCGCGCTGATGCCGCTGTACCTGTGGCTGCCGGAAGCCTATTCGCGCGCACCGGCCGCAGTGGCGGCGCTGTTCGCGATCATGACCAAGGTCGGCCTGTATTCGGTGCTGCGCATCCAGATGCTGTGGTTCGGCGATGACGCGGGCGCGATGGCCGGCTATGGCCGCGACTGGCTGCTGTGGGCCGGCGTGGCGACGCTGGTGCTGGGCGGGCTCGGCGCCCTGGCCGCGACCCGCCTGCGCGTACTGATTTCCTACCTGGTCATCGTGTCGGCAGCCACACTGTTCATCGCCTTCTCGGTGGGCACGCCGCAGGTGCTGTCGGCCGGCCTGTACTACCTGCCGCACAGCAGCTTCGTGGCCGCTGCGCTGTTCCTGGTTGCCGACCTGATCCGCCGCCGCCGTGGTGGCGCCAGCGACCGCAAGGAGGTGGTGGCGCCGATGCCGGGCAAGGAAACGCCGGCGGTGCTGTTCCTGATCGGGGCAGTGTCGGTGGCCGGCCTGCCGCCTCTGTCCGGCTTCCTGGCCAAGGCCACACTGCTGGCCGGCATGCCGGCGCAGTACACCGGCCCGGTCTGGACCGCCGTGCTGGTCAGCAGCCTGCTGGTGATCATGGGCCTGACCCGCGGCGGCATCCGCCTGTTCTGGCGCGTGCCGCCGGTCGATCCGGAGGCACCGAAGCCGCGCAAGGCTCCCCTGCGCCGGGTAGAACTCTACGCCGCCTGCCTGCTGCTGGCCTACGGCATCGGCATGACCCTGGCTGCGGCACCGTTGATGCGCTACACCGACGCCACCGCCGCACAGCTGCTGCAACCCAGCGAGTACGTGCAGCAACTGCGTGCGACCACGCCGGAGATCCGCCAGCCATGACCGCCCAGCGCTCCCTGTTCCGTCGCCTGATTCCCTCGCCGATGCTCAGCATCATGGTGGTGGCGTTCTGGCTGCTGATGTCCGACAGCTTCACCCTCGGCCAGATCGTGCTGGGGCTGCTGCTGGGCGTGGTGGTGCCGCTGTTCGCCGCGCGCCTGGACCGCGAGTTCGCCCGTATCGGCACCCTGCGGCCACTGCCCAGGCTGGTGTGCGTGACCCTGTGGGACATCCTGATGTCCAACATCCGCGTCGCCCTGCAGGTGCTGGGCCCGGAAAAGAACATCCACCCGGGTTTCATCTGGCTGCCGCTGGACATCGCCAACATCCACGGCATCGCCGCGCTGACCAGCATGATCACCCTGACCCCGGGCACGGTCTCGGCCGCGCTCAGCGACGACCGCAAGTTCCTGCTGGTGCATGTGCTGCACCTGGAGGACCCACAGGACCTGATCGATACGATCAAGCGCCGTTACGAGGCGCCGTTGATGGAGATCTTCCCATGACCGGTTTTGAAGTCATCCAGACCACCCTGGTGGTGTGCATGCACGTGGTCGGCCTGGCCATGCTGCTGGCCACCTGGCGCCTGCTGCGCGGGCCGACCGTGCCCGACCGCATCCTTGCGCTGGATACCCTGTCGGTGACCGCGATCGCCGAGCTGATGCTGTTCGGCATGTACCTCAATTCGCCGATCTACTTCGAGGCGGCGCTGATCATCGCCATGCTCGGCTTCGGCAGCACCGTGGTGCTGAGCAAGTTCGTGCTGCGCCGGGACATCGTCGAATGATCACCGCGATCCAGATCGGCCTGTCGATCCTGCTGCTGTTCGGCTGCTTCTTCATCCTGGTCGGCGCACTGGGCCTGGTGAAGCTGTCGACCTTCTTCAAGCGCCTGCACGCGCCGACCAAGGCCAGCACGCTGGGCGTGGGCTGCGTGCTGGTGTGCTCGGTGTGCTACCACATCTTCCTCGGCCAGGACCCGCAGCCGCGCGAGCTGCTGATCACCGTGTTCCTGTTCATCACCGCACCGATCAGCGCGCACATGATGGCCAAGGCCGCGCTGTCGCTGCTGATGGAGACCCGCCCCACCCTGCCAGGCAACGAACGTGCCGCCGAGGAGCAGCTGCCGCCGCCGGAGCCGGTGCGGGAAGAGGAAGCCACGCAGAACCGGTAGTGCCGGCCGCTGGCCGGCAGTGGCAAGGGTTCCGTCAGAGGCAGTGAGGTTGCCGGCCAGCGGCCGGCACTACCTCATGCCGCGCCGACCAGCAGCAGTTCCAGCACGAACCAGCCGACAAACGCGACCAGCAGGATCACACCTTCGCCGCGGCTGATCTTCAGGTCGCCACGCAGCATCGGGTACAGCACCAGCGCGAACGCCAGCAGCGCCGGCAGTTCCAGGCGCACGAACGAGGCCGGCAGCGCCAGCGGCTGCAGTATCGCCATCGCACCGATCACCAGCAGCAGGTTGACCACGCTGGAACCCAGCACGTGGCCCAGCACTATGTCGCCATGCCCGCGACGCGCGGCGGCGATGGCGGTGGCCACCTCCGGCAGTGCGGTACCGATCGCCAACGGCAGCAGGCCGACCAGCAGGGGCGTCCAACCCAGGGCGGCGCCGAAGTCGGCGGCGGCGCCCACCACCAGGCGCGCGCCCCAGTACAGCGCCAACGCGGCAATCAGCACGCGCAGCACATTCAACGGCAGGCTGGTGCGGCTCAGTGCGGACTCGGCGATGGCCACCTGCACCTCCGCGCTCTCGCTGCGACCACGGCGCAGCAGCAGCACCTGCACCACGATGAAGCCGGCCAGCAGTATGCCCCCTTCCCAACGTGCCAGACCGCCATCAAGCCCGAACAGGATCAGCAGCACACCCGCCGCCAGCAGCGACCACCACAGCACCGTCTGCAGGCGAGCGCGCAGCAGCAGGGGCGCAGCCATGGCCGCCACCGCCAGGGTCAAGCCCAGGTTGACGATGCTGCTTCCCACCGCGTTGCCCAGTGCCAGCTCCGGTTGGCCCACCGCCAGCGCGCGCGCGTTGACTGCCAGTTCCGGCAACGAGGTGGTCACCCCGAGCAGCAACAGCCCGGCAGTGAATGGGCTGGCGCCGAAACGCTGGGCCAGGCCGGACACGGCCTTGATGATGGAGTCCCCGCCCAGCGCCAGCAGCAGCAGGCCGAGCAGGAACCAGGCAATGGCAATGGCGATCATCGAGCACTCCCCCAGCGGTCGTGGCGCGATTCTACGCCTGGCCCGTACGCGCGGCTGGGCCGTGGATCAAGGATCAGCCACAGCCTTCCGCATAATCGACCTGCGGGGTCTGTCCGACGCGCCAGGCACCCACCCGGCCATCGGCACCGAGTGCGAAGTCGATCACCGCCCCGCCCTCCTGCGCCGGGCGCACGCGCAGGTGCTGGGCCTTCTCGTCATACTTGTCGGGGCCGACGTCCGCGCGCTCGGGATACAGCACCTGCAGCTCACCCAGGGTCATGCCGACCTTGCCACCGCCCGGTGCGGTGATGGCGGCGCTGCGCACGTCGTAGCGCACCAGCTTGCGGCCCTCGATCATCAGGCGCGGATCTTCGGCATCCTGCGGGCGCAGGAAGTAGCAGCCGTCGTTGCTGTCGTCAGCCGGCAGCGGCTTGCCGGCCGCATCGGTGCCCAGACCCTGCAGCGGCGTGCCGAAGCCGGCACGGACCTCGGCGATGCCGGCACCCAGCTTCGCCCCAGCGAAGCCATCCAGGCGCGCGGGACTGTCCTCGCGACGGTCATTGGCTGGACGGGCGGCCAGGTCGGGATCCGTCGACTGCGAGGGTCCGGTCGCCGAGGCGGTTTCCGCCGGGGTGTCGCTGCCGCTGCCGGCCGCCCCCTGCTTGTCGGGGCCAGCACTGCAGGCGGTGAGCGAAAGGAGCAACAGACCAGCAAGCGGAAGGTGCTTCATCGGTGCGGTTCCCTGGCACAAGGATGGCTGCACGCTAGCCCATCCGGTGTGCAGGCGCTGCATTGTCATCGCGGTTTCATCGCCTTCGTTCAGGCTCGGCGAGCACCGACCTGGCCGTCCCTTCCATGCAACCGCGCAAGACCGATCTCGCCCGAACCGCGCTGCAGGCCCACCGCGCGCCGCTGGACATGCGCCAGCGCCGGCTGCTGATCCTGTGCGACGGCCAGCGTACCGTCGCCGACCTGACCGGTCTGCTCGGCCAGGAAGCACCGGCGATGGTCATCCAGCTGGTACAGGCGGGGTACCTGAGCACCGGCACGGGCGCCACGACCCCAGCACCGTCGACCGCAGCCGCGGTAGCGCCGGTGCCCGCGCCGCCGGCAGCGACACCTGCTGCACCCGCGGTCGAACGCCGGCGCTCACTGGTGGCAGCGCGCATCTACGTGCTGGGCATCCTGGAAATGCAGCGGCATCCACAGGCGGCGGCGCTGTTCCGCGACCTGCAGCAAGCGCGTGCGGAGGACGAGGTGCTGCAGCGACTGCAGTCGGCAATGCAGCTGCTGCCCACGCTCACTTCGGATGGCTATTGCCAGCGCGTACGGCAGCGCCTGCTGGAGGCGTTGCCATTGGAGCATTGCGACGCGTTCGCCGAGGTCGCCTGAAGAAAAAGGGGACGGAGGGGATTAAGTCGTTTCAGGCACACGTGTGCTGATTGCGGCTTAATCCCCTCCGTCCCCTTTTTAGGGTCAGCGGAAGTTATTGCGCAGGCCGTTCCAGCACTGCTGGTAATCGCCCTGGCGGTGGCCGGCGGCCAGCGCCTGTGCGGTCGGGCGGATCACTGCGCGGGTCTCGAACATGAAGGCCATCGTGTCCTTGATCACATCGGCCTTGGACAGATCGGCATTGGACGCCTTGTCGAAGGTCGGCGCGTCCGGGCCGTGACCACTCATGCAGTTGTGCAGCGAGGCGCCACCCGGGACGAAGCCTTCGGCCTTGGCATCGTAGGCGCCATGCACCAGGCCCATGAACTCGCTGGCGATGTTGCGGTGGAACCACGGCGGACGGAACGTGTTCTGCGCCACCAGCCAGCGCGGCGGGAAGATCGCAAAGTCCATGTTGCTGGTGCCCGGGGTGTCGCTGGGCGAATGCAGCACCAGGAAGATCGACGGATCCGGGTGGTCGTAGCTGATCGAACCGATGGTGTTGAAGCGACGCAGGTCGTAACGGTACGGCGCGTAGTTGCCGTGCCAGGCCACCACGTCCAGCGGCGAATGGTCGATCGGCGCACGCCACAGGCGGCCCTCGAACTTGGCGATCAGTTCGAAATCGCCATCCACATCCTCGAACGCCGCATGCGGGGTCTCGAAGTCGCGCGGATTGGCCAGGCCGTTGGAACCGATCGGGCCGAGGTCGGGCAGCTTCAGCAGCGCACCGTAGTTCTCGCAGATGTAGCCACGGCTCGGGCCATCGGGCAGTTCAACGCGGAAGCGCACGCCGCGCGGGATCACCGCGATCTGCTGCGGCTCGATCTCGATCACGCCCAGCTCGGTCAGCAGGCGCAGCGCGCCCAGCTGCGGCACGATCAGCAGCTCGCCGTCGGCGTCGTAGAAGTAGCGGCCGACCATGTCGCGGTTGGCAGCGTATAGGTGGATGCCCACGCCGGCATGCGCATCGGGCGAGCCGTTGCCACCCATCGTGTACAGGCCTTCGACAAAATCGGTCGGCAGCTCCGGCAGCGGCAGCGGGCTCCAGCGCAGCTGGTTCGGTGAAGCCGGCTGTGCGCCGAAATCACACTGCAGCTGCGACTGCGCGAACGGGGTGAACTCGCCATGGGTCACCGCCGGGCGGATCCGGTACAGCCAGCTGCGGCGGTTGCTGCCACGCGGCGCGGTGAAGGCGGTGCCGGTCAACTGTTCGGCGTACAGACCGTGGGCGACCTTCTGCGGTGAGTTCTGCCCGACCGGCAGCGCGCCGGCAACGGCCTCGGTGGCGAATTCGTTGCCGAAGCCGGACTGGTAGCCACGGGCGGTGATGGCGGGGGACATGGGAACTCCAGAGATTGCCGGCCAGCGGCCGGCACGACCATTCGGACAGGCAATGCCGGCGGGACGCCGGCATTGCCTGCAGACCTTACAGCACGCCGCGGCGGATCTGGTCGCGCTCGATGCTCTCGAACAGTGCGGTGAAGTTGCCTTCGCCGAAGCCTTCGTTGCCCTTGCGCTGGATGATCTCGAAGAAGATCGGGCCGATGCAGTTTTGGGTGAAGATCTGCAGCAGCTTGCGCTGGTGGGTTTCCGGATCCGCATCGATCAGGATCTTGTTCTTCGCCAGGCGCGGCACGTCTTCACCGTGGTTCGGCACGCGCTGGTCGATCACGTCGAAGTAGGTCTCCGGCGTATCGAGGAAGTCCACGCCCTGCGCGCGCATCGCTTCGACGGTCTCGTAGATGTTCTCGGTGAAGCAGGCGATGTGCTGGATGCCCTCGCCCTTGTACGCGTCCAGGTACTCGTTGATCTGGCTCTTCGGGTCGGACGATTCGTTCAGCGGGATGCGCACGATGCCATCCGGCGCGGTCATCGCCTTGGACACCAGGCCGGTCTTCAGGCCCTTGATGTCGAAGTAGCGGATCTCGCGGAAGTTGAACAGGCGCTCGTAGTAGTCCGACCACTGCTGCATGTTGCCGAAATACAGGTTGTGGGTCAGGTGGTCGATGAAGGTCAGGCCGAAGCCCACCGGGTGCAGGTCGGCACCGGCGATCGGCTCGTAGTCGCCGTCGTAGATGCTGCCGGCGCTGCCGTAGCGATCGACCAGGTACAGCATGCAGTCGCCGATGCCCTTGATGACCGGCGCGCTGACCGCCTTGCTGTCCGGCTTGAAGGCGATGGCTTCGGCGCCGTTGCCCAGCGCGGTCTGGTAGACCTCCTGGCCCGGCTTCTTGAAGCGGATGGCGAAGCCGCAGGCGCACGGACCGTGCTTCTCGGCGAAGTCGGCGGCGAACGAATCGGGGTCCTCATTGACCAGGAAGTTGACGTCGCCCTGGCGATAGACGGTAATCGGACGCTGCTTGTGCTTGAGCACCGCGCTGAAGCCCATCTTCCGGAAGTACTCGTGCAGCTCCTGGCCACGGCCGGCCGGGGCGGCGAATTCGACGAACTCGAAGCCGTCGATGCCCATCGGGTTCTCGAAGGTGGTGACCTGCATGCCGGGGTTGGGATGCGAGGCGGTCGGGACTGCGGTATTCATGGCGTGGCTCCGAATCGGTACCGCATCGGTACAAACCAGGTGCGGGCAGGTAGGGACCCGGCGAGAATGCAGGGTCTGGACCTACCCCTTATAGTTACACTTGAAACCACCAGCAAGGTGCACCGCAACATGAGCCCCGCCGATCCCGTTTCGACCCGCCTGCGTTCCTCGCACGTCCTGCTCGACCTGGAACAGTTCCTGCCGTATCGGCTGAGCGTGCTGTCCAACCGGGTCAGTGGCAACATCGCCAAGCTATATGGCGATCGTTACGGTCTGGCGATCCCCGAGTGGCGGGTGATCACCATCCTGGCGCTGTACCCGGGCTCCTCGGCCAGCGAGGTCTCCGACCGCACGGCGATGGACAAGGTGGCGGTCAGCCGTGCCGTGGCCCGCCTGCTGGAGCGCGGCTTCATCAAGCGCGAGACCCACGGCGACGACCGCCGCCGCTCGGTGCTGGCGCTGTCGGCAGCCGGCTTCGAGGTATACGAGACCATCGCGCCGATGGTGATCGAGATCACCCGCAAGCTGATGTCGGTGCTGAGCGAAGAGGAAGAGCAGGTGCTGGAGAAGCTGATCCTGCGCCTGGCCGGCGAAGGCCTGGAGCGGATGGGCGAAGGAGTCTGAAAGAAAAAGGGGACGGAGGGAAGAAAAAGGGGACGGAGGGGATTAAGTCGTTTTGGGGCCCCAAGTCGCGGATGCCGACCCCGGCCGGTAGCGGAACAGTGGCTGGGCGATTGTCGTCCGCTCCCTTTGATCTGACGGGACCCGCTCTTTGGCGGACTGCGGACCGACCGCAAACGATGCCATCGGACGCATTCACCTTCCGCAGATCCCGCCCTGAAGTGTCGCCCTCGCCCAGCGGCATTTCCGCATTGGCCCGATACGGCCCGTTTCCGCCAGGCTGGTGTATCGAAACGGGCTGATCCAGTGAATTCTCCTATTGGACTGCTCACGTGTGCGGCCGGATGGTACACGTTCAACGGGTACAGCCCGGCCATCCACATCGAACGGGCTCCCTCATGGATGACTCGCGTTCAACGTCGCCGCATGGCCAGGAATTGCTGGCCGATCTCAGAGAGCTGATCTGCGCAGCGCGCAGCAGGATGCACAGGTCCATCAACGCCGAGTTGACGCTGCTGTACTGGCGAATCGGTCGTCGCATCCATGTTGACCAGATGGCGGGGCACGTGCGCGTTACGGCGAGGTTCTCTTCACCCGGATCGCCAAGGCGTTGTCTGCCGAGTTCGGCACATCCTTCGGTGAGAAGAGCCTGCGCCGGATGGTGCAGTTCTCCATCGCATTTGCAGACGAGCAGATTGTCGTATCGCTGATACGACAATTGAGCTGGACCCATTTCATCGCGCTGATCCCACTGGCGGACCCACTCAAGCGCGACTTCTATGCACAGATGGCCGCCACCGAGGGCTGGAGTGTACGTACGCTGCGCCAGCGCGTCGATTCGATGCTGTATGAGCGCACGGCACTCTCCAGTCAGCCAGAGCAGACCATCGCCGAAGAGTTGGCGGCACTGCGCGGCAACCAGCAGCTGTCTCCAGGGCTGGTACTGCGTGATCCCTACGTGCTGGACTTTCTTGGCCTCAAGGACAGCTGGGACGAGCAGGACCTTGAAACCGCGATCCTTCGCGAGATGCAGGGCTTCCTGCTTGAACTTGGCACGGGCTTCAGTTTCGTCGCCCGCCAGAAGCGCATCCAGATCGACGGCGATGACTTCCACCTGGACCTGCTGTTCTACAACCGGCGCCTGCGCAGACTAATTGCCATCGAGTTGAAGATCGGCGAGTTCAAGCCGGCCTACAAGGGACAGATGGAACTCTATCTGCGCTGGCTGGACCGGTACGAACGTGAGGACGGCGAGCAGGCGCCGTTGGGCATCATCCTCTGCACAGGGAAGAAGGCGGGCCAGATTGAATTGCTGGAGCTGGACCGCTCAGGCATCCATGTTGCGGAGTACCTGACCACGCTGCCCTCCCGGGAGGTCCTCAAGCAAAGATTGCAGACTGCCATGGAGCGGGCGCGGCAGCAGCTGCAGACCGCGGCGCCCGGCCTCCCGTAGATCTACGCCACGCGCGGATGGCGTCCATGCTTCAGCTCAGATGCTTGCGCCGTGCATGGATCCACGGCACCGCGAGCGCCGCGATGGCACCACCGGCGAAGCCGAGGGAAGCCGCAACCGTGGCTGCTTCGACCGCCCCCGGCAGCGCCAGCGCTGCCGCCACCAGCAGCAGCGACGGCAGGCCGACGAAGGTGCCCAGGAAGAAATGCCAACGCGGTGACCAGGTATTGAGCTGCAGCAGGCTGACCGGTTGCCAGGCTTCCGAGGCGGCGTCCTCGGCGATCTTCGCCACCGCCTTGGCCAGGTCCACTTCCGGCAGCGCGCGCCCCTGCCGTGCGGTCGCCAGCAGCTCGGCCACGGCCTCCACCGGCGGGAAACTGGACGGCCACGCGACCGGCGCCGGCACGCCATACGCGGTCAGCACCGGCACGCTCAGCCACGGCGCCACCAGCGGGCGCATGCGACGGCGGCCATGCACGCACCAGATCTGTTGCTGCCCATGCGCGGTGACGCTGTACAGCGCCAGTTCGTTGGCCGGCGGGTAGCCGAGCATGGTCACCCGCGCGGCCAGGCTGTCCTGCCCCATCGCGCGCAGGAAGCCGGGGCGGCTGCGCCCTTCCTGCATCCACGCCAGTCCCAGCGCCCCCACCAGATAGGCCTCGGCCACGTCCTTGCTGCCAGCGGTGGCGCGTTCGTCGCTGGCCAGGTACCAGGCCAGCGACTTCGGCTCGGCGACATCGTCCAGGCCCCAGCGGCTGTCGTCTCCCAGCACATGGCGCACCGGCAGGCGCGCGGGAGCGGTTTCGCCACGTTCGCCGGGTTGCAGGAACGGCAGCACACCCTGGATGAAGGTGGACAGCTCTATCGCACGCACGCCGTGCCCCTGCCACTCCGGTGGCAGCAGCCCGGCCAGCTGGCCATCGGCGGCCAGCGCATCAAGCCGGGACTTCTGCTCGACCAGCTTCTGCACCGCCCCCTTCAGCACCACGTTGTCGGGCAGCGCGATCTGCGGCAGGCGATGACGCGGCGGCGCCAGGTCGACGGTGGCCTCGCCGGTTCCGGTGTCATCCAGCAGCGCCTCCTGCGGCGGCAGGGTCACGCCCTCGCCTGCTCCACCCTCGGCCAACTCACTGGCGGGTTCGGGCAGTCGTTCGGCGTGGTCGCTGTGCATGGGCATTCCGGAAGGTTGCATCGACGGGATGTCGACTGAGGTCCTTGCCGGTAACGGCGAGCGCGTTGCGATATTGAGATGCCGATTCCGGGAATGTGACCGCAACCACAGTAGATCCACGTGATGCGTGGATGCACTTCTGTGCCGACCAACGGTCGGCACCCACCGGGGATGGCGGTCAGCGGTCGGCGTCCACCGGGGTTGGCGGTCAGCGGTCGGCACCCACCCACCACCACTCCTGCCGGTCAGCGGTCGGCACCCACCCACCACCACCCCTGCCGGCCAGCGGCCGGCACTACCCCTATTCCGGTTTGTCAGGCGCCCATTGTTTCAGGAAGGCGCTCACCCGTGCCGGCTGGAAGGCTTCGCCCCTGCGCAGTTCGCCGGTGGCCTGCGACACCAGCAGTCCGCCATCGGCATCGAGCACCAGCAGGTGCGGGTAGTCGCGCTCCATCACCGGGAACTGAGCGAAGAAGGCGGTGTTGGGCTGCTCGTCGCTGGCGTTGACCTTCACCCACACGTAGTGGGCATCGCGGAAGCGACGCAGGTCGCCGTTGCCTTCCACGACATCGTCCAGCGCGCGGCAGCGCTCGCAGGCGGCGTTGCCGACCTCCAGCAGGATGCGCTTCTTGCCCCGCTGGGCTTCCACCTTGGCGGTGGCCAGATCATCGGCGGGGTTGCGGGCCGGGTCGAACTGCGCACCGAGCCCGGCGATGGCGGCGATGTCTGCCGCCACCGGGGTGTTGCCCGAGGCCACCGGTTCGCTGGGGTCAGCGACCGGTGGCTCGGTGGGTCGGGTATCCAGGGGCTGCGTGGGCTCGGCGGTGGCAGGCGGTTGCGGTTGGGAACAGGCGCCGATCAGCGCCGCACAGACCACCACTGCCGCAGTACCGAGCTTGCTACGCATGCCTTCTACCCTCTCATCATTACTTGACGCCGTGCATCAGCTTGTTGATCAGCGGGGCGATCAGGAACAGCACCACGCCGGAGCCGATCAGGGCCCAGAACCCGAAGGTATACCCCTTCAGGGCCGACTCGACCGTCATGCCGCCTTCACCACTGACCACACCAGCGAAGATGCCCGACAGGTTGTTGCCGATGCCGGTGGACAGGAACCAGCCACCCATGCCGAAGCCGACCAGGCGCACCGGGGCCAGCTTGGTCACCATCGACAGGCCGATCGGCGACAGGCACAGCTCACCCACGGACTGGATGACGTAGACCATGAACAGGGTCCAGAACGGGATCTTGCCGTCCACGACCATCTGCGACAGGGCGAACATCAGCAGCGCGAAGGCGGCGCCGTTGAACAGCAGGCCCAGGCCGAACTTGCGCGGGATGGACGGATTGGCGCGGCCCATGGCCACCCAGATCCAGGCGATCACCGGGGCCAGGGTGATGATCGCCACCGAGTTGACCGACTGGAACCATGCGGTCGGGAAGGTCCAGTCACCGAACTGGCGGTTGACGATGTTCTCGGCCAGGAAGGTGAACGAGCTGCCGGCCTGTTCGAAGAACATCCAGAACATCACGTTGAAGGCGAAGATGATCAGCATGGCGATCACGCGGTCGCGCTGCACCTTGCCTTCGCGGATGCCCTCGACCAGCAGCAGGACGGCCAGCGCGGTGAACATCGCACCCAGGATCCAGGCCAGCGCGGTGGCGCCGGTGGCCAGCAGGAAGTACGCGACCGGGATGGCGACCACGGCACCGGCCAGCACCATGATGATGCGGCCGAAACCTTCAGCGCCGGCCGGCGGTGCACCGATGCCCTTCAGGCCGGCACGACCGATGTAGAACCACACCAGCGAGATCAGCATGCCCACGCCCGAGGCGATGAACACGACCTTGTAGGACGGCATCGCGTCGGTACCGAACACCTTGCGGGCCAGGTACTCGGTCAGCACCGGGGCGATCATCGCGCCGATGTTGATGCCCATGTAGAAGATGGTGAAGCCCGAATCGCGGCGCTCGTCCTTCAGCCCGTACAGCTTGCCGACCATGGTCGAGATGTTGGGCTTGAACAGGCCGTTGCCGACGATGATCGTGGCCAGGCCGAGCTTGAAGATGTGCTCCTGCGGCAGCGAGATCATGAACAGGCCGGCGGCCATGATGATCGCGCCGGTCAGGATCGAGCGCTGGTAGCCCAGTACCCGGTCGGCCACGTAGCCACCGAAGATCGCCGCGGCGTACACCAGGGCCAGGTAGGCGCCGTAGATGCGGCTGGCGTCGCCTTCACCGGCAGCGCTGCCGTTGTAGAACTGGGCGACGATGTACAGCACCAAGGCCCAGCGGATGCCGTAGAACGCAAAGCGTTCCCAGAACTCGGTCATGAACAGCATCCACAACGGGCGCGGGTGGCCCAGCGTGGTCTTGAAGTCCGGCAGCGCCGGCTCTGGGGTGTTCGCAGTGGCGTTTACGCTCATGCGGGTTTCCTGGTTCGGTGGATGACGAGCACGTCCGCTGTGCAGTTGGAGCAACGCGCGAGGATCACCGACTTCTGGCGTTCACGTCAAATACACGCCGTTTGAGGCAGGTGCCAGCCTGCTCGCTGAACTTGCATCTGAAACGATCCAGCCGCCGGCCGGGATCCAAGCTGAATGCGGATCAGGCCTGTGCTGCCGGGGGCGCGGCCTGCAGGCTGGTGCGCACCTGGAACAGCTCGGGGAAGAAGGTCAGCTCCAGTGCCTTGGCCAGGAAGCCCACGCCGGACGAGCCACCGGTGCCGCGCTTGAAGCCGATCACCCGCATCACCGTGCGCATGTGGCGGAAGCGCCACAGCTGGAAGGCGGTCTCCAGGTCCACCAGGTCCTCGCACAGCGCGTACTCGCGCCAGTAGCGGTCGGTGTCCTGGTAGATGCGTTCGAAGACCGGCTGCAGGGCGTCGTCGGCCACGTGCGGCTGGGTCCAGTCGTGGGCCTCGTAGACCGCCGGCACGGCATGGCCGAAGCGGGCCAGGTACTTCAGGAATTCCTCGTACAGGCTGGGCGCCTCCAGCACGGTGCGCAGCTGCGCCTGCCCGGCCGGGTCGTGCTCGAACACCTGCAGCATCTGCGCGTTCTTGTTGCCCAGCAGGAACTCGATGTAGCGGTACTGCAGCGACTGGAAGCCCGACGACGGGCCCAGCACGTCGCGGAAGCCCATGTATTCGGAAGGGGTCAGTGTTTCCAGCACCGACCACTGCTCGGTCAGCTGGCGCAGCACCTGCTTGCTGCGCGCCAGCACCTTGCGGCACTGCCAGACTTCATCGCGCTGCAGGAAGCCGATTGCGGCACGCAGCTCATGGCCCAGCAGCTTCAGCCACAGTTCCGAGGTCTGGTGCTGGATGATGAAGAGCATCTCGTCATGGTGCGGCGGGCTGGACAGCGGCTGCTGCGCGCTGAGCAGCTGGTCCAGCCGCAGGTAGCCGCCGTAGGTGAGGCGTCCCTGCAGGTCGGTGTGGATGCCGGCTTCGAGATCGCGTTGGTTGTTGTCGACGGACATGGGCGGGACCAGATCGGGGGCGGCAAGGGTAGCGCGTTGCCGCCGCGCTGGCAGCCGCCGGGTCCATACCGGGGCGTGCGGTTGGCCGTGGAGCATCGGCCGATCCCAGGCCTGCGCGTGGAACCGTCCAGGCCGTTGTACTGGCGGTCAGCCTGAGGCGTATTCTGATGCTTTGCAGCAACGACTGAATACGTTGTTGTTATTGCCCCCCCACCCGCCGGCAGGGGTAAAACGGGGAATCCCCGTGTTGCGGCGCAGGAAGGCTATTCCGTACGCGTTCCTTAACATGGCGATTCATATCATTTGTAACTTCTCTGTCGAAGGTGCAGTACGCAATGACGGTTGCCGCTGAATTCAAGATCGAATACCTGCAGTACCTGGATACGGACGGCAAACTCGTCCGCGATGACCTGCCTGCGTCGCTGCGCGACCCCAAGGTCCTGGTACCGCTGTTCAAGCAGATGCTGTTCGTACGTACGTTCGACAGCAAATCCATCGCACTGCAGCGCACCGGCAAGCTCGGCACCTATGCCGCATGCCTGGGCCACGAAGCCGCGCACGTGGGTATCGGCGCGGCGATGCAGAAGGACGACGTGTTCGCGCCTTCGTACCGCGAGTATGGCGCGATGTTCATGCGTGGCGTGCGTCCGCACGACGTGCTGATGTACTGGGGCGGCGACGAACGCGGCAACGATTACGGCGGCAACGCGGCCAAGGACTTCCCGTTCTGCGTGCCGATTTCCACCCAGTGCCTGCATGCCGCAGGCGCGGCGCTGAAGTTCAAGCTCAACAAGGAAGCGCAGATCGCGGTGGCCGTGTGCGGCGACGGCGGCAGCTCCAAGACCGACTTCTACGCAGCACTGAATTCGGCCGGCGCCTACAAGCTCCCGCTGATCCTGTGCATCGTCAACAACGGTTGGGCCATCTCGGTTCCGCGTTCGGCCCAGACCGGTGCCGAAACGCTGGCGCAGAAAGGCCTGGCCGGTGGCCTGCACTGCCTGCAGGTGGACGGCAATGACCTGATCGCGGTGCTGGCGGCAATGGAGCAGGCGCGCGAACGTGCGCTGGCCGGCGACGGCGGCACCGTGCTGGAACTGATGACCTATCGCCTGTCCGACCACACCACTGCCGATGACGCGCGCCGCTACCGTGACGACGCCGAAGTGAAGGATGCCTGGCAGCGCGAGCCGATGCTGCGCCTGCGCAAGTACCTGATCAACGCCGGTGTGTGGAGCGAGGACGAAGAGACTGCCTGGGTCGCCGAGTGCGGCACGCGCGTGGACGAGGAAGTGAACCTGTACCTCAACACGCCGGTGCAGCCGGTCGAGGCGATGTTCGACTTCCTGTATGCCGATCCGCCGCCGGACCTGCTGGCCCAGCGTGCCCAGGCGATCGCCCTGGAGAAGCGCCATGGATGAGATCAAGAACGGCGCGCCCGGCGCGCACACCAACGCCGCCGACAGCGCTGCGGTCGCGCGCGGAGAAGAGAGCATGACCACCACCCCGATCACCCTCATCGAAGCCATCACCCAGGCGCTGGCCTGGGAGCTGGAACACGACCCGTCGGTGCTGGTGCTGGGCGAAGACGTGGGCGTCAACGGCGGCGTGTTCCGCGCCACTGCCGGTCTGCAGCAGCGCTTCGGCTCGGACCGCATCCTCGACACCCCGCTGGATGAAACCACCATCGCCGGCCTGACGATTGGTCTTGCCGCGCAGGGCATGAAGCCGGTGGCCGAAGCCCAGTTCGATGGCTTCATGTACCCGATGGTCGACCATATCGTCTGCCACGCCGCACGCCTGCGTTACCGCACGCGTGGCCGCCTGCACTGCCCGATGGTGCTGCGCGTGCCGTGGGGCGGTGGCATCCGCGCGCCGGAACACCACAGCGAAGCCAACGAGGCGATCTTCACCAACGTGCCGGGTCTGCGCGTGGTGCTGCCGTCGTCGCCGCAGCGCGCCTACGGCCTGCTGCTGGCCGCGATCCGCGAACCGGATCCGGTGATCTACATGGAGCCCAAGCGCATCTACCGCCAGTACAAGGAAGTGGTCGTCAACGACGGCGAAGCCTTGCCGCTGGACGTCTGCTTCGTGCTGCGCGACGGCACCGACGTGACCCTGGTGACCTGGGGCGCGCAGGTGAAGGAAGCGCTGGAAGCGGCCGACAAGCTGGCCGGCGAAGGCATCAGTGCCGAAGTCATCGACGTGGCCACGCTGCGTCCGCTGGACTTCGCCACCATCGCCGAATCGGTGGCCAAGACCGGCCGCTGCGTGATCGTGCAGGAGGCCCCGAAGACCGCGGGCTTCGGCGCCGAGATCGCCGCGCGCCTGGCCGAGGAATCGATCTACGACCTGCTGGCCCCGGTCGAGCGCGTCACTGGCTACGACACCCACATCCCGCTGTTCCGCCTGGAAATGAAGTACCTGCCGAGCGTTGAGCGGATCGTGGCTGCGGCCAAGCGCGCGGTGGCGGCCGGCTGACATGCGGGCCCGCCTTCTGGGGGCTTACCGCAGCCAGTATCCCAACCCGCTCCGGTTCCACACCGGCCAGATCGTCGAAGTAGGTGTACGTGACGAGGAATGGCCGGCGTTTGCCTGGGTACGCACCAACGATGGGCGCGCTGGATGGGCGCCCATCGCCTGGTTGCAGCTGCTGGACGAGGGTCGCGCCGAAGCGCTGTGCGACTACGACGCCCGCGAGCTGGATGTGGAAAGCGGCGAGATGGTGAAGCTTCATCACGAACACGGCGGGTGGTGGTGGTCCGAGCGCGCCAATGGCGCGACGGGTTGGCTGCCGGCCCGCGAACTGGAACTGCTGGAAGAGAACTGCAAATGAGCCAGACCAAGAACTTCAACCTGCCCGACCTGGGCGAAGGCCTGCCGGACGCGACCATCGTCGAGTGGTTCGTCAAGGAAGGCGATGTGATCAAGCTGGACGAGCCGCTGGTGTCGATGGAGACCGCCAAGGCCGTGGTGGAAGTGCCCTCGCCGTTCTCCGGCAAGGTGCTGAAGCTGTCCGGCGGTGCCGGCGACATCATCCCGACCGGTTCGGTGCTGGCCAGCTTCGAACTGGACCCGAACCTGCCGCAGCGTGCCGATGGCCAGGACACCGGCCACAGCCATGGTCATGCCGCACCGGCCGCGCCGGCTGCCGCACCGACCCCGCCGCCGCTTCCCGCTGCTGCCGCACCGGTGGCCGCAGAAGAAGCCAAGCCCGCCGCTGCCGAGCGTGATGACGCCGGTACCGTGGTCGGTGCGATGCAGAGCTCCAATGCCGTGCATGCCGAACAGGCGCTGGCCGTCGGTGGCGTCAAGGCCGTGCCGGCCGTGCGTGCGATGGCGCGCAAGCTGGGCGTGGACCTGAGCCGCGTGGCCGCTACCGGCACCGATGGCGCGGTCACCATGGCCGACGTCAAGCAGGCTGCCGCCAACGGCACCGCCAAGCTCGGCGCTGCTCCGGCACCGGTTGCCGCTGCTGCCTATGCCGCGCCGGCCCCGGCGCAGGTGTCTGCCCCGGTGCAGAGCGAAGCCCGCACCCCGCTGTCCGCCGCCGGCAAGCCGATGCGCACCCAGCCGCCGGGCGTGGTCGCCAAGGGCCAGCCGGAACCGCTGAAGGGCGTGCGCCGCAACATGGCCCGCGTGATGGCCGATGCGCACAGCAAGGTGGTGCCGACCACGCTGAACGACGACGCCGACATCCATGCCTGGCTGCCGGGCAACGACGTCACCGCGCGCCTGGTGCGTTCGATCGTGGTCGCTGCACAGAAGGTGCCGGCGATGAACGCCTGGTTCGACGGTGAAGCGCTGACCCGTACCCTGCACGCGCAGGTGGACATCGGCATCGCCGTGGACACCGACGACGGCCTGTTCGTGCCGGCCCTGCGCAATGCCGACATGCTGGATGCACGTGGCATCCGCGAAGGCGTCAACCGCCTGCGCGAGCAGGTGGAATCGCGTTCGATCGCCGCCTCGGAACTGAGCGGCTACACCATCTCGCTGTCCAACTTCGGCATGTTCGCCGGCCGCTACGCGACCCCGGTCGTGGTGCCGCCGTGCGTGGCCATCGTCGGTGCCGGCCGTGCCCGCCACCAGATGACCCCGGTGATGGGCGGCGTGGAAGCGCACAAGGTGATCCCGCTGTCGGTCACCTTCGACCACCGCGCGGCCACCGGCGGCGAAGCGGCGCGCTTCCTGCGCGCAATGATGGACGACCTGGCGCTGGCCAGCTGATCGGCCACCTGATCGGTGGGTGCCAACCGTTGGTTGGCACATGACTTGGAGAAAACGCCGGGCATTGCCCGGCGTTTTTTTGTGCCTGCTCCGTCGCGCTCCATCCACGCATGGCGTGGATCTACACAATGCGGGCGATCAATCGCGCGCGACCAGGCCCTCGGCGCGGCTGTACACACGCAGGCGGTGGCCATCAGGATCTGCCCCGACAAAAGTATGGCCGAACTCCAGCGTCACCGGCGCCTGCAGGATCTCCACACCAAGAGCGCGCCACGCATCGTGCATCTGCTGCACGGCGTCGGGGTTGGCCACCACCATTGCCAGTTCGGCGGCGCCTGCTTGCGCGGACACCGGAGGCTGCACGTCGTCGCGTTGCCACAGGCCGAGTGCGGCGCCATCGCCGAGCAGGAACAGGGCAAAGCCGGGCGACTGCTCGACCGGCGGCTTGCCGAGGATGCCGCCGTAGAAGGTGGCGCTGGCGGCGACGTCGCGCACGTACTGCAGCAGGGTGCTGGGCGTGAACATGGGGAAGCTCCGTTGTTGGGAGCAATCATGGTGGAACGAGCCTGCTGACAGATTCTGTCAGTAGAGTCGACTGTTGGTAGAGTCGACTGTTAGTCGACTGCTCTTCCCTCAACCTGCCTAAAACTCCGCGCTGCGCGCGACAGTCGACTAACAGTCGACTCTACACGCCCCGGATCCCGGCTGTTGCTGTGGTTATGAACGGTCCAGCCAGTCCGGCGCGATGCCCTGCGCCTTCTGCCAGCGTCGCAGCAGGGTGGCGCGTGGCACGAGGTAGTGATCCTCCAGCACACGCGCCTGGCGGATGCGGTCCAGACGGAAATGGCGGAAATCCTCGCGGCGCTCGCACCACGCCGCCAGCATCGGCACCTCATCGAAGTAGCCCAGCGCGAACGGCCAGACGATGCGCTCGCTGCGCTGGCCGTGCGCGTCCTCGTAGCCGAACTTCAGGCGCTGCTGTGAACCCACTGCTTCGCGCACGGCCTGCAGACGCGCAGCCGGCACCTTGGCCGCAGCGCGCGAAGGGCCAACGCGCAGGCCACTGTCACGCAAGGCTTCCCGGCGCGCTGCTGGCAGCACATGCGCGATGCGCGCCAGGGCATCACGCGCTGCCTCGGCCAGCGCCGGCTCGGTGCGCGCGGCGACCCAGCGCAGGCCGAGCACCAGCGCATCGATCTCGGCCGGCGGCAGGGTCATCGGTGGCAGGGTGTCGCTCGGCGCCAGCTGGTAGCCAACGCCGGCCTCGCCACGCAGGTCAGCGCCCTGCTCACGCAGGGTCTCGATATCGCGGTACAGCGTGCGCAGGCTGATGCCCAGCGCTTCGGCCAGCGTCTGCCCGCCCACCGGCCGCCGATGGCGGCGCAGAAGCTGCAGCAACTGGGTCAGGCGCAGCGCACGCGACATCAGCCGACCAGTGCGCTCGATGCAACCACGTGCTCACCCGGCTGCGGGGCCAGCGCGGCCTCGACCAGTGCCTTGGCGATCTCGCTGGCCGGGTTGATCCGCCACGCCCGTGGCAACATCGGCCCCAAAGCACCGAGCACCGTCAGCGCCAGGCGCTCGCCACGACGCACCTCGTTGCGCTCGCCCCCGATCAGCCCTGGGCGGACCAGGGTCAACGAATGGAAGCCCAGCGCACGAAGGTCACGTTCCAATTCGCCCTTCACCCGGCTGTAGAAGATCGACGACTGTGGATTGGCGCCGGCCGCGGAATTCAGCACATAAGTCTGTGCACCCTGTGCCTGCGCCAGGCGGGCGAAGGCCAACGGGTAGTCATGATCGATGCGGTGGAAAGCCTCGCGGCTGCCGGCCTGGGCAATGGTGCTGCCGAGCGCGCAGATGACCGCGTCCACGCGCGCCCATGCTGGCGAAGTGGGCAACGCATCGAAGGCCAGCACCGGGTTCTCCAGCTTCCCGTGGGTCATGCCCAACGGGCGGCGGGTGGGTGCCACCACGGCGCTGCAGCGCAGGTCGTCCAGCAGCCGGGACAGGGTCAGCCCGCCGACCAGGCCGGTTGCCCCCAGCAACATCACGCGCATCACCACCTCCACTGCGGCATCCTGTCGCCCATCCTAGCCGTTCAAGCCGTCGGCGGCCGCGCCGATATGCTGGAACCAGTCCCTGCCACCCCCCAGGATTCGCTCCATGACGGACCAGCCCGACCACCGCCCTGCCCCCGGTACCGCCCTTGGGCCGCCGGCACGCGTGCGCGCGGTGGTGGACGATGGGCTGGGCGACCGCGTGGTACTGCAGGGCGGTGGTGGCGTGGCACTGCAGCAGCTGTTCGCCGGCGCCGACGCGCCGGAACCGCTGCTGGCCGCCTTCGCCAACGGCATGGCCACCCTGCCCGGCGAACTGGGTGACATGGGCGACCGCCTGCAGTCGGCGCAGGCCAGTGCCGATTGGCCGCGCTACGGGCGTGCGATGCGGCAGCTGATCGACAAGTACATCCGCACCATCGAACAGCATTCGCCGGACGGACAGCCGGAAAGCCTGCGCCTGTCCGAGCAGCTGCGGCTGCTGCTGGGTGGCGCCGTGGTGGCCCTGCTGCAGCACGACCCGGATCTGCGCGAACAAGCGCAGGCGCTGGCCACGCGCCTGCGCCAGTGGCAGCCGGGTACCGCACTGGAGCCGATCGAACAGGGCGTGCGCGAACTCGGGCACCAGGTCGGCGTGCGTGCCGAGAGCTGGCAGGAGCAGCAGGCGCTGCTGCTGGAACTGTTCGCGCTGCTGTTGGAAAACGTGAGCGAGCTGCTGGACGACCGCAGTTGGCTGCAGGGCCAGATCGCGGCGGTGCGCCAGCTGCTGGACGGGCCGCTGGAAGCCGAGGCAGTCGAGCGCACCCGTGCCGAACTGCGCGAAGTGATCTACAAGCAGGGCCTGCTGCGCCAGGGCATCGACGATTCAAAGGCAGCCATGCGCGGGTTGATGGGCGAGTTCATCGAGCGCATGGATGGCATGGCCACCAGCACCGGCGAGTACCACGACCGCATCGGCAGCTACGCACTGCAGCTGCGCGAGGCGCGTAGCATCGCCGACCTCAACCAGCTGCTGCAGGACGTGATGCGCGACACCGGCAAGGTGCAGCAACAGGCCGCGCAGGCCCGCGATCACCTGGCCAATGCGCGGCAGGAAGTGGAACGCGCCGAACAGCGCATTGCCGAGCTGGAGCAGGAACTGCGTGCCGCCGGTGATCTGGCGCGCATCGATCCGCTGACCCAGGCGCTGAACCGCCGCGGCCTGGACGAACTGCTGCAGCGTGAACTGGCGCGTGCTGCGCGCAACAACTCACCGCTGGGCGTGGCGGTGATCGACCTGGATGATTTCCACCTGACCAACGAGGCGCACGGCCACGCCGGTGGCGATGCGTTGCTGCAGCACCTGGTGGCCGTTTGCAGGCTGCTGCTGCGCGCCACTGACGGCATCGCACGGCTGGGTGGCGATGAGTTCGTGCTGGTGCTGCCGGAAACCCAGGGTGCCGACAGCATGGCCACCGTGCAGCGCCTGCAACGCTCACTGGCGCACCGCGTGCTGACCGTGCAGGACCGGCGCGTGCCGGTGCACTTCAGCGCCGGGCTGGCGCAATGGCAGCCGGGCGACGATACCGAGGCTTTGCTGCGCCGTGCGGATGACGCGTTGTATGCGGCCAAGCGACAGGGCAAGAACCGCGTGCAGGCGGGCTGACCGTCCGGCCCGTCGCGAACCGCTTTGGTAGGTGCCAACCTTGGTTGGCGCGCGCGGCAAACGAAGCGCCGACCAAGGTCGGCCTCTACCTCGCGACCCGCCGGTGATTACTTGCCGCGCAGCTTCTGGAACCCGGTCACCGCCGCCAGCACGATGGCGCCGGCGATGATGCCGACCACCATGTTACCCACCGCGCTGACCAGCCAGCCCCACTGCCCCTCGCCGCCCATCGCCTGTACTGCGTGGTGCAGCGCCGGCACGTTGTGCACCAGGATGCCTCCGCCCACCAGGAACATGGCAATGGTGCCGGCCACCGACAGGAACTTCATCAGCCACGGCGCCGAGGCCACCAGGCCGCGACCGAAGGCGGCCACGGCCCCACCCTTGCGCGACAGGTACAGGCCGACGTCATCCAGCTTCACGATGCCCGCCACCAGCCCATAGACGAAGACCGTCATCGCCAGTGCAACCACGGCCAGCGTGACCAGCTGGTTGGTGAACGATGCGGTGGCGACCACGCCCAGGGTCAGTACGATGATCTCGGCCGAGAGGATGAAGTCGGTGCGGATCGCGCCTTTCACCTTGTCCTTCTCCCACGCCACCATGTCCACCTGCGCGTCGGCCAGCGCCTTGCGCCGCTCGGCCTGATGCTCGGCGTCGTCCTCGGCTGAGTGCAGGAACCGATGCGCCAGCTTCTCAACGCCCTCAAAGCACAGGAACGCGCCGCCGATCATCATCAGCGGTACGATCAGCGGCACGTTCCAGCCGCGGCTGTGCAGCCAGGCCTCCAGCGCACTGATCGCCAATGCTGCCGGCACCAGGATCACCTTGTTGACCAGCGAGCCCTTGGCCACCGCCCACACCACCGGCAGTTCGCGGTTGGCGTTGACCCCGGTGACCTGCTGCGCGTTCAGCGCCAGGTCGTCGCCCAGCACGCCGGCGGTTTTCTTCGCCGCGACCTTGGTCAGGACCGAGACATCGTCGAGGAGGGTGGCGATATCGTCGAGCAGGGCGAACAGGCTGGCACCGGCCATGGGAAGTCCAGAGAGGGAATGAGCGGATTCTGACCGATCCGGTGTGGACTGCGGAAGACGTCGGATTCACCGCGTGCCCACCGCCCCCCGGCGACACTGCGGAATCCGGACATTGCCGGCCCGTGGCCGGCGCTACCTGTCTTCGTCGCATGGGAGTTCCGCTTGAGCAATCCGCCCACCGCCAATGGCAATCCTCCGCTGGTCAAAGGCATGAACCGGCGCAGCCAGATCCTGCGCCTGCTGATGCGCTATCGCCATTCAGGGGTGTTCTCGGGCATGAACCTGGATGCCGCAGGCAATCCAGCCGACGTTCCCGCGGACGGCAACCCGGAACAGTTCGTCAGCGATCTGGAAGCGCTGGGCCCGACCTTCGTCAAGCTGGGCCAGATGCTGTCCACGCGCCCGGACATGGTGCCGGTGGAGTTCGCCACAGCCCTGGAGCGCATGCAGGAAAAGGTGGCCGAGATTCCGGTCGAGCGTATCCATGCGATCGTCGAGCAGGAGCTGGGCGCACCGGTGAACAAGCTGTTCGCCTCATTCGATCCCGAGCCGCTGGGCTGTGCCTCGATCGCGCAGGTGCATCGCGCGGTGCTGCACGACGGACGCCAGGTGGCAGTGAAAGTGCAGAAGCCTGAAGTGGCTGCACAACTTCGCTCGGACCTGGAGGCGCTGCGCAGCTTCGCGCTGGCCGCCGACCACCTGACCCAGGTGGGCCGCCGCGTGCGCCTGCGCGACTGGCTCAACGAGTTCGCAAAGACCCTGATGCAGGAGCTGGACTACCACGCCGAGGCCGAGAACCTGGCCCGTTTCGGCCGACACCTGAAGCCGTTCCGCCGCCTGTGGATTCCGCAGCCACTGTGGGACTATAGCAGCCAGCGCGTGCTGACCATGGAACTGGCCACCGGCGTGCGCGTGGATGCGATTCCCGATGTGCGCCGCACCGAACAATCGATGGACCCGCTGGCGGCGGCGCTGATCCGCGGCTACCTGGACCAGATCTTCGTGCACGGCGAGATCCACGCCGACCCGCACCCCGGCAACCTGCGGGTGATGCCCGATGGACGGCTGGCGATCTTCGACCTGGGCATGGTCGCGCACATGCCGCCGCGCCTGCGCGAGCGGCTGCTGAAGATCCTGTTCGCCGCAGTCGATGGCCGTGGCGAGGAAGTAGCCGACGATCTGATCAGCATCAGCACGCGGCTGGAGGCCTTCGACGAAGAGCGCTACCTGCGCGAGACCGGCCAGCTGATCGCACGCTATGCGGCCAGCGGCAGTTTCTCCGAAGGCCGCGTGGTGCTGGACATGGTGCGCATCGCCACCGCCTGCGGCCTGCGCACACCGCCGGAACTGAGCCTGCTCGGCAAGGCGCTGCTCAACCTGGAAACCGTATGCCGGTTGCTGGCACCCGAACTGGAGACCCGCCGCATCGTCGAGCGCCAGCTGCAGCATGTGATGCGTGCGCGCCTGAAAAAGTCCCTGTCGGCAGCCAACATCGCCAGCGAGGCGATGGAGCTGCAGCAGCTGCTGCGCGATGGGCCGCGCAAGCTGTCGGACATCATGGCGCTGCTGGCCGAGAACCGTCTGCAGATGAAGGTGACGGGCCTGGAAGAATCGCGGTTGATGGAGAACCTGCAGAAGATCGCCAACCGCGTGGCGGCCGGCATCATCAGCGCGGCATTGATCATGGCCGCCGCGATGATGATGAAGATCGACACCGGCTGGCATCTGTTCGGCTACCCGCTCATCGCCCTGATTCTGTTGTTCATCGGCGTAGTGCTCGGCCTTGGCATCGTGACCAGTGCATTGCTGTTCGATCGTCGCGCGCGGGCACGCGAAGAGCGCGGGCATCGCTAGCGAATCTGCGAAAACAACCGTATTCATGCGGTTTTTAATGCAATCCAACGAAGCCTTTCACGCTCGTTTTACCTACTGAGCGCGATTTCGCGCGCGTCATTCCAACAAACATTTCAGTCAGGTTCGTGCATGCACTATCGGGTCATCGGCCTGTCACATGCATGTGCTTGCGGCAGCGCCGGTCGGATGGACACGCGTCGGTACGACGTCCATCACCACCACCCCGTCACTGCCGAAGCTGCCTATGCTCTGGATACTGCTGCTGTCGTTGTTGCTGCTGTGCTGGTTGTTCCTCGCGTCCGGCAAATGGGTGTGGTGGAAGGCCAGTGCGTTCTCGCTGCTGCTGCTCACGCTCAGCGCATGGTGGCTGATCGACAAGCTGTCCGGTGATGGGCTCAACGCCGCCACGCTGTACCACCTCGGCGCCGACATGGAAGGCGCCGGAGTCTCCGACTTCAAGGGCTACATCGCCGGCTTCATCGTGCTGGCGCTGGTCTCGCTGCTGCCGCTGTTCGCCACGCGGGTGAAGCGCTGGCGCCGGCCCGGCCACGGTGGCGCGCTGTTCGCGGGCTTCGCGGCCGTGTGGGTGGCCACTATCATGATCAGCCCGCTGGCCCGCGACGGCCAACGCCTGTACCAGCAGCTGCGCCCGGTCGACTTCGCCCGCATCGCCCCCGAATACCAGGTGCCGACGCAGCCGCTGCAGCGCCCGCGCAACATCGTCTGGATCTACGGCGAGAGCCTGGAGCGCACGTACCTGGACGAAAACGTATTCCCAGGCCTGATGCCCAATCTCAACCGGCTGGCGTCCGAGTCGCTGGACGTGCGCAACCTGGCCTCGGCCGAGGGCAGCGGCTGGACCATCGCCGGCCTGGTGTCGTCGATGTGCGGCGTGCCGCTGACCACTTCGCAGGGCGATGAGAACAGCATGGACCGGATGGGCAGCTTCCTGCCCAAGGCGGTGTGCCTGGGCGACTACCTGAAGCAGCAGGGCTATACCAACCATTACCTGGGCGGGGCCAACGGCCAGTTCGCCGGCAAGGGCCAGTTCCTGGCCAGCCACGGTTTTGACGAAGTGCATGACCTCGCCTGGTTCAAGCAGCAGAAAAAGATCGGACGCATCCACTACTCCGCCTGGGGCGTGCACGACGACGTGCTGCTGGATACCGCCTACCAGCGCTTCGAACAGCTCTCGCGCGCCGGCTCGCCGTTCATGCTCACCACGCTCACCATGGACACCCACCACCCGGCGGGCCACCTGCCGGTGTCGTGCAAGGGCGAGCGCTACCAGAGCCAGTACGGCAACATCAACATGCTCAACGCGCTCAAGTGCAGTGACCGGCTGATCTCGCAGCTGGTCGAACGCATCCAGGCCAGCCCGTACGGCAAGGACACGCTGATCGTGATCGCCTCCGACCACCTGGCGATGCCCAACGATCTGACCCACATCCTGACCCGGCAGAAGCGCGAGAACCTGCTGCTGTTCCTCGGCGATGGCATTGCGCCGCAGCAGCTCAGCGCCGACGCCGGCACCACCCTGGATTCGGGTGCGACCCTGCTCAGCCTGCTGGACCCGAACCTGAAGAAGATGGGCTTTGGCCGTTCACTGATCGATACCCAGCGCGCGCCCAGCGCCAGCGTGGCCACCCAGCGTGATGGCGGCCGAGATTACCCGCAGTACCTCGCCTTCGCCCGCTCGCTGTGGCTGGGTGAGCCGACCCGCGAACTGAGGATCGACGGCGACGACCAGGTGGTGGTCGGCCTGCAGCACGTGCAACCGCCGGTGCTGCTGGAATACGACAAGGACTGGGGATTGAAGTCGGTGTATCTGGAGAACACCTCGCGCCAGTTCGATGATGCCGACCCGGACAACACCCTGGCCTATGTCGACCGCTGCACCGCGTTCGAGGACGGCTCGGCCGATGGCGACTGGTGCGCCCTGCTGGTAAACCGTGACAACGGCATCAAGCTGTACCGCGACAACGACCTGCGTGGCGGCATTGCCGTGGACGCACCGCTGGACGCATTCCAGGGCCCGCGCCCGAGCGTGCGCCAGGCGCACATGATCACCCAGAAGGGTCGCCGCACCCGCGCCGGCCAGTACATGCTGCAGCTGGTGGCGAGCACGCGGCCGGATCGTGGCTTCTGGATCGAGGCGGTGTCCTCGCAGCGCAAGGTGGTGCTGGCACAGCAGTGGGTGCAGCCCGATGCCAACGGCAAGATCAACGTGTCGTTCGGGCTGGACCACGAAGTGGATGATCTGGAGATCCGCGCGTGGTTGAACCATGCCGAGAAGCTGGCAGTGGATACGTTCGCACTGGTGCCCTCGCGCGGCCGACCGCGGGGGTAGGGCTCTTTGCAGGGCTGCGCCCTGCACCCGCCGAAGCAACGGCCGAAGCAAGAGCAACAGCAACGGCAACAGCGGGCATTCCGTGGTTTGGCGGGGCGGTGTCGGAGTGCGGGGACGCCGTAAATCCGTCCCTGGAGGCTTGGCAGCCGCATCCATGCGGCTGACACCCCGCACTCCGACACCGCCCCACCTCTGACAGTTCCTGCGGCTGTCGGTAGGTGTCGACCTTGGTCGACACACTCTGTCAGATATCGAAAATCAAGATCGGGTCAGATCCGTTTTCCTCCGGAAAACGGATCTGACCCCGAGAGCAATTCCAACAGATCGCGGGAGATTGTCGAAGGCGGGGTGGGTCCGGTTGCGGGAGTGTCCGCGGCATGGATGCCGCGGCCAAGCCCCCATGGACGGGTTTACGGCGTCTCCCGCAACCGGACCCACCCCGCCAAACCACGGAATGCCCGCTGTTGCTGTTGCTGTTGCTGTTGCCTTTGCTCCGGCTCGTAGCGGGTGCAGGGCGCAGCCCTGCAGAACACCCCCTACTCCTGCGGATCGCGGGTGATGTGGATATCGGTCGGGGTCGACAGCGGAATGTTCCGCTCGGCCAGTATCTGCAGCAGGCTGAAGTACAGATCGCTGCGGGTGGCGTAGACCTGCCGCGGGCTGGCCACGTACGCGAAGCTGTTGATGGTGATCTGGCCACCGGCAATGCTGTCGATGTAGACCGTCGGCGCCGGCTGCTTCAGCACGTTGGTATGCGCGGTGTACGCATCCAGCAACGCCTGCCGCAGGTTGCCGACATCGGTGCTGGGCGGCACCGCGAACTGGATCTGGATGCGGCCCTGGTTGTTGCCCATCGTCATGTTGCGCACGGTTTTGGTGACCAGCTCGGAGTTGGGCACGATCAGCGTCGACTTGTCGCCCACCTGGATCTCGGTCGAACGCAGGCTGATGCGGCGGATGTCGCCCTCCTGGTCGCCCAGCTTCACCCAGTCGCCGATCTTCACCGGGCGCTCGGCCAGCAGGATCAGGCCGGAGACGAAGTTCTGGGTGATCACCTGCAGGCCAAAACCGATACCCACTGACAGCGCACTGACCAGCAACGCCAGCTTGCTCAGCTGCAGGCCCATCGCGCTCAGCGCCCAGATCACCGCGATGATGATGCCCACGTAACGGGCAACCGTACTGACCGAATTGCGTGCGCCCAGATCCAGTTCGGTCTTGGGCAGGTAGGTGTCGGTCAGCCAGCGCTGCACCAGCTGGGTGATCGCCAGGCCGGCCAGCAGCGCCAGTACCGCCAACACGATCCCCGCCGGTGCCAGCTTGGTGCCACCGATATCGAATCCGGTCGTGAACAGTGAAGTGAAGCGCTCCACCACCGCGCCGATGTTGCCGAACGGCGCCACCAGGGCAAGCAGCGTGAGCAGCACGACCACGGTACGCAGCGCCGCCGACAGCAGCACGCCGGCCTGCTCCAGCCGCGATACGCTCAGGCCGGTGCTGAGCAGGATGGTCTGGCCAACCTTGCTGTCGGCGTTGAGCATCCAGGTGCTCAGGTCATCGACGAACTTGAACAGCAGGGTCGCGGCCAGCACCACGATGCTGCCGCCGATCAGCTGCTGGTTCACGAACTTGGCGAAGTTCAGGTAGCCCAGCAATGTGGCAATGATGGCCGCCACCACCGCGATGTTGCCCGCTACCCGGGCCAGTACCAGCCAGCTGCTGCGACGCACCGGCGTGGCCGCGCCCACGCCATCGGCCTGTGCCTCCAGCTTGGCCTCGGCCTCGGCGGTCTGCCGGCGATGCAGGCGTGCCAGGGTCACCAGCATGGCCATGATCAGGCCGAGGTAGGTCAGCGCAATCAGGCCGTCCAGCGCCACCGTGGTGACGTCGCTGGTACGCGTGGCCTGATCGAGGGCGACCAGCACCGTGCTCAGCCAGGCCAGCGCCGCCGCGCCCCACGCGTACTTGCGCAGCTTGAGTGCGGCGGTGTCATCCAGATTCAGCAACCGCCACGACGGACGCTTGGGTACCAGCATGCACGCGCTGAGCGCCGCAATGAAGGCGGCGCGGAAGGTGGCCGTCTCCAGGCCGTCGGCCACCACCTGCAGGCGCGGCGCGATCGCATCGATCGCATCGAGCGCTGCCATCAGCACCACCACGGCATAGCCGGGCAGCAGCGTACCGACCAGCAGCAGCCACATGGCCAGGCCGGAGCGGCGCAGGCGACCGTCCGGCGCACGCTCGGACGCCGCAAAGCGCCGCCCCAGCCTGCGCAGCCACAGCCGCAGCGGGAACATCATCACCAACGCGGCCAGCAGGCCCAGCAACGGCGTGCCCCAGCCATTGGCCCGGACACCAGCAACAAACGTATCGCGCCCCTGCTCGGCCAACGGCGCGACGCGTGCGATATCGATCGGCAGGCGCTCGGCCACCTTGCTCCACAGCGCCGGAGACAACGGCGAGGCGACCTTCTTCCCCATGTCTTCGGCGCGTTGCGCAGTGCGCTGCTGGTCGATGTCGGCTGCCAGCTGCTGGGCACGCACGGCACTGGCCTTGGCCTGCGCTACCGACGCGGCCAGGCCGTCGCGCTGTTTGGTGATGGTGCGTCGTTGCGCGGCCAGTTCCGGCGGTTCGGTGGTGCCTTCCGCAGGCGTGCCCAGCTGCGCCAGCTGTTCGCTGATCCGATCCAGCTGCGGCTGCAACGCCTTCTCCAGCGCTTCGGCATCGCGCCGGGCCTGCGAGGCATTCTCGGACAGCATCGCCAGTGTCTCGATGGCCTCTGCATCGCCCCGCTTGCGCTCGACCTCCTTCAGCCTGGAATCGATGTCCGCCAGTTGCTGCTTCGGCGTGGGGTCCTCATCCTGGGCCAGCACCGGTGCGGACAGCAGGAAGGCAGTGCACAGCAGCAGGGCCAGCCAAGGCCCCCGTGCACGGATCGATCGCAGGAAAGAAGACACGCCAGCCACACCGTTTCGCGCGGACCACCGCGCCTGCGCGCGACTATACGGCACAGGCGGTAAAGGCTGGATGGTGGCTCAGAGGACCACACCCACCGCGATGGGAGCTTCGACGGGGTGATGGCGCGGGGTGGTCACGACGGGGCGATAACGGCCTGGCGATTGCGGCGGGGTGATCGTGGCCGGGCGAATCGACGGGGGTAGAGTCGACTGTTAGTCGACTATCGCGCGCAGCGCGGGCTTTGCACAGCGTCCAGCGAAGAGCAGTCGACCAACAGTCGACTCTACCCCGTCGGTTCACCCCGCCTGCGTTTCCGCGCGCACGCTCGCCACGCCGGCGAAGTCAGTACTTCAGGCGCAGCTCTTCGACGGCCGGCTGCTGCAGCGCGTACCAGTCCTGGAACTCTTCCTCGGTGATCTCATCGGGCGCGTACACCGCCACCGGGTGCCAGTCGTGGTCGGTGGGCAGCGGCTGGCGCGGGCCGGCACGCAGGCTGTAGCTGACGCCCTCGTAGTCGACCAGGTCATCAACCTGCGGCCACTGCTCGCGTGCGAACGCGGATTCACTCTTCAACAGGATCACCTGGTACATCGGCACCTCCACCTCGGTTGGATCAGGAAAACACGGCGCTGGCGGCAGCATACCGCCACGCCGGTGACAACGGCCACGCCACAGCGGCGACGGAACGTTCTGGACACGGCCATCGCCCCGGCTTCACCCGCCCATGGCAAGGCCATCGGCATCGTGGAGGCCCACCCCTGCCACGACCGCCGATGACCGACCACCCGCCGCTGAAGACCGTCGCCGACCTCAAGCTGCCCCGCTACCTGGGCACCTGGTACGAAATCGCACGCCTGCCGATGCGCCACGAGCCGGAAGGCTGCACCGATGTGTCGGCGCACTACACCCTGCTCGACAACGGCAACGTCGGCGTCACCAACCGCTGCCGCATGGACGGCGACGTCGAGGAAGCCACCGGCGAGGCCTGTGCCGTCGACAACGACAGCGCGCGCCTGGAGGTGAGCTTCCTGCCCAAGGGTCTGCGCTGGTTGCCGTTCGCCAAGGGCGACTACTGGGTGATCCAGGTCGCTCCGGACTACAGCGTGGCGCTGGTCGGCAGCCCGGACCGCAAGTACCTGTGGCTGCTGGCCCGCGAACCGCAGCTGGACGCCACCGTGCAGGATCATTATCTGGCCACCGCCCGCCTGCAGGGCTTCGATCTGTCCGAACTGATCCACACCCCGCACACCGGTCGCCCCACAGCCTGAGCCGCCCACTCATGGACCTGAAGAGTGGCTACCCGTGGTGGGCGGTGCGCAACGGCCTGATCCACGCCTTCCCACCGCTGGAGCGGGATCTGCGCTGCGACGTGCTGGTGGTCGGCGGCGGCATCACCGGTGCGCTGATTGCCGACGAGTTGTCCGGGCATGGCCACGACGTGGCGGTGATCGAGCAGCGTGACATCGGCTGGGGCAGCACCGCTGCCAGCACCGCGCTGCTGCAGTACGAGATCGACACCCACCTGCTGGAACTGGCCCAGCGCTATGGCCAGGACGCCGCGGCGCTTGCCTACCGGGCGTGTGCGGAAGCAATCCCAGCGCTGGGCGACGTGGCACGCGGGTTGAAGGACGTGGATTTCCAGCGCATGGACAGCCTGTACCTGGCCAGCCGCCATCGCGACGTTCCGCGCTTGATGGCCGAAGGTGAGGCGCGGCGCAGCATCGGCCTGGATGCCCGCTGGCTGGGCCCGGAGGCACTGCAGGAACGCTTCGAGGTGGACGCCGGTGGTGCCCTGCTCACGCGCCAGGCGGCGCGGGTCGATCCGTATCGGCTGACCTATGCGCTGCTGCAGCGCCTGCGTCGGCGCGGCGGCCACGTGCATGACCGCACGGTGCTGCACAGCCTCGACGCCACTGCGCGCGGGGTGACCGCCCGTACCGAAGATGGTGCCACCATCCGCGCACGCCACGTGGTGCTGGCCATGGGCTATGCCAACCAGCGCTGGCTCAAGCAACGGGTTGCACGCAACCGCAGCAGCTACGCCTTCATCACCGATCCCATCGATGCGGACGTGCTCGGCCGGCTGCGCACCACCATGGTGTGGGAGAGCGCCCGCCCCTACCTGTACCTGCGCGCCACCGGCGACCGTCGCCTGCTGGTGGGCGGGCTGGACGACGCCATCGACATCCCCGCCCGCCGCGACCGGCGCGTTCAGAGCAAGGCCGACAAGCTGATGAAGCAGCTGCTGCATTGGTTCCCACGGCTGGACCCGGTGCCGGCGTTTTCCTGGGCCGGCACCTTCGCCGAAACGGCGGACGGCCTGCCGTTCTTCGGCCCGCACGATCAGTGGGGGCCGCGGGTGCACTTCGCCATGGCCTACGGCGGCAACGGCATCACCTATTCGATGATCGGCGCGCAGCTGCTGCGGGCCGGGATCGAGCGGCGGGCGCATCCGCTGGCGGGGCTGTTCGGGTTCGGGCGGTTGTAGCCTGCAGCCAGGCATGGCCTGGCTCTACCGCGAGCGGGCGCCGACAGGCATCATTCAAGCAGCCCCTGCTAGCGTCGGCCTGTACCGCCGCGTGTTGCGCGGCCATCTGTCCGCTGGAGCACCGTCATGATCCGCCCCCTGACCCTGCTGCTGTGCCTGGCCCTGCCGGGAACCGTGCTGGCCCAGTCCGCCGCCGGCGCCACCGCGCCGCAGGCTGCCGGCCTGGACCTGACGCTGCCGCAGGCGCCGATGCGCTACCTCAACGACCCGGCCCTGCAGCAGGACCCGCCGGGCACGTACTACGGTGACAAGAGCGGCCCGCGCGTGCACGACGACGCGAAGATCGCCGACGTCACCGATGACAAGGTCAAGGTATCCGGCAGCTTCACCACCGGTATCGGCTATTCCAAGAACGGTGGCAACAGCCACTACAACGCCGCCACGCTGAACCTGAGCAAGAACTACACCACCGATGAGGGCAAGACCCACGGGGTCAACGTCAACATCCACGTGAGCGAAGGCAAGGGCCCGGGCTTCTTCGGCCCGTACGGCGGCTACTACGGCCGCGGCCCGGGCTATTGGGATTACCCGCCGCCGTTTGGCTGGTAAGCCCCGCGTCGGGCCTGGGCCGACCAAGGTCGGCCACTACCGCTGCGTACGCTTGGTAGGTGTCGACCTTGCATGTGCCGGTGGGTGTCGACCTTGGTCGACACGCTCTGCATTCCGTGCCGGCCAGCGGCCAGCACCTACCCGCACGGGAATCAATCCAGCCAGCCATCGCGCTCGCTGTGCAGGATGCGGCCGTCATAACCGCTCAGGCGCACCTCTACCTTCTGGTTGCGGGCATTGCGGGCTTCGAGCGACCAGGTCGCACCATCGCGTTCCAGCGAATGGATCTCGCGCAGGCCATGCGCCTGTGCCCGTGCCAGCACCTGCTCGGT
This sequence comes from Stenotrophomonas sp. YJH_SMC_119, assembly GCF_059368315.1. NCBI lineage: Bacteria > Pseudomonadati > Pseudomonadota > Gammaproteobacteria > Lysobacterales > Lysobacteraceae > Stenotrophomonas > Stenotrophomonas sp. YJH_SMC_119. The sequence goes on along the minus strand of NZ_JCAFRP010000007.1, from coordinate 8,958 downwards.
GGTCAACAGCGCGCGGCTGCTGTGCTCATCGAAGATCTCGCCGGTCTTCGGGTCCACGTAGACCTCGCTGAAGCGGCCATCGGCGCGGCTCACGTCAGCCTCCCACAGGCCATCATCCCGTTCGATCTCATGGATCCGGGTGTAGCCGGCCTTGCGCAGGGTCTGTTCAACCTGGGCCATGCCCAGCGGCGCAGCCTGTACGGCCGGCGCGACGGCCAGCAGGGCAACAGTGGCGAGGGTGAGTGACTTCAACATGGGGGTTCTCCTGTTCGTGTTCGTGGCCGGACCATCCCGGCAACGCCACAATGCACCCCGTGGTTAACAGCGCCTTAGCCGGCACTGTTAGCCAGCTGTTAGTCACCTCCGCCACACTCACGCCTGGTCCTACAGTCCTCCCCGCGCCCCGATGCTCTCCACCCTGCCCCTGCTGCTGGCCCTGGCCAGCGCCCCGACCGCCGCCGCGCCCGCACAGGACCCGGCGCAGCAGGTCGCGCGCCGCGCCGTGCAGCAGGGCCGCTACGTGCCATTGGAAAGCGTGGTGCGCGATGCGCTCAAGCGCTTTCCGGGCCAACTGCTGGAAGTGGAGCTGGACGACGGCGTCTACGAAGTGGAGATCCTGCGCAGCGACGGCGTGGTGGTGGAGCTGGACTATGATGCGCGCAGCGGAAAGCTGCTGAAGACGGAGCTGGACGACTGATGCGCATCCTGTTGGCCGAAGACGATGCCGCACTGGCACAGCGCCTGGGGCCCCTGCTGGAACAGGCCGGCTACGTGGTGCACGTCGTCGCCGACGGCCGCCAGGCCGAGGAGATCGGCCAGATCGAAGACCTGCAGGCGGCCATCGTCGACCTGGGCCTGCCCGGGCTGGACGGATTGAGCGTGATCGAGCGCTGGCGCGGCAACGGCCGCAGCTTCCCGGTGCTGGTGCTGACCGCACGCGGGCGCTGGCACGACAAGCTGGCCGGCTTCGACGCAGGCGCCGACGATTACCTCACCAAACCGTTCCAGGCCGACGAACTGGTGCTGCGCCTGCGCGCCCTGATCCGCCGCAGCCATGGCCACGCCAGCCCGCGCCTGCACTGCGGACCACTGCAGCTGGACGTCAACGCTGGCCGTTTCGAGCTGGACGGCCAAGCGCTGTCGCTCAGCCCGCAGGAATTCCGCCTGCTCAGTTACTTCATCCACCACAGCGGCCAGGTGATCGGCCGCGACCGGCTGGGCGAACAGGTGTTCGACGGCGGCCACGACCCGGACTCCAATGCGCTGGACGTGCTGCTCGGACGCGTGCGCCGCAAGCTCGGCATCGATCTGATCCAGACCGTGCGTGGCCAGGGCTGGCGGCTGGCCGCGCCGTGAGCCGGCAATCCTCGCTGCGTCGGCGCCTGCTGCTGGCTGGCGGCGCCGGCCTGCTGCTGGTTTCGCTGCTGGCCAGCGCGCTGCTGGGCGAACTGTTCAAGCGCAGCGCGCGTGACCGCCTCGACCACGAACTGCAGCAGGACATGCTGACCCTGCTGGCGCAGGCCGAAGTGGACCCCGAAGGACAGCTGCGCCTGCGCCAGGAACCGAATGACGCGCGCTTCCAGCGCGTGTTCTCCGGTGCCTATTGGCAGATTGCCGGTGCCGATGGCCGCGTGCTGCTGCAGTCGCGCTCGCTGTGGGATGAAACCCTGCCGGCCATGGCCACAGGTGCGGCCACGCGCAATCTGGCTGGGCCACTACAGCAATCCCTGCGTGCACGCGTGCAACAGGTGCGCCTGCCGCGCGCCAGCGCACCGTTCGTGGCCGTGGTTGCCACCGACCGCAGCGCGCTGGATGCGGATGTAGCCGCGTTCCGCAAGCGCACCGCCATCGCCCTGGGCGTGCTGGTCACGGCGTGGCTGGCGGTGCTCGCCAGCCAGGTCCACTTCGGCCTGCGCCCGCTGCATCGCCTCGGTGCGCAGCTGGAACGGGTTCGGCGCGGCGATGTGCAGCGCATCGAGACGCGGGGACTTGGGGCGGAAGTCGCACCACTGGGTGAGGAACTCAACGCGCTGCTGGACCACCAGCAACGCATGGTCGCGCGCGCGCGCACCAGCGCACAGGATCTGGCGCATGCGCTGAAAACCCCGATGAGCGTATTGGCCACCGAGGCCGACGGCGACGGCAGGGACTGGCGGGCGACCGTTCGTGAGCAGAGCGCCCGCATGCAGGCCAGTGTCGACCGCTACCTGGCCGCTGGGTTGGCCGCCGACCATCGCCAACGCACCGACGTGGCGACTGTCGCGCAGGCGCTGTGCCGGCTGATGGCACGCGTGCATGGCGAACGCGGCATTGCGTTCACAGCGGAAGGCATTGATCCGGCGCTGCAGTTCGCCGGTGCCAGTGCGGATCTGGAAGAGATATTGGGTAATCTGTTGGACAACGCCGGGCGGTGGGCGCAACAGCAGGTCACTGTCGAAGCGGAAGCCCACGACGGGCAGTTGCGCATCGAAGTGCGTGATGACGGCCCTGGCCTGGCGGCGGATGCGCTGTCACAGGTCACACAGCGTGGTGTACGCCTGGATGAGCGCGAGGGCAGCAGTGGATTGGGGTTGGCGATTGTGAGCGATATCGCCGCCAGTTATGGCGGGCGCCTGGCGCTGGAAAATGCGCAGCCCGGCCTGCGCGCAGCGTTGTGGTTGCCGGTGGCGTGAAGCGGCCAACCTAACGGTGGGTAGTGCCGGCCGCTGGCCGGCAACCACGTGGTCACCGGAAACGCCCTGCGGAAGCCGGCCAGCGGCCGGCTCTACCAAGCGCCAATCCGGCCGGTCGCCGCACACCCGGTAGGTGTCAACATCGGCCAACCTCACGATGGGTAGTGCCGGCCGCTGGCCGGCAACCACGTAGTCACCGGGAACGCCCTGCGGAAGCCGGCCAGCGGCCGGCTCTACCAAGCACCAATCCTACCGGTCGCCGTGCACCCGGTAGGTGTCCACATTGGCCAACCTCACGGTGGGTAGTGCCGGCCGCTGGCCGGCAACCACGTAGTCACCGGGAACGCCCTGCGGAAGCCGGCCAGCGGCCGGCTCTACCGAGCGCCAATCCGGCCGGTCGCCGTACACCCGGCAGGTGTCGACATTGGCCAACCTAACGATGGGGAGTGCCGGCCGCTGGCCGGCAACCACGTAGTCACCGGGAACGCCCTGCGGAAGCCGGCCAGCGGCCGGCTCTACCAAGCGCCAATCCGACCGGTCGCCGTACACCCGGTAGGTGTCGACCTTGGTCGACACACATCAAACATCAACGGTGATGCATCCACCAGCAATCAATCGCGTCCAGCACGATGTGGATCATCAAGCCGATGCCGAACAACCGCGTTTTCTTCGGCACACACAACCCCGCATACACGGCAATCGCCGGTGCGGTGTGCAAGGGATGGAAACCGATGCTGCAGCGGTTCGGTGCATAGATCGGGTCGGCCAGCAGGTGGTCCAGATCGATGATCCATCCCAGCAGCATCAGCAACCATGCCGAGGCAAAGCGCTTGCGCCAGAACAGCCATGCCAGCAGGGCTGGCACGGCGGCATGCAGGAACAGATGGAAGATCGCGCGCGCGCTCATCGGGGCCGGTAGCGCCGGGCCTACGCCCGGCGTTCCCGTTTACATCAGACCAGCGGTTCGTCGGACAGGTAGGTGTAACCGGTCAGGCCGGCTTCCAGCGCCTCCGACAACTCCTGCGCACGTTCCGGCGACAACTGGGCCTCGGCCACGCGCTGCGCATAGGTCGCACGCAGTTCGTCCAGGCGGTAACCCACGTAGTCCAGCATCACGTCGGTGGTGTCGCCGCGGCGCTGCTGGGTGATGGCATAGCCATCGGCATCGGCCAGCACTTCCACCGCGTCGGTATCGCCGAACAGATTGTGGATGTCGCCCAGGATTTCCTGGTAGGCGCCGACCATGAAGAAGCCGATGCGGTAGCTCTCGCCCGGCTTCATCTTGTGCAGCGGCAGCGAGCTGTCCAGGCTCTCGTTCTCGACATAGGTTTCCACCATGCCGTCCGAGTCGCAGGTCATGTCGGCGATGATGCCGCGGCGGTCGGGGGTTTCGTCCAGGCGCTCGATCGGCACGATCGGGAACACCTGGTCGATCGCCCACACGTCCGGGATCGACTCGAACACGCTGAAGTTGACGAAGTACTTGTCGACCAGGCGCTCGTTCAGTTCGTCCAGCACCGGGCGGTGGCTCTTCTCGTCATAGCTCAGGCGCGCACGCACGCCGTGGGCGATGGCGTAGAACAGGTCGTCGATACGCGCACGCTGCGGCAGGTCGATCTGACCCAGCGCGTAGCTGGCCAGGCCTTCGGCGTGGAAATGCTGCGCTTCCTGGAACAGTTCCACCGCCGGGCGCACGTCCAGCTCGTCGTGGATCTCGCGCAGGTGGCGAATCGCCGCCGGTTCGTCGTCGTGCTGGTCCGGCACGCGGCCTTCCTGCGCCTCTTCCACTTCCGAGACGTTGGCGATCAGCACCGCGTGGTGTGCCGTCATCGCGCGGCCGCACTCGGTCACGATGCGCGGCGGGGTCAGGCCGAACTCTTCGCACGCATTGGCCAGCGGCTGCACGATGTTGCTGGCATAGGAATGCAGGCCGTAGTTGATCGAGCAGAAGCTGCGCGAACGGGTGCCTTCATAGTCCACGCCCAGGCCACCGCCCACATCGACGTGGGTGATCTTCGCGCCCAGGCGCGACAGCTCCACGAAGTAGCGGGTGGCTTCGCGCATGCCGTTGGCGATGTCGCGCACGTTGGAGATCTGCGAGCCCATGTGGAAGTGCAGCAGGTTCAGGCAGTCGGCGTACTCGGTGTCACGCAGCGACTTCCACAGATCCAGCAGCTGGCGCGGCGACAGGCCGAACTTGGCCTTGTCGCCACCGCTGTTCTGCCACTTGCCGGCGCCCAGCGAGGCCAGGCGCATGCGCACGCCCAGGCCCGGCTTCACGTCCAGCGCCTTGGACTCTTCCAGCACCAGCTTCAGCTCGGACGGCTTCTCGATGACGATGAAGGTCTGCAGGCCCAGCTTGCGGCCGATCAGGGCCAGGCGGATGTACTCGCGGTCCTTGTAACCGTTGCAGACGATCAGGCCACCCGGGCGCGACAGCGCCAGCACGGCCATCAGCTCGGGCTTGCTGCCCGCTTCCAGGCCGAAGCCCTCGCCGTGGTGGCTGGCCAGGGTGCCGGCCACGCCGCGGGTCTGGTTGACCTTGATCGGGTACACGGCGGTGTAGCCGCCGCTGTACTCCCAGTCCTGCTGGGCCTGGGCGAAGGCCGCCTGCAGCTTGCCCAGGCGCTGGCCGAGGATGTCCGGGAAGCGCACCAGCAGCGGCAGCTTGGCACCGGCCGCGCGCGCCGCATCGACCACCTTGGGCAGCGACACCACCGGGCCGTCCGCCCCGGTCGGTCTCACCACCATGTGCCCGGCCTGATCCACGTCGAAGTAACCGTCCGCCCAATGCGGGATCGAGTAGGTCTTGCGGGCTTGGTCGAGGGACCAATCGGTCATTTCAGTCGGCCTTGTTGGCAATAAAAGGGGGGGCATGATAACGCCTATATGCCCACAGGTTCGTTATCATGCGCGCCCGCGCCCGTGACAGGTTCCAACCTGAACGGGCCGATCCGTCCGGATGTGGCATCTGTGCCACGCGGCCCCGCCCGCCAGCCCGGCTCCACCCCTCCGAACAGGACTGTTTTCCAATGACTGACAGCAACAACTGGTACATCGAACACTTCGAGCGCACCGGCTCGGCCATCGGCTACCGCATCACCGGCAAGCTGGACGAGGTGCAGTCGCCGTTCCAGAAGATCGAGATCTTCCAGACCACCGACTGGGGCAACCTGATGACCATCGACGGGGCCATCATGCTGACCAGCAAGGACAACTTCTTCTACCACGAGATGATCAGCCACCCGGTGCTGTTCACCCACGCCGCGCCCAAGCGCGTGGTGATCATCGGCGGCGGCGACTGCGGCACCCTGCGCGAAGTGCTCAAGCACACCGGCGTGGAGAGCGTGACCCAGTGCGATATCGACGAGCAGGTCACGGTGATGGCGCGCAAGCACTTCCCGGAACTGTGCGACTCCAACGACGACGCCCGCGCCGAGCTGCTGTTCGACGACGGCGTGGCCTACATGGCCAACTGCCCGGCCGGCAGCGTGGACGTGGTGATCGTGGACTCGACCGACCCGGTCGGCCCGGGTGAAGGCCTGTTCAACAAGGCCTTCTACGAGAGCTGCTTCAAGGCCCTGAAGGACGACGGCATCCTGGTGCAGCAGTCCGAGTCGCCGCTGATGCAGCTGGACCTGATCAACGAAATGCGCGCCGAGATGGGCAAGGCCGGCTTCGGTTCGTTCAAGACCCTGCCATTCCCGCAGCCGTGCTACCCCACCGGCTGGTGGAGCGTGACCATGGCGCGCAAGGGCGATAGCAGCTTCGACTTCCGCCAGGCCGACTCGGCCGCCAAGACCTTCAACACCCTGTACTACACCGCCGCGCTGCACACCGGCGTGCTGGTGACCCCGCCGTTCGTGCAGGCGGCACTGAAGTAAGGCGTGCCGACCAACGGTCGGCACCCACCCATGCAAAAGAAAAACCCGCGCTGGCGACAGCGCGGGTTTTTTGATGTTCCGGTAGTGCCGGCCGCTGGCCGGCAACCTCATGCAACGATCAGAGCGCCCAGATACCGGCAATCACCGCCACCACCAGGCCCCACTTGATCAGCTGGTAGGCCACCACGCTGCGCTCGCGCAGTGCCTTGGCCTTCAACCGCACCTTGTAGACGCTGCCGAATGCCTTGTTGACGCCACCGGTCGGGTCACCCGGCAGGTTCGGCGAGGCACCACCGGCCAGCAACGTGGCCGCCACCGCGCGGTTGAACAGCCCCGGCAGGCCGAAGCGCAGCGGGCGGGCGATGTCGCAGAACAGGATCACGCGGTCATCGGGCGTCTCGTTGTGCGCGTGGTGGATGTAGGTCTCGTCGAACATCATCCACTCGCCATCGCGCCAGCTCTTCTTGATGCCGTCCACTTCGATGTAGCAGCCGTCGTTGTTCGGCGTGGCCAGGCCCAGGTGCAGGCGCAGCGAACCGGCGAACGGGTCGCGGTGCGGACGCAGCTCGCTGCCCGACGGCAGCTGCGCGAACATCGCCGCACGCACGTCCGGCAGCGACTCCAGCAACGCCGTGGTCTTCGGGCACATCGCCTTGGCCGACGGGTGCGACGGGCCATACCACTTCAGGTAGAAGCGCTTCCAGCCCCGGCGGAAGAACGAATTGAAGCCGGCATCATTGAACGTGCTGGAGGCCGCGATCGCCTGCGCATCGCGCAGCGCCAGCGCCTCGTCGCGGATCATCTGCCAGTTCTGGCGCAGCGGCTCCAGCTGCGGGAACTCCTTGGCCGGGTCCAGGAACGGCGTGGTCGGCACCTTCGAGAACATGTACATGACCACGTTGATCGGGGCCATGAAACTGGAGTGGTCCAGCAGCTGGCGCGACCAGCGCGCGCGGACCTTGCCACGGAAGTGGATGTACAGCACGCAGGCGACGAACAGCGCTGCAATGACGATTTTGATGATCAAAACACTTTCCTCCAGCCGCAGCCGGAACGGGAATCAGGGCGATGCACGGCCGGACGGCCAGCACCGGTGGGGACCGCGGCAGGGGACGGGGACGTGCCAGGAAGGGGCGGCCGCCGATGTCGCGAATTAACAGCTTATGGTCGGCAGGCCGTGCGTCGGGGTCAAGCCGGGCGTGCGTGGCGTTCAGCGGGCTGCGGATGAACGAACCGATGCGAGTCCCAACCTATTGATTCTGAAAGAACCGTCGACCAAGTCAGACAGAATTGTCCGATTGAGCGCGACGAACTGTTCCAGCCACGCCCCTGACATTTCTCCGACAAATCGTGGAATAGCGAACTGGCGAGTACTAAAATTAACGAAAACTTAGTAACTCCCTGTAACACCGGTTCGCTTGACGCTTTGCGCCACCCACCGGGTCGTCCGAGACCCCGACATGTATCTTCCTGCTCTGCCCCCCTCCTCCTGCGGCGATGAGGCCGCCACCCCGCTGCTGCTCAAGCGCGGCGAACGCTTCCTGGCCCCTGACGTCTATCGCACCTGCCTGGACGGGCGCGAGGCAGTCATCAAGGACTATTCCCGCTACCGCGGCACTCCCGTTTCGCTGATCGCGCGACTGATGGTGCGCCGCGAGGCCCGCATGCTGCAGCGCCTCGGCGGCTGGAAGCACGCCCCCGCGCTGCTCGGCACCCTCGGTGGCCTGGCGCTGGGCATGGAGTTCATCCCCGGCCAGACCCTGAGCAACGCACAGGCCGTCGGCAATGAGGTGTTCGAGCAGCTGCAGCACGCGCTCAGCCGTTTGCACGCCGCCGGCATCACCCACAACGACCTGCATGGCACCAACGTGGTAGTCAGCGGCGGCGTACCGGTGCTGCTGGACTTCACCTCGGCCTGGCGCGCGCCACGCTGGCTGCGCCGCAACCCGCTGAGCCGGCAACTGAGCCGCAGCGACATGAAGAACCTACTGAAGATCCGTCAGCGCGTGACCGGCCAGGCGCCGAGCGCCGCGCAGGCTGCACTGGTGGCCGACCCGGGCTGGGTCGCGGCCGTGCGGCAGGGCTGGAAGCGGTTCTACAAGTGGGCCAAGCGGCGGTAAGCGCCGCGTCTTTCGGGCGGCGATGGATCGCGAGATGAGATGGGACAGCGCCGGCGGGCTGCGTGCCCCGACGGGGACGATGCCTCGGGGGGTGCGTGCGCCGATGGGGACGACATCTCGGCGGCTGTGTGCGCCTTATCAGGTAGAGTCGACTGTTAGTTGTGATCTCTCGGTAGGTTGTTCATCCGGGACATCTTTGGAAAATGGTGGTTACCACACCTCTCCAGACCCCAAAGAGCCCGGATGAACCACCATAAAAATGCCCGTTTGACCGTCCATAGT